>JADFXP010000005.1 GCA_015233465.1 Candidatus Magnetominusculus dajiuhuensis
TTTATATCAATAGATCAAAGAAAGACTGAGGTAATCGTGTTTTTGAGGTAAAATAATGCGAGGTTTTTTATGCGGAAAAAGAGATCGGCTGAATATTTCGATTAATAATTTAAAATGATAAATTATATTCGCATAAATCCAGCCGTATATTAATTTGTTATTGTAATGTCATTACATAATCATATCCTTACTCCCATCCATTTCCACCCCTCTCTATTTCCATTAGATATTAATACTGCCATTGGCTTGCTATTGAAATTGAGGTATCCCGTAAAAAACCATGGAGGTGATCTAAGTTACTGTCAAAATACTCCCAACTGCAAATACCTCTCTATTTCTTTTTTATCTATTCTCACGACCTGTCCAATAAACTGTTCAAAGAAAAATGGCCTTATATGTCCTGCAGCATCAAATCTAAATCCACTCCAAGGTCATAGAGGTCATATGTACCATACCCTACATCATCTGTAGACCCTCCGCATTTTTGAGGAGGCAGCACCAATATTGCAGTAATTCCTGATTTTGGAAGTTCGCCAGATATGCTTGCTAAATAATTGTAGTGATTTCCATCATTGCTTGTAAACCAATGAAACCCCTATAATATTACTCCATTAAGTTTGTTCATAGTTCCAACCCTCTTAATAATTAATCGTATGACTAAAAGTCATACGATATGTAGAAAATACAGCCTTCAATCTCTATAGAAAGATTGAAGGCTAAATTATATTTACTTACCTATCTCACGACTATTCTGATTTTCCTGCTGATTTAATACTTTCTGCTCTTCTTTTGTAATATGTCCGCCATGTTGTTTAGCCATACTACGCTCTTCCTGCCTGATATTTTTATCTTCCCGACGAAGTTTTTTTGCTTCTCCTTTATTTATCTCGCCTTCTTTTACCTCTTGATTGATTCGTTTATTCTGATTATTCAAGCGTTTATTGACCTGAGCGCGCCGCGGATGTTCATTTTGCCACTGCCCAGCAAAACTTATCATGCTTCCTGACATAAAAAGAGTTATTACTAACATTACGAAAAACTTCTTTGACATAATTCAACCCTCCTGCTAAAAGTTTGAATTTTTAATAGCCTTATATACGGCAATACCTAAGATACCGCCTATTATAGGGCCTGCTGCAAGTAATGAAAATGATGTTAGTGCAGATACTGACCCGCATCCAACCTTTGTAAGTATTGAAGCAAGTCCAGCGGAATACGCAGCCAATCCGCTTCCTTCTGCGGCTGTTAGAGCTATTCCTGAAGTAGCAAAACCTCCAGCCACTCCACCTGCGGCTGCCAAAATTGTTGCTGCTCCTGGATTTCCATCTACATTAGGATTCTTAGAATTATCTACGACTGGAGAATAATTTAATCTCTTTTGAACATCATAATCAAGTCTTTCGTTTTCCATTTTAATACCTCTCTTCTCTTCTCTTCTCTTCTCTTCTCTTCTCTAATAAAATATAAATATTATTGAAGAAAACAAGGAAAAAAATTAAATTAGAGAGAAAAATTTATTTTTCTCTGATATATTCATAGATATTAAGATAGTTTTGTCCCGGATTATTCCAAGAGTAATCGTATCTCATGCCATTAATCATTACCTGTCTGAAGGTCTCAGGAAACGAATACCATAAACCTACAGCATGATGCAGCGCTGCCTCAATTCCATGATGATTGTAATCATAAAACACATAACCATTTCTCTGCTCAAAGGGAAGATCTGAAGTATTTACGTCAAATACAGTATTAGTTAGTCCTCCTGTCCCTCTTACAATTGGAACCGTGCCGTATTTCATTGCTATCATCTGCGTAAGCCCGCATGGTTCAAACAAACTTGGAATGATAATCATATCAGCGCCTGCATAGATAAGATGCGCTAATTCTTCATCATAACCTATCTCAAGATGACAGTCAGGATGATCATTATACTGCGCCTTTATTGCAAGAAACTCGTCATTTAAACTCTTCTCATTACTATTTCCAAGCAATACAAACTGCCAGCCATTGTTTATCGCATAATGCAGGGCATGTTTAATCAATGGAACGCCTTTTTGATGATCAAGCCTTCCAACTGCAGCAATTATCGGCTTATATTCCTGTCTAAGCAGCAAACGGTGTCTTAAAGCCTCTTTATTTTTATATTTATCATTAATTGTTTCTATTGAATAATTATAAGGAATATGCCTGTCAATCACAGGATTCCATACATCATAATCAATACCGTTTAATATCCCGCCAAATTTATCTGAATGAGTATATAATGTATGTCCAAGCCCGCATCCTTGATCAGAGGTCTTTATGTCCCAAGCATACTGCTGTGAAACTGTGGTTACAAAATTAGAATATACAATACCTGATTTCATAAGATTTATAGCAAAAGGATTTCCATCATCCTGCATACGATCAAGTCGAAAATATTCTGAAGCTGGTTTAAGTCCTGATTCTCTAAGGATAAATTCACCTGTAACACCTTGATGTTTTACATTATGAAGGGTATAACACACGCGTGGATGAGTCATGCCGACATTTTTATAAATATCATACAATAAAACTGGCACAAGTCCAGTCTGCCAGTCATGACAATGAATAATATCAGGATGTTTATTTGCCTTATACATAAATTCAAGTGCAGCGCGTGAAAAAAATGCAAAACGTTCATCATCGTCATTATGACCATAAAATACACCGCGCGAAAAAAAACCTCTATCAGAATGAGGTTCAATGAAAAAGCAGCTTCTGCCATGAACCATGCCTGCAAATACCGTGCAATGCACCCAATGATCATAATGAGGCACCCATAGATCATGATAATCAACATGCAGGTCGTAAATCTGGTCATAACGCATGCAGTCATATTTAGGAAGGATTATCTCAACAGGATTTCCGCGTATCTCAAGCTCTCGGCTTAAACCAAATACAACGTCGGCAAGCCCGCCAACTTTTGCAACAGGAGCACATTCTGGAGAGATCATTATAATAAACATAATTCGTTAAAATATCCTCTTAAAATAATAAATCTTACAAAATTATTCAATATCTATTCTATAAAGTATTGGCTTTAAAGTCAAACGATTAATTTCAGAAGCGAAAATAATTTAATAAAATTATCATAAAAAATTTTACAATGACCTTGACAATTAAATAAATCTAAAGGTAATATAGTCATGTTAATAAGGAGGTAATATATGGAGCAATCACATGCCTTGATTCAACTTCCGGGCATTCCGGCATATGTAACATATTCATGGTTAGCCATGATTATACTTGTTACAGCAGCAGTTATTGTTAGAACGACAATGGAATTAATCCCGCGCGGGTTTCAGAATTTCATCGAAACCTTAGTAGAAGCGCTTTATGATCTCTGTGAAGATAATCTTGGAAAGCATTGGGCAGAAACGTTATTTCCATTAATTGGAACCCTGGGACTTTATATTTTATTGTGTAATTTAATGGGATTACTCCCAGGCTTTGAGTGTCCTACTGCTAATATTAATACAACTGCATCGTGTGCTGTACCAGTATTTTTATTGACTCATTATTATGGTTTAAAGGTTCACAAACTCAGTTATTTTAAACATTTTGTTGGACCAATTAGGTCAGTGCCTGCGATACCTCTTATGATATTGATGTTTATTGTTGAGGTTATCGGTCATATTGCAAGACCATTAACATTATCTGTCAGGCTTTTTGGCAATATGATTTCTAAACATCTAATACTGGGAGTGCTTGCGCTGCTAGCGCCAGCGATTATTCCAACGGCGATATTAGGATTAGGGGTACTTGTAAGCGTTGTACAGGCATTTGTATTTGTATTATTAACCATTTTGTATCTATCAGGGTCTGTAGCAGAATCTCATTAACAATTTTTGAGCCAATAAATAAATATTTCACATCAAAGGAGAACATTATGAGAAAGGTAAACAAAACAGGTTTAATAGTGGTATTATTTTTACTACTTTTGACAGTAATTGCTCCTGCAGTATTTGCAGCAGAAGCAGGGACTGAAACCCCTGCAACTACTCCTGCAGTCACAGCTGCTGCTCCATCTAATAATATAGGTTATTATTCAATGGCTGCATTAGCTTGCGGACTTGCAATCGGTATAGCTGCAATGGGAGCTGGTATTGGACAAGGTCTTGGACTTGGCAAGGCTTGTGAGGGCGTTTCAAGAAACCCGGGGGCATCAGGTAAGATTACAACAACACTTATCATAGGGTTAGCGATGATTGAGTCTCTTGCAATCTATGCATTAGTAGTTGTACTTATCATATTATTTATGAATCCATTTCATCTATAATCGTAAAATAGGGAGGTCATTCTATGATCTCCCTTTTCTTCTAACCTTCCTATTTATTCAAATATAAAATCCATCATTGTATAAATCAAAATAATGGGTTCAAAGGGACGAGTCCCTTTGCAGGAGTTTAAGGGCAGCGCCCTCAAAACAAATATTCGGAGAATTAAATGTTCATAAAAGGATTACCAGTAGGCCAACTTGGAACAAATTGTTTTATAGCTGCTGCTGATGACTCATTAGATTGCATAATAATAGACCCAGGCGATGAGCCAGAGATGATTTTAGATATAGTAAGGTCTAATAATTTTAAAATAATCAAGATAATCTGCACACATACACATTTTGATCACATCGGCGCACTTTCAGAAATAAAAGAATTCTCAAATGCCAAAATTGCCTTTCATAAAGATGAATTACCTATTTTTGAGGCAGCAAAGGATATGGCTGCATTTTGGGGCTTTGAGGTAGGCGATATTCCACAGCCCGATGAATTTATCACTGAAGGAAATATTATAAAAGTAGGGAATTTATCCTTCACCGTTATGCACACCCCAGGACACAGTCCAGGCGGAATTTGTCTCTATGGACATGATGTCCTCTTTTCAGGCGATACACTATTTGCCGATTCAGTTGGCAGAACAGATCTGCCCGGCGGAGATCATTATAAATTAAAAAATTCCTTCAACAGACTAATGAAACTCCCAGATAATACACAAGTATTACCCGGCCACGGCAGCGAAACCACTATCATCAGAGAAAGACAATATAATTTTTTTGGGAAGATGTGAAAAAAAGCATTGTCTTGAAGGCTCTGCCCTTAAAAGGGAACTTTCACAACAAGCTAGTAAACACGCCAAGTACTTTATAAAATGAAACGTGTTCGGCTCTTAGTTCTTTTTTTGTTTTGATCATAGGTGGAAATAATGGGTTTTCTGGAATGAGATTAAAAGAATCGTTCATTTCATAGATACGCTTTAAGGTTGTTTGGTCACCGACAACCATAACTGCAAGATCGCCGTTAATTATTGGAGCGCCGAATTCATTAGCAACTAAAACCCTATCCCCATTTTTAATCTTAGGCATCATACTTTCGCCCTTAGCAACAATCCAAAAGACATTCAACTGCGGATTCTTTACCCCTTCCACCATCTCCATAGGCACAGACATATACTCTATAACCGTATCATCAATCGTGCTAAACCCCCCGCAAGGGACACCTGCAAATACAGGAATTTTTAGTAAACTTTGACCAGCACCTTTCATAATATTCTCATGCACTGAGTCAGGCTGTATCCCAAGGAAATCAGTAATATTTAACCCAAGCGTCTTAGCAATCCTCTCAAGTATCTCTATCCTTATCCCCCGCCTCCCTGTCTCATAATGAAGTATCGCAGCACCATCCAAACCAACCATATCCCCAAGCTGCTCAGCCGTCCACCCATGCCTGTTTCGCTCTGAGCGAATCTTCTTACGTATATCATCTATTAATGACATTATTTAAACCTCCTTTATGAGGGCGCTGCCCTCAAACTCCCGCAAAGGGACTCGTCCCTTTGAACCCATTAACTTTTGGTTATACTAAATATAAGTTTTACAACAGGTTCAAGGTTATTTAAAATAACAAATTTTTTCAATAAACATATTAAAAAGAGCTCACGGGTTCAAAGGGACGAGTCCCTTTGCGAGATTTTTAAGGGCAGAGCCCTTAAAGGGTACCTTAATAATAATACAATTTGTACCACATAAATGTCTATATTTATTCTGTACGATACTTGACATTAACTTAGTACATATTGTATGATACTTTATGAGCAGATACAGAAAGATACAGGTTTCGATATGGAATGATGATAAGTTCCCATTTTTAGATTGTGATACGCAGTTGGTATTTTTCCATTTATTAACTACGCCGTTGTCTAATTCTATTGGGATTTTTAAAATATCGGACAAGGCATTATCTGAGGAGTTAAGGATGCCGTTTAAGAGATATAAAAAGGCATTCAGGAATTTAGAAAAGATTGGGATGGTTAAATATGATGAGACTGCGCAGCTTATATATTTGCCTAGTTTTCTAAAACACAATCCGCCTGACAATCCTAATGTATTATCTGCATGGTCATATTTGTTCCATGAGTTGCCAAAGAGCGTTTTGAAGACGAAATATTTTGAAGAACTATATATGTTTGTAGAAAAATTGGGCATTGGATTTAGAGAACGATTTAAGGAACGCTTTGGCATACCATCAAACATAAGTCCAATTGTGGATAACAATTTATTTAACTCTACAATATCTTCAACAGAATGCCCTTATATACAAGGAGTTAATGTAAATGATGACAAATTAAATACGGAGCAAACGTCTAAAAAGCAATTGCATCTTGAATATGTATGGCTGACAAGTTTAGAATTTCAGAATCTCATTGAAAAAAACGGCTTAGAATTAACTCATTCCATGATTTCAAGATTAAACAGTTACATTGGCTCTAAAGGCGCTAAATACAAATCGCATTATTACACGATTTTAAGCTGGATTGATCACGACAAGAAATCAACAAGCACATCTAAATCATTTATAAATAAATCTGAAAACAATGATAGAGAATTAAAACGATTCCTATCTTATAGCGAGAGCGATAATCCACTAAAGGAGGCGGTGTCTCAAACACCTATTGAAATTACCCATGACTAAGGCTGATGAAAGAGAATTTGCTATTACTTTGTATAAGTTTGCAAAAGGAATAGGATTTACAATTGTAGCAGAGCAAATATCACTATATTTCAATTTATTGCAAGACATGTCTTTAGAGCAGGTAAAATCCGCTTGTATTACTTTGGCTCGTACAATGCGGTATAAAACTCTGCCTTTACCTGTTGAGTTTAGAGAGACAATTGGAGATAACGAGCGAAGCAATGATTTAGACGGCAGGGCGTTAAGGGCTTTAGATTTAGCGATAAGGATGGTCACACATCACTATTGGGACAGCGTAATATTTGAAGATAAGATAATTCATTTAGTTATCAGGGCGCTGGGAGGATGGGTTCCGGGCGGATTTTTTGGTCATGACGCGCAAGTATGGACTTGGGTCAAGAAGGATTTCATAGCTTATTATAAGGCATTTGCATCTGCCCCGATTCCTCCAGACTGTCCGCAAAGATTAATTGGATTAAATGAAAGCGAGTTAATTAATTGGCGTAGGTTTGATAAGATTGCGCCCACCATACTTATTAAAAATAATGGCATCAGGTATATATCTAAATCAACCTATGCCTTAGAGTATGATTTAGAGCTTCAACAATTGTCTTTAGCCGAAGGTGACTGGCTTTTGACACAGGAAGAAATAAAAAATCTAATAAACAATGAAGGAGGACTTTTAAAATGTCTGATACGTGGTTAAGGATTATGGAGGTTATAGGTTTTGATCATGCTGAAAAATTACGTTATGAATTCGCAGATGAGGTGATAAGAATCCCAAAGAATCTGCCAAAGGGTTTAATTATCCCAATGATAAAAAAGGATATTAGACATGGAAATTATGAAGAGATCGCTAAAAAATATAACCTTAGCGCCTCCACTGTGCGCCGTTATGAAAAATGGAAGCTAATAGATGACAATTTAATATCCCCATCAGGCAGAATATATTCAAAGGCGGTTGATATATTCCCAATAAGGAAGAAACAATGAATTGTTCATTATGTCTGAAGATTAATCCAAATAGCAATTATGTAGATGAGGCTATATTACAAGGAACATCACTGCGAAGTATAGCCTTAAGATTTAAGATCAGCAGAAATACGCTTGCTCGTCATAAAACGCATATCACCAAGACACTGATTGAGACATCCTTACACACTCAAATAAAAGAGCTTAAGGAAAAAACAATGTCTATTCTTAATCAGGTAGAACAGGAAAAAGACTACAGGGCAGCCCTTCTAGCCATCAAAGAGGCAAGGGTATGTCTTGAGGCTCTGAGTAAACTGGAAGGCGAGCATAAATCGGATAATAAGATATTATCTGACCCCCTGCCCCAATCTGATAAAGGTATACAGATTAATATAATAATGCCATGATAAATATAGAGATCAAACCTACTGAAATATTTAAAAAAAATTATTTATCCAATGCCCAAATATTAATCAATCGCGGAGGCGCAGGTAGTTCTAAGTCTTATTCAATAGCTCAATTACTTACAATTATATTTTTACAAGCAGAGCAGGTTAAAATACTAGCCCTTCGAAAATCCTCTGCATATATTCAGCATTCACTTGACGAGGTCTTTAAAGAGGTCTTTGATCAATTTGGCATACGGCATTTAATAACAGAAAACAAGACCAAACGGTTTTTTAAATATAATAAAAATATCATCCAGCTTAGCAGCGTAGACGATCCCGAAAAATATAAATCCTCAAAATGGAATTACATCTGGTTTGAAGAAACCACAGAATTCTCCTTCCATGAATTCAAGACCATAGCCCTTAGAAACAGGGCGCAGTCACTGCCAAACCGCCCAAATCAGATAATCTTTACCTTTAATCCTACAAGCGAACTCTCTTGGATTAAAACCATGATTATTGATTCAAATAAGTATGATTACAAGGAGATAAACTCAAGCTACAAAGACAATCCCTATTTAGAGGAATTCTACATAAACTCACTCATCGCCCTTGAGCAGCAAGACATTAATTTCTATCGTATCTACACCCTCGGAGAGTGGGGAATATTAGAGAATATCGTATACAATAATTGGCAGATTATAGATGATTTACCAAAAGACAATAATTCAGATGTATTTTACGGTCTAGATTTTGGCTATAATAACCCCTCATCATTAGTTAAATTATCATCCATTGATAGTAACATCTATGCCTCAGTCTTAATCTATGAATCAAAATTGACTAACATAGATCTAATAGAAAAAATGAATCAATTAATCCCTAATAAAAACCACCCAATTTACGCCGATTCCGCAGAACCACAGCGTATAGAAGAAATACACAGAGACGGATTTAATATTCATCCAGCAGACAAATCAGTAAAAGACGGCATAGATTTTGTAAAACGCCAAACCCTAAAGATTCACAAGGAAAGCCTCAACCTAATCAAAGAACTCCAAACCTACTCCTACAGAAAAAATAAACTCGGACAAGTCATTGACGAACCCATCAAATTCAACGACCACGCCCTCGATGCCCTGCGCTACGGAATATTTAGCCACCTGATTAAAAAATATGAACCTAATATTACGTGGATAACCCTTTAAGGGTTTTTATAACGGGGTCTTAGACCCCTGCCCTTAAAAATCCCGCAAAGGGACTCGTCTTACTATCTATGGCGAACCCGTGAACTTTTATTTATATGTTTAATGAAAAAATACATTATTATAAATAACCCAAAAAAACGTAAGGGCGAACCTATGTGTTCGCCCTTTACCCTTGAATAACCCCCATTGCGGAGCAGGTGTCCCTACTTAACATTGCGGGAGCAGGTGTCCCAAAGGGCACCTGCTCCTAAATATTTGAACATAATACTAAATTTGGATAGTTTATATTTCAATTATTGCAAATTTTTTTTTGACAACTTCTATATTGAAAACCATATTTCGTAGGGGTAACCCTTGTGATTACCCTAATCATATTTAGATTAAACTCAGAACAGGCTACCCCTACATTTCAATGTGAATATATACTTTTTGAGCGCAGCTTAGTATCAAAGGGACGAGTCCCTTTGCAGGTCTTGTGGCAGAGCCCTTGAATAAAATAATTTATTTAACTTATAATAGCAATATGTTTATAAATGAAAAAATATTCAGGAAATATGACATCAGGGGCATAGTCGGCACAGACCTGACCCGCGAACTAACCGTTGCCTTAGGCAGGGCCTTTGCCATTTATCTCAAAGAGATTAAACCTAATGCTAAAGCCGTAAGCATTGGCCGTGATGTTAGAGAGAGCTCCCCTATGTTTGCCGAAGGGCTTGCGGAAGGTATAACTGGGGAAGGAATTACGGTTTATAATCTTGGAGCATGTCCAACCCCTCATCAATATTTCTCAATACATCATCTTAATCTCGACGGCGGGATTATGGTTACTGGAAGTCATAATTCAACCGAATTTAACGGATTTAAGATTAGCGTTGGCAAAGGTACAATTCACGGTGAGGCTATTCAAAAAATAAAAGAAATTATCTTGAGGGCTCTGCCCTCAAACTCCCGCAAAGGGACTCGTCCCTTTGAACCCATTATAAAAGATATACTTAGTCCTTATAAAAATTTTATGCTTGAAAAATTTGCTTATCTTAATGATAAAAAATATTCACGTTTAAAGATAGTAATTGACGCTGGAAATGGCGTTGGAGGTCTTGCTGCGCCTCAAATACTTGAAAACATCGGATGCGAGGTTATCCCTCTTTACTGCGAGCCAGACGGCAGATTCCCTAATCATCATCCTGACCCTACAGTTATTGAAAATATCGCAGACCTTATTAAGACCGTCAAAGATACTAATGCGGATATCGGCATAGGTTATGACGGTGACGCTGACAGGATTGGGGTTGTAGATAGTGACGGCTCTATTATCTGGGGCGACCAATTAATGATTATTCTTTCACGAAGCATTTTGAAAAAGAAAAATGGTGCAACAATCATTGGAGATGTCAAGTGTTCGCAGATATTATTTGATGAGATAAAAACACTTGGCGGAACTGGTATAATGTGGAAGACAGGGCATTCTCTGATAAAAGAAAAAATGAAGGAGACTGGCGCAATATTAGCCGGAGAATTCAGCGGGCATATATTTATTGCTGATGAATATTTCGGCTATGATGATGCGATATATACTACTATCAGGTTAATAGAGATAATGAAGACAACGGGGCTAAATATTAAGGAATTATTATCTGGCATTCCGCAGCTTTTTTATACTCCAGAGATAAGAATAGACTGTCCTGACGATAAGAAATCTGATGTAATAAAAAACATGTCTTCGGCATTTAAAGATTTTCAAACTTGCGATATAGACGGCATAAGAGTTATATTTGAAAAAGGCTGGGGATTAATAAGGGCAAGCAACACGCAGCCCGCTATTATTATGAGGGTTGAGGCAAGTGATGAAGAAAGCCTTAATCAATACAGAGAAATTATTTTGAGGGCTCTGCCCTCAAACACCCGCAAAGGGTCTAAGACCCTTTGAACCCATAATTTTAGGTTATTTAAGATAATAAGTTTTTTATTAAGCAATTAAACAAAAAGTTAATGGGTTCAAAGGGACGAGTCCCTTTGCAGGATTTTTAAGGGCAGGGGTCTAAGACCCCGTTATAAAAACCTTTAAAGGGTTATTTCATATGAAAGCGATTCTATTAGCAGGCGGGAGTGGTTCGAGATTATGGCCTCTTTCGCGCAGGAATTATCCTAAGCAATTTTTGAGGTTATTTGGTAATCTTTCGCTTTTGCAGCATACTGTAGAGCGGACGCTTATGGTATTTGCGCCTAAGGACATAGTAATAGTAACTGGCAATGATTATAGATTTCATGTATTAAATGAGATGGCAAGTTATAAAAATCTAAATATAATCCATGAGCCGATGAGTAAAAATACAGCTCCAGCGATTCTTTTAGGGATTAAATATTGTATTGAGAAATTAGGGGCTTCTTTGGATGAAGCGGTATTTGTAAGTCCTTGTGATCATATTATAGAGCCTGTTTCGGAGTTTATAAAATATATTCAGAAGGCTGATGAACTTGCTTTAACTGGCAATTTAGTGACATTTGGGATAACACCAACTGCTCCAGAGACTGGTTATGGATATATCAAGGCGGGTATGGCTGATGGTGGGTTTTGTCGTGTAGAGAGGTTTGTAGAAAAACCTGATATTACTACTGCAAAAGGATATATAGAGTCTGGCGGGTATTATTGGAATTCAGGGATGTTTGCATTTAAAATAGATACGATTATTGATGAATTTAGGCATCATGCGCCAGATATGGATGTCTTAGACTGTACATTTGAAGATATGCTTAAGGGGTTTTCAGAACTCCCAAGCCGCTCCATCGATTATGCTGTTATGGAAAAATCAAATATTGTTGTAACTATGCCAATGACGCTTAAGTGGAATGATATAGGCTCGTGGGATTCATTATATGATATTAAGGAAAAAGATGTTAATGGAAATGTCATGATAGGAGATGTTTTATCTATTGACACAAAAAATTCAATGATTATAGGTGAAAAGCGTCTGATAGCTGCAATTGGTCTTAATGACTCTATAGTAATAGAGACTGGAGATGCCCTGCTTATATCTAAACGCGGACGTACGCAGCAGGTAAGGGATGTTGCAGCAGAGCTTAAAAACAAACTTAGAAAGGAGGAATCCGCACATCTGACAACGATGCGCCCATGGGGGAGTTATACTATACTTGAAGAAGGACACCGCTATAAGATAAAAAGAATTGTAGTGCTGTCCGGTCATAAATTAAGTAAACAATCTCACTACCATCGGTCAGAGCATTGGGTAGTAGTAAGCGGTACTGCAAGGGTGACAATAGCAGAGAAAGAAGTTATAATACATGAAAATGAATCTGCATATGTGCCAAAAAACACTGTACACAGGCTTGAAAATCCTGGTAAAATACCGCTTGAAATGATTGAGGTACAAAATGGCGAATATGTGGGCGAGGATGACATTGTTAGATATGACGACGTATATGGAAGACAATTAGGGCAATAGCCACAAACCCAATTAAAATAACTAAAATGAAAAAAATACTAATAGTTGACGATAATATAGAGACCTTAGAAGTACTCAAGACATCACTTGAGCGTCATGAATATGCTGTTTTTACTGCTAAGAGCTGTAAAGAGACAAGAGAACTGCTTCTATCAACAAATACAGCGGTTGAACATGATATTTATGATATAGTAATCTTAGACCTGACCTTGCCTGATGGAGACGGAATAGAGATTTGTTCGCATCTTAGACTTTCTGGATTTAAGACTCCAATAATAATGCTGACAGCTAGAGATAATATATCAGATAAGGTAATAGGCTTAGACTGCGGTGCTGATGATTATATAGTTAAACCATTTGAAATCATTGAATTACTTGCAAGGATAAAGGCTTGCCTGCGAAGATACAGCGAGGCTGCTACTGAGAATATTATATATGGAGATATTATTATCAATCTTAGAAAAAGACATGTCATAGTCAGGGGAAAGGAAGTAATATTTACACCAAAGGAACTTGACCTTCTGACATTTTTTATATCTCAAAAAGGAATTCCTATATCAAGAAACAAAATAAGAGAAGAAATATGGAAAGACACTATATTATATTCATGGAGCAGAACAATAGACGTTCATATTCAGCATATAAGGCAAAAGATTGAGTTAGACCCCTCTGAACCACAATATATCTTGACAGTTTCTGGAATTGGATATGTGCTTAATCCTGAATACTAGTGACAAATTTAAAAAGGCATTGTCATAAGTGTTTTTATAACGGGTCTACGACCCTGCCCTTAAAATCCCGCAAAGGATTTATTCGGGTTTGGGGCTATTGCCCCAATTTGACCCATTAATTATATGATAGATACAAAATATGAACGATTAATAGAATTTTTGAAGTCTAAAAAAAACGGTATTTTGGCTTATTCAGGCGGACTGGACAGCACATTTTTATTATATGCAATAAAGGAATCTGGTATATCAGCCGCGGCAGTTATTGGGAAATCTGTAACTATGCCCAAAAACGACCTTGCCACAGCGCTTCAGATGATAGAAATCATAGGAATACAACACCGTATAATTGAAACATCTGAATTAACTGACGAAAATTTTATCTCCAATCCCCCAAACAGGTGTTTTTATTGCAAAAATGCCCTATTTGGCGCTCTTACAAAGATTGCGAATGTTGAAGGATTTACAAATATCTTTGATGGAAGTACAATTGATGATCTTAATGATTACAGACCAGGACTAAAGGCAAAGGAATTACATAATGTCATCAGCCCGTTAATTATAGCGGATTTAAATAAGGATGAAATAAGACAACTCTCAAAGGAAAAAGGCTTAAAGACATGGAATAAACCAGCCTCTCCTTGTTTGTCATCAAGACTTCCATATGGAGAGCGTATCACAACCTCAGCATTAACCATGATAGAATCTGCTGAAGGGGTGCTAAGAGAACTAGGGTTTACGAATAATCTGCGTGTCAGACATCACGGTAATTTAGCGAGGATTGAGCTTGACAGTATTGATATAATAAAGGCAATAGATAATACGTCACAAATTGTGAAAAAATTCAGAGAAATAGGTTTTTTATATGTGACAATAGATATAGAAGGTTATGTAAGCGGCAAGTTAAATCGTGCGATAAAATAATGGGTTCAAAGGGAAATAATTCAAACTTTTTATAAAAAAGTTTACAAAAAGGCCCTTTGCGGGGATTTTTAAGGGGCAGGGGTCTAAGACCCCGTTATAAAACCCCTTAAAGGGTTATAATGAACAAAGATCAATATGAAAAATCGTTATTAACATGTGTACGCTGTGGTATATGCAAGGCATCGTGTCCGGTATTTAATAACTCGAATCTTGAGCCTGATTCACCGCGCGGGCGGATGAGGTTATTATGGGCATTTACTAATGGGCATATCAAATACAGTGAGAGGTTGTATAAAACGATATTTGGGTGTTTATTATGCGGCGAGTGCACGAGGAGCTGCAACCCTGGGATTGACTTAAACGAGGTATTTTATTATGCAAGGGCAGAGCTTTCAAAGTACAATAAAAAGACAGATTTATATAATATCTTTAGTAATTTTGCATTTAATCATACGGATCTTCTTATAAATGCTTATACTCCAATAAGCGTACTTTTAATCAATCCGATTAAAAAATTCTTTATAAATAAATTTTATAATAAGGGTTTAATACCGAAAAATATAGACATAAATTCAAAACCATTTCGCAATGTAAAGATATTTCATCCAAAAAATAAAATAGGAAGGGTAGCGCTTTTTTTAGGGTGCAGTTCAAAACATTTATACCCGC
Organism: Candidatus Magnetominusculus dajiuhuensis; assembly: GCA_015233465.1. Classification (GTDB taxonomy): domain Bacteria; phylum Nitrospirota; class Thermodesulfovibrionia; order Thermodesulfovibrionales; family Magnetobacteriaceae; genus JADFXP01. Next base: position 15,341 of record JADFXP010000005.1, read on the forward strand.
AGCACGTTACAGCTATTTGTTCAATCTTAACTGCGATTAATTATGAGGTGGTAATCAGTCCTGCTGAGGTCTGCTGCGGCGCTCCATTTCGTACATTAGGTCTTGACTCTCAAGTTGTACATTGCGCAAAACAAAACTACGAGACATTTAAAAATCTAAATGTTGACGCAGTATTGTCCTTATGTCCAACATGTGTTGACACGCTAAAAAATTACCCAACGCTTATTGGCGAATCAATTGAAGATGTATATGATGTAAATGAATTTATATTTGAAAGATTCCTGCGTGATGATATTGTAAAACAAATTTTACCTTTTAAGGCTGTTTATCATGAGCCTTGCCATATGGTAAATAAGACATCTCGCAATCGTAAAATACTCAAAAGGATCGTATCTGAACTTGTAGAACCTGAAAAAAGAAAATGCTGCGGTTTTGGCGGGACGTTCAGTATACTTAATCCGCAGATCTCAAACAATATCTTAACCGATGCATCAGTAGAACTATATAAAACTGATGCAAACGCCGTAGTCACTGCGTGTCCCGGATGCGTGTTTCAGTTAAGTAAAAAGATTAATGATATTCCAGTTTATCATATAGTTGAATTGATGTATATGGCAATTAATCATGAGGGCTCTGCCCGTTAATTGTCATGAGGGCTCTGCCCATGTTATCTACGGGCACCCGCAAAGGAACTTGTCCATTTGAACCCATAATTTTAGGTTATTTATGATAAAAAGTTTTTTATTAAGCAATTAAAAAAGAGTTCATGGGTTCAAAGGGACAAGTCCCTTTGCGGGGTCAAGGGGCAGAGCCCTTGAATAATTCTTTAATATTATCTATCTCATTCAATCGAGACTTACGAAAAGTTCTTGCCATCAAGGCATCTGGGGCTGCAGTAAATGTAATAGCCCCGTCTTCATCAGTTCTATAAATGGTTGAACCTTGTAATCTTTCTAAAACTTCCTGTGAAGGATGTCTAAAGGGGCTTTTTTCTCTAACGCTTATAACTGAGACCATTGGTGATACACTTTCAATAAACTGCTCAACGGAAGAGGTCTTACTTCCATGATGGGCTACCTTTAATACTGTGGAAGACAGCACCTCTCCAAATCTAAGGAGCTGCGTCTCAGCCTCTGTCTCAATATCCCCTGTAAATAGAAATGAACTCTGCCCTAATACAGCCTTTATAACCAAAGAATAATTATTATCTGAAACCCCTTTATAGCTGTCTTTAGAGACAAATGACTTATGTGGATTAAGTATTGTTAAGGTGGTATCAGCGTCAACTTTTATAACATCACCAGCATGAAGATGTCTTAATTCTATACCTTTTTGTCTAAAATATCTAAGCATATCTTCTGAATAAAACACATGCCCATTATCTAAGACTGCCTTGACATTAAAATAAGTTAATAATAACCCAAGCCCGCCAAAATGATCTGACTCTGCGTGCGACAGCGTGATTGCATCAATGGTGTTAATCCCTCTATACATTAGATAGTTTTTGACCTCACGACCGCTCTTGCCTGTATCCATGACAATCGTCCTTCCGCCTTTGGTCTCAATAACCGCTGCATCACCATCTCCAACAGACAAAAAAGTTACCATTGAATCTCTTTGACTGGTTATAATATAAAATGACGCAAATAACACCAATGTAATTAGCATTATTATTATAGAAACCCGTCTACGATGTCTAAAGGTAAATGTCAAAAGCCCTGCATACATTATTACTATAAAAATCATTGGAAACTGCCTTAAACTAATGGAGGCATAAGGGTTTGAGGCAAAAAATCCTACTAGCTTAATAAATTTATCTGTAAGTATTGTCAAAAGTGAGGCATATGGAAAATAACCAGTTATCAGATATATCAGACTTCCTCCAAATGCCATAGGCAGGATAATAAAACAAAATATCGGCACTGCTGCAATATTTGAGATAGGGGAAAAAAGAGGTATATAATGAAATACATACATGGTAATCGGCAGAGTTCCAATAAGCGCAGCAAATGTAACTAAAAACGTCTCCTTAAAATATGAAATAAATCTAATCAGCACTCCTTGTCCTTCTATAATCAACTCTTTATCATACGGTTTATTTATAAATAACCCAATAAACAATACTGCAAGGAATGATAGTTGAAATGAAATACTAAGCAGTGATTTAGGGTCTAACACCAAGATAATAAACGCAGCAAGTAAAATGCTGTTTAACCAAACCCTCCTTCTTCCTAGCAGATAACCCCATAGAGATAAACTTATCATTATATATGAACGCATGACTGGAACCGTAAACCCTGACAGCATTAAATATAATAATATCACAGGAATTGTAAGTATGGCAGCAGCCTTTGACGGGGTTATATGGGCAGTTATCCTATTTAGCAGCTTAAATGGAAGCAAATGAATTAAATATTTAAATATGCCAAATGCCAAAATAGTAATAAGTCCAAGATGCGTGCCAGAGATACACAACAAATGAGCAAGCCCAGTTTGAGAAAAAATACGCAGTATCTCATCGCTTAATATGCCGTTTTTACCTATAATTATTGCTGAGAGCACGGCTGCTGTGTCTGGGGGGAAATTATTATTAAAATAATTATACAATCTATATCTCCATCTTTGCAGAAGCCAAATATTTGAGTTATCTATAGAAAGAGAATTTATTTTATGAATATTTGCAAGCTGTCTTTGGGGATAAATTGACCCTCCAGGATTATAATAAACAATATCTGGAAGTATCTTGACAGACATTGAAACCTCTGTGCCCGGTTCATTTGGAGTCATTGTAAACAAAGAAATAACGTCCTCTATCTGAGCAGTTGAAAAATTAACCTTAAAATCTTGTATATAACCAAGTGTTACCTTTTGAGGAAGTGATGAGAAAGTCCCATTAATAAACTCATACTTATTGTATGCAGTATCCTTTATCTTATCTGTATGCACATAAGCAACTATTAAACCTATAAATATCCCTAAAAGAATAACTAAAATAATCCTCCTATAATATATTAAGAAAATAGTTAAGATTATACCTATGGAAATTGGAAAATATGAATAACCAAAAAATGTGGCAATCCCGATAATAAATGAGATAAAAAAATATGTGATTTGATATTCATCATTATAAGAGGTCATTTGGTATTTTATCATAACGCAATTATGAAAACCTGCTTGACCAGATAATTAAAATACTATAAAGTATAATCATATGGTTACCGAGAAAAAGATAAAACCTCATTATCACGGTCACAGAGAACGTCTAAAGGAGAGGTATAAAAAAGGTGGAGTAGATGCCTTGGCAGACTATGAAGCCCTTGAATTATTATTAACATTTGCCATTCCAACAGGAGATGTTAAACCCCTTGCAAAGGAACTTTTAAGGAAATTTAACAGTATTCAAGGCGTTCTTGATGCAACCTCAGAAACATTGATGGAAGTCAAGGGAGTAGGCAAACACACTTCCGTACTTCTCAATATTGTCAAAGATATAGGCAGCCTCTACCTTAGACACAAACAAGTTCACAAAAAAACAATAACAAATACTGTAGATATAATAGATTACCTTAGATCAATCATTGGAAGCTCTCAAGACGAACAATTCCTGACATTTTTCCTTAATGCCTCAAACGAGGTAACCGCTGAAGAGGTAATAACCATAGGCACTATCAACCATGCTACCGTTTATCCAAGAAAGATATTGGAGGCAGCAATCAAATATAAGGCTCTAAGACTCATACTTGTCCACAACCATCCCGGAGGATCTTTAGACCCATCCTACAGCGATATAACGCTGACATCAAAATTAAAGTCTATGTCTAATCTGTTTGATATAGAGATCTATGACCATATCATTGTTACAAGCAGCGGATATATGAGCTTTAGAGAAAAACGGATACTTTAGGATGGAGAAATCTATGAACCAGCAGTCAAAAGAAGAATTTATTGTAATGATTTCAGATTATATGGAAAAGGGTTTTTTAGATAATATCATAGATATGTTTAAATATGATGAGAGTCTATATTATCTGATACCAATATTTATAGCGGATGAGAGACTTAGGGTAAGGATTGGGGCAATAGCTCTGGTTGAATCGCTTCAAGAGATAGGATTTAAAAAGATTAGAGAGACCGCTGATGCGATTGTACCGCTATTAAAAAATCCTAATTCATATGTAAGAGGAGACAGCGCATATTGCCTTGGAGTGATTGGGGATAAAGGTCATATTGTATATCTCAAGGAACTCTTTAGTGACCTGCAGTCTGATATTATTGAATCAGCTAAGGATGCTGTTATAGAGATAAACAATAGACTTGGATTGACAGATTAAATACTTGCAAAAAAGCTCAAATACTCTACATTATATAATATGAAAGTTAAATGTCCGACATGCAAAAAATCTGTAGAATGGGAAGGGAATGACTTTAGACCATTTTGTTCAGAGCGGTGCAAGACAAACGACCTTGCTCTATGGGCAGAGGAAAAATATGTTGTTTCAGAAGAGATTGACGAGGAACTGGATGTTGATGGGTTGAGTGAGAGGATTAATTAAAAAAAGGAATAATAATTTATCGTGTTAATGAACCTTAAATTAAAATCAGTAAAAGTTGAAGATATATTATCTCATAACATTGACTTTAAAATAAACAACCTTGAGATTGAACATCCATTTTCTCTTCTTATTGGTGATAATGCTCAAGGGAAAACTAGGTTTATTAGATTTCTCATGTACATAGCTAGTCTTACTGGAAATTCTCCTAGAATTATTGGAACAAACTGTAAAGCTACTTTTACATTTAAAATAGAAAATGATGATAACAATTTACTTACTTATGAAATAGATATAACAAACGAGAATGGTAAAAATACTTATAAAGAAAATATCACTAAAAATAATAAACCAATATATTCTTCATCAGATAAGATGTTAATTAATGAAAAAACAGGAAATTTTGTTGGTCCAATTTTTATATCATCTCATACGCCTGTTATTTCTACAATAGATAATAGCCCAGATTATTCTTCTATTTCTTCAATTAATTCTTTTTTCTCCCGTATAGTTTGTATATCTTCAGAAAAAAGAAACGAAATACAACTCGAACCAAATCAAATACGTCCTAATGAAAATGGTACAAATATTTCAAATGTCTTATTAACATGGAAAAATCAATACCCTCACTTATTTAATGAAACTATATTAGAATTCAAGAGATGTTTTGACTTTATAGATGATATTAATTTTTCACATCTTATTATCAATAACTTAAATGCAGAGATTATTTTTGAAAAAGAAAAAGAGATTTCAAAGCAAATTAATCTTAATGAATGGTCTAACGGAATGTATCGTATCTTGCATTTATTAATGCTGCCCAATATTCCATTTAAAAATAACGATGAAACTTTAAAACCATCTCTTATCATAGTTGATGAAATTGAGAATGGTCTTGACTATAAAAGACTTGAATTTATTATAGAGTTTCTTAAAAACTATTCTGATGATATGCAAATTATAATTGCAAGCCACTCGCCTTTGGTATGTGATTTTATACATCCTAAAAATTGGATAGTGATAAAAAGAAAAGGGTCAACGCTGCACTTTAATTCTCCATCTAAAATTGAAGAAAATCTTGAGGAAGACTTAGAATTATTTAAACGTAACCATTGGGATTTTTATTCAAGGCATATTAATAATTCAGATGATTATAATGTAGATGAAAATAATGAATAAAATATGGTTTTTTGTTGAGGGTTATGCTTAAGTAGAACTTGTTAAGCGCTTAACATATCAAAGGCAGGATCAATTAAAATTGTTTCCAGATCAATTAGCCTTTATAAAAGCTGACATTAACTTTGAATCACATATTCCTTGTTAAAGACCTCTGCATAACTACAATTTTTTTTAAATTCCCCTTTTTTAAAAGGGGTGGCAGGCTTTAGCCTGACGGGGTATCTTGTTTTTTTATAAGAAATATTGATGTTAAACAATCTTTTAATGAAGCAATATTACAAATAAAAACATGGCAAAATACCCTTTAATAAACAGAACTTTTAAGAGAATTGATTCATCTTAAAAACAAGATACCCCGTCTGCTGCGCATCCACCCCTTTTAAAAAAGGGGAATTAACAGAAATGCAATTTATTTTTGATTATAAATCTCTATTCTTAAGTTATGCAGATGTCTTTGTTATTGTGAGAACTGCGAAAATGTAGATAATATTGGTCATCGAATTAATAAATTAACCCATCTAATTGAACGCGATGAAAAATCAAAACTAATCGTAATTTGTGATTTAGAAAAAATGCCATGTAACTCTTCAAGAATGGATAAAATATCAAATGTTATTACCAATAAAGATATTAATTAAGAAAATTAATTCCTCATTTTTCAATCCTTTTATAGAAGATTTTTATTGGGAGAATCAAGATTTAATTAGACATGTAATAAAAAAAGATTTTAAATATAATTTCCCAAGAAAAGTTGTACCTTCTATTGATATAGAGACAAATAACACAAGTAAAATATTTCTGATAAAACAATCATTTAAAAAATATAAACTTAAATATAAAAAACCTAATTTTGCAGAAAATTTCTTTTCACAGTTTGACTATATTCATTCAAGCAATAATGCCATAAAACGAATATTAAAATTTATTGATAATAATATGACAACCACGCCGATTATACCCTGTCAAACGAAACAACCGTAATAAAATCCTTAGTTTCTTTATCCCACTTAAAACACTTCATATCGCTTATCTTTCGCTTCTTTACAGAGATTACAATATGCAGGGCATTTGGAAACTCTGGCTCGCCAAAGACTGTCTGTGCTGCCACATCTATATCTGAAAAGTAGGCTTCATGTTCAATATGTGAATGAAAAAACGCGATTATTTCCTCCTGCTCCACCTTTATAGATGCAAAGATCCTTTCAGCCTCAGACCTGTCTATTTGATAGGCAGTTTTTGCATCACGCGGATTAGATTCTGGGTCTTCTTGATGTAATTTATTTTGAATATTTACACAAAAATGCACCCTCTGAATATCGCCCTTTCCAGAGACTATCCCGCAGCATTCCTCTGGATATTTATCTATTGCATATTGAAACATCTCATCTAAAATATCATTATTTATTCTCATTTTTATTACCTCTCAATAAAAGAAAGTTAAAAACTAAAAGTAAAAAGTTAAAAACAGTTAAGAAAATTTTAGTTAACAGCATTTCACTTTTAGTTTTACACTATCATTTATATCATGTGACTTAAATATCTATCCCCGCCGTCTGGGAAAATCACTACTATAACTCCATTATCAATGGTTTGAGCAATCTTAAATGCCCCAACGAGTGCAGCCCCTGAGGAGTATCCTACTGCAAGTCCCTCAACTTGCGCAATCGAACTCGCCATATCATAAGCTGCGTCTGTGTTTACATAAATCGTCTCATCCGCAAACCCTCTATCGTAAATCTCTGGCACAATAGAGCTGTCCATATGTTTAACACCCTCTATTCCGTGCATTGCATTGTCAGGCTCTACTGCTATCACCTTTATACTTGAATCAAATTCCTTTAGATATTTTCCAGTACCTGTAATGGTTCCGCCAGTACCTACGGTTGCTACAAAATGAGTAATACAATTCTTTGTCTGAGTCAATATCTCAGGGCCTGTTGTCAGATAATGCGCCTTCCAATTTGATGGATTTCCATATTGATTAGGCAGATAATATTTATCTGGATTTTCACTATAAATTTTTTTGACAAGCCTTATTGCCCCATCAGAACCCTCAAGTTCACTTGAATATGTAATCTTTGCCCCAAAACCAGCAATTATCTTTTTTCGCTCAGCGCTTGCATTTGCTGGAAGCACTATCTCTGCCTTATATCCAAGCACCGCTGAAATCATAGCATAAGCAATGCCAGTATTTCCAGAGGTTGCATCTAATATTATTTTATCATGAGTAAGTCTGCCTGAGTCAACGGCATCCTTTATCATCTGAAATGCTGCGCGGTCTTTGACAGAGCCGCCAGGATTAAACCTCTCAAGTTTTGCATATATTATAATGCCTTTTTTAATGTTTGAGGTTATCCTATTAAGACGCAAAAGAGGCGTTCCGCCAATCTTATCAAGAATACTGTCATAAATTTTATTGGTCATAGTATTAGTTATGCAAATAATTTTTCACTGTTCATAATAGCACTTTTTGAATAATTTTTTGTATTGCATATTTTATACATATTTATTTATATTTTTAAAGAGGGATTTATTCGTACCAATCTTTATTAAAGTTTTACACAAGTACATCCGATATTAATAGCAGAAGCGTATGAGTTGGCCAAGCTCAAAAATGTCCATGTCAGGACTTTTCTGCCATGATTGCTATTAATCTAAATACACGGAGGTACTTAGCCATGCAATATACAATTTGCCTTTATCTGCCAACATCCTTGATTCAGGCAAAAAATTACAGAAGATTATTAGATACATTTCAAATCAATGAATGCGACAGTATTGCCAATCCGCACTTGATGTGCGTAAATGTGGACAGCAATTAATGAAAATCTTACTCCATATATGCTGCGCAAATTGCGCCCTATATCCAATTACCAGATTAAAGGAGCAGGGATATACTCTAAAGGGATTGTGGTTTAATCCAAATATTCACCCAGTTACTGAATATAACAAGAGATTAGATACACTGAAACAACTGCAATCCCTGTGGAATCTTGAGATTATGTACCATGATAAATATGGTCTTATTGATTTCACGCGTAATGTATGTGGAAATGAGAGTAATAGATGTGTTTATTGCTACACAACAAGGCTGCAAGAGACTGCAAAGACCGCAAAATTAGAGGGAATGGACAGTTTTAGCTCGACCCTTTTATACAGTCGTTATCAAAAGCATGACTCTATCATTGAAATTGGAAGGACAATGGAAGAAAAGTATTCAATAAAATTCTATATTGAAGACTGGAGAGCAGGCTGGCAAAAGGGTATCGAGATGTCCAAGGAACTTAATCTCTACAGACAAAAATACTGCGGCTGCATCTATTCAGAAATGGAAAGATATTTAGGCGTTCAAATTTAAATCAATCTATTTGGAGAAACCATGTTAATATATAATACATTAAATAAAAGGCTTAGCATATTTGCAGCCTCAATAATATTTATCTTAATCACCTCTATCCCAACACTCGCGATAGAGTTAGAAACAACCTCTGATAGAGAAATAGATGCAAACTTAACACTTGTAAGCAATAACTCAATTAACATCAATGAGATAAAGGTTTTAATCACAGATGCAAGGAATTTTCGCATACCTTCTGGCAACTCTATCATTGAAAAGATTGGCAGGATAAAAGGGATGCTTAATGTAAATGGACTTAAGTACTCTGGCAAGTTAGATATGTATAAAGATATGCAGGGAACATATATTGTAAACAGCATCCCAATAGAAAACTATGTAAAGAGCGTTGTGATGTCTGAACTCTCTGATGACTGGAGCTTTGAAGCCCTTAAGACTCAAGCGGTTATTGCAAGAACATATGCGGTAAATCATATATTAACTAAGCCAAACTCCCTTTATCACCTTACATCATCCACTGATAATCAAATGTATAAAGGCGGTCAAGGCAGCGCAATGGTTTCAAGGGCAGTGGATATTACTGCAGGCGAGGTTCTGACCTATGACGGCAAGGTGATTGTCGCATATTATCACTCAACAAGCTCAGGCAAGACTGAGATTCCAGATGAAGTCTTCCATAAACACTATCCTTATCTAAAATCCGTAAAATCTGACGATTCGTTATCCCCAATGTCTTCATGGACAAGAGAGATTCCTTATTCAGATTTTGAGGCAGCAGTCAATATTAAAGATGTTTATCAAGTAACGATCTATTCTCATACATTAACAGGAAGGGTAAGATCACTAAAGATTTCAGGCTCAGATAAAGATGCAATCATTGAAACAAAGGATTTGAGAAAACTACTTGGATGGAAGACTCTGCCAAGCACCATGTTTAAGATTGAAGAGACATCTGATAAAGGAATCACACTAAAGGGAAGCGGTTATGGACATGGTGTTGGATTAAGCCAGTGGGGCGCACTAAAGATGTCAAGAGACGGTGAGAATTACAGAAAAATCCTTTCTCATTATTATCCTGGGACAACCATAAAACTCTATGATGACCTCTAGATTTTCCTTTGAATTGCCAGAAAGCCTTATTGCGCAAACCCCTACTGAAAAACGCGGGGCTTCACGGCTGATGGTAGTTCATAGAGGCAGCAACATTGAACACAGACAATTTGATGATATTGTACATTATATAAACTCAGGTGATTTACTTATATTAAATGACACAAAGGTAACCCCTTGCAGACTAATAGGAGTAAATGACTTAGGTAAAGAAATAGACATTTTATTAGTAGAAGATTTAGGAGATAATAGATATTCAATTCTCACAAAGGGTAAAAATACATACAATGTAACATTTAACGACAACCTCTGTGCTAAAATAATTAAAGGAAAAGAGGCAGAATTTTTTTGTAAAGGTGATTTTAGAGAGACACTTTGGCAGATAGGCAATATGCCCCTCCCGCCCTATATTAAACGCAGACCTGATAATTCTGACAAAGAGCGCTATCAAACGGTTTATGCAAAAAATGAGGGCTCAATAGCAGCTCCAACTGCTGGAATTCACTTCACAGATTCTATAATTAAATCTCTGATTTCTAAGGGCGTTATAATAAAGTCAATCACTCTTCATGTAGGAATCGGCACGTTTCGACCAATAAAGGTAGACGATATTAATGATCACAAGATGCTGGATGAATATTTTGAGATCAACACCGATGTAATTGCTGAAATATCAGAGACTAAAAAAAGAAAAAATAAGGTTATCTTAGTTGGCACAACAAGCACGAGGACGCTTGAGGCTTATTTTTCAGGACAATTTAAGATTATCAAAGAGACCGATGAAATGATTTCTGCAAAGACAGATATATTTATAAAACCCGGTCATAAATTTATCGTTCCAGATTGTCTGCTCACCAATTTTCACCTGCCATGTTCAACGCCTCTGCTGCTTGTTAGCGCATTTGCTGGGATAGATACTATATTAAAATCATATAAAGAGGCAATTGATGTTGGGTATAGATTTTTTTCCTATGGAGATGCTATGATATTAATGTGAATAGTAAGATAACTAATAATCTGCATAGCTTTATAAATATTAGCAGGGGGACTGTTTCTGCATATACAATATTTCTTATGTTTTCAAGTTTTATTATGTTGATATTCGCCTCTCACTCCAAAAAAATCAACCCGTATAATAAAAAATGATAAATGAAAAGACAAAAGACCTTGTAACCCTTGAGATACTGCTATCTCCGCAAGAAGGCAAAGACCTTTTTAACACAAATTTTCGCAATAATCTTACAATCATTGAAGATACCCTTAATGTAGTAATTAGCCAAAGGGGAGAAAAACTCTTCATTCAAGGAACAGCTTCTGACATCAATAATACACAAAAGCTCATACAACATATTAGAGAATTTAATAAAAAAGGACATAATCTTAGACCTGATGATCTGCTGCATATATTAAACTCTACAATCCAAGATAACGGCAAGGATAATGAAGTAAATATTGAAAAGATTATTGGAAATAACATCCCAGTGCCGTCAAAAAAGAGATATATTCTGCCGCGCTCAGAGGCTCAAAGAAATTATATTCAATCAATAAAAGACTATGACATAGTAATTGGCATAGGACCTGCTGGAACTGGTAAGACATATATAGCAATGGCAATGGCAGTCAATGCGTATTTAACCAAGCAAGTAAGCAGGATAATACTTGTCAGGCCAGCGGTAGAGGCTGGCGAGAAATTGGGATTTTTACCTGGCGATATAAGTGAAAAGGTCAATCCCTATCTTAGACCGCTTTACGATGCCCTGTATGATATGATGGAGGCTCAAAAGGCGTATGAATTATTAGAAAATGGCACTATAGAGGTAGCGCCGCTGGCATTTATGCGGGGAAGAACTCTTAATGACGCATTTATCATACTTGATGAGGCGCAAAATACTACATCAGAACAGATGAAGATGTTTTTAACCCGTCTTGGTTTTAATTCAAAGGCAGTAATAACAGGGGATATAACACAAATTGACCTGCCAAAGGATAAACCTTCTGGGCTTATAGAGATACAACGTGTCCTTAAAGACATAGAAGAAATAAAATTTTCATATTTTTCAGAAAAGGATGTTGTAAGACACAGGCTCGTACAACAGATAATAAAGGCATATGAGAGGCTTAAAAAGAGACATACCAAAACCAAAGATCTCAATTAATTGGAATTCCGCTTTCTTTATAATAAGTCTATCGCTGTTAATCTCAATAACGATACTTAGGAACTGGACAATAGAACAATTTGCAGGTACATTACTTGTTTGTATCATTTCTATCTTCATTCCTTATAAAGACATAGAGCGTTATAATCCTCCTTATTTAAAGCATAAAAAGATGCTGTTTTTGCTTGGATTAATATTACTTAGCACCGTATTATTTGGAAAGGCAGCGGAGTATCTGCTGCTTAATCTTTCAAGGGGATTAGGATTTATACCTCATGATACGATTTTATTTGGAGTGCCGATTGCCTTTGGAGCGATGCTGATAGCGCTCCTTTTTGACCCTCATACTGCAATAATATTTTCTTTTACAATAGCCCTCTTATGCGGGATATGGCAAAATGATATTGATTATTCGTTTTATATATTTGTAGGAAGCATCCTTGCGTCATTTAGCGTAATCAGATGTAAAAAAAGACATGATATAATAAAGGCTGGATTGAATGTAAGCCTTGCAAATATGGTAACAGTAGTAATAATAGATCTTTTAAGCGACAGATTTTATCCTGTAGAGTTACTGCCTTCAGTTATATTTGCAGTTGCTTCAGGGTTATCAGTATCTGCAATCGTTTCATTATTACTTCCAGTTTTAGAACATGTATTTAAGGTAACTACAGATATAACCTTACTTGAATTTGTAGATTTAGACCATCCACTGATGAAAAAATTGATGATACACGCCCCAGGCACGTATCATCACAGCATAATAGTTGGAAATCTTGTAGATGCAGCCTCTGAGGAAGTAGGGGTAAATCCGCTTCTTGCAAGGGTTTCAGCCTATTATCATGATATTGGCAAGATAAAGATGCCTGAATATTTTGTAGAAAATCAATCATCCCTTGTAAATAAACACGATAAATTAATGCCTCATCTAAGCTGTATGGTAATAATCTCGCACGTTAAGGATGGGCTTGAACTAGCAGACGAGTATAATCTACCGATTCCAATAAAGTCAGCAATAACAGAACATCACGGCACAAATCTAATAAGCTATTTTTATTCAAAGGCAAAAGAAGGACAAACAGATGCCCCTTGTGAAGAAGATTACAGATACCCTGGGCCTCGTCCTCAGACCAGAATCACTGGATTATTGATGATAGCAGACGCAGTAGAGGCTGCCTCGCGAGTATTGACAGACCCTACGCCTTCAAGGGTTAATGGATTAATAGATAAGATTGTCAATCAGATATTTCTTGACGGCCAGCTTGATGAATGTGAATTAACACTAAAAGACATCCATAAAATCCGTAAGAGATTTTCATATATATTAACAAGCATACTGCATAAAAGAATAGAATACCCGGGATTTGATTTTAATGAAAAGAGAAAAAAAGAAGACACCTCTGCCCCAAAATCCAGTGATACTGATAAAAAATCTTCAGCGAAAGATAAAGCCAAACGAGAGTCTAATAAACCTATGGATGAATCAGGCTCTAATGCTTTTAAATCTTAGACATGCAGAACTTAGTATAGTCTTAGTAAATGACTCAAGGATGCAGGAGTTAAACAGCAATTATAGAGGGATAGATAAGACAACGGATGTGCTGTCATTTCCACTTTTAGAGGCAGACGAGCAGCCGCCTAAGGGGCAGTATTTTCTGCTTGGAGATATTGTTATAAATCTTCATCTTGCAAGCAGGATGGGGAATTTTGAAGAAATTTTATTAGAATTACTTGTACATGGACTGCTCCATTTAGTAGGATTTGATCATGAAAAAAGCAAAATTGAAGATAAAAAAATGAAAAAAGCTGCTGAGGATATGATAAATGCCATTAAGAAAATGGATAACGTCTCTTAATTATGCTATAGAAGGGATTTTAATAGCGGCTAAGACAGAAAAACACATTAGATACCACATAGTTGCAGCAAGTGTAGTGGTAATATTTAGTTATGTGGCTGGAATCACTAGGGTTGAGTTCTTAGTAGTGCTTCTTTCAGTGTTAAGCGTAATAGTAACAGAACTAATCAATACAGCAATTGAAGCTTCCATTGACCTATTATCCCCTGACATACACCCAAAGGCGCGTATAGCCAAAGACACAGCAGCAGGGGCAGTGCTTATAACAGCAGTTGGGGCAGCAATTGTTGGTTACATAATATTAATTCCATATATAAGATATTACTTTGAAGACGGGCTTTATTTTGTAAAACATTCAAGCTCTGATGTAACGATGCTTTCATTAATTATAGTAACGGTTGTGGTAATAATCACAAAGGCGTTGTCAGGAACAGGCCACCCTTTAAGAGGCGGGATGCCAAGCGGACACGCTGCGTTATCGTTTTCAATTTGGGCTTCAATTACTGTAATAACAAATAATTTCGTTGCTTCAATGTTATCATTTATATTAGCTTCAGTAATAGCTCAAAGCAGGGTAGCGACTAAGATACATACCAGATGGGAGGTCATCTTAGGAGGAATTACAGGGGCTACAATAACATTTTGGTTATTTAAGATATTTAATTAAATTTAGGTCTTTAGATTTCTGATTTTAGATTAAAAAAAATTTAGGTTTTTAAATCATAAATCAGCAATCATAAATCTAAAATTATTAAGGTTCTTCACCATTTTTCATATCAATCAATTCAGCAACTACAGTTCCAAGACTGACCTTCGTATCCATCCTGACAGGAATTTTTCTTTCATCATCTGTGAAGTAAATATCCATATTTCCAGTTCTATTAAAGATGCCCTCTGTCTTCATCATAGGACGAACAACAATAGTATTAAATGTGCCTGCAGGGGTTTCGATGGTTTCCTTTCTCAAATACATAACCTCAACGTCATAGAATTTTCTTGTATCATAGACCTTAACATATTCAGACCTGCCTGCAACAATATTACGGTTTCTAAGGATATAGATACTTGCAAGCGGGTCTACAAAGGACTGCCCGCTATAGTTATTAGGTTCGAGTTCTGTAGGATAATCAATATATTCCGTAGTCTTAGCTAAATAATCCTGACTCATAAGACGGTTAGATTCAAATATTACCTCTCTATCACGTCTATATCCGCCCTCTTTGAGATTAATACGATAGATCATTGGAATATACCTGCCTTTGTTATCAACGGTCAAAGTGCTCCGAATACGGTCTCTAACGCCAAATATTATAGATATAACATCAGATGAATCTGTTGTAGAGGTAATAATGACATTATCACCTGCCTTAACAATCTTCATAGTTGCTTCCCCAACCTTGACAGATACATATGTAAGGCGATAATGAAGGGTTTCAGGGATGTCAAAGCCAAATGAGGATTGGGGGAATAAAAGAACAGCTACGATTATCGCTGAGAAAATATGTTTAAATTTATTTAATTTCATGGTGTAATTATATCATAACTTGTTGATATAATTACAGAAAAAAATAGTACTCAACAACAGTAAACGCAATTAGTAACAATAACTTTTATTATTATGATTGCAGGTTAGCATATAACTAAAAAAGGAAGCGTCATTCCAAAATTACTTGGAGACGCTTCCTTTCTGATTGATATATTCTTATATAAAAAGTGGTGCTAATACTAATGTAATGGTTGAAAGAAGTTTTACTAAAACGTGTATAGAAGGACCAGCAGTATCTTTAAATGGGTCACCAACTGTATCGCCAACAACCGCAGCTTTATGTGTTGGAGTGCCCTTACCGCCCATATAACCTGTTTCAACATATTTCTTAGCGTTATCCCATGCGCCGCCGCTATTGTTAAGGAAGATTGCCATAAGGATACCAGCAATTGTTGCAACCATCAGAAATGATGCAACTGATTCAGGGCCTATTGACACTTGACCCAAACCATGATATTTAAATACTAAACCTACGCCAACTGGAGATAATGTTGCAACAAGACCAGGAAGTATCATTTCCTTTAATGCGCCCTTTGTTACAATATCAACACAGCGGCCATAATCTGGCTTTTCTGTGCCTGCCAAAATACCCGGTTTTTCCTTAAACTGATTTCTTACATCCAAGATTACATAAAACGCTGCCCTACCAACTGCCTTTACGCAAAGCGCAACAAATAAAAATACCAAGGCTGCTCCAAGCAAAGCTCCAACAAAAACTGATGGAATTGCTAGATCTACTGCCTGTATATCATGTCCATAATGTTTTACTTCATCAATATATGCGCTAAAGAGTAAAAATGCAGCAAGAGCAGCAGAGCCTATCGCATAACCCTTAGTAAGTGCCTTTGTCGTATTCCCAGCAGCATCAAGCCTATCAGTTCTCTTACGAACTATCTCAGGATTGTCGCTCATCTCAACAATACCGCCAGCATTATCTGAAATAGGTCCAAATGTATCCATTGCTAATACATAAGCGCAGGTTCCAAGCATACCCATTGTTGCTACTGCTGTTCCAAATAATCCAGCATGTTCAAATCCTGATGTCTCGCCCAAACGATATGCTGTTAATATCGCAATAGCTATAACTATAACGCTTGGAGCAGTACTCTCAAGTCCAACTGCGATACCTGCAATAATGTTAGTGGCAGGACCTGTCTGAGAAGCTTCTGCAATTGATAAAACAGGACGATATTTATAATCTGTATAATATTGCGTAATATAAATAAATGCAACTGACATTAAAACTCCGACTATACCTGCTGCGAAAAAGTGCATCCAAGCCTGAGGTGCTGCTTCAATATAAAAAAGCCATCTACTAGCAACGCCAAGCCCAATAATAGTAAGCGCTGCAGTAATAAAAAAGCCTCTGTTAAGTCCAGACATTGGCTCTTCATCTTCCTTAATACCTACACATAATACGCCTACAATTGAAGCAAGTATTCCAAATGCCCTTGCAAGCAGAGGAAACATCATAACCCCAATTACCCAAGACTGTGTGGAACCAGGTACCTTTACAGCCATAACAGCAGCAAGTATCATAGCTCCAATATTTTCTGCTGCGGTTGATTCAAATAAGTCAGCTCCACGACCTGCACAGTCACCAACATTATCACCAACGAGGTCAGCTATAACTGCAGGGTTCCTTGGATCATCCTCAGGAATTCCTGCCTCAACCTTACCAACAAGGTCAGCGCCAACGTCAGCAGCCTTTGTATAAATACCACCGCCAAGCTGTGCAAAAAGGGCTACAAACGATGCCCCAAATCCATAACCAACGATCATAAACGGTATCCTCATTGGGTCAACGCTAGTAAATGTCTGAACCAGCCAAAATAACCCGCCAACACCTAACAAACTCAAAGATACAACCGTTAGACCAGAAACAGCGCCAGCCCTTAGTGCTACCTGTAGGGATTCATTAAGACTCCTTACAGCGGCTGCAGCTGTTCTAATATTGCTGCGTATACTTACCCACATACCAATAAAACCTGCTAGAAGCGAACATGCTGCTCCAAGCACAAATGATAGTGTTATCCAGAAAGCCATCGCCATACTGGAATCCACAGGATCAAATGTTTCGTGCTTTCTTATGACACCATAACCAATCAATAATACTGCTGCCAGCGCCAAGGCTAACACAACAATTGTCTTATACTGACGCTTTAAAAATGCGTTAGAACCTTCTTTAATGGCATTTGATATGTAGCGCATTTGCTCGGTGCCTTCATCTTTCTTAAACACCCATTGCGCCAACAAATATGCCGCCAGCATCCCTATTAAGCTTATGCCTAATATGATAACTAGTAATACTTGTTCAAGCATAACATCTCTCCTTAACTCTGAATTATCGTCACTCAAAGGTATGACTTAATATTGTAAGAATTGTCAGTATTTTTTAATACAATACTTATCAATCCATAATATTCGTGCGTTAGTATACATTATATAACTTATATATTGTCAGTATACTGTGTTACATATTAAATATAAATAAATATAAATATTTTATCACTATAAAATATTTATAGAACTCACTCCTCAGGACTGACAGCCGAAGTTAAATCTATATCTATCCCAAGGGCTGCTGCTGCTTTATTGAGTATTAATTTTAGATCATTAGGCTTAAATGGTTTTGCAATAAAATCAAATGCGCCAAGATCCATAGCCTTTCTTGCTATCTCCATCATCGCATAACCTGTTATAATAATAATCTTTGTACGCTCATTTTTTGCCTTGACCTGTCTTAAAACCTCAAGCCCATCCATCTCTTTCATGCGCAGGTCAGTCACAACTATGTCAAAATCCTTTTCATTAACTCTCTTAATTACATCAACAGGATTACTAAAAACCTCGACATCACAGCCATGTTTTTGGAGCGTTGGAGCAAGCCTTTTGCCTACTATTACTTCATCATCCAATATTAAAATCTTTAATTTTTCAGCCATAATATATTCTCCCTCTATGCAATACTTTCAGTAGGTTTTGCAGTTATGAGATTATTGCATTCAAAAAATACCTTATCCTTACACTTTAAACAAGCAGCCTTATCCATTTTTTCATATATAGTACTTATGGCTGCATGTTTTGAATCAAAGAAATGATTATTGCCAATCTCTTTAATAAAATATATCTTAGAGACAAATTCATAAACATTAGGTTTTAATCTTACAAAATAAAGCCCGCCTCCGTGTTCATTTACCAGACGCTTATTCTCTGCAATCAACATTGTTGCCCCGCTTAAATCAATAAAATCAATGCCGTCACACAAAATCATTATATTATATACATGCTCTTTTTCAGAAATCTTAATTATCTTATCTTGAATATAATTTAATGAGCCAAAATATATTGGCATGGCAATTCGTATAGTTCTAATTTGTGCGCACTGTGGGTTTGGCTTTATTTCAACGTCAATAAAGGTCCCCTTTGGATCCTCAACATCAGGGGCAAGCATCGGAATATCAGGCGTTGATGTCCGAGCTAAAAATAATACTAATGAAAGCAGCACACCAAAATATATTGCAAATTCCAACTCTAGGAATAATGTCGAAAAAAAGGTTATCAAAATAATAGCTGATTCTGGACGACTATGTTTTAAAATATGAACTATATGATGAAAATCTATTAACTTATATGCAACTATTAATATAACTCCACCCATTGCAGCTACTGGCAAATAAGCGGTAACAGGGGCTATCAAAATCAAGATTAACGCCAAGAAAAACGCTGCAAATATCGCAGATAACGGGGTCTTTGCCCCTGACGTGAAATTGATTCCAGACCTCGTAAATGACCCAGAGCCTGCATAACTTGAAAAAAAACTACCAACTATATTAGATAACCCTTGACCAATAAATTCCTGATTGGCATCAATCCTTTGATTTGACAGCGCAGCTACTGAGCGGCTTATAGATACTGCCTCTATTAATCCCAATAGCGCAATTGAAAAGGCATCAGAACCAAGCATCCTAATTGTAGAAAACGAAAGACTAGGCATTGAAAGCGGCGGCAGGTGACCCGGCAATTGACCAACTAATTTTACACCATGTTCATTCCCATGTATTAAAATAGCAACAAAACTACCAAAAATCAGCGCTATCAATAAATCAGGAATCTTTGGTAAAAAGCGTTTTATTAATATAGCAACTACTAAGGTACTCATAGCAACTGCAAAGACATATAAATTTATACTGTCAAATTGTTTATATACACTTACCCATGTTGATAAAAATGACGAGCCTTTTGGGAGTTCAATGCCAAATATATGCTTTATTTGACTTGTTGCAATAAGTATAGCTGCCCCTGCCGTAAACCCAATTACCACTGTATGCGAAACAAAATCAACTAATTTTCCAAGCCTCGCTATACCAAAGAATAATTGATAAATGCCTGCAAGAAACGTAAGCGTTAAGGCAAGTTGAATAAATTCTGGTGAACCGGGATCTGCATGACCGCTTACTGTTGCAAATATGACAATTGATATTGCAGTTGTTGGACCTGATATAAGATGCAGAGACGAACCAAATAAAGCCGCTATTATTGGCGTAATCATCGCAGTATACAATCCATACTCTGGAGGCAGCCCTGCTATAGTAGCAAAGGCAACTCCCTGCGGCAGTACGATAACAGCACCTGTAAAACCTGCTATAAGGTCAGCTTTAATGGTTGCTTTTGTTATAGTTTTACCCCATGTTAGAAATGGGAAAAAATTTGTCAACATTTTTCTTCACCTTTTATATTTTTAAATGAATAATTCCAATGTTGCTAAATTATCATACAAGTGTACATGTTGTCAATCATAAATAAATAAAATTATAGAATTTAGTATAAATATTGCTTTTAAATAGGACTTTAGAGATGATTTTAGTACTATTTAAAATGCTTCGTATATAAAATTGATAGAAAAATATTGTCTATATTTTTGTAAATAAAAGTTTCATTATAATATATGATGAATAATAGCTATATATACTTCAAAACAACGATAAAGACCTCTGCATAACTATAATTTTTTTAAATTCCCCTTTTAAAAAAGGGGAATTTTAGGAACTTTATTTATTTTAAGGGCTGTCTTTAGGGATGGCTCCAGCAAAGGGAATAATCTTAGAACCCATTATAAAAGCATTTCATCTGCATTCATTGAACTTCTGACCAAGGGACCTGATGCTACAAATGAAAAACCAGAAACCTTTGCAATTTCCTTATATTGCTCAAATACATCTGGATGAATATATTCTACAACCGGCAGATTCTTCTTTGAAGGGCGCATATATTGTCCTATTGTCAATAACTCACATCCAGATTTACGTAAATCATTTATCACTGTTACTACTTCTTCAAATCTCTCTCCCAATCCAACCATTAATCCAGATTTTACCTTATACTTATCTGAATAATCACGCGCCTCTCTCAAAATATCCAGAGATCTTTGATAATCTGCCTGCGGACGCACTATATTATATAATGACGGAACGGTTTCAATGTTATGATTAAATACATTCGGCATTGCCTTTAATACTATTTTAAGATTATCAATATTACCTTTAAAATCAGGTGTTAATACCTCAATCGTTGCCTCTTTTAAGTGGTTTCTTATAGAATAAATAGTCTTGGCAAATTGTTCAGCCCCGCCGTCTGGAAGATCATCTCTTGTTACTGAGGTGATCACTACATGTCTTAGATTTAATTCCTTTGCAGCCATCGCAACCCTTTCTGGTTCATCAGTAGATAATGAAATAGGCAGAGAGTGATTAACTGAACAAAAACCGCAGTTTCTTGTACAGTCTTGACCTAATATCATAAATGCTGCTGTAGGACGATTAAAACAATGCCCCTTGTTTGGACATCTCGCCTCTTCACAGACCGTTGAAAGTCCATATTTACGTAAAAGCCGCTTTGTTGGACGCAGTCCATGAAAGGTATTTGTTTTAAGCCATGGAGGTAATTTCATAATCTATTCTATGGCTATATGATGTTTATTTATACAATATTCAATTGCATCTATAAGAATAGTATAACTTATAGGTTTAATAATAGTTGTACATGCAAGTGGTGAGTGATGGGCTTCATCATTATATGCAGTAGCGACTATAATATGCTGCGAAACATCAATGTCTTTAATTCTTTTAACCATTTCAATACCGTTCATTTTAGGCATTTCAATATCTGAGAGCACGATGTCAGGCAGATATTTTTTATAGGCATCAAGGCCGTCTATACCGTTACCGGCTTGAATTACCTCTTTGAATCTCTTGCCAAGAAATCTAGCTATAGTGGTTCGAGCAAAGACATCATCATCAACAATGAGTATGGTTGCTTCCTTAAATAAAATGTTTTTATCTACACTGTAAGTCAATTAAAAATTTTACTCCATTTTTTATATAATAAAGGATTACCTAAGATTAGTTCAAATATTAAGCCTATTTCTAAGAAATGCTTCTATCTCTTTATCTGAACGGTCGGTTTTTATATTGTCAATTGGAACCTCAGCGCGGGCTGCGCCTTTATGCCCTCCTGCGCTGCCAATTGCTGCAAATGACTTTATTGCTAATTTTCCTGCATCTTTTCTCTGACCATCACTTCTAAAGATTATTATCAATGTTTCATTATAAAGTCCGGCAGTAATGCTCCATGAAATCTTATGAATACGCATAAAAAAATCCGCAAGCTGAACGCAAATATCAGGCGCATTGATAACCCCAAGATATGAAAATACCTTATTTCTGGTGATAGTCATATTTTTAATTGCCTTTCTATAAAGTGTGAGGTCTGCAATTCTAAGTTCAGAGCGTTCTATCTTGCTAAGCAGGGAGCGGTTTGCATAATGAAAGACGTATTGAAATTGTTCAATATCCTTTGCGGTTGCCCCTCTTTCAAAGTTGCTTGTATCGGTTTTTATGGCATAGAGAATTGCTGTGGCAAGTGTTTTAGAGGGAACAATCTTAGCTGCTCTGAGGTATTCGGTCATTATCGTAGCAGTTGCGCCGTATTCTGGTCTTATATCAACATAAGAGGCCTCAGGCTTATTTCTATGAGGGTGATGGTCAATGATTATATCAAACTTAAAATCCTTAAATAACTCAGAATGATGAGGCTGAGAATCAATGAGCGCAAAACGAGTAAAATCAGCGCTATTTATCTTCGCCATCTTTATAAGAGGCGCCTTTACTGATTCTACCATGACCTGATTATCAAGTCTTTGAATCTTACCAAAATATGCAATAGAGACCTTTGATACAATTCTCCAAAGAATCCTCTTTAAAATCATTGCACTTGCTATTGAGTCAGGATCAGGTTCTATTAATATCAATAGACAATCTTCTTTCTTAAAGATTCCAAGGAGTTTGTTTATATGCTGTTTTGTAGTTATTTGGCTTGATTTCATATTATATATTATAGTTTATAGTTTTATAAGTATAACACACTTTAGAAATTGTATAAAATATTTTTTATTTGTTTTATACTTACATTTATAGTAGTATTAAATAGTCACTTTTGGTGTTAATTTGGACTAAATATTAATTAAAACACTTTTGCGGAATTAATATATTATGACAATCAAAAAAAAGCTTATAACAATAATGATAATCATAACTATAGGTCTTGTTATGATAATTATACCTGTAGTGTGGAATTATCTAAATTGTATTAGAAATTTACATCAAATCAATACTGATACAATTGATCTTAATCATGCAAAACAAATCAATACAATAATAAAAAATAAGTTAAGTCAACTGCATAGGCTTTCAATAATTGATATCAACCGTATAACTCCTGATGATAATACCAAAACCGAGATAAATAGAATCTTAAATGATTGGACTGAACATGAAAAAAATACCGGAATAGGTTATGAAGAATATGAGTTAGAAAGACACGTAAATAGTATAGAAATGATTGGAACTGATTTCTTGTCATACCTTGAGTTATATGGAGAATATGCAAATTTGATTAAGAAAAATAAGAAGGATGAAGCATCAGAATTATTTAGCAAAAAGCTGGAACCAATATTGAAAGTCTCATTGACTGGTTTTATAGGCAGTATCTATGATTTTGAGAGAAATAAAATTAATTCTTCATTTGACAAAATCAGAAGCAATTCTGGAATCATCCTCTTTAATGCTCAACAAATAAGTAATCAAATAACCATATCAAGCAAAATATTTAAATATTTTTCAATTTTAATCAATTTAAATTCAAACATTGAAAGACAATCGTTAAGAGCAATGCAGTATCTTTATTTGAAAGATGAAACAAATTTGAATTTATACAATATCTTACAGTCAAGATCTCAGGGATATATAAAAGATGCATTATACCTTGCTGAAAGATTAAATAACTCTCCAGATATTGCTTCCCAAGATGATATTGAATTATTAATGCAATTGGGAAATAATTTAACAGAATATAATGGACTTATCCAAAAGTGTTTTAAATTAAGTGAAGCTGGTAAGACTAAAGAGTTAATAAAAATTTTAGATAATGATTCCCCAATTTTAGAGAAAAATATTTATACAATATCTACAATCCTTATTACAGATGCTCAAAAAAAGTCTGACTTTGAAAATATAAAATTAAAAGAAATATTATTCAATTCTGGTCTTATTTATATCATAATACTGACTTTATTTGCTTTATTTGTATTATTAATATTGAATTTTATCTTAAGAAGCATGATTATTTCATTAGATGATATCACAAATGCAATTAAGTTAATAACAAATGATAATCTAGATCATAAAATAACCGTAAGATCAACAGATGAGTTTGCATTACTTGCAGCAGCCTTTAATAAAATGATTGTAGATTTAAAGTTATCAAAGCAAAAGTTGATAGAATCAGAGCAGAATCTCAGAAATATCTATGAAATGTCTAATGATGGAATCACTGTTATTGACAAAGAAAAATTAACCTTTCTTATGGTAAATGACGGGTTTTGCAAGATACTTGGATATTCAAAAGAAGAATTAGAAGGAAAGCCTGTTTATATTATATATCGAGAAGAAACACGTGAAGAAGATAAAAAGAGATTCAAAAGGCACATTGACCGCAAGGAGATTCACAGTTCATTTATTCCATTTCAAAAAAAAGATGGCACTATCATTTATGTAGACACATCTTCATCTAATGTTATCATAGGCGGAAAGGATTTTCTATTAGGCATAATCAGAGATGTTACTGAACGTAAAGAAAAAATGGATCAAATTGAGCAATTCAAAGACAAGGCTCATGAAGATTTCAAAATACAACAGCTTTTAAATGTGATATTAAAGATATCTATGGAGTCAATAAATTTGAAGAAACAACTTGAGATCATATTACTCCTTATTCATTCTGCTGAGTGGTTAGGTCTTAATTCTCATGCTTTAATACATCTTGTTGATGAAACTAATGAAGATAAGCTGGTATTATTTGCACATGTAGGGATGAGCGAGGAGTTACAAAAAGAATGGGCAAATATAAATATTGATCATTGCGTAATCGGGGATGCAGTTAAAAATATGAATATTATATATTCAGACATCAAATATGTTGGACAGTGCGGTAATGAACCATTTCAAGATCGTTATATCTCCCCAATCCTTTCAGGAGAAAAACTCTTAGGCGTTCTCAACGTTTATCTTGGAAAAGATTTTGACAGGGAAACTAAAACAAATACTGGAAATAATTTAGGTCAAAAGTTAGAGTCATTTCTTTCATCGTTATTAACAGTATTAGCGAGTATTATTGAAAAGAAAAAGATTGAACAAAGTCTTAAGCAAATGGCTAATCATGATTTATTGACTAATCTTCCAAATCGCACGTTTTTTAAATCTATGCTTTCTCAAACTCTTTGGCAGGCTAGCAGATACAATGAAAGTTTCGCAATATTATTTATTGACCTTGATGGATTTAAGGCGGTTAATGATAACTTTGGACATAATATCGGAGACCTATTGCTTAAAGAGGTTGCAAGCAGACTTTCAAGCTGTTTACGGCGTATTGATGTCTTATCCAGAATTGGGGGAGATGAATTTATTGTAATGCTCAGTCGTATCAATTCAAGAGACGATGTCTCAGAGGTTGCAAAAAAAATAATTCAACAGATCAGCCACCCTTTTTTACTAGACAGTAATACCTGTAAAATAGGTACAAGCGTGGGAATAAGTATATACCCAGATGATGGTGATAACGAGGAAGAGTTGATTAAAAAAGCCGATAATTCAATGTATGAAGTAAAAAAACGTGGGAAAAATAATTTTAAGTTTTACTGTTAGCCGTTAAACATCACCACTTCCAATATATCAATCTAACATCCAAAGACCTCTACTCATCTTATAAAGAACTATTATCATAAAAATAGTTCTTTATAATGGGTTCAAAGGGACGAGTCCATTTGCGAGGATTTTTAAGGTGCAGGGGTCTAAGACCCCGTTATAAAAACCCCTTAAAGGGTTACTTAATATTTTCACTTTAAAAAAATAATTGACAAATTTAGTAGGGTATTATATTATTAATAATGATAAGATTATCAACAAAGAGTCAATATGGAGTAAGGGCGATGTATGAGATTGCCTGCGGGTATCCTGACAGACCAGTGTCAGCGCCTTTGATCTCTGAGAAACAGGACGTGCCAGTGCCCTTTTTAGAGCAGATTTTGACTAAATTAAGGAAGGCTGGGATAATAAAGAGCGTAAAAGGGCCTGGAGGCGGATATTTGCTTAATGGCAGTCCTGAATCTATTACAATTTGGGATATAGTAGAGCAGCTTGACGGGCCAATGGCAATTACCTCATGTCTTGATCCTCAGAAGGGATGTGTGAGGATTGATAATTGTGTCACGCACTTATTATGGAAATCTTTGGGTAATCATCTGAAGGATTTTTTAAGCACTATATCTGTAAATGACCTTGTTAATGGTGTGATTTTGGAGAAGATTGGTTTGGAGAAGGCTGGATAGGATGAATTTAAAGTTTGTAGAAAATATTAAACCAGACGTTACAACAGATATAGTTTATATGATGTGTCCAATGCATCTACTAAAACTACAGGAGATGATTAAGGAGATAGAGGTTGGACAAACGCTTGAGATACTAACAGATTATGATGGCGCACTTGAGGATATTCCAGCATGGTGCGAAAAGACAGGCAATGAGTTTATTGGAATAGATGAGGCTGAGGATTTTTATAAAATTTATATTAAAAAATTAATTCCATGAGGGCTCTGCCCTCAAACACCCGCAAAGGGACTCGTCCCTTTGAACCCATAATTTTGGGTTATTTATGATAACAAGTTTTTTATTAAGCAATTAATACTATAGTTAATGGGTTCAAAGGGTCTAAGACCCTTTGCGGGATTTTTAAGGGCGGAGCCCTTAAAGGGTTACTTAAAATAGAGGTGATACTATGAGATATTTTGATCATGTAGCGACAAACCCTCTTAATCCAGAGGTTTTTAATGCGATGCTTCCGTATTTTAAGGAAGAGTTTGGGAATCCTTTGAGTGTATATGGGCTTGGTCAGAGTGCAAAGCAGGCAATTGAAGACGCAAGAGTTAAGGTAGCTGCATTAGTAAATTGCAAGGCACAAGAGATAACCTTTACCTCAAGCGGTGCAGAGTCAAATAATATGGCAATTAGAGGAATCGCTATGGCAAGGCGCAAGGAAGGCAATCATATAATTGTCTCACGCGTTGAGCATCATTCTGTGCTTAATTCTGCCAGAGCACTAGAAAAGGAAGATTTTGTCGTTACATATCTTGTACCAGATAAGTTTGGCATGGTAAGCCCTGCGGACATTAAAAAGGCTATTAATAAAGACACAATTCTAATTTCTATAACACATGCAAGCAGTGAGATTGGTACGATTGAACCAATTGCTGAGATTGTTAAGACAGCAAAAGAGCATAATGTTGCAGTTCACGCTGACGGTGTAGCTACAACTGGAAATATCCCAATAGATGTAATGCAGTTAGGAGTGGATGCTTATAGTCTATCAGCTCATCAGTTTTATGGGCCAAAGGGCGCTGGAGCGTTATATTTAAAGCGCGGACAGAGGATTTTGCCATTGATATACGGCGGGATTCAGGAAAACGGCAGAAGGGCTGGGACTGAAAATGTGCCCGCTATAGTTGGGATGGGTAAGGCAGCAGAGATGGCTAAAGCGGAACTGCCAACACGTATGGCGCATGTAAAAAAGCTAAGAGATAAACTTATAGATGGACTCACCAAGATTGAGAAGGTTCATTTAACTGGACATCCAGATAATAGACTTCCAGGACATGCGAGTTTTGTAGTGGAATATATTGAGGGCGAAGGGATGTTATTAATGCTTGAGGCAAATGATATTTACTCAGCAAGTGGTTCTGCCTGCACCTCAAAGGCATTAAAGGCATCACCAATTTTACTTTCAATGGGCTATTCATCATCTGTGACACATGGTTCGATAGTGTTTTCACTTGGAATTGATAATACAGAAGAGGATATTGATCAGGTTTTGGAACATATGCCAAAGATAATTAAAAGATTACGAGAGATGTCGCCATTTGCTAAAGAAGGCTGGGGTGCCATTGATGACTTAGAGGAATCAAAGGAGGGTAATCATGTATAGCAAAAAACTAATGGATCATTTCACAAATCCGCGAAATGTTGGCGAAATAGCAGATGCTGACGGCGTAGGCATGGAAGGCAATCCAACATGCGGCGATACTATGAAGATATTTATAAAGGTAAAAGACGATATTATCACAGACGCTAAGTTTCAGACATTTGGCTGCGGCGCTGCTATTGCTGTAAGCAGTATGATTACTGAAATGGCAAAGGGCAAGACGCTTACAGAGGCTCTCTCAATTACAAAAGAATCGGTTGCCGATGCCCTTGATGGAATGCCTCCACAGAAGATGCACTGCTCAAATCTTGGTTCTGACGCACTCAGAAAGGCGATTGAGGATTATCACGCTAAAGGCACACAAAAATAGATGCTTATAGTTGATTTAATACAATATGTATATAAATTTATCAGAACACAGTTAAGAGTAAGTGACAAGGTAAAGATTATTATTAATGATGATCCTGCAATGACTATTAAGGTACCAATAGGAGGCAGGTTATTAAAGACACTTGCTGATAATAAGATATACATCCCTTCTGCATGCGGCGGGAATGCTATATGCGGTGAGTGTAGAGTAATTGTCAAAAGCGGGGGCGGAGAAGTCAATGATTCAGAAAAGATGCCCCTTGATGAGGATGCTATAAAAAATGGTTATCGGCTTTGCTGCCAATTGGAGGTCAAGGAAGATTTAAGTATTGTCATTCCTATAGAGGTGTTAAAGGTAAGAAAATGGATGTGTACTGTAAGGTCAAATAAGTGTGTGGCATCGTTTATTAAAGAGTTAGTGCTTGAACTTCCAAAGGACGAACATATTGATTTTAGAGCAGGAGGATATATTCAAATAGAATCTCCTGCACATACAGTTTTTTATAAGGATTTTAATATTGATTTAAAGTATAAAGAGGATTGGGATAAACTTGATTTATGGAAGATAAGTTCGACCGTTAATGAACCTGTTGCAAGGGCATATTCAATGGCTAATTACCCTTTAGAAAGAGACATTGTTATGTTGAATGTCAGGCTTGCAACCACACCGTATGACCAGCCAAAGCTTCCTACTGGCCAGATGTCTTCATATATCTTTAGTTTAAAGCCTGGTGATAAGGTCAGAATATCCGGTCCTTATGGAAAGTTTTTTGCAAAAGAAACGGATAATGAGATGATATTTGTTGGCGGAGGCGCTGGGATGGCTCCAATGCGCTCTCATATATATGATCAGTTAAAAAGAATTAAGACAAATCGAAAGATAAGTTATTGGTATGGCGCTAGGTCTCTTAAAGAACTGTTTTATGTAGAGGAATTTGACGCTCTACAAAAAGAACATCCAAATTTTCGTTGGAATGTTGCATTATCAGCGCCATTGCCAGAGGATAGATGGAGTGGAGCTGTAGGGTTTGTGCATCAATTTTTATTTGATTGTTATCTGAAGAATCATCCAGCGCCTATGGATTGCGAGTATTATTTATGCGGCCCTCCTATGATGACAAACGCAGTTGTAAAGATGCTTTCAGGGCTTGGAGTAAAGTCAGAAAATATATTTTTCGATGATTTTGGAGGATAAAGTTGAAGACTGCCGAAGAGATAGTTCAAGAAAAAAACAAAGAACTGATCAGCGTTTCTTTTAATACTCCTATTAAGGATGCTGTTATTGTGATGCTTAATAATAAGATTGGCACAATACTTGTTAAAAAGGATAATAAATATATAGGTTTTTGGACAGAACGTGATTTATTACGCAATATAAGTATCAAAGGTTTTGACTTGGAGACTGCAGTTATTGGAGATTTTTTAGAGGCGCATATTGAAACTGTTCCACATACGGATAATATATTTCAATTATTTGATAAATTTATTGGCAGGAACATTCGTTATATGCTGGTTCAAAAGGTAGATGAATATATTGGGCTGATTTCAAGAGGCGATGTAATAAGGGCAAGTCTATACGAAAAAAATGAGACTCTAAGAGAGTTAAATGCAATAGTCAGTTGGGAATATTACGATAATTGGCGTTGGAAAAAAGAATAATAATCAAAGGAGACATTATGAAAAAAAAGCTATCATTGTATGTTTTGGGAGTATTGCTAATCATATTAATGGCTTGTGGTATATCTAATGCAGGTCAAACTGTTGTAACATTAACGATTCCGGGCATGACATGAGGCGGAACTGCCCATAGCGTAAGTTCTGCGCTAAAAGCTATAGCTGGGGTAATTGATATTAAGACGGATACGGATAAACATACTGCAGAAGTTACTTATGATAGTGATAAGGCAAATGTTGATAAAATGAAAAAAGCACTGTTAGATGTAGGGTTTGTTGTGAAATAATTTTTTAGACTATAAATATTTATTTGAGGCTTTATTGAAAATTAAATTACAAGTCTATATTTTGGCTGCATTGATACTTATAATACTATCTGCAGGATCATCAATGGCAGAACAGGGATCAATAGATTTGATTGTCTTAGGTATGTCTTGAGGAGATACTGCAAAAAGTGTAAGTTCTGCACTAAAGACGATTGATGGAGTGATAGATGTCAAGATTGATGTAGTGAAAAACATTGCTACAGTAATCTATGATAGTGATAAGACTAAAGTTGATCAATTGAGAAAAGACTTGACTGATGCTGGTTATGTGGAGAAATCATTAAATACTAAACCCTAAAAAAGTGTTATAAAGACTGAAGGCTGCCTTAAAGGATGGCTGCTACAATGGGATTTTTTAAACAAGTCTGAGATCCACCCATTAACAAACACCTTTCATAATCATTTCTTTTCATAAGCGGCAAACATCTGCCTAATGAGATATATTGTTTATCAAAAATATCTACGCTTTATACGAAATCTTATTTTTACTAACCATTAATACCAAGTTGTGTTCATAAAAGTATATATCCATTGAAATATAGGGGCAGCTTTTTTGTAACAGGTCTTAGACCCTGTGGCTGCCCTGTTTTACGTTTTGCCTGCATGTAACTTGGCTAACCACAAGCGTTACCCCTACGAAATACGATTTCAAATAGAATTAACTGAATTACTTCTAAGAAAGCAACTTAATATAAATACCCCGTCTGCTAAGCATCCACACTCTTTTTCTAAAAGGGGTATTTATACATGCCTTGAACCCGCTTTAAGTATAAATAAGGGCACTAAGCAGCACCTACATTAATATATTTTGGAACAGCTACATGCAGCTTCCCAACGAATACAATATTCATCAGATACTTTAGCCTACATTAATATATTTTGGAACAGCTACATGCTGAACCTTCCCTATATGATGGATAATAATATTTTTTTATGTAAATATGGACGTAACAATTACAAAAGAGCATCACTTATTCAGATTTGACTAATAGAAAAGCCTAATTGATAACTATATCAATTAGGCTTTTCTATTTATATAGTTCGAAGAATGATTTGCTCATTCTATCTATTAACACTTACAACTTTAAAATGATTTTAGTGGTACAATCATTTAAATGAAGTTGACCTCAAACATCCATCCATTGTTTATACCAGATTAATTTATCTACTTCTTATGACATTTGACGCAATTTTCAGGTTTATCCTTTGATGCAGCAAAAGCCTTTGTTCCATTATGACATGCTCCGCAATACTTACCTGCAAATATATCATCCATCTTAAATTGTGTTAAATGTCCATTATTATCAAATGCCTCTTTTGCTTCATCCATATGCATAAATATCGAAGCATGACAATCATTACATTTCATGCCTAGTTCAGAATGCTTACCGCGGTCAAATGTAACCTTGCCTTCATTACCAACTGGCTTAAAATCCATCTTAGCTACTGGAATTGCAAAAGCACTTCCTACCAATGTAATCAATACAGTTATGACTAATAATATACTGAACTTCATCTTCATTTTTAACACCCCTGTTTTAAATAAATAATTGTAAATCAAATTTTAGCGAATTTAAGTTATAAATTATAACTTATAAAAAAAAATAACCTACACTAAATCCTCATTATTAAGCAAACAGAAGAGTATAGTTAGATTATTTTTAAAAGGTAGATTATTAAGATTACTGAATATTTTTGATAAAGAAACTGGACTCTTAAAGAGTCCAGTTTCTTTATTGATTTAGAATATTACGTAAAAAGTTGAACCTAATACAGCATCAGCAAAATATCCGCCAGTAGTGTATTGAGTTGTCTTATAAGTAAAAGTTGTATTTAAATACATCCACTGGTTAAAGCGGCTGTTTTCACCCAAAGCAACCTGTGTAATTTGTGGAATGTGTGCAAGACCAGTCATACTGGTTGGGTTTGTATTTGAATATGAAAGTGCAAATACTGTTAAAGGTGATATGTGATATTCAACATCTCCAAACCAAGTTGTGCTATATGTGGATGAAGAACCATTAAGTACATTTGTCTTAAATGCTGCGTTGTCGTAAGAATCGTTTCCATACAAAAACCCTGCAATTAAGGTAATCTTAGAAGGCACTACCCAATATTGACCATAGATTGACAATCTGTTTGTAGTGTCA
Source organism: Candidatus Magnetominusculus dajiuhuensis (assembly GCA_015233465.1). GTDB lineage: Bacteria > Nitrospirota > Thermodesulfovibrionia > Thermodesulfovibrionales > Magnetobacteriaceae > JADFXP01. Next base: position 48,200 of record JADFXP010000005.1, read on the forward strand.
TTAGCAGTTGAAGCGCCGTTTACATATCTGCCTGCTGCGTTTAGAACTGGTAATCCAAAAGGTACATTGTTAAGAAGACCATTGTACCATACTGCTGTTATGCAACCATCGCCAATAAACTGGTTTGCTGTAAGTCCATAGCTAGGACGATTAGGTGTTGTGCCATTTGTGCTGCTGAAAAATCCAGCATATGAACCAAAAGAATAATCAGATGCTACTCCGCCTGTACCGCTGTACCAAATACCATCAGTTATCTTTGCAAATAAAGATGTTCCTGAAACAACATTATTATAGCCAAGCTCTATGCCTGATTCTGTTCCGCCTGATGCAACTAACAAAGCAGCTGAACCGCTGTAAGCTGCTGGATTTCCTGATGCCTTTGAAGTAATTGCTAATGATGAAGGAAAGCCTAAGTTACTTCCTGTTGCTGTTGAGTTAGCAGCAGTCATAGCTTCCATAGTACCAACTCTTGCTGTAAAGAATTGATTCTCGTCGCCAAATACTCCCAAAGCCCAAAGGTTAGCAATTGAAATTGCGCCAGGATCTTCAACGCCTGCCTGCCTGCTGATAGATAACTCTACATGTGTACCAAAATTCTTACCCCATGCGCCTGTCATTGGATACAATGTTACGGTTCCAGCCTCAATACCTGCTCTCTGATAATTAGCAGATGCGCCTGTGTTATCAAAGTGATTAGAATACTGAGCCTTTACTGAAATCCTGCCTGCCCAATAATCTTCCATTTTAAATGCTCCAGTATCCTTGCCTACTTCATTAGGCATTCTGAAACCAGCAGCCTTAAAATCAAACCCCACCTTGTTTAACTGTGCTACGTTTGTATGGCACATGGTGCAGTCTGCACCATATTTCCTTGCAAACATCGGCATAGCCTGACTGCTCTCTGGTATCAACATTAATCCCATAACAAACATCAGGCTAAACAATAATAATAGTTTTCGACCCATTTAAAGCCCTCCTTGAATAAAAATAAATAGAACTGAATTAATTCTAAATAAAATTTAGAATTTTGACCTAATAAGTCAACCTACATGACCACTTGATTTACAATTTCTGTTAGCTAACTGCCCACTTCTCCAAAACTGCCGGCTTCTCCGCTAATCCTCATACCTTTAAGCCTAGTTAATCCATACTATCTTTTTTGAAGCCGTAAATAATATTACCATAATATAACAATTTTACATAAAAGTAAAGAAATTTTTACTCTTTTTTAAAAAATTTATTTACTGTGGGAATATTCTTAATAATTCAAAGCCCTGCTTTAATTCCTCATTAATTATTATTAGTAGTTTTAGTCATTACCTCCCTTTTATATGTTTCTGAAAGTGTCTTCTAATATAAATCTTTTCAAAAACCAAATTCACTATCATTGTTCATAATAAATCAAAGATTACAATAAATGCAAACAATTTTTTTAATTTATTTTGCTCTTCATATCAAAAAAAAATTTACTTGCCAAAATAATTACCCTAATAAAATAATACCTTATGGCACAATACTTAACTTTAACAAATTTTACATGAAGATACTGTTGACTTGTCACTTAATATTTAGTAATATTGAACAATATCATAATTTCCTTTGTTGAAACAATACTTCAAAAAAATGACAAACATTAATCTTGCGAATAAAAACTTACAACAGCTCAATAAATCTTCTAAAAAGATTGAGGGCACGGCTATCGTTATTGATGCCAGAGAGATTTTTTGGGCTCCTGATGTAAATACGGTATTTCAAAAAATGTTAAATGTTACTAACGCTGACAGGGCTCTTAAAAGTTTCTTTTCAGATCAGCTCAAATACTCTTCTATAATCTCTAACTGGGAACTTGCTGATATTGCCGGCATTGAAGTGCTTGAGACAGTCCGCAATGTTAATAATCCTAATTTTCTCATCCCTTTTATCCTGCTCATCCCCACAAGCACGTATGATGTGTTGATTAAAGATATTGCATGGGCAAATGAATTAGGTATTAATGACATTATATCATGGCCATTTTCTATGGACAAGATAGTAGCAAAGATAAAGAATTTTTCTGATTTTCATGATAAAACTTCAAGTCATAGATCTTTACTTTATTCTGCATCTACTCAATTACTTGAAGGGGCATTTAGTGAAGCCCTTAAAACCCTTGATTCATATGAAACGCTTTCTCCATCTGTTTTTTATGATCATTATATACCTTTTTTTAGGGGCAGGGCTGCTGAAGAACAAGGTGATTCAAAAAATGCCGAAGAATATTATCGCAAGAGCATTGAAGTGGCAGGGACTAGACAATTTGCCCACGGAAAAAATTGTCTTATAGAACTGCTTATTAAATATAGACGTTTTGATGAAGCCATTAAAGAGGCTGAACATGCCTTTATAAAGAGTCCTCTCAATCCGCATTGGAAACTCCATATTGCCCGTATTCATCTTCTTCACAGGGATTACAAAAAGGCTAATGAAATTTATAATTTTCTTATTACACAAAACCCAAAGTATCAATTATATATTAAAAAGATGGTCGAAAAATTCAAGGTTGAACAAAATCTTGATGACAGGCAGATGAATAATCTCACTGACGAGCAAAAGGATCAAATTAAAGACCTTTCACAAAAGGCTAATGTCTATCTTGAAAACAAGATGTATGATCAGGCTATTCGGAATTATCTTACAATGATGGAGATAGACGAGGCAAATCCTAAGAAATACATGTCTATACTCGGCTCTCTTAATTATAAATGGTATAGGACGTTAAAATCAGGCGGAATGCTTAAAGATGATTATAAAACCCTTAAGGATGCAATTGATTATTCCCTTGATGTTTTAAGGATAGACTGCACGGATGCAAGGGCTAAAAAACTACTGATCAAGATTGTTGAAGGTGAGGATGAAAGATTCCTTGATAAAATCTTAGAACCACGTATTTCAGTTGAATTAGACAGACATGTTAAGGGTTATATATAGTCTCAAATCCGTATTTCGTAGGGGTAGATTATATGTAGATTAAACGTTAAGGAGCTTTTTTAGAACGGGTCTAAGACCCTGCCCTTTGGGACACCTGCTCCAACACAGAGTCTCAAACCGTATTTCGTAGGGGTACCTTGTGGTTACCCAGTTATCATGTAAGGTTAGACGCAAAACAGGGCTGCCCCTAATTATATTTTTTCTTTAAACATAATGAAAAAACTATTGAACCTAAATATATTTATTCTAATTTCATCTCTTCTAATATTAATAATACCTTATTGCGTTTACGCCCTGCCAGAATATGCAGAGATAACAGGGCAGTCCTGCGAATATTGTCACATCAACCCTAACGGCTCCGGAACGCTCACCCTCAAAGGTATCATCTATAAAGAAGAACTTAAGAGTAAAGGACTATATAGAAAGATGTCTACAACACAAAAGGTCATTAGGTTTTGCATTGGATTCATTCATACGATTACAGCGATTGTATGGTTTGGCGCGATAGTTTATGTACACATCTTATTAAAACCAGCATATGTAGCTAAAGGCGGGCTTCCACGCGGCGAGCTAAGACTCGCGTGGGTTTCAATGTTTATACTTGCCATAACTGGCACGCTCCTTACCATAGCGCGAGTGCCCTCGACGTATGCACTTTTGCATACAAGATTTGGAAATCTACTGCTGATAAAGATTGCTCTCTTTTTTATAATGGTCACCACTGCTACTTTAATGACTTTTATCATAGGCCCAAGACTTAAGAAAAGGCGTAATATGGATTTCCAAAAAGACCAAATAAGTTTCACTCCAGAGACACTCTCAAATTTTGACGGCAAAGAAGGCAGAGGCTCTTATGTTGCATTTAAAGGAACGGTGTATAATTTCTCTGCTAGCAAAAAATGGAAAGACGGCAATCACATGAAACGCCATCTTGCAGGGAACGATCTTACTGCAGCTTTAGAGGAAGCGCCTCACGGTGAGGAGATGATAACTGCTATGCCGATTGTTGGTGTTATGAACACATCAGAAGTCAAACTTAAAAAGCCTCTACATGAGCGAATTTTTTATTTCTTTGCATATTTCAATCTGCTTATAATGTTTCTTATTATCTTCATTATATCAATGTGGCGTTGGTGGATATAGGTTTTTTATATGGGTTCAAAGGGAGGGTCTGAGACCCTCCCTTTGCGGGAGCCCGTATATTAAAAGGGCAGAGCCCTCATTCTTTTGTCTTTATTTTTTATCTTTGTTGTGTTTTGTCTTTTTTTATGATATTATAGACAAATTTTATTAATTATCTTTAGATTGGAGATTTAATGAAGGCATTACTATTATCAAATGAATATCCGCCATACACATATGGAGGCGCAGGCGTGCATGTCGAATATTTGACCAAGGAGCTTCTCAAACTTATAGATATTGAAGTAAGATGTTTTGGAGATCAAGATATATGCCGCGAATCATTTAAAATTCAAGGATTCTCTCATGATAAATCGCTCTTAAATAAAGCGGATAAGAAACTTGCCCCTGTATTTGATGCAATCTATAAAAATCTATTATTTAACATTGAGCCAATCAATGCCTCCTTAGTTCATTGTCATACATGGTACACTCACATGGCAGGGATATTTGCAAAAAAGGCTTATAATATCCCGCTTGTAATAACCACTCATTCCCTTGAACCCTTACGTCCTTGGAAAAGAGAGCAGCTTGGCCACGGTTATGATCTTACTGTGTGGATTGAAAAAACTGCCCTTGAAATGGCTGATGCGGTTATTGCTGTTTCTGAAGGCATGAAGCGCGATATTCTTAATTTATTTGATATTGACAGTAACCGCATAAAAGTCATATATAATGGTATTGACACAAATGAATTCAAGCAGACTTTTAACGAAGAAATACTTATTAATTATGGTATAAATCCAAAGATTCCTTATGTACTTTTTGTCGGCAGAATCGCTAGACAAAAAGGCATCATACATCTTGTAAATGCCATTAAATACATAAACCCTGATGTTCAAATAGTCCTTTGCGCAGGTGCCCCTGATACGAAAGAGATTAAACTTGAAATGGAGCAATGCGTTAATAAGGCTGCACTTAAAAGGCAAAATATCCATTGGATACAAAAAATGATCCCCAGACAAGATCTAATCGTATTATATTCACATGCCTCTGTTTTTTGCTGTCCATCTATATACGAGCCATTTGGCATAATCAATCTTGAAGCCCTCGCTTGTTCAGTTCCAGTAGTTGCCTCTGCTGTCGGAGGAATTGTCGAAATCGTCAGGCACGCTGAAAATGGGTTTTTAGTAGAATTTGAACAACATAAAGAAAGCCCCTTTGAGGCAGTTAATCCCGAACAATTCAGTAAGGATCTTGCCTCATCAATTAACAAAATTCTGGATAATAATTCTTTGAAAGATAAAATGGGTAAGGCTGGCCGCATTCTTGCTTCTACCAAATTTAGCTGGGAAAATATCGCTGCACAAGTTGTGCAATTATACAAAAGCATTACATAAGGGCTCTGCCCTTAAAATCCCGCAAGGGGACGAGTCCCCTTGACCCCTTAATTTAGGAAACTACAATGAAAAACGATGGATTGTTTATTATTGAAAATATAAAACCTTCTGTTGATAATGGGAAATACCCTGTTAAAAGTGAAGCAGGGACACTCTTTAAGGTTACTGCTACAGTATTTAGAGACGGCCATGACAAGATAAAGGTTAATCTCAAACATAAAAAGAAACACGAAAGCCATGGCTGGGAATCTACAGAAATGATTCAGATTAATCAAGGTCTGGATATTTGGGAAGGCAGTTTTATATTACTTGAAAACTGCTTGTATCAATACACAGTTGAAGCCTTTACAGATCACTTTGCCTCGTGGTTGAGCGATACTACAAAAAAATTTAACGCTGGAATCAATATCAACAGCGAACTGCTTGAAGGTGAAATCTTAATAAAAAACGTCCTTAATAAAAAATCACTTTCTAAATCCGCTGTAAAAATCCTTACACAATATCTAACAACAATTACCTCAGCAACAAATCAAACTGAAAAAATGAAGATTTTTTCAGACCATAGACTTGATGAATTAATCTTAATTCATGGACAAAAAGATGATTTAACGGTACATGAACATATATATGAAGTAATGTCAGATAGAATAGAAGCAAGATTTGCAGCTTGGTATGAATTTTTCCCCCGCTCTCAAGGTAACATAAAAGGCAAGGGTTCTACATTTAAAGATTGTATCAAGAGACTTCCAGACATAAAGGCAATGGGATTTAATGTAATATATCTCCCTCCAATTCATCCAATCGGTAAAACTAACCGCAAAGGTCCAAATAATTCATTATTCTCCACTTCAAAAGACTGCGGTTCTCCATATGCCATAGGCAGCGATCTTGGCGGGCATACAGAAGTAGAACCCGCACTTGGTACAATAGAAGATTTTGAGGATTTCATCAATGCCTGCATTTCTCTTGAAATGGAAGTAGCCCTTGATTTTGCAATTAATTGCTCTCCAGATCATCCATACGTCAAAGATCATCCAGATTGGTTTTATAAACGTCCTGACGGCTCAATAAAATATGCCGAAAATCCTCCAAAAAAATATCAGGATATTTATCCATTAAACTTCAGGGCAGAAAACAGCGTTTGGAAAGAAGTTTGGACTGAAATGAAAGATGTCCTACTTTTTTGGATTAAAAAAGGCGTACGAATCTTTAGGGTAGACAATCCACACACTAAACCTGTCAAATTATGGCAATGGATAATCTCAGAATTAACCGCCGTCTATCCAGACGTTATATTTCTTGCCGAGGCTTTTACTCGTCCCCCTATGATGAGAGCCCTTGCTAAGGCTGGATTTACACAATCTTATTCCTATTTTACTTGGCGGAATTTTAAAGACGAAATCATAGAATATTTCACAGAACTAACCCAAACAAACGTAAGCGACTATATGAGGGCTAATCTATTCGCCAACACCCCAGACATACTTCCAACAATATTACAAACCGGCGGAAGACCCGCATTTATGATGAGATTTGCCCTTGCATCAACCCTTTCTTCAGTCTACGGAATATACAGCGGTTATGAATTATGCGAAAACACCGCTATCCCAAACTCCGAAGAATATCTAAACAGTGAAAAATACGAAATCAAAATCAGAGATTGGAGCGCTAAAGGCAATATCATTGATTATATCACTAAAATTAACTCAATCCGCCAAACCAATCCAGCACTTCATCTATATAAAAATCTTCGCTTTCACCACTGCGATAATAATAATATCTTATTTTACTCTAAATCTACACCTGATCTTAGCAACATTATCCTAATAGCAGTAAATCTCGACCCGCACCATGAACATGAAACCAATCTCCATATACCACTTGAAGAATTCTATATAAAAGAAAAAGACTCCTATCTATTGATCAATCTCCTAAATGACGAGAAATCCATAGATAAAGGCCATATAAAACTCATTACCCTTGACCCAGATTCCGAACCAGCCCATATCTACAGGCTCGAAAGATGGAGCTCCAAAGAAGATAAATTTGATTATTTTAATATGTAATAACCTCTTTAAGGACTCCGCCCTTAAAAATCCCGCAAAGGGACTCGTCCCTTTGAACCCATGAACTCAGGTTTATATTAATGAGCATATTGTCTGAAATAACTAAAAAGAAAAAAGAAAGATTAATAACTTCTAAATCAATTCATCCTATTTCTGAATTGAAAGGAAGAATAAATAACGATGAAATTAGAGATTTTAAGGCTGCCTTATTTGACCCGCCGCTTAAACTTATTGCAGAAATTAAAAAAGCCTCCCCTTCTAAAGGAATTATTCGTCCAGATTTTGACCCCATAACCGTTGCAAAAATTTATAATGATAAAAAAGTTGATGCAATTTCTGTTTTAACAGAAGAAGATTTTTTTGAAGGAAATATTGATTATATCCTAATGGCAAAAGAAGTTACAAAAGTCCCTATATTAAGAAAAGATTTTTTATTTGAAGAATATCAGATTTATGAGTCCCGCGCATTTGGCGCAGATGCCATATTATTGATTGCTGCCATTTTAAGCAAAGAACAGGCTGGGGAATTGCTTCAGTTAAGCCGTGAACTTGGTATGAGTGTATTATTTGAAGTACATAATCTAAAAGAGCTTGATATGGCAATGTATCTAAATTGTGAGATAATTGGTATAAATAATAGAAATCTGAAAACCCTTGAGATTAGTATCAATACAACTCTTGAAATGATTAAAGATATACCTAAAGATAAAATTGTAGTAAGTGAAAGCGGCATAAAATCAAGACAAGATGTTAAAACGATTGAGCAATCAGGGGCAAATGCAATACTTGTAGGCACACAATTTATGTCATCTAAAGATATTGGTAGCGCTATAGACAAGTTAATGTCTTTATAATGGGTTCAAATGGCCTTTTTGGAAACTTTTTTATAAAAAGTTTCATAGATTATTCCCTTTGCGGGATTTTTAAGGGCAGGGGTCAAAGACCCCGTTATAAAAACCCTTAAAGGGTTACTTATTCTTCGATTTGTTCGCTGCCGTGCCTGCTAACGTTAATGACTCCGTCCACTGACATCATTTTATTTTTGAGGGAGGTTAATTGTGAAATATTTTTGACCTCGAGTATCAAGATAAAGTAGGCGTGTTTATTTTGTGAAGTTGTAGCTTGAAGGTGGTGGAGATTTATTTTGAGTGAAGAAATTAGGGCGCTGAGGGATGCTAGAATTCCGGGTTTATCTACTGTTTCGACAAATAATTTAGCCTGTGAAGTTGTTTCGTCATCCATATCCCATGAGACATCTACCACGCGTTCATCTGAGGTAAATCTTAGAATATTTGGACATTCCTTTCTATGTATTGTAACGCCCTTGCCGCGTGTTACGTATCCTACAAGGGAATCTCCGGGTATGGGATAGCAGCATTTGGCAGTATTATGGAGCATATTATCGATTCCGGTAATTTTAATCCCTTTATGAGATCCTATATTTTTTAAAAATTTTGAAATAATTGGAATATCTAAGGCAGTATTTTCATTAAGATTAAACTTTGCAACGACTTGATGCGCAGGAACTCTGCCGTAGCCAATGGCTATTAAAAGGTCATCAAGAGATTTATAATTAAATAATTTAGCGGTCTCTTCCATCTTGGCAGACTTGCCCTTAGATGGTCGTATGCCTTGTTTTCTAAGTTCAACCTCAAGTATTTTGATGCCCAGATCAATCCCTTGTTTTCTCTCTTCAATATTAATCCATTGTCTAATCCTTGTCTTTGCCTTTTGGGTTACAACAAAGTTCAGCCAGTCTTTACTAGGGCCTGCCCTTTGAGCTGTTATTATCTCAACTGTATCACCATTATGTAGTTCATATCTAAGGGGCACAATACGCCCATTAATTCTTGCCCCTGCGCATTTGTTGCCAATCTGCGTATGTACTGCATAAGCAAAATCTACTGTAGTTGAACCGCGCGGGAGTTCTTTTATCTGAGCTGTAGGGGTTAAAACATATACCACATCTGAGAGAACCTCTCCCTTAAATAACTCAAGAAATTCAGTTGCATCCTTTAGATCATTTTGAGATGATACAAGTTCTCTAAGCCATTTTATATATTTTGTATCTTTGTCTTCAATCTTATTTTTTTCTTTATATAACCAATGAGAGGCAATACCTTCTTCAGCAATACGGTGCATCTCAAGAGTCCTTATTTGGAACTCTACTCTCTCGCCCTTTGGACCAAGTACAGTAGTATGCAGAGATTGATACATATTAGATTTTGGAAGCGCTATATAATCCTTAAACCTGCCTGGGACTGGAATCCATAGAGAATGAATAAGACCTAAAACTGCGTAGCATTGAGTTTTTTCAGTGACTATTACCCTGAGACCAAATATATCATAGACCTCTTCAAAGGTTATTCGCTGGGACTTCATTTTTTTAAATATCCCATAAAAATGTTTGACCCTTCCGCTTACCTCTGCTGATATTCCGTTTTCCTTGAGTTTATTTTCAACGGTTATAGTGAAATTTTTTATATAATCTTCTTGCTCTTCTCTTTTTTTGAATAGTTTTTTGGATAGTTCCTCATAGAGTTCTGGATGAAGAAACTTAAATCCCATATCTTCAAATTCAAGTTTTAACCATCCGATGCCCAGACGATTAGCAAGCGGGGCATAGACTTCAAGGGTTTCAGTAGCGATTCTTTTTTGACTTTCAGGGGCAAGATGTTCAAGGGTGCGCATATTATGAAGACGATCGGCAAATTTAATCATTATAACTCTAATATCTTTTGCCATTGCCAAAAGCATTTTTCTAAAACTCTCTGCCTGCGCCTCTTCTCTTGATGTAAATTCAATCTTGTCTAATTTTGTTAGGGCATCTACCATAAATGCCACGTCTTCACCAAATATCCCGCTTATATCTTCAATTGAGGTATCGGTATCTTCAACTGTGTCATGAAGCAGTCCAGCTATTATGGTTGATACGTCAAGATGGAGGTCTGCAAGGGTTGAGGCTACAAAAATTGGATGTTCAAAATAACGTGTGCCTTCTTTTCTTTTTTGATTACAATGAGCCTCATTTGTAAAAAACCAAGCCTTTCTTAATAAATCTTTGTCCGCATCCGGAGCATAAGAAGTTACCTTTTCAATTAAATCCTGAAGTGTAATTGATATAGCTGCCATAATTGAATTTTATCATGAGTATCTATTGTTTTTAACTTGCGAGATAACTGCCCTCAAATTTATATCTAATACCTATCAATAATACAATAGTAAATTTTGGAGGCGGCGGCCGGATTCGAACCGGCGCATAAAGGTTTTGCAGACCTCTCCCTTAGCCGCTTGGGTACGCCGCCAATAAAGTTAAAAACTAAAAACTAAAAGTTAAAAACATTTAATGAAAAGCTAAAATATTATATAACAAAAAGAAATAAAAAAACTTTTTATTTAAATGCCTTTCAATTTTAGTTTTTCACTTTTCACTCATAAAAAACATAGTTTTTTATGTCTCTTCTTCGTCTTTCTTTCTTGAATCTATGATTTTTTGAGCAATATGAGACGGCACTTCCTCATAATGCGCCATCTCCATAGAATAAATCCCTCTTCCAGAGGTCATACTATGGAGTTGATTTGCATATGTCAACATCTCTGACATCGGGACAAAGGCTATAATCTGCTGCGTTCCGCCTGTTTGAGATTCTACTCCCTGTACCCTGCCTCTTCTTCCATTGAGATCGCCAATCACTATGCCAAGCGTCTCATCTGGAATATAAAATTCCGCTTTAACTATTGGTTCAAGCAATATTGGAGAGGCATCCATAACTGCCTTCCTTATAGCAAATGATCCAGCCATCTTAAATGCCATCTCTGATGAATCAACCGTATGATAAGACCCGTCAAATACCGTTACCTTGACATCAACAAGCGGATACCCTGCCAATATGCCCTGTTTCATCTTATCAACAATTCCCTTTTCAATTGCAGGGATATAATTTTTAGGGATAGCTCCGCCAACGATTGCATTTATAAACTCAAATCCGCCGCCATGTGGAAGAGGCTCAATCTCTATATGACAATCTCCATATTGCCCGCGCCCGCCGGATTGTTTTTTATATTTTCCTTGCGCAACGCTTTTTTTCTTAATAGTCTCTTTATATGGAACCTGAGGAGAATGAAGCTCTACTTCTACGCCGAATTTTCTCTTTAATTTATGGAGAGTAACCTCTAAATGCGCCTGACCCATACCCGAAATAATCAATTCATTAGAATCTGGATCCCTATGAAACCTTAATGTCGGATCTTCATCCAATATTCTATGCAAACCAGTGCTGACCTTTTCCTCATCACCCTTAGTCTTTGGGGTAATGGCATAAGAAATCATTGGCTCGGCAAATACCATTGGATCAATACTTATCTGTCTTGATTCATCGCATAATGTATCGCCAGTTACAGTGTCTTTGAGCTTTGCGACAACTCCAATATCCCCAGGGCCTAAAACACTTGTCTGAATCTGATTTTTACCAACTAAATATGAAATGCTCCCTACCCTTTCCTTAACTCCCTTTGTAGAATTATACACAAAGGAATCTGCCTTTAGCTGTCCAGTAAAAACCCTAAAAAGACTTAATTTGCCAGCAAAAGGGTCTGCTATTGTCTTAAATACATATAAAGACATAGGCTCTTTAACAGAAGGATTTAATATAATTTTTTCGCCTGTCTTTAGGTCTTTGGCAGTAACCTTAGAAATCTTAGCCATCTCATCAGGGGAAGGAAGACATTGAACTATAACATCCATTAATTCAGCAACTCCGACATTTTTAGCCCCAGTACCGCAAAGTACAGGGATAAAACTCTGTGTAACATCGCCCTCATGCAGACCTTTAACAATCTCATCCTGAGTAAGTTCTTGACCATCAAGATATTTTTCAATAAGTTTATCATCTGATTCAGCAATCTTTTCAACGAGCCTTTTGCGATATTCAGAGATTGTATCAGCCATATCAGGAGGAAGAGGGATTTCAATTGGTTTTCCATCAGTTGCCTTATACGCCTTCATGTGGAGAATATCTACGATTCCTTGAAATGTTTCACCAGCGCCAATTGGGATATTTAAGGCAACCGCCTCTTTTGCAAATGTATCTTCAATTGCCTTTAGGGCCATCTTGAAATCGGCATTTTCTCTATTCATCTTGTTTACAAAAATAACCCTTGGGAGATTAAATTCATCTGCATATTCCCAAGCCTTAACGGTCTCAGCCTTGATGCCAGAGATTGCGCTTGAAAGAACTATAGCACTGTCAGCAACCTTTAGACAGCCGCGCGAATCTTGAAGAAAATTAATAAAACCGGGGGTATCAATGAGATTAATTTTATGTCCAAGCCAATCAAAATGAACAACTGCAGAGCTTACAGAGATCTTTCTTTCGATTTCTTCAGGTTCAAAATCAGTAACTGTATTGCCATTTTCAACCGCACCAGTTCTGGTAATAACGCCAGCATTTAAAAGCATAGTCTCAACCAAAGTTGTCTTGCCAGATTTATGATGGCCTATGACAGCTACATTTCTAATCTTTTTAACATCAATGTCAGACATGTTACCCCCATGATAATATTAGTTTAATATAAAAATATAATTATATATTTTTTACTATATATTTTTCATATTTGTCTACAAAGTTTTGAGCAGCTGGTTTAATTTCATCAATATCTTCCTGCGTAATGTCTTTTTGTTCTAGATAATCACCAATTTGTCTCAACTCAAATGCACGATGCAAGGCCTTTGATAGTTCCTTCTCAAAAATTCCTGTCTTTATAAATTCTTTATCAAATAATGAAATAATTCCAAAGTGTTTTGAAGAACTTAATCCTTTAAGCGATAGTAAAGCAAGCACAACATAAAACATTGAATAATACAGCCTATTCATAACAGAACGAAAACTCATTCCTCCAACGAGTAAAGTCTCAGCCTCTTTCATTGATTCCTTTGACTGTGACAATCTATAAGAAATAAGAGTAATCTTTTCATTATTCAAAAATTTATACCCTCTTTATAAATATTTTTAATAAACAAAGATTGCCTTATTGGGCTATTTAATAAATCAGATTGAGTAATAGTAGTTGGCATAACAATTATATCTTGAGGAAAACCAGCCTCCCATGCGCAATCGCTAATATATTTTTCTAATTCATGATTAAGACTTTCAACAACCATAAATACGTCAAGGTCTGATTCTAATGTATTGTCGCCTCTTGCGCGTGAACCAAATGCCTTTATCTCTATGATATTAATTTTTTGAGATACAAGTTCTTTAAATTGATTGATTACATTAATATCTTGTTTATCCATTTATTCTTCTATAATCTCATCAATAATAGGTTTATATTCAACCTTTTTGTCTAATCTGCTGGAAATAATCCTTGCAATAATCAAAGAAATAATCAATGCTGAAAATCCTCCTACTGCTGAAAGCACATCAAGATCAGGATTAACTATAAACATTGATAAATATTTCTTACCAAGCAGTGCGCCAATGATTAAAGAAAGCGCAGGAAAGGCATATATAAGCAGTGTTCCTTGAAGATAAGTAAGAGGTTTTGCAGTAACCCTTACCTTTTGCCCGACCTCTGCCTTAACAACATTTAAGGCATCAATAAGCATTTCATTACCCTTAGAAAGACAAGTTCCAGCGCCGTCAGAGCAATGATCGCATGACGATTTTTTTGTGACTGCAACAATGGCAGTTACCCCGTTAACCTCTTTTACAATTCCGATTTCATTCATGATGAAAGTGTAACATATATAAAATTATCTGTCAAAGTCTGATTTTTATAATTTGACACAAATCCACAAAAACAACTACATTAAACAATGATAATTTCTATATTAAAAAAATCGGCAGAGTTGTTTGTCACATTGATTGGGATAACCCTATTGAGTTTCTTTATTATTCACCTTGTACCCGGCAAACCAACAGATGTATATACAGAACTAAACCCAAAGATTACCCCAGAGGCAATAGAACGCCTCGACAAATACTACGGGCTTGATAAACCGATCTATGTGCAATATGGGAAGTGGATAAAGAGAATCGTAAAATTAGACTTTGGAGATTCATTTTCAACAGACCATAGACCTGTATGGGATAAAATAAAAGAACGAATTCCAATCACATTATCAATAAATATTGCAGGAATGATAATAATCTTTTTAATAGCGATCCCTACAGGCGTTATCTCAGCCTCTCATCAGAACAGTCTAATGGATAAGGTAATAACAGTCTTTGTGTTTATAGGATTTGCGATACCGTCGTTTTGGCTTGCCCTTCTATGTATGATGGTCTTTGGGGTATGGCTTGGGATACTGCCAGTATCAGGGATAAAATCAATGAATTATGAAATGCTGGGTACTTTTGGAAAGGCATTAGATACGTCTAAACATCTGTTACTGCCAGTAATACTCTCAGCATTTGGCGGTATTGCTGGAATATCAAGATATATGCGGGGAAGTATGCTTGAGGTAATCAGGCAGGACTACATAATAACAGCAAGGGCTAAGGGGTTAAGTGAATTTGCAGTAATATATAAACATGCCTTGAGAAATGCCCTTCTACCGATTATAACGTTACTTGGTCTATCCGTGCCCGGACTTATTGGCGGGAGCGTGATATTTGAGCAGATATTTAGTATACCGGGGATGGGACAGTTATTTTATATGTCTGTAATGACAAGGGATTATCCGCTTGTGATGGGGATTTTGACTATTGGAGCGGTGCTTACGCTGCTTGGGAATATCTTAGCAGATATTGGTTATGCGATTGCCGATCCGAGGATTAGACATAGAGGGTGAAAAATTGTTAAAATATATTTAATAAATAACGGAGAATATTATGGAAATGACACTAAATGAGATAGAACAATTGATAGAACACAAACTTATAGATTTTTTAGGAGATCCTGATTCAGGGCTAGAGTTAAGGGAAGATTTTAAAGAAAAATTAGAAAAAAGACTTAATAATCCTACATCTTCAATTTCACATGACGAGGTTATAAAATTATTTGATTAAAATTGAGTGGAATAAAGACGCTTTATCTGATTTGAAAAATATAGATAAAACCATAGCTCAAAGAATTATAAAAAAGATTTCTTGGATAAGAGATCATTTTGAAAATATAGTGCCTGAGAGCTTATCAAGTACTCTTAGTGGAACATACAAATATAGAATAGGCGATTGGCGGATCATCTATACTATTGAAAATGATACGGTTAAAATTCAATCTATTGGACATAGACGTGAAGTTTATAAATTTTAAATAATATATTTAAAACTTTTCTGATGCTATGTAAACCGAGAAGTTATTGACCTATATGAAAACACATTATGAAGTATTTTATGATATTATTATTGAAGCGTTAGATGAGGCTGAATTAGCAAACGCCATTATTGACGGCAGGAAAGATGATTTTGTAAGCGTTGAAGAAATATTTTCTATTTTGGACAGGAATAGTCTGTGACTTGCTCCTAAATGTTTCAACATTTAAAGTTTAATGTTTCTTAATATTGATAAGATTAGGCTTAAAAAATGGTCAAACAGCAAATGAAATGTAAAAATGAAAAAAGGATAACCTAATTTTGAAATTTGAATTTATCTGTATAAAAAGCTGATTATGTATAGTTGATTTTTGAAATGAAAATTTAACTTGGACAGCAGTGGTCACAGACTTGCTCCCGCGTCAGAGTCTGAGACCCTGTCCATTGTGACGCCTGCTCCCGCACGAATAACCAAAGAACTTGTAGGGGTAACCCTTGTGGTTACCCTTTGGGCAGGCACAAGGCCTGCCCCTACGAAACCATCAAGATTAAGTATCCCTTTTTTACCTTGGACAGTTGTGGTTTTCTTAAAGCCCCAGAAGAATATAAAGATAAAATAGATAATCCTCATGGTTTAAAATCTACTCTTATGAAGACATTTGTGACGAAATTAAAGACGGCACAAGTCCATAATTCATCACCCTTACGTTATTAAATTGCCTTTACAGCAATATTTTGATATAATAATCAGAGAGATTCAGCACTATAGGGAGGAAGTATGTTTGGGGAATTTAGAAGAATAACATTTGACTCTAACATTATGGGAGGACAGGCTTGTATAAGAGGAATGAGAATTCCAGTTTCCTTAGTAATTAATCTTGTGGCAAATGCGATGACTACTGAAGAAATTATAAAAGAGTACCCTGACCTTGAACCAGAAGATATTAAAGAAGCGCTATATTACGCTTCTTGGCTTGCTATAGATTCACACTTTGAAGAAACCATGCTTCAAACTATTACTAACTTACAAGATGGCAATATTAAATGGCATACTTACGATGAAACATTTTCTGATTGAGTTAAAAACTTTACTTTTCTCACTTAAACCTCATCTCTAACTGCACAGCCCTTGCCAACTCTATCTCATTTTTTGTATTATTAACTGTCTTTACTATCAATTTAATAAATGTGATTGATGTTAAAATAAATGCAGCAATCATTTCAATAACCATAGTTAATATAAAAATTTCCATTAAACTCCTTATAAAGTAATTACATACTTATTATAACATTTTTATATAATAAAAGGGAAATGAATAAAGTTCTAATCGGAATGAGCGGCGGAGTGGATTCCTCTGTCACCGTTCATCTTCTAAAAAAAGATGGATATGAGGTTGAGGGTTTGAGCCTTATTATCTGGGATACTCGAAATAGGACAAATCTTACATCTTGCTGTTCACTTGACGCTCTTAATGCTGCAAAAAAAACCGCTGATACCCTTGGGATTAAACACCGCTCCCTTGATGTCAGGACTAAATTTATTGATAAGGTCATTGACCCATTTGTCAATTCATATATAAACGGTAAAACCCCTAACCCTTGTATTTTATGCAATAAATTTGTCAAATTCCCTGCTCTAATTGAAGAGGCTGCTAACCACGGGATAGACTATATCTCTACTGGTCATTATGCAAATATTACTCATGATAGTTCCCCAATCCTTAAAAAAGGCATTGACCCAATTAAAGACCAGTCTTATTTTCTATATGCCCAGACACTTGAGGATTTAAGCAAAACCATCTTCCCTCTTGGACAATATACAAAGGGGCAAGTCCGTCAGATTGCAGCGAACATCAAACTCTCTAACGCAAATAAACCAGAAAGTCAAGAGATCTGCTTTATTGATAATAACGATTACAGAGGATTTCTTAAAGATTACATCCCAAACATTGAACTGCAAGGTCAGATCTTAGACATGCAAGGCAAAACTATAGGCAGGCATAACGGAATATTCGGCTATACAATCGGGCAAAGAAGAGGGCTTGGAATCTCTTCAGATAGACCGCAATATGTAAAGAAGATTGATGTATCAACAAACACTATTATCATGGGTCACAAGGAAGACTTATATATTTCAGAGATTAATCTTACGCAGTTACATTTACTCTATAATTTAAACGAGAAGTCAGGGCAGGTACAAGACCTGCCCCTACGTAGGGGTAACCCTTGTGGTTACCCTAGATTAAAGATTCAAGCAAAACTTCGTTCTACCATGAAAGAAAGTCCTGCACAATTATTTATTGATAATAACGACTCAGCAAGATTGATATTTGATCAGCCTCAATGGGGCGCCTCTTGCGGACAGAGTACTGTTTTTTATTTAGGAGATGTAGTTTTAGGCGGTGGAATTATTGCTTGAACTTGATTTTTATGTTATAATAATTCTTAACTAAAAAATTATAAATTTTATATAGATTTGGAGGATTAATGAAAAGAGGCATCAATATTGAACTAGCTGACAGGGTGAGAAATCTTCCGCCTTATTTGTTTGCTGAGATAGATAGATTAAAACAAGAGGCACTAAAAAACGGCGCTGATATTATAGATTTAAGCATTGGCGATCCTGATATTCCTACGCCCCAGCATGTTATCAAGGAACTGCATACTGCTTCTTTGAAACCAGCTAACCATAGGTATCCATCTTACATTGGTATGTTACCATTTAGACAGGCAGTTTCTGATTGGTATAAAAGACGCTTTAATGTTACCCTTGATCCAAACAATCAGGTCTTGACATTGATTGGTTCTAAAGAAGGGATAGGTCATATTCCGCTTGCATTTATAAACCCTGGTGATGTGGTCTTAGTTCCTTCTCCCGGGTATCCAGTTTATGCGGTTGCCACATCGTTTGCAGGCGGGGAGGTATATGAAATGCCCTTGACTGCAAAAAATAATTATCTGCCAGATTTCAACATTATTCCGCAGTATATTTTAACTCGAGCAAAATTAATGTTTCTTAATTATCCTAACAATCCAACTTCTGCAATTGCAACACGAAAATTTTATGAAGATGCAATAGAATTTGCTGGAAGGCATAATATAATCATCTGTCACGATGCAGCTTACTCAGAAATTTATTTTGATAATAAAAAACCCCTAAGTTTTCTTGAAATAAAGGGCGCATTTGAGGTAGGCGTTGAATTTCATTCCCTTTCAAAGACAATAAATATGACAGGCTGGAGGATAGGATTTGCCGTTGGAAACAGCGATATTCTTGCAGGACTTGGCAAGATTAAGACAAATTTAGACTCTGGCGTTTTTCAGGCAATTCAAGAGGCTGGGATTGCAGCATTAAACACCCCTGATGATAAATTAAATGAGATAAGAATGAAATATCAAAAAAGAAGGGATGTTTTATATGCTGGGCTTTCTCAAATAAGCGCTTTAAAACCGCTAAAACCTCATGCTACCTTTTATCTTTGGACTTCTATCCCAAAGGGAATGACATCTATGGATGCTACAAAATTATTATTAAATGAGGCAGGTGTACTGACAACTCCTGGAAGCGGATTTGGGCAGAGCGGCGAAGGATATATAAGATTCGCTCTCACTGTAAGTCAAGATCGTCTTAAAGAGGCTGTTACAAAAATTAAAAAGGTAAAATGGCTGGTATAAAAACCGCATACATTGGTATAGGCTCTAATTTAGGCGACAGGATTGAAAATTGTAATAAAGCAGCTGCTTTAATGGGTGAATATGGGATAGCGGTTGAAGCCAGATCTTCAATGTTAGAAACAAAACCATGGGGAGCAGCAAATCAGCCTGATTTTATTAATATGTGCGTAAAGGTCAGCACAATATTAACTCCTCATAGATTATTAGAAACGCTTATAGAGATTGAACAAAGGATTGGAAGGGTTAAGACTTATACTTGGGGTCCACGAACTATAGACCTTGATATTTTATTATATGAATATGATATAATAGATGAAGTTAATCTGCGTATTCCGCATGAACAGCTGCATAAACGAGAATTTGCGTTAAAAACATTAAATGAGATTGCTCCAGATGTCTTTCATCCTGTGCTGCAACTTACAATTAAAACACTTTTGGAGAGGTTAAATCATGAATGAATCTAATTTAGATTTAAGCAAATCAGTCGAAATATCAGAAAAGATTTATTGGGTAGGGGTTGCAGTTGAAAACGACCCATTTAAGTGCCATCCATATTTATTGATTGATAATGACGAAGCAATATTATTCGATATTGGCACACTGGAAAATCATGATAAAATACTTGCTAAGGTTAAATCCCTTATTGACCTAGAAAATGTAACACACATAGTCTTACATCATCAAGACCCAGACCTTTGCGCAGGAGTCACAGAGTGGGAGAGACTTATTGGTAAAGAAATAAAGATTGTAACCCACACAAGAACAACCTTTTTGCTCAAACATTATGGCATAAAATCAGAATATTATTGTGTAGATGATCATGATTTCACTCTAAAACTACGAAGCGGAAGGGTTCTGCAATTTGTATTTACGCCGTATCTCCATTTCCCAGGGGCAATAGCCACTTATGACAAAAAAACCAAAACACTATTTTCAAGCGATATATTTGGAGGGGTATCGGATAAATGGTCATTTTATGCAGATGAGGGATATTTTGAGCAGATTAAGGGCTTCCATGAGGCATACATGCCGTCAAGAGAGATATTGGTTTATGGTATGCGTCAGTTTGAGAAATTAGATATTGAAATAATAGCCCCTCAGCATGGTTCAATAATAAAACGCAATTATATTAAAGGATTAATCGCCCAGATGAAAAATCTTAACTGCGGATTATTTATTGAGCAGGAGTATTATAATGAATTAAAAGAGGCAGAAGAAAAACTAAAAGAGGCATATAATATCATAAAAAAAGACCTCCAGTCAGCAGGCGACCTTCAAAAAAAGATGCTGCCTAATCCTTCTACAATTGTGGGGTATAAATTTAATTGGATATTTGAACCTTCAAGTTTTATTGGGGGGGATGCCTTTAATTATTTTAGACTTAACGGTAGATACATTGGATTTTATCTCTTAGATGTAACCGGACATGGGATACCTGCAGCGCTTTTATCTTTTACTGCAAGTAAGACCTTATCTCCTCATGGCGAGAGTAGTCCTTTAATCAAACTGATAAATAATGAAATAGAAGTATTAATGCCTTCAAAGGCAGTTGAAGAAATCAACAAACGATTCCAAAGGGCAAAAGGCACAACTCAATATTTTACAATGGTATATGGAATAATAGATATTCAAACAAATGGAGTAAAACTTATAAGGGCTGGACATGCAGTGCCAATATATCAACCCAAAAACGGCAATCCTGTATTTCTAGAAAAAGGCGGACTTCCGATTGGGCTTATTCCTAATGTTGATTATAAAGACGAAGAAGAGATAACAATGTCAGAAGGGGATAGGCTTTTTATTTATTCAGACGGCATATCAGAGTGTTTTAATAATAATAGTGAACAATTTTCTGGGGAGAGATTGATAGAATATCTCAAAGATAATAAGTCTAAACCTCTTGATGAATTATTGAAAAATTTAAAAGAGATTTTAATAAAATGGCGCGGCGGGGACAGCTTTGATGACGATGTGTCTATGGTTGCGATTGAAAAGATAGAAGCTAAAGAATGAGGGCTCTGCCCTTTATATCTACGGGCTCCCTTTAGGGATGGCTCCCGCAAAGGGACTTGTCCCTTTTGAACCCACTATTTTTAAAAACCTTCTATGTTTTATTGGTTGACTAAATGTTACCTTGTCTGTCTAAAGACCTCAGCAAGGTCTTTTAACAAAACCTTCTCCCCCATAATCTCCTTTATCTCACCTATGACATAAAATGACCCTGTAATAACTATAAGACTTTTCTCTGAGCTTAGTTTTGAAGCCTGATTTAAGGCATCCAGTGTATCAGCAGACAAATAAAACTGTGGTTTATTTTTAAGAGAAATACTTTCAGCAATATCTGCAAGATTCTGAGGATTTTCAGCCCTTCCGTTTGCAGGCGCAGTAAAGATCACATGACTGCATATCGGCAGGATATTTTCAAGCATCTTTGTCTTATCTTTATCAGACATTATACCTATGATTAATATAACCTCTTTGTAATTATTATTCGTAAGATATATATCCTTTATAGTTTGCGCAAGGGCTGCTATTGCCGCTGGATTATGCGCCCCATCAATTAAAATTGATCTCCCATTATATTCAACTAACTCATATCTTGCCTGCCATTTCAAATCTCCTATTGCAGATTGAACCATTGACAGATCACCAAACAAAAGCTCAAAACCCTTAATTGCACATGCAATATTTTGTACCTGATGAATTCCGCTAATCGGCGTATGAAGCGATACACTCTGCCTTCCAATATATTTAAACACTGAACCCCTTATATCTGTAACAATATCCTCAGCTCTAAAATCCTTTCCATAAACATATAATGGGGCGGAATTTGTCCTTGCACGCTCCTCTATCACTGCCATCGCCTTATCGCTTTGAAGCATTGAAATAACAGGGACATTTGGTTTGATAATACCTGCCTTTTCAAATGCAATCTCTTCTATTGTTTCACCAAGAAATTCCTTATGGTCAACATTAATATTTGTAATTATACAAAGGGCTGGCTTAATAATATTGGTTGAATCAAATCTCCCGCCTAAACCAGTCTCAAACACACCCCATTGAACTCCCATTTTCTTAAAGAATAAAAATGCAATCAATGTTGCACATTCAAAAAATGTAGGCGTTATATCTGGGATAGTTTTTAGCCTCTCCCGAATCTGCATTGTAAGATTAATAACTTCTACTTCCTTAATCTCAACATCATCAATAACAATTCTTTCTGTAAATCTTGTAAGATGAGGAGAGGTGAATATTCCAGTTTTAAATCCTTGAGTTGTTAATAAGGCTTGAAAGGTCTTAGCAGTAGTTCCCTTGCCATTAGTGCCTGCAATATGGACGGTATTATATGCACTTTGAGGCAGCCCTAATAATTGTGAAATTTTATTTATATTTTCAAGCCCAAGCTTAATCCCATGTGACCTAAGATTGTAAAGATATGAAAGGGTATTATTATAATCCATGTTAATCAGACCTATTAAAATATTAATTTTTTAATGTATAATAACAAATTGAACGAAAAATGGAAACTTTTTCACTCTTCACTATTCATTATAAAGTTATTGACTACAACTTTTTGGTTTTGTTAGATTAACTGTAATGCTACTTAGGAGGACTTCAAACAAATGGACACTACTCAAATAATATCAAGTTTAATAAATCTTTTTAGGACATTACTGCCTAATGTACTGTCAAAAAAAGATTCGCAGCGTAAAGATTTACAGATTAATCCAGTGGCATTTAATGTAACAGAAGAACTTTGGGGGATACTAATGTCTAAGGCAAAGACCAATATTCCTCTTAAAGATGCCTTAAATGAAATGGCGGTGCTGCCTGATGATGACGATGTGGCTGCATCACTAAGGCTTCAATTTAAAAAATTACTAGCTAAAGATGAATCGCTGCAAGATATAATTGGAGACAAATTAAATGAAGTCATAAATTCTGGGTTTCAATTAAATTATAGCATTGGGTTATCTTCTTTTAAATGGCTTGAGGTGCTGGATAAAAATGATGCCACATTAAAACGCCTTGAGATGATACGTCAATTTAGATGCGGAGTTCCACTTCATCAAATCACTGAGGCATTTCATACTGATACTGAATATGTTCATAGAGTTAATGCAGCATTTTCTCATAGCGGGACTCAAGGAGTTATTTCTGGATCAAATGTCAGACACTGGCTTGATACGCTTGACCCAAATGATAATATTTTAAGAAGACTTGACATGATTGGCCAGTTAAAATCAGGAACACCTCCAGAGATAATTGCAAGGCAATATAATACTCTGCCTGATTATGTTCACAGAATTGCAAGCGCGTTTGATAAATATGGAGCAGTGGGGATTTTAACTGAAGAGGATTTTAGAAAATACCGCACGATCTATCCAGATACCATTAGAATATGCTCATTTAATCTGCATGGAACTCATGATTCAAATGATTATTACAGATTCAAACGTATTGCGCATGAATTAAGCGCCTATGAACCAGAGATATGTTCGTTTCAAGAGGTAATCAGCGGTTATGGAATAGAAGAGACAAGCGCTCAGATTGCCACATGGCTGACAAATATCACAGGGTATCATTATCGCACATTTTTTGGTCATTGTCATTTATTTATGGACAAATATCCAGAAGGAATAGCGGTAAGCGCCAAGTATCAATTAAAAAATACTAATCTTATTGATCTTAATAAGGGATTAAGAGGAGAAGTACATCCGCTAATGGAGAGATTTGCAGCAGTATCAGAGGTAGAGATTCGCGGTAAAAAGATAGTATTTGCATCAGTACATCTTGATCATTCAGAAGATGAAAGGGTAAGACCAGCCCAAGTAGAGAAACTTCATCATGAGATAAATCGAATTTATGGGAAAAACGATATATACTGCACGATATTAGCAGGGGATTTTAATGACATAGAAGACTCTAAGACTATTAATTATTTGGTAGAAAAAGGTTATAAAGACGCATACAGGGCTTGCAGTCCAAGCGGAGGTAATACCTATCCTTCACATAATCCATATACAAGGATTGATTATATAATGGTCAAAGGGGATGTAAAGTTTCTTCAGACTTCATTGATATTAAAAGATCCTTCTCTAAGTGATCATGTTGGGATACTTGCAGTGATTGAATAGGGGTTAATTATGTGGTAGGATTGTTGAAATATACGATAATGTTCAAACCACTATCAACAAGGCAATTAAAGACTTTTTCTTCAAATGAGAAAGTTCGTATAATGGTGAAAATTGAAGCACTAGCAGATAACCTCTCTGGCGATATAAAAAGGCTCACGAATTTTATGCCTGAATACCGTTTAAAAGTTGGCGATTATCGGGTGCTGTTTTAAGTTGAAGCAAAAAAGGTGCTAATCTATTTTATAAAACATAGAAATGAGGCGTACCGATGAAAGAAGCTGGTATGATTACTTTAACCCTGAATTTTTAACAAAAGAGGAGAAAAAAGAATTTGTAATTCTTCCATATGAGGATATTGTTGATCTTTGAACTGCAAAACGAGAAGAAAAAGACAGACCTTCTATTCCAATAGCAGATGTCAAAAAAGAACTTGAAATGTTATAGTTAATTATAAGGTAAGAAATAATTACTTATGAGCAAAGATAAAAAATTATTACTCAAAATTTTACAAGGAGAGTCAAATTCAAATATTATTTTTTCCGAGTTATGCAGATTATTAATCAATCTTGGCTTTAAAGAAAGAATTAAAGGAAGTCATCATATTTATATTAAGGATGACGTGGAGGAAATATTAAACTTACAATCAGATAATTCAAAGGCAAAGACATATCAAGTTAAACAAGTGCGCAATATTTATTATCTATAAATATAACATGGGAGCAAATATTAATGAATAGATATGAAATTATCATATACTGGAGTGAAGAAGATAAGGCATTTATAGCAGAGGTTCCTGAGTTACCCGGATGTATTGCTGATGGCGTCAATTATCAAGAAGCTCTTAATAATATTGAAATAATCATTAAAGAATGGATAGAAACTGCAAGAGAATTAGGACGTGCAATTCCAAAACCTAAAGGTAGATTAATATTCGCATGATTTTTTTAATTAACGGGTCAAGGGGTCTTAGACTCCTTGCGGGATTTTTAAGGGCAGAGCCCTTAAAGAAATAGGGAGAATCACATATGCCGCAAAAGACTGAAAATTTTGTTATGGCGTATAATTGGGATCATCATTGTCATGACCTAATAGAGTCATTAAAGGCCAATTTTTATCATATGCACAGGGAGTTAAATGAGCTGCCTCATGAAAAGGTCATTAATAAGATTTCTCTGCTCAATTATTTCAAAAAATTACATTACAATAAAGAACTTTATTTTAAGACGATAAAAGATATAGATGACCGTCAGTTTTCCATAAAGTCTCTTGGTTATAGAGGTTATGGCGTAAATATGGATTTATTAAACGCCCTTGACGGCTTGAAAACTGAACATGCAGGGCATATTTATTGGTTAATAGAAGAGGGATTTAAAAGACCTCTTGAACTTGTAAAAAAGAAGATATATATGCCAGTTGAATTGATAGAGAAGATGGATACAGGATATGTTGTATTTGAGCTTTGCAAGAAGATGGATCTTCTGCCTGAGGAACATATTCCAGAGCCTCCAAGGCCTGTAGAGCTAAATAATCTTGAGGAATATTACAATGTCATGGCAAGAAGCACGCCATGGAATGTAAATACAGCGATATTTCAAAGGCTTTTTTTAAATTTGGGATGCGCCTCTATGACCATAATGAAAGGCACGGTTGGTCATGTAGATACACAAACGCCTCAGGAATTAAAGATAATAGGCAATAGAAATTTTCTTATAATGTTCAAAGAGACCTTTGCAAATCTTCATCTGTTTACAGATATAAATCTTGACTTGTTAAAGACGATTCATAAGATATTATCTAATGGGCTTGTGCCTCATGCAGGGAATTTTCGTCCTCATGACTTTCCAGATAGAAACGGAGTGACATTTGAAAATAATAATTTTGAAAGGGAGATAAATGACCTTGGGCATGTGTTATGGGAGACAGCGCAGAGTTTTAATCACCTTGATAATTTCGTATATAATATAGCTAGGGCATATTTTATGTTTATAGGTATACATCCATTTTGGGATTCAAATGGAAGGGTTGGAAAGTGTTTTGTCAATTATATGTTTCTCAAAAAAGGACTTCCGCCGATAAGTTTTCATAATACAACAGAGGTCTTGAGCCTTCCGCGATATGGCGGGACTATGGATGAGATGTATATCTATATAAAGACAAGGCTTTTAATGGCAGTTGAGGATTATTATTATGAGAGAAGAAAACTTGAACTCTTTGATTTTATTGATAAACAGGTCTATAATGTTTCATTTGACTCAGGATTTTATTTCAGACAGATAGACGATAATCCGCAGAAGATTGAGTTGAATTTTCAGATTTTCTTACTTAGTTGGGACAATCCATTGTTTAACCAACTGCTTGATCAATGCAGGGTAGTAGTAGGAGAAGAGCATTACGCAAAGAGCCTGATATTATACTGTGGATTCAGCCATTCAAGACATGGAGAATGGCAGCATGTATTTACTATAAAGGGTGATTATCATATTGAAGAGAGAACTTGTGAGATAGGCGCAAGGTTATTTGATGTAGATCTAATTATTGAATTAAAGGATTATCATTATAATTACAATTATTTTTCATGTTCAGTGGTTACTAATGACGGGTCAATGATTTATAATAATAAGGGGTTGAATTATTCGTATCAGATTGAGAGGTAGGGGGATTAAGGAGAATTTGTGATGATTTCTATAACTAAACCTATGGATACAGCATTATCAAATGAAATTGATAAATTCAAAAAATCAATAGATAAATTATTTGGAAATATCAAACTCTGGTTATCTGATACTGATCTTTTAATTTCAGAAGGTACTACACTTATATCTGAAGAAGATATTGGTACGTATGAAGTACCAATTCTAATAATAGATGATAAAAATGGGAAAAAGATAGCAACTATAAAACCTATTGCCTCAAAGGTAATTCTAACAAAGTGGAGGATTGATGTTATTGGGAAATTCGATAAGGAGATAATTGTTTTTATGGATAAGGGGGGTCCTTCATATGAATCAAAGACAGTATTGAGTAATGGAAAAGTTGAATTTAAAACTCGATATTATTATAAAGGAGTTAAAAAAGGCGGATGGTATTGGATAGAAGATAGCAGGAGGGGAAGGGCTCTTATATTAAATAGGAAGCTTTTCTTAGACATTTTAGAGTTGGTTAGCGATTATGAGCAGTGACATTATTATTGACTTTGATAATATTTTAGAGTTATATGAATATAATAAAGATTGTTATAAAATTATAAGAAACATACAAGAAATAAATGAGCATAAGTTATTTGATAATACTAAATTTATTGATTCCGATAAAGTAGAGATTGAGATACTATTAGAAAAAACTCAAAAAGAAGCTGATGATTATTATATGCTTTACTTATGGGTAACATTTGAGCGATTTATAATTAATTTTCTCTCAATAAAAGGTGAAAAACTTATTGATGATAAGCCTGAATTATTTGCTGATAATTTTTATTGTAAATTTAAGGAGAATATTGAGAGATGGCGGTTTGATGATGTTTTAGATTTATTTGATGAAGTTCTTGATAAAAGTTTAATAGATAATGTTAAAAAAATCAAAAGATATAGAGATTGGATAGGTCATAGAAATAAAAAGAAAAAGAAACCAATAGCTTTTAACCCTTATGAGGTTTATAATATTTTAATCGCTATGGTTAAAGAAATCCAACAAGAGGCGATGTTGGGGGTTGCACCCCCAAACCCCGCAAGGCATTGAGGTGAACATAAACTATGAAAAAAGAATTTGCTGAGAGTTTTGCTAGTCCTTCATATAAATGGATAGGAAATCACAGGACAGTAAAAAATATGCAAAACTGGCAGATATCTAATTATCCGGGCTGCATTGGATTTGCCTTCCAAGAACATTCATCTGGTATGTCTTTAAAGGTTGTATTAAAGGCTTATAGAGATGACGGAACAAGAGAAAACTTTATAATAAATACCTATCACTGCGGTGATTTTGGCAATGGGTATCAAAAATGGCAGACCCATCAACTCCCTCTTTTTCCATATGAAAGCTGTCACGGCAAGATTACAAATGTCAAATTTTCATATATAGTTCATAAAGACGGCAGATCAATACCTTCACAATATAATTATAAATTCGCATCTCTGCCAGAGTTTGAAAGAGGTAACATAGGAAACGATGATTTTCATGATTCGTATTTCAAAAATGAAAACAACTATGTAACAAACGAAACAAACGGAATTGAAGTGCAGGATGCCCTTAATAGGATAAATAAAACATCAGGCGACCTGCCGATTCAACCGTTTTTCACAAGAGGCAACAGATGGGATCCATCTCACCCTGTAAATGAAATCCATCGTCAGATTGACTGGGTAATTGAAAAAAAGAAACAGAGCCCGCAAAAGAGACGCTATATACATATGGCAATATTTGATATTGATAACTATTATATTGCTAAACACCTGATCTATGCAAAAGAATGCGGAGTTGAGGTAGAGTGCTTTGCTGATTGGGCTGCAGTAAGCTCTATGAACTGCACAGAACATGTGGCAATGATGAGACGCGCAGGCATTGCCATATATGGAGTGGTTAGAAATACCCCTGGAGACCCAACCGGCGGAATATCCAGCATGCACACAAAGATTATTATCTTTGACGGCGAGATAGTTCACTCAAGTTCTTATAATCTGCATTTTCATCTATGGGGCGGAAACTGGGAAAACGGTATATCTTATTATTCACAAGATTATGTTCCTATTTATGAAAATATCTATAATGCAATCAGGGGAGGCGTTATTGCGCCTGTTAATATAAAGCCTTATGACAGATATAATCTATACTACAGCTTTGGAAGTAATAATACACAAACAAGAAACTTTTATAGACCTCAGGATGCTATAATTACAGAAATAAATAATGCTAAGTATACAATAATAATTTGTATGTTTGAACTTGGACATTTAAGCGGATGTTCAGAGCAGGATAATCATGAAACAGACGTTGTAAGCGCTATAATAAATGCAAGAAACCGCGGTATTAATGTCAAAGTCATACTAAATGGAATGATAAATCATACAGGAGACCTGCCTGATGCAAAGGATATATGGAAATGGCGGCCGCTTAAAGATCCAGTCAGGAGATTGAAAGAGGAATGGATAGACCTTAATTTTGTGTATTATTGGGAGAGTATTTATTCTCCGATACATCATAAATTTGCAGTAATTGATAATGATACTGTAATAACAGAGTCTTATAATTGGTATATTACAAGTTTATATTCAGATGAGACGCTTGCAGTTATCAGAGATAAAAAAACAGCTCAAGAATTCACTAATGAGGCATATAAGATTTTAGAGAGTTTCAGAATTGGCCATGATTAAAATTAAATGGAGGCTTGAAAGATGACTAAAAATAATTCTATAAAATTAATCTCAATATTCTCTATTTTGATAATATTACTTACATCAGCAGGCTGTACTAATTATAAAGGCATGCTTGAAAAAAAAGGAATTCAATATTCAGAGATTAGTTTTCTTGACCAAGTTAAACAAGGAAATATTGAAAATGTAACAATATTTATAAAAGCTGGCGTTGATGTTAATTATAGAAATATAAATAATGATACAGCATTAATGATAGCATCATTTAATGGCCGCACTGAGATTGTAAAGATACTTATTAAAAAAGATGCAGATTTAAACGCTATAAATAACGAAGGCCGCACCGCTCTAATGTATGCCTCACTAAATGGACAAACTGATATAGTAAAGATACTTCTTGATAAAGGCGCTTATGTCAATTCCTTAGATAATGGAGGACGAACGTCTTTGATGTCAGCTTCTTCAAAAGGTTATTCAGAAATAGTGAAAATGCTTCTTGATAAAAGGGCTTATTATAACACTCAAGATAAGGCAGGAAACACATCCTTACTATATGCAGTATTAAATGGTTATACAGATATAATATTTTTACTTTGTAATAAAGGCGTTGATCTAAACGCCAAATACCCAAATGGAGATACAGCATTAATCGTTGCTTCATCAAAGGGTTATACTGAGGCAGCAAAGATTCTTATTGAAAAAGGCGAGGACATTAATACAAAAGATAATGAGGGTCGCACAGCTTTAATGGCTGCATCATCAAAGGGTTATACTGAGATTGTAAAATTACTGCTTGATAAAGACGCAAATATAACAGAAAGATACTCTGATGGAGATACGATTTTAATTACTGCATCATCAAAAGGTTATACAGAGATTGTAAAATTGCTGATAGACAAAGGCGCAGACGTTAATGCTAAGGGATTAAATAATAATACCGCATTAATATATGCAGCATTAAATGGTTATATAGATATAGTGAAACTACTATTAGAAAAAGGCGCAGATATAAATGCCAAAAACAATGTTGGAAATAATACAGCATTAACATATGCTGCATTAAATGGTCAAAAAGAAATTGTAAATCTTTTAAAGGCCGCTGAAACGAAAAAGTAACTTTAAAACATGAGGGCGCTGCCCTTGTTATCTACGGTCACCCGCAAAGGGACTCGTCCATTAGAACCCATAATTTTTATAAACATTTGCTCTATGTTTTATTAGTAAGTATCTATATAAATATTCTCAATACTGTAGGGGCTGCCCTTGTGGCTGCCCTTTTTTTAATAAACAATATATACTTTATTTTCAATTAGTTATTTATTTTTTCAAGGTCAACTAATTAAAGTGGAGCGGGCGACGAGATTCGAACTCGCGACCTATAGCTTGGGAAGCTATCACTCTACCACTGAGTTACGCCCGCATTACTGAAATTTTATTATACAAAACCTTACAATATAATATCAAACAAAAGGTGTTATCATAGTTAATGGGTTCAAAGTGAGTGTCGAAGCCCACGTTTAAAAATCCCTTTGCGGAACCATCCCTAAAGGGAACCCTTGGGCAAAGCCCTCATTCTTTAAAATACCCTCACATATGATTCGCTTCATTTTCAAGTTCCTCAAATGATTTTTCTGAATTAGATTTCTTAGTATCTGATTTCTTAGATTTTTCTGGAACAATCTTTTCAGGAACATTTTTAGACAGAACAGGTTTAACAGTAACAGGTTTATTCAGCAAAGGTTTTTCTGAAGCAGATTTTTCAATAGAAGACTTATCAGGAATAGATTTTGCTATTTTTGTTTTTTCAGCAGGTGATTTTTTAGCCTTTGCTATGACAGGATTTGTTGGCACCGAACCATTATTAACCTGTTTTGAAGGAATCTTTTTATTAGAAACAATCATTGGACGCTTAGTAGTTTTTTCAACAGGCAGGTCTTCATTTATATCCTCTGTCACCAACTCATCACCTTCAGGTTTTACAGGTTTTTGAATAGTTGGCTTAGCCGTAATTGATTCAGTCTCTTTTTCCTCTGGATGGGCATTTAACCACTGTGTCCATTGCGCTGCTTTATCATATTTTAATCCTGTAATGGTTTGAAGCGCATCAACAATTACACCCTTATCTTTATATCTTCGCCTGTCAATTTCAATAATCAAAGGCTTTACAGACGGCATACCTATCTTTACTAAAGATTTTATAGCCTCATAACGAACGCCTGATTTATCATCTTCTAACAAAGGAATCAGATAATCAACTGCACGCTTATCTCCAATCTTACCAAGAGACTCCACAGCCTCTATCCTGACCTTTAGGTCTTTATCATGTAAGACCAATATCAAATCATCTACCATAACTGGATCAGCATTTCTTCCAGATTCATAAGCACACTTCCAACGTTCAAAAACCTTATCACTTTTTAATCCCTTTTTTAAACGATTTATATCAGCGTCTTTATCAAAAGGAATAGCAGCCTTGTCTTTTGAAGACTGAGCAATTACAGCTGGTTTCTTTACAGAATCTAATTTATATTTTTCATTACCACTCTTCAAAGGCGTGTTTTGCGGAGTTGGATTTTTTTGAGGTTCTTTGGTATCAACTGCCTTATTAGGCGCAGCATCTTCAGCAAAGGTATAGAAAACGTCTATATATGAGATAAAAATCAAAAGCAATGAGATTATAATAAAACGTTTTGACATTTGTTATTCCTCATATTACGTATTTTAATAATATAAATCCGCAGATAACAAGCAAGAGAAAAATAATACAGAGTAGATTAAAATACTTATCAATAAAAACCTTTATTGGCGCGCCAAAGATATAAATAAGTGTGCTTACAATAAAAAATCTTCCCCCTCTTGAGAGAGTTGATGCAATAACAAAAGTGGTAAAATTTATATGGAAAAATCCAGCGGAGATTGTGAATACCTTATATGGGATTGGTCCAAAACCAGCTATAAATATGGCAAGGCCCGCATGTAGTTCAAATTGATGTTTTACATAATTAAATGTATCCATTCCTACGTAATATAATATAATCTTACTGCCAATATCCCAAAATTTTAGACCTATATAATACCCAAACATCCCTCCAAGCACTGCTGCAACTGTACATACCGCTGCATAAAAAAATGACTTTTTAGGTTTAGAAAGATTAAGCGCTATAAGCAGTACATCAGGCGGTATTGGAAAAAACGAAGATTCTGCAAACGAGATTATAAAAAGCGCTATTGCCCCATAAGGTGTATGAGCCCAATGCAATACCCAATCATATAATTTTCTGATTAATTTCATTATAACTATACTACTTTATCAGACATCGAACTATCTCACCTATGTACATTCTATGATAATCTTTAGTTTCATAATTGTCAGCAATGGTTAAATCTATAAAATTGGATGGATCAACATCTTGATAATAAATCTTCTTACATTCAATGACCAATCTTGCCTGAGCAAAATATGGCGCTCCACCAAAAACTGGCGTAAGACCTGCATTTATTATCTTATCAATATCCCTTCCAGAATGGCTTCCGCAATATAGCAGCGCATCTCTATACTTTTCTTCAAAAAAACATAAGGTAAATCTCTGATTATTTTCTATATACGTAAATGTATGCCTTTGCGGTCTAATTACGCAAAAACATATCTTCTTATGCCAAAGCACTCCAAACCCGCCCCAGCTTGCAGTCATTGTATTATAATCAAAACTGTTGCCAGCAGTAATCAACATCCAGCCATTACCGATAAGTTCAAAGACATTATCAGTAATCAGTTCAGGATTAATTTCTTTAAATCTTTCCATTATTAAAAGGATAACTCCTTAAGACGCTGTGTCTGAAAATGCGTTGATAATCCGTCTAGTAGGTCTACAATATCGCCTTCAAGCACCCTGTCAAGTTTATGCAGTGTAAGATTAATCCTATGATCTGTAACCCTGTTTTGCGGGAAATTATATGTGCGTATGCGTTCGCTTCTATCGCCAGAGCCTACTTGTGATTTTCTTGAGTCAGAGCGTTCCTTATCAATCTTTTCCATCTCAAGGTCATAGAGTCTGCTTCTAAGTACCTTTAATGCCTTAGCCCTGTTTTTAATCTGAGACCGCTCATCTTGACATTGTACTATTAATCCAGTTGGTATATGTACGATTCTTACTGCTGAATATGTGGTATTAACCCCCTGTCCGCCAGGCCCTGAGGCGCAAAATGTATCAAATCTAAGATCAGCCTCTTCTATCTTTAAATCAATCTCCTCTGCCTCTGGAAGTACCGCTACAGTTGAAGCAGATGTATGAATCCTGCCTGACCCTTCAGTTACTGGTATCCGCTGAACCCTGTGAACTCCGCTTTCATATTTTAATTTACTATAAGCGCCCTTACCTGAGATTGATGCAATTATCTCTTTATATCCGCCAAGCCCTGTTGGGTTTGATTCCATTATCTCAACCTTCCATCTCTGAGCCTCTGCGTATCTTGAGTACATCTTTAATAGATCTGAAACAAATAAAGCAGCCTCTTCTCCTCCTGTGCCTGCCCTTATTTCAATAATAACGTTTTTATCATCACGCTTATCTTTTGGTAAAAGCATAAATTGAATATTGGTTTCAATCTTAGGGATAGAGGTTTCTAATTCAACTAACTCCGATTTTGCTAAATCCATCAACTCATCATCCCCGCTTTTAATAATCTCTTCAGCCTCAGCCTTTTGATTTAAGAGTATCTTTAACCCTTGAATCTCATTAACAATCGGCTCAAGTTCAGAACGTTCCTTTGAATATTTTTGAATTTTTTTATGGTCAGCAATTACATTTGGATCAGAGAGTTTTTCTATGATTTCATTGTATTTATTTTCAATCTCATTTAAACGTTCAAGCAGCATCAGGCGACTATTTGCTCCTCAACCATTACTTGCTTTAATGCAGTTAGGGCAACTTCCATTTGCGCGGCACTTGGCTGTTTTGTTGTCAACATCTGAAGCATTAATCCGGGCTTTATAAGAAATCTTATAATTGGGTTAGATTTAAATTTCGCAGATAATCTCAATATCTCGTAAGACATTCCTGCTATCAATGGAATAAGCACAACCCTTGAGCCAAATTTCAAATAAAATGCCCAGTATTTTGGAATAAATGAAAAAATAAGTATACTTAATATCATCACTATAAAGATAAAACTTGTACCGCATCTAGGATGAAGTGTGCTGAATTTCTTGGCATTTTCAACCGTTAGATCATTACCAGCCTCATAGGCGTAAATAACCTTATGTTCTGCCCCATGATATTCAAATACCCTGCTCATTTCCTTCCATAATCCAATCAAAACAATATATATCAGAAATACCGCAACCCTGATTATCCCATCAACTAAATTAAACACAAGTGAACTGTTTGTGATAGAAGACATAAAAATGCCCGCAACCTTTGTCAAATAAAGCGGCATCAATATAAATAACAATACAGCTAGTAAAAATGACGACCCAATAGTTGCTGCCATTGCCAGCGGACTCAGCGTTTCCTCTTCATCATATGCAGTAGAAGCAGAAAAATTCAAAGCCTTTACCCCAATCGTAACCGCTTGAAATAACGCTACCACCCCGCGAATAATCGGAAGCTTTAATAATTTAGGAAGCGGTGTCAACAATTCATCCTTAACAACTATCTCGCCTTTGGCATTCCTAACAGCCACCGACCACTTCTTATCAGACTTCATCATCACGCCTTCAATGACTGCTTGTCCGCCTATTTTCATTTAATCTCCTTGAGGGCTCTTCCCTCAAACTCCCGCAAAGGGACTTGTCCCTTTGAACCCATTAAGCAGGCTTTGTTCCAGCGTACTTTTTGTTGAATTTAGAGATTCTGCCCTCTGTGTCCATTATCTTCTGTTTGCCTGTATAAAATGGGTGACAGACTGAACATATCTCTACATGCAATACCTTTCTGGTTGATCTTGTAGTAAATTTCTCACCGCATGCGCAAGCTACTACGGTTTCCTTATATTCTGGATGTATTCCTTCTTTCAACTTAATCCTCCTAATTAATATATTAGACATCTTTTTATATTAGCATAATTTAATGAAAAACAAAAGTTAAAAACTAAACATTCACTTTTCACTTTGATTTTTTATAGGCGATAGAGTATTATTAAATAAAGAAATTATTAAAAACGGAGAAAATAATGATTGGATTTATTGGCGGCGGAAATATGGCTGGGGCATTAATTAAGGGTTTAATATCTACTGGAGTTAAAGATATTATCGTCTCTGAACCAGATACAAGTCGCTGTAATTATTTGATCAAAGAATTTGGAGTAATTGCTGTATCTGACAACAAAAAGGCTGCTTCAACATCTGACATATTAATACTTGCAGTGAAACCGCAGATTATAAAAGGTATACTTGATGAAATAAAAGGGTCTTTAAATGATAATACAATTATAGTATCTATAGCAGCAGGTATTACTCTATCTTTACTCAAAAAAAAATTAATGAAACAAAAAATAGTTAGAATAATGCCAAATACCCCTGCCCTTGTGCTTGAAGCAATGTCAGTTATATCTTTTTCAGAAGGTATGTCAATAATAGATCAGAATGAAGTTATAAAACTCTTTAAATCTGCAGGAAAGGTATTAGTCCTGCCAGAAAATCAGATGAATGCAGTTACCGCACTTTCAGGGAGCGGGCCTGCGTTTATTGCTTATTTTACTCAGGCTATGATTCAAGGCGGAATTACACAGGGATTAGATGAACAATCCGCAAAAACCCTTGCCATTCAGACACTTATTGGCACTGCAAAATTACTTGAAGAAACATCTCCATGGGCATTGATTAAACAAGTAACTTCCCCTGGAGGAACAACCGAAGCAGGGCTAAAGGTTTTAAATGCCAGACATGCTGACGATATTATAAGAGAGACAATCTTAGCTGCAAAATCAAGAGGGGATGAGCTTGGGGAAGACAGCGGTTACCAAGTTATTGCAAAACCAATAAAATAAATGTAAAAGAATATCGTAGGGGTAACCCTTGTGGTTACCCAGAGTTGAAGTTATAACTTGTCAATTTAAAAGGAGTATCAAAAGATGTTTATAGTCGGAAATCTATTTGGGGCAATTGCTGAGATAATTGATGCAATACTTGGAATCTATACATGGATGATTATTATCTCTGCCCTTTTAAGCTGGGTAAATCCTGATCCTTATAATCCTATAGTAAGATTTTTATATAAAGTTACTGAGCCTGTGCTTGCGCCTATACGCAGCAGGATTGGCATACTTGGAGGATTTGATGTATCCCCTGTAATAGCTCTTTTGGCAATTACATTTTTAAAACGTTTTTTAGTTGGCACACTTATTGGATTAGGACAGAGAATGAATTAAGTGAAAAAGTCGTGGGACGACTCCCAAATAAAAACTGAAAAATAATATAAAGGAGGTTTTTCTAATATGCGTATAACGCCGCTTGATATACAACAAAAACAATTTCCAGTGAAATTCAGAGGTTTTGACGTTGAAGAGGTCTATGCCTTTTTAGAGGTTGTTCGAGAAGAGATGGAAGACCTGCTTAGAGAAAATGCCTCCCTTAAAGAACAGCAATATTCCCTTGAATCTCATATGAAGGAATACAAAGACATTGAATCAACCCTGAGAGACACCCTGCTTACAGCGCAGAAAATGGTAGAGCTGCACAAGGCAAATGCCCAAAAAGAGGCAGAATTAATGGTCAAAGAAGCTGCACTTAAATGTGATGATATGATGAAAGACGCTCAAGAACGCGTAGTAAAAATCCATGAAGATATAGTAGATCTTAAAGGCATTAGACGACATTTTAAAGAAGAAATCAGACGGCTTATTGAAGGTCATATGACCATGCTTGAATACGATAAGGATAGAGAAGAAGAAGGTAACGATTTAAAATAAAAGTGAATAAATACTCTACATTAAAAGGTGTCTGCGATATTGTCCCTCCTGATGACAAGTTATGGGATTTTATTGAAGAAATTTCCAAAGAGGTATTTTCAATCTATGGATTTAAAAATATACGAATACCTGTCATAGAATACACCGAATTATTTAAACGCGGAATTGGCGAAGGCACAGATATTGTTGAAAAAGAGATGTATACCTTTTCAGACCGTTCAGGCAGAAGCATTACCCTGCGGCCAGAAGGCACTGCCTCTGTTGTAAGAAGTTATATAGAAAATAATCTCTCTGACCTTCCATCTCCTCAAAAATTCTTTTATCTTGGCCCAATGTTTAGATATGAAAGGCCTCAAAAAGGCCGTTACCGCCAATTTTATCAGATTGGAGCAGAGGTCTTTGGCTCTTCTAACCCATCAACTGATGCAGAGATTTTTTCTATGCTTAACATGTTTTTGGATAAAGTTGGGCTTACAAATACTCAATTACAGATTAATTCAATAGGATGTCCAATTTGTCGTCCAAATTATATCTCGTCTCTTATAGAGTTTTTCTCTAAGCATAGTGATAATCTATGTACAGACTGTCAAAATAGACTGCAAAAAAATCCACTGAGGCTGCTTGACTGTAAAAATGAAGGATGCGGGATTATAAAAAAGGATGCGCCATTAATAACACAAAGCCTATGCGGTGAATGTGTAAATCATCATAATCAATTAAAACATTTATTAGACCTGCAAGGGATTTCATTTATAGAAAATCCGCTTATAGTCCGCGGACTTGATTATTATACAAAGACTGCATTTGAGATAACTGCCGATCATATTGGCGCGCAAAACACCGTTATTGCTGGCGGACGTTATGATAATCTTGTACATGAATTTGGCGGAGCAAAGACCCCTGCAATTGGATTTGCAATTGGGTTGGAAAGGCTTGCATTACTACTTAAAGATAAAGAAATGATTGATAAAAAAGTCCCGCTGATATATTTTGCTATTCTTGGGGATAAGGCATTAGATAAGGCTTTGCTTATGGCTAAAAAATATCGGAAAGAAGGGCTTTGGGTAGAGATCGGCAATCCATCTGATTCTCTTAAAAGCCAGATGAAAAAAGCAGATAAATTTAATGCTGAAAGTGTTATTATAATCGGTGAGAATGAAATAAACTCAGGAATTGCTATAAAGAAAAGGATGAATGATGGAGTTCAAGAAGAAGTTAATATTAATTAATACACGTAGGGGCAGGTCTTGTACCTGCCCTCAGGGTAACCACAAGGGTTACCCCTACATAAAAAAGAACAATATATGATACAAAGCATGACAGGATACGGTTCGCACGAAGATCAAGGTCTAAAGGTAGAGATTCGTTCAGTAAATAATAAATTCCTTGAAATCAATATGCGAGGCGCTAAATTCTTCTTAAAATACGAGCCATTTTTCCGCAACAAAATAAAAGAAAAATTCTCACGCGGATTTTTTGAAATTACCCTTAATCTTATCTCAGGACAATTTAATGAACTCCATATTGATAACAATTCTGTTGCAAATATTGTAGCAACCCTTAAACAAATAAAAAACGACCATAATCTCTCAGGCGATATAGATATAAATACCGTGCTTTCCTTCAAAGATGCCTTAATGACTCAGGATATTAAAATAGATGAATCATTACTAATGGAGGTCTTTCACCATGCAATGAATGATCTCCTCTCAATGAGACTAAAAGAAGGCCAACATCTAAAGGAAGAAATGCTTAAATACATTGAGATATGCAGGAAAATCGTTAAGGATATTATTGCTACTAATCAAGGCATATCTAATGGGCTGAAAGATAAAATAAGTCTGAGAATGAAGGAATTAATAGGTGATATAAATATAGATCAGACACGACTGCTTCAAGAAGCTGCATTATTATCAGATAAAGCAGATATATCTGAAGAACTAACAAGAACTAACAGCCACTTGGAACAATTCACACTAACCCTACAAAACGGCGGTAAAATCGGAAGAAAACTGGATTTTATCCTACAAGAATTAAATAGAGAAGCAAATACCATAACCTCAAAAACTTGTGAATACAAAATCAGCGCACTCGCAGTTGAATTAAAAAACGAGATTGAAAAACTTAGAGAACAATCTCAGAATATTCAATGAAATAACCCTTTAAGGGTTTTTATAACGGGGTCTTAGACCCCTGCCCTTTAAAAATCCCCGCAAAGGGTCTTTTTGTAAACTTTTTTATAAAAAGTTTAAATTATTTCCCTTTGAACCCATTTATCTTGAGCGAGGTCATACATGAAACTAAAGTACTCAATACTTATCATTCTATTGCTGATACCTTTTACACTTAAGGCTGAAGAAATCGGAAGCGTTGATACAAAATTTAATCTATTAACCCCTAATCATAAAATCATAATTGAAGCATTTGATGACCCTAAGATAGAAGGAGTAGCATGTCATATCAGCCGAGCAAAAACCGGCGGATTAAAAGGCGCAGTTGGAATAGCAGAAGATACCTCTGATGCCTCAATTGCATGCAGACAGATTGGAAAAATAAATATTAAAGAAAAATTTGAAGACGGAGAACGTGTATTTAAAGAAAGTACATCCATTTTATTTAAGAAAATTCAAGTAGTTAGATTTCTTGACAAAAAAAGAAATACCCTAATCTATCTTGTATACAGCGATAAACTTGTTGATGGATCACCTAAAAATTCAATCTCTACTGTGCCAATTTTACCTTGGAAAGATTAATATCTATTACTTCTTTTTATAGACATTTAGCCCGACCTTTACATCAGAGGTATCATTAATAGACTGGTTGCCCTCTGTAGAAGCAATAATAATAGTTTTACCTGAAGAAGATAGACCAAATTCCTTAGATAAATCTACCTTTATTGTCAATATCTTTCCATCAACTGTCATCTCAACATTTTTCATAACTCCACCTCTTATTGATAAATTTTATACTCACTGATAATGATATAATACCATATGGAAGATACCTTTAAAATAAATAATTCTATAAAAAACCTTCAAGCCATCTTTAATGATAATGCAGATGAGACTAAAGCAGGTTTTGTAAAATCATATCTAAAAAGCCCTTATAAATTTTATGGCGTCAACATTCCATTAATTGATAAAACAGCAAGGGAATTCACTAAGGCTAATATTGGATTACAAGGTCATCAAGTGATTGAATTATCAAAACAACTATGGGACTCCCAGTATCACGAAGAAAAAACCCTTGCCCTAAGATTATTACGTTACTTTAATATTAAAGATATAGAATTATACGAAAGACTGCTCATTGAATCAAAGGGCTGGGATCATGTTGATGATATTTCAATTTATCTAGTAGGGGCTCTTATTATAGAGAGTAATGAATATTTAGATTATCTAAGAAAATGGAGTATATCAGAGAATTTTTGGATACGCAGGGCTTCATTAATCTCTCAAATTCTGCCTTTTAGAAAAGGCTTAGGCGATAGAGCACTTTTTTATTCATTTGCAGATAAGATGATAGAAGAGAAAGAATTTTTTATCAGAAAGGCTATTGGCTGGACTTTAAGGGAATTATCTAAAATCTATCCAGAAGAGGTCTATAATTATCTTATTAAGGTAAAAGATAAGGCATCCGGGCTGACTTTAAGGGAGGGTTCAAAGAGACTGCCTGAAAAGTACAAGTTTTTATAATGGGTTCAAAGGGACGAGTCCCTTTGCGGGATTTTTAAGGGCAGAGCCCTTAAAGAGGTTATTACATAAAGGGGAAGGAGTCATAGCCAGTGCAACGGTGCTGGCTATGACGTGGGGGTAATTCATTCAGTCTTTACTGCAATCTTCTTTATTTCTCTTTTAGCCTCCTGAAGTTTAGGTACTTTAACTGTTAAGACACCGTTTTTTAACCCTGCCTCAACTTTTTCAAGGTCTAAACCTTCTCCAAGATTTATAGAGCGTTCAAACCTTCCATAAGAGCATTCTTTACTATAATATCC
This sequence comes from Candidatus Magnetominusculus dajiuhuensis, assembly GCA_015233465.1. GTDB lineage: Bacteria > Nitrospirota > Thermodesulfovibrionia > Thermodesulfovibrionales > Magnetobacteriaceae > JADFXP01. The sequence continues at coordinate 90,091 of JADFXP010000005.1, forward strand.
ATCTGAATTCTTTTCATTTTCAGATTTCTTTTCCCCTTTTATGGTCAATCTGCCATTTGAAATTGAGACATCAACGTCTTTTTCTGTAAGGCCTGGAAGTTCGGCAATTACCTTTACCTCGTTTTCGCCGTCAATCAAATCAATATCAGGTGATAACGCTTCTGACCTTCCGCCCCAAAAATCAATATCCAAATCTTCCATAAACCTATTAAATACTTTTTCAAGATCACTCGTTATGGAGTTAAATGGGGTAACGGTATCAATGAAACCCCTATCCCTGCCTAAACGCGGGATTAAATTTCTGAATTTTACTGGTAACATTTTCCCACCTCCGAATTCATTTTGTTGGGGACAAGGTCCCCTCATTATGCCGCAATTTTAACTTCTATCTTTTGCGGTTTTGCCTTTGCAGCCTTGTGCAATATTATCGTTAATATTCCATTCTTTAAAGTTGCCCCAATCTGGTCTCTATCAACGATATCTGTCAACTTAAATGCTCGTTTATAATCTCCAACGCCGTACTCACAATATGTCTTTGTATATCCTTCAATTGTATCCTCTTGAGCCTTAGCATACAATGTTAGGACATCGCCTTCTACGGTTATATCCACATCTCCTTCACTAACACCTGGAATCTCAGCAGTAAGGATAATCTCTTCATCCTTTTCATAAATATCTACCTTTGGACTATAGATATATTTACTCTCTGTAACATCCTTAGTTGTCTCTGACATAATTCACCTCCTATATTAATTAACTGAAATCTTTCTTGGTTTTTGAGCCTCTGCTATAGGCAGTGTCAATGTGAGAATGCCATTTGCATATGCTGCCTCAACGTGACTTGCCTCAATTCCAAACGGAAGATCTATTGTCCTTTCAAACTTATCCTTTAGACAATCTTCTACCTTATGACCTCCTTTTACAGTAACGCTTGCGTTGTGCACAGATACATCAATCTCTTCACTGCTGTAACCCGGCAGCTTTACTGCTACCTTTGCACCAAGCTCATTCGTCCAAATATTTACAAGCGGCGCTTCTTCAACATCTGATGAACTTAGCGTAGACAAATACCTCTTAAAAAAATCGTCCCATCTTGAATAATCTGTGTCTAATCCCTGATTCCATAATTGTGTAGTAAACATTTTCATTACCTCCTTTTATTTGGTGTTAATATTATTTGCTGAATTATATTATTACAACTTCCATGCCAGACGATAAAATCCTTTGGTTACAATAGCTTAGACAATTATTACTCAATCTGATAGGACAGTCTGTCCAATTTTGATAGGACAACGCGGACAGGATTTGTATTTAGAAAAATATGATTTTAGTCATAGCATATATAAGTAAAAATATATTATAATAATAATGTAGATTAATTAATAAAGGAGGTAATAATGTTAGAAAGATCAACAGTTGAAAATACGCTTAATACAATTAGACCGATGCTTTTACAGGACGGTGGAAATGTAGAACTTGTAGATGTTACAGCCGACGGCATTGTTAAGGTAAAATTAGTTGGCGCTTGCGGTGCATGTCCTATGTCAACTATGACACTTAAAAATGGTATTGAAGCAAGGCTAAAACAAGCAATTCCAGAAATCAAATCAGTTGTTGCAGTTTAATTATTTGAATTGAAAAATCTGTAGGGGCACGGTGTTCCGTGCCCTAAATGCCCTAAATTTAATATATATTTATAAAGACCCAAGCCAATTTAGATAATCAGGAAGGCCATCCACAATTGGAATCGCCACTACCTCTGGAACCTCATAACTATGTAATGTCTTTACGCGTCTGCAAAGTTCAGCAAATTTTTCCTTTTTAGTCTTAGCAATTATTAAGACCTCGGATTGGTCTTCAATATTGCCTTTCCACTGATAAATAGATCGGATATTACTGATAATATTTACACATTTAACCAGACCTTCTGTAACAATTGCAGTTCCAATTTTGGAAGCCTCTTGATCATTTGGCGCTGTGATAAATACTGTTATATATTCCATTAATTATAATAACAAATAATATAAAAGCTATGCAATCAATCTATCGTTTTCTTGCATCAAAAGCAGTTCACATATAACATCAGAACTAACGGGTCTATAAAGAAAATATCCTTGCAGCTTATTGCAGCCTTTATTTAATAAATAATCAACCTGAGCTTGACTTTCAACACCTTCTGCTACTACACATAATCTAAGGGCATGACTCATTGCAATTATTCCGCTTACTAACTTACGATTTTCAGATAATTCTGGTAGATTTTCAATGAAAATCTTATCTATTTTCACCTCATCTACTGAGAGTTTAAGCAGATATGATAAAGAAGAGTATCCAGTTCCAAAATCATCAATAGAAAAACTAAAACCTTCTTTTTTTAAAATCTGCATATTTTCAATAATCTTTTTATAGTTTTTTATTAATTGAGTCTCTGTTAGTTCTAATGTAAATCTATCAGCAGGAATATCGAGCTGTCTTAGGATTTCTATTAAACCCTTTACAGCAGTTGTAGAGCTAATCTGTTTCATAGAAAGATTTACAGATATATTAATATCGCAAACTCCTAAGTCATACAATCGTTTATACTGTAAACAGGCATTTTTGAATACCCATTTCCCAATATCAATTATCATTCCAATCTCTTCAGCAATTGGAATAAAATAATCAGGCGCAATATTCCCCTTTTCAGGATGATACCATCTCAGCAAAGTTTCTATAGACACAATCTTTCTAGTCTTAGAATCCAAAATTGGCTGATAAACAAGATATAACTGATTATTTAACAAAACCTTCCTCAGTTGTATTTCAATAAATGAGCGTTCCATGATCTTTTCGTTAAATTCATTCGAGAAATATTTAAAGGCATTTTTACCATTTTCTTTTACATAATACATGGCAATATCTGCCTTTTTGATTAAATCATCTATTAATACACTATCATCAGGAAATAACGAAATCCCTATACTTGCCCCAACATGCAGATCATGCTGATGATACTTAATAGGTTCTCTAATACTTAAAAGGATATTATTTAATATTCGCAGGACATTTTTATTATCACTAGAAAGTGTAAGTATTATAGCAAATTCATCTCCCCCTAAACGGGAAACCGTATCTGCTTGACGTACGCAGGCTCTTAATCTGTGGGCAGTCTCAATTAATACCATATCTCCTACATTGTGACCATAAGTATCATTAATAAATTTAAAGCCGTCAAGGTCAATATATAAAAGCGCAACCTTGTCATTACTCCTCTCTGCGCTGCTTATTGCCTGCTGTAATCTATCATGAAACAACAAGCGGTTAGCAAGACCTGTCAATTGGTCATAATGAGCTAAAATAAATAATTGAGCCTGCTTTGCTAACGTCAACTGCTCAAGTAAATCTACAAACCTGCCAACTGCATAGTATTGATTATTTGAAGTAATGATAAAATACTCTTTCTTTAAGTAATCTGGAGATTGAATAATTATTTGACTTAGATCATGCAGATTTATCCCTTTTTCTACAATAAATGTGTTTCTTTGTACAAAATCTACAATTGAGTGCTTATGATGCAGTTCTCTGGAATAAGGAGTGCTAAAAATCTCAAGCATCTGTCTTCTATTTACCAGACCAAGCGGGATATTATTTTCAGTAACTGCTATTACATTAATCTCAGATTGATCATGAAATATTGAAAGTACGTTAAGACATGGCATCTGAGGCTGAATCGTAGGAACATGTATAGCGATTATTTCAACGGTAGATTGTTTGGGGTCCATAACTAAATCAATTATAGTTGTTTCTGATTTTTGAGGCATGAAAAAATCTTTAGGTTTTAACAATTCTTTAAAATTAATAAAATATGGATCAAGATTAATAGTTTCTATATTTTCTGTTTTAGCAGGTGCAGCGTTCATTTTAAATGCCTCCATTTTTAAGGCTGTCACGTTAATAATTAATAAATACCCCTTTAGATCATAACAGGGATTTAATTTAAAAAATTATCAAATATAGACTACAGCAAGATTATTAGGATATGATTAGGATAATGTTAAAAGTTGATTAGGGTTAGATTTCAATAAAACAAAAAGATTTGCCGGGCTGCTGATTATTGAGATTGAGCAGCCACGGCGTATCATTTTATCTCTTACTCGTCCCAACTAATAGCTTCGGAAGGGCATGTGTCAATTGCTTCCTGAACATCGCAGGATTCACTCTTGTCTGGGTTTGCAACATAAGCAGTATCATCCCTCATCTCAAATACATCTGGGCATATTGAAACGCATGTCTCACATCCAGTGCAGAGATCATTGTCAACAACAGGTGTCTTCATAGTAATACCTCCTTGAATATAATAAACCAAACTTTGATGCACATTACAATAATGAACGCATCTGATAATATTTATTAGATAATATTTCCATCATAAACCATTTTATATTAATTTGGCAAGGATTATTGACCTAAAGGAAATAAATAATTTAAAATCATATATGAATATCTTAAAAGCCTTGCGGGGTTTGCCCGTAAAACAAAAGCTGCCCACAACGTGAAATTTAATTACCTTAATATTGATGTTGGAAATGCGTTAAAAGACTGCAAAAATATTGCGATTATTAAATTTGCATATATAGGGGATTCTGTATGGATGCTGCCATTTATCAAAAATCTAAAAAAAAACCTCCCGCATACAAAACTGACCGTTATTGTAAATGCCGGCACTGAGGCTTTTTTTACACTTTCCCCATATATTGATAATATTATCACATTTGACCGCAAAACTATTAAAGGACTTCGCTCTAATCTTAAATTCATCAAATCTATTAGAGATATTAAGGCAGATGCAGTATTTGAACTAACAGATACAGACAGGCCTACTATTTTGAGTTATCTCTCAGGGGCTAAATACATTATTGGATATAACAATGAAAACCGATGGAGAAATCGTCTCTATACCCATATTTCCTCTTCTTTGAAATTTCAGAGTCATTTTGTACAATATCATCTTAATCTATTACAAGAACTTGGATTTGAGATATTTGATACATCCCTTGATGTAAAACTTAACCCTGATTGCTATATTACTTTAAAGGAAAAAATACCGCAATTATTTGATATTAACAATAAAAAACCAATCATAATTCACCCGGGCTCAAGAAATATATTAAGACAATGGGGTACAGAGAGATTTGCAAAACTATGCGATCTGCTCTACGGGAGCAGCACTGTTATACTAACAGCAGGCCCTAATGAAACTCATCTTCTAACAGAGATTGCAAGTTCAATCACTACGCCTCAGCCAATAATTGCAGGGTCATTAACACTTCATGAATTTGCAGCTTTATGTAAGAGTTCTGATTTATTTATTGGTAATGACAGCGGGCCAATACATATTGCTGCCGCACAAAATATCAATGTTGCAGGAATTTATGGCCCAACTATGCCTCAGCATGTAGGCCCTTGGACAAATAAAAAGATCATAATTGAAAATAATGAAATGACCTGCAGACCATGCTATTATGAACGCTGTAAGATTGATGATTATAAAAAATGCCTCTACTCTATTACCCCTCAAGAGGTATATGATAAAATCCTTTAAGGGCTCTGCCCTTAAAAATCCCGCAAAGGGACTCGTCCCTTTGAACCCATTTTAAAAGACCTGCCTTAAGGAAAACTGGGACAGACCCCGAAATTTGCTATTACGCCTATATTTACATCTCTTCCCATAGCATAACAAAAGAGATTTTCTATAAAATAATGATTCTCATTAGGACGGCTCATATCTGGATAACTGTCATAAAAATAAAAATCTTTATAAGTGCGGTCTGTAACAGGAGATAAGGTTTGATTTTCTCCATCAATAACCAATACATCCAGATCAAGGCTTCTTAATTTATCTATTAATTTTGCAGGCGTTGTGCCGCTATAATACAGTGTTCTTGGATTACATTCAATAATAATGATTATTTTATCATAGGATCTTTTAATTACTTCTTTCATACCATCTAAGGCATCTAACTCTGAACCCTCTACATCTATCTTTATTACATCTACAATTATCTCTTTATCCAAAAACTCATCAAGGCTGACTGCATTTACCTCTAGAATACCGTCATTCCCGCTTCTATATTTAGCATAACGGCTGCTTCCTGTACGCATACCAGTTCCAAGATTAAATGAAATAGTTTCCTTCTTATCAGATACCGCAGATTCAACCGGAGTAATTATGTCACTGAAATTATTTTGATTAATATTCTTAAACAAATACTGATAATTCCTAAAATCTGGTTCAAAGGAATATACCCTTCCCCTACCCTCTAACTTACGAGCAGCCAAAATACTATAAACCCCAATACACGCCCCAACATCTAACACCACCATCCCAGGTTTTATTAAATCTACAAAAACCTTCCTTGTAAAATGCTCTACATTGCTGTCTCGTAATTGGAATAAATATGACCTTTGATCTATTGAACCAGTTAATAATATACCACTCGTTTCAATAGTTAAACTATCCCTAAATATAGTTTTAAAGACCTTTCTTGATGTATCAACAACTCTACCAAGCCCTAATTTCTTTAAAACCTTTGAAAGTTTACCGAAAATTTCCCAGATAGCTATTTTTTTCATCTATTTGAGGGCTCTGCCCTTTTCATCTACGGGCTCCCGCAAGGGGACTCGTTCCCTTGACCCATTATATATTAAGCGCTGAGTTTCATACGCGTCCACTCTATTAGACCACCAGCATTTATAAGTTCCTGCATAAAAGGAGGGATAGCTCCAGCCTTATATATCACGCCTTTTGTTATATTTGTGATAGTTCCAGCGTCTGCGTCAATTGTTATTACATTGCCTTCTTCTATACCTTCAATTGCATCTGCGCATTCAAATATTGGAAGACCGATATTAAAGGCATTTCTATAAAATATCCGCGCAAAGCTCTTTGCAACTACCGCTTGAATACCTGCTGCCTTTATTGCAATAGGGGCATGTTCTCTTGAAGAACCGCAGCCAAAATTCTCCATTGCTACTATTATATCTCCAGTCTTAACCTTCTTAGGAAAATCCTTATCTGCATCTTCCATAACATGTTTAGCGAGTTCTGCTGGATCAGAGGTATTCAAATACCTTGCAGGAATAATCGCATCGGTATCCACATCCCTTCCAAACTTCCAAATCCTTCCATTCAATTTCATATATAACTCCTTACTTTTTTTATTAAGGGGTCAAATTGGGGCAATAGCCCCAAACCTGATTAAATTCCTTGCGGGTCAAGGGCAGAGCCCTTGAAAATCAATTCTTCTGGTAATTTAAAATAAAAAGAACTGCCTATTCCAACTGTTGATTCGACCCAAGCCTTACCGCCGTACATCTCTACTATCTTTTTAACTAAAGAAAGCCCAACCCCTGTGCTTTCAAATTTATCTCTCGCATTAAGGGTTTGAAATATCTGGAATATCCGCTCAAAATCCTTTTCTGGAATACCGGGCCCATTATCTATTATACCAAATTTACAATATCCATTTTCAATAGAATAAGTAAGGACGACCTTACCTTCTGGTTTATCCATATATTTAATTGCATTACCTATGAGATTTTGAAATACTTGGGCAATCCTTGTAGGTTCAAATTTAATCACTGGGAAATTTGCTGATATTTCTATTTTTATATGGTCTGGAGGTGAGAGCATATCTATAGTTTCTTTTATCACCTTATTTATATCCATATCAGACTTTTCTTCTCTCATTCGTCCAACCCTTGAATATTGCAGCACGCCGTCAATGAGATCGCGCATACGTTTGACCCTGCTCATAAGCATATTCATCTGCTCTTTTCCGTCATCGTCAAACTTATCTCCATAGTCTGCGAGTATCCAATTTGCAAGCGAATCAATAGCCCTAAGCGGGGCTTTAAGGTCATGCGATATTATATATGCAAAGTCCTGCAGTTCTTTATTTATGCTTTCCAACTCCGCAGTACGTGACTTTATCATGCCCTCAAGATTGGAGTTAAGTGAGTCAAGTCTGATAATATCTCGATAAGATCTTAAAGAACTAACTATTGATGTAAATAATTTTTGAGTAGTCAATTCATTTTTTTCTTTATATTCATTTATATCATAATTTAGTATTACATCCTTTTCAGGACTATGTCCAGGCTGACCAGTTCTTAATACAATTCTTACAAATTTATTTTTAAGCGTTTCTCTAATATATTTGACTATCTGCAGCCCCTCATCATCCTGTTCCATAACTATATCCAAAAGTATCACTGCTATATCTGGGTTAGCATTTATTATTTCCCTAGCCTCTAACCCAGAATAAGCACTCAGAAATGCTAAGCCCTTTCCTTCAAATTGAAAATCATTAAGGGCTATTTCTGTTACATGGTGAATATCTTTTTCATCATCAACTATCAAGACCTTCCAGTTATTAATAATCTGTTGGTTATTGGTTTCAGATTCATTTGAAAATACAATCAAATCATTATCAATTGATGCGGGCTGTAAAGTGTCTGGCATCGTTAAAATTTCCTCCAAGCAAAAATCATATCTTTACAGGTATACGTAAGATAAAGGTTGTGCCTTTTCCAACTTCACTTTCACAAGTTATACTTCCTTTAAGGGTTTGATTGACAACATTATAGACGATATTTAATCCAAGTCCAGTGCCGCCGCTTCCGCGGCTTGTTGTAAAAAATGGATCATAAATCTTTTTAATATTCTGCTGCGGAATTCCTTTGCCATAATCAATAAATTTAATAATAATCGTTGTATTTTGAAGGGTTATATTTATATTAATACTTCCTTGTTGTCCTGGATCATAGGCATGATGCAGGGAATTCATTATCAGATTTGTAATGACCTGCGCAAATGCGCCCGGAAAACTGTCAATCTCTATGCTTTCAGGACAATTTATTTCTATTTTAATCGGATAGTGTTTGAGTTTTGGTTTTAGACTTAATATAATGTCTTCCAAATAAGACTTCATATTAAATACCCTTTGAACATGACTGGTCTGATCTGAAGAAACCATTTTAAAACTTATAATCAGATCACCTGTGCGCCTTAGATTACTTAAAATCAGAGAACTGGTCTCTTTTGCGTCAGCAAAATATTTCTCAAGTTCTGATTTCTTCATTGTTTTATTTTCAAATGCAGATAATATATTATCTGTAATATCTTGAAAATGAGAAGCTGCCGTAACGCCTATTCCAATCGGAGTATTTATCTCATGAGCAACTCCAGCGACTAATTGACCAAGAGAAGCCATCTTTTCGGACTGCACAAGCTGTTCTTGGCTCTTTTTTAATTCTTCATTTGTCTTTTTCAATTCACTTATTAACTGTTCCTTCATCTGTTCAGCCTGTTTAAGCTCAGTTATATCACGAGAAACCTGCATAAACCCGCTTGGTTTTCCGTTTGAATCCTGCAGCGCTGAGGCGGAAACTATAACTGGAAATGTATCTCCATCCTTTCCAATACCAGTTACCTCTCCTGAGAACTGTCCAGATTTATTTATATCATCCCGTATCATTTTTATTTCATTAAAATTCTCATAAAGGGTTGCAATATCAATCCCAAGCACCTCTTCCATACTATAGCCAAAAGTCTTTTGCGCAGCCTTATTGAATTCAGTAATCTTACCATCAATATTAACGGCAATGATCATGTCCATAGAACTCTCAATCAGCCCTTGCGCATATTTTTGAGCGCGTTCGAGTTCATTTTCAACACGTTTTCGCTCACTCATATCCTGCGCCATACATATAATTCCTTCAACTCCTCCATCGTCAGAACGAATTATTGAACTTGAAAATAAAGAAGGTATCCTTGTGCCGTCTTTTGCAATATATGTGCGTTCAACGTTTTTTACCTCACGTTTTTTGATCAAAAACTTTATCCACATATCTTCAAATATTAAATCTTTTATGTCAATTACTGAATTAATAGGTTTACCAATAAGCTCTTGCTCTTCAAAGCCAAGCATCTTGCATGTATAAGGATTAACTGAAAGGATAACTCCTTCTGTAGAGATAACTATAAGGCTTGCGGTGATTGATTTAATAAGATTTTCAGCATAATTTTTAGAATCAGCAAGTATTTTTTGTTCATCCATGATTAACCCATAAATGAAAGTTTTTCTTCAATGAATTTCTGTTGAAATTCTTCAAGTATAGCGCCCATATCTGCTGGTTTGAGATCAAGTATCTTCATCATCTCCATCTTCTGAGTACAGAGTTCTGGAAGCTGCTTTAGATAACCAACCCCCATGACCTGACAAATACAATCTGCAAAACTGATAATGTAACAAAGACCTGCATTTTTATCATTATTTTTGATCAAATTACAGTTATGATGATTTCTTACCATCTCAGTTAGTTCAGGAGAAAATTTCCATTCCTTAAATAATAATGCTCCAACTTCTTGATGAGTAAAGCCAAAAATCTCCTTTTCCATTTTAGAAAAAGGTATTTTATTTTTTGTAACAGAATCAACTACTTCTATATATTTATTTGGCTGATTTTGATTCATAACAGCCTTGCCAATATCATGAAGCAGACCGCCGACTATACATTTTTCAGTATTTATCTTAAATGCACGTTGATTTTTTCCAATAAGCCCTGCTGCAATGGAAACACCAATTGCATGTTCCCAGAGTTTTTCTCCAATGGTGCCGCTTCCTTTATATATCTCTTTTGTGGCAATAGCAATTGCGATATTTTTTAGTGCCTCAAAACCAAGCACAACTACAGCGTCAGATATTGTTTCAACCTTTCTGCCGCCAGTATGAAATACAGAGCCAGAGACCTTTATTACCCTTGAAGTAAGGGCTTGATCAGCGGAAATAACTGCCTGCACATCTTCAACCTTTGCAGTTGGATCATTAACAAGACTCATGATCTTAGCGGCAACATGAGGCATTGCTGGCAGCGTGCATTCTTTTAATATAGATTCAGGATTCATCAAAAACCTCCAAAAATTTACTTCCTTAACTTATTCAGCTTTGTTAGCAAATAATATGACATTATATAACAATTAAGTTAAATGTGAATAGTGAATATTTATTGATTTTTAGTTCTTTCTTTAATATTTAAACATTTTTTTAATACTTTCAGCTATCCCATCAGGATCAAGCCCTTGATTTATAATCTGTTCATGCTGCCCGCCAATGCCTTCTTTCGTTATCCCAAGCGATAGAAATTTTGGACTAAACCCGCGCTCAAGTAATATTGTCCCCATCTTACTTCCAAGCCCAGTTGCCCTTCCTTGATCCTCCACTACGATGACGGATGGAGATGTCCCGATGATTTTAAGCATTTCCTCATCTACTATATTTAAATGCGGTTTATTCACTACTCCCAATCTTATACCACCCGCCTTCAATATCTCTACTGCCTGAATCACTCTATACACCATTGAACCATAGGTGACAATATATCCATCCGTACCATCCATCAACATTTCATCCTTACCTAAAACAAATTTATATCCATTTTCCTTTGAGAAATACGGCGTATTATCCTGCTTTAGTATCCTATAAGACTCTGCCCTTGTTGAAAATACAAATCTTAACCCGCACTCATTGATTACACGCTCTAGTACCGCCTCCATCTGTAGGTCATCTGCTGGAAAATATAGATTAAGATTTCTTTCAACCTGCTGTAGTTTAATATCCGCATAAAAGATATTCGGCGCAAAGTGCGTATTATTATCACTGATTCCATCTACGCCTGCATGTGAAAAAAACGCCAGCACATTTGAATCAATCAGATTGCCCATGACAATTTCAGAGATAATCATCTCTAAAAACGCTGAAAATGTCGTATAAAACGCCTGATGTCCTGAAACTGTTCCAAAACCGCTTGCCAAAAGCCAGTTCCCGCGCTCCTGAGGTCCGCCTCTTACGGTATTTTGTGGATATTTATCGGCAAAAATCTCTGAAGACGATGAATAAATCAGATCATTATCAACTAAAAGATAATTCTTCCTTTGTTCTTCAGCTAGATTATCCAAAAACTTTGTAATATATTTACCAAATTCCTTTCTTGGGTAACTTGGTTTCTCAGATAATAATAAACTTGTAGTTTTCATATTCTTAAATGAAGATGTATTTTTCTCCACAGTCTCTAAATATTCCGCAGCCTTATTAAACTCTCGAGAACGCAGATAGGTTATAGCCTCACCTTTACCAATTGAATCGTGAATACTTAAAGTTCCCTCAAGGTTATCAAGCCCCGGTGCCATTGGTCTTCTAATAACAAGTGCATATGGGCCGTCAGAATTTATCGCATCCCTCACTGCGCAATATAGTCCCTGATAATCCTCGCCGTCACAGATATTTGCATTAATGCCATGACCTTTTAGAGTTTGATATATATCATAACCCTTCATGTAATCGCTGGGTTTTGCGCATATAGTAGTATTATTGTCATCAATGAATATCTTAGTTGCAAGATTTTGAGCACGAGCAACCCTTGCTGCCTCAGCATTAGAGCCTTCAAGCATTGCGCCATCTGTGCTGAATACCATAAATTTTTTATCGCAATTGGCAATAGCCTTCCCATTGACAATCCCCCATGCTGCACCAAGCCTTCCTGTGGTCTGATTTATACATGGAAGAAATCCCTTCTCTAGATGCCCATGAAGTCTGCTTTTATACTGACGATATGTTAATAGCGCTTCATAATCAATACAACCATCAAGGGCTGCCATGACATAATGAACGATTGCCCTATGGCCAGAGTCTTCAAATACCTCTTTATGTATAACTTCGTTTTGACGCTGAAATGCCCTAATGATTTCATACTCTGGAACAACATCAAAAGCCCCGCCAGTATGTCCGCCAGTCCCCTTTGCAGTTGAAATCCCTGTAGCAAGGACAATTGCTGCCCTTATTAATTTGATATTACTCTTCAGGGCAGAGAGTTCATCTTTTGTTAGATTATTTTTATCAAGTGAAAACGATAACTTTGTATATTTTGTTAAGTCTATTGGAAAGATTTCATTTGTAGTCATATCAAAATTCCTTAATTATATTTTTTTACCTATTACCTCATAGATATTTATCATATTTGTCTTCCCCTTTATCTTTTGCGTCCCAAGTGATTTAATCTCAAACTGATCTCTTACCATTTTGTAACAATGCTCACCAATAAGTATACCATTTTTGGGGGCAAGAGATTCAAGTCTTGAAGCTATGTTTACTGTATCGCCGATAACAGAATACTCAAGACGATGTTTTGAACCCATTGTCCCAGCAACTACCTGTCCTGTATTTATGCCGATTCTTATATCAAAACGCGTATGTTCATCCCTTGTGCTATTTATCTCTTGCAGTCTTTCCAGCATCTCTATTGCAGCAGATACTGCGTTAAATGCGCTGTTTGGAAGCACCTTTGGCACACCATAAATTGCCATTATCGCATCCCCTATAAATTTATCTAAGGTACCGCCATATTTAAATATCACTTCCGTCATCACTGTAAAATACTCTGTTAATAGATGCGCAACCTCTTGAGGTTCAAGCCTTTCTGAAAGAGTTGTAAATCCCTTTATATCTGAAAAAAATATTGTTGCCTCAGTCTTTATTATTCCAAGCGTTGAGTCTTCATCTTTTATTGATGATGAGGCATTTTTCATTATCTCTTCTACTACATTTGGTGAAAAAAATCTGGTTAGGCTGTTTCGTTTGATCTGTTCTTCTCTAATATTTTTTATCAAATTGGTATGTTCAATCCCTATTGCAGCAAGATTGGCAAATGCTGTCATTAGTTCAAGGTCATCCTGTGTAAACTGCTCAAGGGTGTGCATATAATCTACATAAAGTATGCCTATAACGCCCTTTTTACTCCACAGTGGAACACACATTGCTGAATGAACGCTATTTAAAATAATACTCTCTTGAGAGGAAAACCGATCGTCTGATAACGCATCATTTGTAAGTATTGAAACCTTTTTTTCTATAACTTCTCTTGCCATAGTCATGCTTATGGTTATTGTTATATCTCCATCTAATCTTCTATGACGCGCAATAAGAGGAATAAGTTCATTTGTACCTTCATCAATAAGCATCAAAAAACCTCTGTCAGCCTTTGTAATCTTAAAGACATAATTCATCAGCTTATCCATAAGGTCATTTAATTCTACAACTGAGATCAGGTCTTTGCTTATCTGATACATGATTAGGAGCATCTGCTGATCTTTATCTGTTGGGCTCTTTTGTTTTTGCTGAATATTTTTCTTAATATCTACAGATTTCAAATCAGAAAAATCTGCTTCCTGAAACATCAGAGTTTTATTTGAAATATCCTCAATAGAACGCTTTATCACATTTTCCTTTGGATTTAAAAAAACATCTCCAGAAGTGAAATTAACATTATCAATAGTTTCTTTGACAAAGACAATAGAAAAACCACCTATAACGATCTTATCATTAAAATTAAGAGGCTTTGATTTTACCAGCACACCATTTACTTTTATACCATTTTTACTGCCTTTATCAAAGATAATAAATTTCCCATCCTGATTTTTTATCTCTGCATGGTATCTTGAGGCTTTATGATCTTCAAGGATAATATCGTTGTCTTTTGCCCTGCCTATTGTGACAAGCCTGTCAGTTATATTAAAATCATAACCTATAGCGCTTCCGTGACTTATAATTAATTTTGGCATAATTTTATTATTCTAACCCTATTATTTTTCACCAAGATGCTTTATTATTCTTAATGGATTTCCAGCAGCAACTACATTAGATGGTATATCTGTTGTTACCACAGTCCTTGCTCCAATTATTGAATTATCACCAATTGTAACACCCTTCATTATAATACTCTGCATCCCAAGCCAAACATTATTCCCAATTGTAACCTCTTTATCAGTATCTATTGGAGGACTATATGCTCGATTTTCTGGAGGCCATAAGGCGTGAAAATCTGAATCCATTATTACTACATTAGGAGCAATTATAGTCCCTGAACCAATTGTTACCTTCTTACTCCTGCTTACTATTGAAGTGCCATTCATTGAAACATTATCGCCAATTTCAATTTCTGCAGTAGTGGTAAAAGTTTGGAGCTTTGTTGGCGCAAATATCGTTGAGGCAGTAGCCCTATAAGATGACGATATTATGGAGACATTTTTTCCAATAATAATCTTGGTAAATGGATATTTTCGGATAAGTATCTTTCCATAACAAGTTACCTTCCCAGCGCACTCCACCCCATAAAATTTTGCCTTTATATAAAAAACAATGCTTCCCCAAAACCCTGATATCTTTGTTCTAAAACCTATCCAAATATGACAAATTATATCATGAATAGTTGGACGATACTTTAAATATTTCTTTATTATGCCAATCATTTCATTTTATCTTTGATTAAGAATATCCTAAACCACAATATTATTTCAACTATCAGTTTAATTTTGATATAATAGTCAATATTTAAATAAATTTAAAGAGAGTTTTATGCCGCAAATAATAAACAACTATAAAATTATAAATCTCCTTTTCATTTCATTAATATGTTTTATCGTATTAATAGATAAAGATGTCAATGCTATAGATAATTCAGATAATTATTACCTGTCAAAGTTTATCTTTCTCCCATTAACTAATGATAAAGCCAAAGAGACCGATACAGACCAGCTTTTAAAGACTAATTCATGCCCAGCCTGCAATCTAAAAAATGCCTCACTTTCCGGTAAAAATCTCTCCAATGCCAATCTTGAAGGCGCTAATCTCTTTGAAGCCGATCTTAGTAAATCTAACCTAAATAATGCAAATTTGATTAATGCAGAACTTGTTAACTCATATATGAAAAATGCCAATCTCTCAAACGCAGTCCTCAAAGACGCAGTCCTCTCTCAAGCAGATATGGAAGGGGCGGATTTAAGTTACGCGGATTTAACAAATGCCAGTCTTAAATGGGCACATCTTATGAACACTAATCTCTCTCATGCTAAACTTGATGGAGCAGATTTATCTCATGCAAACTTATTTAATGCTAATATTACAGACGCAGCTCTCACAAATACAAATCTTAGCGGTGCTACATGGATTGACGGCAAAAAATGCGCTGATGAGTCTATCGGTTACTGTAAATAACCTTAAAGAATAAGGGCTCTGCCCTTTTTATCTTCGGGCTCCGCAAAGGGATTTAAAACGTAAGACCTCTGCATAACTACAATTTTTTTAAATTCCCCTTTTTTAAAAGGGGAATTTTAGAAACTTTATTTATTTTTAATATAACTTTCTGCTTAAGTTATGCAGAGGTCTTAACGTGTCTAAGACCCTCCCTTTGAACCCATAATTTAAAAAAAGTGACTAAGACAGGGCTTTTTGATCAACCTTCTTGTTTACAAATAATTGCTGGAAGATACTTAAAAGATTGCTGCAAAGCCAATATAATACCAATCCTGAAGAAAAGTTAAGAAACATAAAGGTAAATACTATCGGCATAGCAAGCATTATCTTTGCCTGTTTTGGATCCATTCCAGTCGGAGTCAATTTCTGCTGTATAAACATCGTTGCTCCCATAATTATCGGAAGGACATAATAAGGATCTTTAGCTGAAAGATCTACTATCCAAAATATAAATGGCGCGCCTCTTAGTTCAATAGCAACCAGCAGCACCTTATAGAGCGCAAAAAATACAGGTATTTGAATTAATATAGGAAGGCATCCGCCCATTGGATTTACCTTATTTTTCTTATATAGTTCCATCATCTCTTTTTGCATACGCTGCGGATCTTTTTTATATTTTTCCTTAATATCATTCATTATCGGCTGAAGCTTTTGAAGCTTTTTCATTGAACTCTGGCCTTTATTTATTAACGGTATAAATGGAACCCTTAGTATTAATGTCAATGCTATTATTGACCAGCCATAATTTCCTATATAATGATTTATTGATTGAAGCAGCCAAAAAATTGGTTTTGCTATAATTGAAAAGAATCCAAAATCTATGATATTTTCTAAAGACAGGTTTAAGACCTTTAACAGTTCTTGTTTTTTAGGACCTGCATAAATTACGTATTCATTTATCTTGCTGTCAGATCTTAATGCTACAAGTCCATCATCATTTTCCTTATAAGCAATAGCCTCTTTTATACCAGTAATTGGAACAATGGCTGCAAAAAAATACATATCTTCCTGCGCTGCCCATTTTATATTATCTTTATAGAATTTTGGAGAGTCAAGGTCTTTTTGCGGGTTAATGTCCCTTTTATTAAATTCTTCCAGTATAACTGGCCCAATATGCGCCCTGCTGCTTCCCTCATTGCCCGAATAACCAAAACCGCTTCCAAGGGCAATGAAATATTCATCTATACCCTTGAGTTCATCTTTTAGATCAATCTTATAACTATTTCCATAAAACTTATAAGTTCGCTTTATGATCACTCCATTTGATTCAAATGTAAATTCAAGAGTCTTAATATTGTCTTTATCAATTGTTATATTTTCAGAATCAGTATTAAATAGCGCTGATGAAAATTCAAATTTCTTGGTTTGACCAATTGACATTGGCGGAATATTTACTGGGGTCTTTAATAATGATGTGAGTTCACCATTAGCATCTTTATATTCTTTAATAACAAATGATCGAATGTTTGCGCCTTTTGTACTGAATTCCGCTCTGTATAAAGGCGTTTCAACCTTTAAAATTTTTTCATTAGCAGATATTTTCGGAGTTACGTCTATTTTAGTTGTTGTTGGCTCTTTTTTTTCTACTACAGATTTATTCTCAATAGCTTCATTTTGAGTAGGTTCTATCAATTTCTGCTGTTCTAATTTTGGCTTTACAAATACAATTTGATATAAAATTAACACAATCACAGATAATGCAACCGCTAAAAACGCCCTTTTTTCCATTATATAATCACCTTATTAAACCTATTTTTCATTTGCAGTATCTCAGCAAGATTATTTTTTACTACAGTATACTTTATATTAATACCACAGATTGTGTCAAATAACTAATTATTTGTTTTGAGGGCTCTGCCCTTTTCATCTACTGGCTCCCGCAAAGGGACTCGTCCCTTTGAACCCATTATAAAAACAGCATCTTGATTTATATTTTATTTTGATGATAGAATAAATATTATTTGTTTCATTTGGAAGGAGCAGAGGACCTATTTTAGAGGGATTTACTTAGGTCCTCTGCGAATGAAAGGCTTTAGTTATATCTTACTGCCTACAGGTTTACGTGAAAATGTCGGAATATCTACCTCATCTTCACATCCTAAAATATTACGTTCTGCTGCACGAGAGTCTTTTTCATATAAATTTGCAAATGACTCCTTTGTTAAAAACCGTTCAGACCTGCTCCTATATGACGGTACCTTATCTTCAACTGGTGCCCTTTTTACAGGTTCATTTACTGTTTCAGGTCTCCACTTATTCATCTCAGCGGCTGGGATTTTTTCCTTTTTCTCTTCAAAACTTGTTGCAATAACGGTTATTCTTACCTCATCTTTCATCTCAGCATCCATTGATACGCCAAATATTATATTTGCATCATTATGCGCTGAATCATATATCAAACCAGTAGCGTTCTGAATTGAATCTAGAGATAAAGTCTCTCCGCCAGTTATATTTACTAATATACCTCTTGCGCCTTCTATTGTATTATCCTCTAGAAGCGGGATAGAGATCGCCTTCTTTGCTGCCTCGAGTACGCCTTCTTCTCCAACTCCTGTTCCAAGTCCCATCACTGCCTTGCCTGAACCCTTCATTATGCTCTTTACATCAGCAAAATCCAGATTGATTAATCCAGGTACTAATATCAGATCAGTTATTCCCTGTACTGCATTTTTTAATACATCATTTGCTAGTTCAAATGATTTTAAAAGCGATGTTCCCTTTTCAACTACTAATTGAATCCTATCATTAGGAATTATAATTATTGTATCTACATGTTTATTTAATTCCTTGATTCCTGCCATTGCATTAGCTAAGCGCTTTTTACCTTCATAGAAAAATGGCTTGGTAACAACACCAACAGTCAATATGCCAGCCTCATGCGCCAATTCTGCTATTACAGGGGCTGCTCCAGTGCCTGTGCCTCCGCCCATTCCTGCAGTTATAAATACCATATCTGATCCTTCAATACAGTCTCTAATACGGTCAATGTCCTCATGAGCTGACTCTCTGCCTACCATAGGTTCTGAACCTGCGCCAAGTCCACGTGTGATATTTTGCCCGATTTGCAGCTTTACTGGCGCTAAGGATGTCTCAAGCACCTGCATATCCGTATTTACTGCTATAAACTCTACTTCCTTTAGATTTCCTCTAATCATTGTGTTTAAAGCATTACCGCCTGCCCCGCCAACGCCTATTACCTTGATCTTTGCCTGATGATTCTTTGTCTCATCCAACTGAAAATTCATTGCCATAAAAAACCCTCCTTAAATAAATTATTTATTGTTTTTGACTTGATTCTTTTCTTTAGAAAAAATACCCTTAAACCAACCCCTAATATTACCCGTTATTCCATAAAAATCCCATGTCTTAACTACCGCTGCATTTCCTTCGCCTTTGTTATCTTTCATAGCATATCTTAATAACCCAAATGCAGTTGTATAAATTGGACTCTTCACCGCATCTGTGACTCCTGACCCAACAGGACCTCCTATCCTTACTGGCAGCTTTAAAATACCTTCGCACATTATATCTATTCCATTAAGTAAAGATGCCCCCCCAGTTAAAACTACTCCATAAGGAGCTAGCTCATACCCGCCCATCTTTTCTATTTCCCTTCTAACAAGTTCGCAGACCTCCTGCGTTCGAGGGGCTATTATATCCGTTAAAATTTTACGCGGGATAACCTTTACCACTCTGTTTGCTACCATTATGGAAAGCTCATTCATATCATCATCCTGCTGAGACATAGCGCTTCCATACGCCTTTTTTATTCTCTCTGCCTCAAGATACGGCAGTCTCAACCCAACTGCAATATCATTTGTAAAATGATTTCCGCCTACGCTTAATATTGATACATCAAAAAATGTCTGATTTTTATATAAAATAATGTCTGAGGTTCCGCCTCCAATATCTACAACGATTGCCCCTTCTTTTTTCTCATCCTCTTCAAGGGCTGCCATTGCTGATGCAAAAGGCTCAAGAACTATCTCTACCACATGAACATTTGATAACTCACAGCATTTTAATAAATTTTGGATTGACGTAACAGACCCTGTTATAATCTGAATACTCGCCTCAAGACGTACGCCCTTCATTCCAATAGGATTTAGAATCCCGCCGTCTCCATCAACAATATATTCAATCGGCACAATGTGCAGCACCTCTCTATCAAGAGGCACATAGACTGCCTGCGCTGAATCCATAACACGATCTATATCTTTCTGCCCTACAACTCCATCTGTAATCCCAACAACCCCGCTGCTTTTAAAACTCTTTATATGACCGCCTGCTATACCTACATAAACCTCTTCAATCGTAAATCCTGCCTGTGTGGACGCATCATTTATGGATGCCTTTATTGAATCCACAGTCAAGTCCATATCAACTACTATCCCTTTACGCAGGCCATTTGAGGGCGATTTCCCTATTGCAATTATCTCAAAAGAGTCGCCGACTACCTCAGCCACTATTGTAAATATCTTAGTTGTTCCAACATCTAAGCCAGCTATTATCTTTCTGCCACTCATAATTTCAATGCCTTTTTATCTTCCTTATACATTTTTTAGTGTTTTCACGATTAATCGTTTCTGAAATCTTACATCTATATATTCAATCATGTACTTCCTGCTCTCTATATCTTCCTTTAAAAGCATATATTTTTGTAATTTTGTCTCATAATCGCCGCTGCCAACTACTACCTTTACTCCATTAAGCGTAATAGATAGATCTTCCACACACTTTCCATTAATCTCAACAGGAGTCCAAGCTAATATGCCATCTTTAATTATTATCTTACTAAGTTGTACAGCCTCTAAAAATGCCTCATTATTACTTGTGGCAAGTTTTATCATTGGAAGATCCTTTCTACTCTCTGGAACAATATCTAACCTCTCGCCATTTTCATCTATTATATAAATTGTACCTTTTACGTCATATAATGCAATTGGAGTTACCTCATCAATCTTTAACATCAGTGTATCAGGATATATCTTTCTTACGTATGCCTTGCTTATCCAAGCTGAATCTTTTAGTTTTCCTGCTATAATCCTTTTATTTAAAGTAAACAAATTTCTATTAGTTATCCCCGTCATTGATACGACTTCTTCTTTTGTCAGATTTTTATTTCCCTCAATAATAAATCTTTTGATTATAAATAAATCGCTTCCAGCTAGAAGCCAAGCGCTCACTGCTGTCATTATACTTAGTGCAATGATTGTCAACATCAACTTTTTAGCCATTAGACGCGCCTTAAACGGCTCTTTCTTTTTGACTAATTGTTTCTTTTTTAACTTACCTATTTTTTTCTTATTTTCAATAATCATTAATTAAACCAAACTGTCAATTATTATATCTTCTATAAGCTGTGTAAATGTCAGCCCTGCAACCATTGCTATCTTTGGTAATAATGATGTTGCAGTCATTCCAGGAAGTGTATTTACCTCTAGGATATAAGACTTTCCTTCTCTGATTACAATCATATCTACCCGTGCAGCGCCTTTACAGTTTAATACCTGATAAGCCTTTAACGCTGTATCTTTTACGCTTTCAAATAATATCTCATCTATTTGCGGCGGTATAATATACTGAGTTGCACCATCAAGATATTTTGCCTCATAATCATAAAATTCCCTCTTTGTCCTTATCTCAACTCCTCCTAAGACCTTCCCGCCTACTATTCCTACATGTATCTCTTTACCCTTTATAAATCTCTCGACAATTGCAGTATTACAATATCTATATGCCTTCTCAAGCGCCTCTTTGATCTCACTCTTTTCCTTTACAATGGTTATTCCAACGCTTGAGCCTTCATTATTTGGTTTAATTACACATGGAAGTGGAATTGAAATATCCTCAACTTCCGTATTATTTCTTAATACCTCATACTCTGGTATTAATAATCCATTACATGTAAAGACATATTTTGACATTAATTTGTCCATTGCAACTGCTGATGTAACTATATTTGAACCTGTATATGGTATTCCAATTATCTCTAGCATTCCTTGAATAGAGCCGTTTTCACCCCATCCGCCGTGCAAGGCTATAAAACATACATCAAGTTCCATATCCGTAAGCCTTCTGCTTATATTGCTGTCAGCGTCCATCAGCCAAACACTATACCCAGCATCCTTAAGGCATTGATACACTGCATTACCTGTCCTCAGCGATACCTCTCGTTCAGAAGACAATCCTCCGCATAAAACGCCTATTTTTTTACCTTCTAATTCCTGTCTCATAAATTTATTCTCCCGCATCTGACATTTCCACTGGTAACTATCTTTATCTCTGGTTCTAATTCAACTCCAAAATTCTTAAAAACTATTTCCTTTACCTTATCCATTAATATCAAAAAATCATTGCAGCTTCCGCCGCCTTTATTTATAAAAAAATTAGCATGTGTATTACTTACAAATATGCCGCCATTATTCAGACCCTTACACCCAGACTGTTCTATCAGCCTGCCTGCATAATCGCCTTGAGGATTTTTAAATACACACCCTGCTGAACGCTGATCTATTGGCTGTGATGCCTTTTTCTTTTCAAATATCTCCTTAATCTTATCTGTTACTCTTTCTGATGAATCTCTCTTTAACGCAATCTTTGTACTTATTATTAACGCATCCTCTGAGATATTTGAACCTCTATATCTAAATGTCAATCCACTTTCAGTATCTGCGTTTTTTGATATATCTCGTATTACCCCATCTTTGTTTATTACAGTTACTTCCCTTACAAGGCCTCCAATCTCACACCCATATGACCCTGCATTACCATAGACTGCCCCGCCAACTGTTCCTGGTATCCCTGAAAGACCTTCAATCCCTGTATAGCCTCTATCTTTTACATATTTTAATAATCCTTGCAGCATTACTCCTGCCTCTGCCTCAATCATAATCTCATCTGACGCCAGGTCTCCAATCTCTCTTATCTGCCCAAGTCCCTTTGTACAGATTATATATCCATCATATCCTTGATCACTAAACAAAATATTACTTCCGCCACCAAGGGCAAACATCTGAGCATCATCTGAGCGGTACTTTAAAAATTTGCTCATAAAATCTAAACTACCCGCCTCAATAAAATATTGTGCCCTTCCGCCAATCTTTAGGCTTGTATGATTAGCCATTGGTTCATTATATTTAATGACTGTCCCTGTTTCTACACAGAGTCTATCAAGTTCAGACTGTATATTCACTAACAAATCTCTCTCCTATCTTCCAAATATCCCCTGCCCCAAATGTTATGACAATATCGCCTGACTTACATTCATCTTTGAGCAGTCTTGGAATTTCATTGCTATTTTGTACATATGTTACATTTACGCCTTTTTTTAACATCATCTCTGATAAAATCTTTGAATTTACTCCTTTTATCTCTTTTTCGCCTGCTGAATATATATCCATTAGAAATATCTTATCTTCGCCTATGAATACAGATGCAAAATCATCCATCAGGTCTGCTGTTCTTGAATATCTATGGGGCTGAAAGACTACCACTCTGCGTCTGTCCTTAATCCCTGATAATGTCATCTTTATCTCAGTTGGATGATGACCATAATCATCAAATACCTTGATACCGCCAACTTCACCCTTAAACTCACACCTGCGTTTAATACCTCTAAATTGCCCTATGCTCTCTTTTATCTCCTCAAACCCTATATCTACAGAGAGCGATGCTGCAATAGCTGCTATTGAATTTAGCACATTATGTATTCCTGAAAGAGGCAAATGAATACTAACCATATATTTATCCTTATAATATAGATCATATTCAGAATACATAAAACCAGTCTTTATATTTTTTGCATAATAATCTGCTTCATTACTCAATCCATAGGTTATATATCTTCTGCTTAGTAGTGGTATTATCTCCCTTATATATGGATCCTCCAAACATATTATAGATGTACCAAAAAAAGGAGTCTTATTCATAAATGCGATAAAAGCGCAGCACAACTCATCCATATTACTGTAATGATCCATGTGCTCTTTATCAATATTTGTTACAACTGCAATCGTTGGATTGAGTTTAAGAAACGACCCGTCACTCTCATCTGCCTCTGCTACAAAAAACTCCCCGCTTCCAAGCATTGCATTAGTGCCTGTTGCATTGAGTTTTCCTCCTACTACTACTGTAGGATCAAGGCCTGCATGAGACAATATTGTTGATATTAATGATGTTGTAGTCGTCTTGCCGTGAGAGCCTGCTATTAAAATACTGTATTTCAATCTGCCAATCTCAGCAAGCATCTCTGCGCGAGGTATCACTGGAATTAATCGCCTTTTGGCCTCTATTACCTCTACATTGTCTTCCTTTACAGCACTTGATATAACCACCACATGGGCATCCATGACATTTTCAGCCCTATGACCAATATTTATCGTTACACCAAGCCCTCGCAGCCTTTCAACACTAGAACCATCTGAAATATCTGATCCTGTCACACTGTAACCAAGATTACATAATACCTCAGCTATACCGCTCATCCCGATACCGCCGATACCAACAAAATGTACTGTTTTATAGAGTTTTATCAAACCACACCTGCCATTTCTTTATATTTTTTTATTCACTATATTTATATAGATTTAAAATAATCTCAAGCACTCGTTTTGCTGCGTCTGGCTTACCTAATACTCTGCTTTTCCCACGAATCTTTTCCCTGTATGCTGTATCTAAATATAATTTCTTGATCTCTTCTGCCAATTCCTTTCCAGTCAATACGTCTTCCTTAATCATTATTGCAGCGCCCTCTGATGATAATCTGCGCGCGTTTGACTCCTGATGTCCAAGTGCTGCATATGGATAAGGGATAAGTATTGATGGAATCCCTAAGGATGTTATCTCTGCTAAGGTTGTTGCCCCAGCCCTTGAGATTACTATATCAGCTACTGCATATGCCTGAGGCATTTGATATATAAATGGAGCAACGGTTCCCTTACAGTCATAACTCATATAAGCCTGTCTGACTGGTTCATAATCAGCCTTTCCGCTTTGATGCAAAAATTGTATATTTTCTTTAATATCCATTAGATATACTATCGCTTCCATGATAGCATTATTTATCGCTACAGCCCCTGCGCTTCCTCCAAAAATCAATATTGTAAATTTGGTCTCATCAAGTCCAAATAATTTATATGAGGCCTTTTTATCAATCCCGTCAGTCAAATCCCTTACAGGATTCCCTGTTATAAAGATCTTCTCCTTTGGAAACGCCGATGAACTGCCTTCATCAGTAATGCAAATTCTGTCAACGAATCTTCCAAGCAGCTTATTGCTTAGTCCAGGCACAGAATTTTGTTCAAGTATTACTGTTGGTATTGACATAAGTGCGGCTATTAGTACAGGCACAAATGAGGCATATCCACCAGTCCCTATAACTAAATCAGGCTCCCAATCAGAATAGAATGAATACATCTCAAATAGAGATATAAACATCTTATAGATTGCCGCTATCTTTTTCATCAAAGATACCCTGACAAACCCGCCAGCCTTGATGAATTTTATGTTATATCCCTCAAGCGGAAGTATCGTTGCCTCAATTCCGTTTTCAGTGCCTATAAATAATATATCCATATTTGAATTTCTCTTTTTCAGTTCTCCTGCTACTGCTAGGCCTGGATATAGATGGCCTCCAGTGCCGCCGCCAGCAATTATCACCTTATCTAAGGACTGAGCCTCATCTAAATAATTTGTCATTGTTTATCTATATGTCCTTCTACTATTAAAATTCTTTTTTAATGAACGAAATCTCTCTAATGGATCATTTTTTATTCCAATATCTGTCATCTCTATAGTTGATAATGTCTTACTGCTGATAAACGTTAATCTTTCTAATCCATAAGCCCAAATGCCGTTTTTACCTTTTTTCGCTGAATTATCTGTTGTTTGTGTTTCCTCAAAACTAGTATGCGACCCATTACCTGAGATATTTAATAAAATTCCAACAGCAATCATATTTACTATCAATGATGACCCGCCATAACTTATAAATGGCAGCGCCAGACCCTTTGTCGGCAGTAACCCAGAAACTACTGAGATATTTATAATCGCCTGCGCAACAATCATATATGTAATCCCAATTGCAAGAAAAAATGAAAACTTATCCGTACTCCTTTTAATGATCATCAACCCTCGTATAAAAAAGAAGATAAATAACCCAAGTACCATTAATGACCCAATCAATCCAGTCTCTTCAGCTATTATTGAAAATATAAAATCTGTCCTTGATTCTGGAAGATATGCTAATTTCTGAGTGCTTTTTCCAATACCTACCCCATCAAATCCCCCAATCCCTATTGCATATAGAGATTGTATCAACTGAAAACCACTCTTTGAAGGATCAGCCCATGGATTTAAATATGCTATTATTCTGCCTAATCTATACGGCTCCATAATCAATTTGATTGCAACAGGCACTATTACCACAAGCAGCGATAAAATATACCTTAACCTTGCACCTGAGGCATATAATAATGTTATTGTCAAAACCCCAATTATTGCTGATGTGCCAAAATCAGGCTGCATCATCAAAAGCCCTTGCGTCATAAGCATTACAAATATAGGAAGCATAAATGAACCAGCCTTATCAGTCCTAAAATATGCGCTTGATAGGTATCTTGCCAAAAAAATCACCATTGCCAGTTTTGAAAATTCCGATGGTTGAAGCGATATAAACCCATGCCTTATCCATCTCTGAGCGCCCTTTGTGCTTGAGCCAACATGCGGAATCAACACAAGTATTAACAATACAAACACTGCAAATAATATAAATACTGCATTATTTTTTAGAGTCCTTAGATCTATTTTTATTGCCGTCATCATACAGATAAATCCAATTATTAGAGAAAGCCCTTGTTTTTCTAAATCATGTAGTTGTATCAAATTTTCACTGTTACCGCTTTGTTTAAGCGGCATAATTATGGCAGTTGAACTATAAACCATACAAAATCCTGTCAATATCAGACAGCATACAGCAATCATCAGCCATCTATCCATTGGTACACGCTCTGGTTGATTTAAGTTATTCATTTCCACAAACTTTGTCCCCCATAAATCTCTTTACCTCATCACTAAAATGCCTTCCTCTGTCTGCATAATCCTTAAACATATCAAAACTAGCGCACGCTGGCGATAATAGTACAACATCGCCTTTTTGCGCAACCTCTTTTGCCCTTATTACAGCATCCGTCATAGTATCTTCCATATAAGTAATAGACGGTCTATTGATTGCAGCATTAATCTTATTTGCAGCCTCTCCAATTAATACCACAGCCCTTGTATTATTTTTAAGCGTTTCTGCTAACACATTAAAATCACCGTCTTTATCTCTTCCGCCAGCTATCAGGATTACAGGCTCGCTAAAACTCTCAAGCGCCCTTACAACTGCATCCACATTTGTTCCCTTTGAGTCATCATAATACCTTACTCCATCAACCTCTCCAACAAATTCAATCCTATGATGAAGCCCTTTAAATTCTGTCAGCGTCTCTTTTATACTCTCAAAAGAACATCCAGATAAAAGCGCCATTAATGCTACTGCCATTACATTTTCAATATTATGAGTGCCTTTCAATAGTAAATCTTTAGCATTAATCGTAAGCCCTAAATCATTAAACTCACGTCCATCTTCATTTATTTTAACCCTGCCCGGAGGAAGATTAAAATGTATCACTCCATTTATACAATATGCTCCTGTCACTTCCTTTATTGAACTGAAATAATATACTTGCGGCCCTATATGCTTAAACCTTTGACCAATCTCATAGGTCTTTGGACAATCTGCATTTAATACTATAAAATCCTCTTCGTTTTGATTAAGAAATATTCTATATTTTGCCTCTGCATAATCCGTCAGATCCCTATACCTGTCTAAATGATCAGGGGCTATATTAAGTATTGCGCTTCCATAAGGTCTGAACCTTTCAATTGTCTCAAGCTGAAAACTTGACACCTCTAAAAGTATCAAATCTATATCTATGTTTGACTCAATCCCATGTTCACCAATCTTAAATTTTAATAATTCCGTTGTAATTGCGTTTCCAATATTACCTGCCACAAGGGTATTTTTCCTGTCTCTTTTTAAAATCTCGCCAAGCAGTGTTGTAGCTGTAGTTTTTCCATTTGTTCCTGTTATTGATAGGATTAAAGGAGGACATTCAAGCATATTTAATACCCTATACGCAAGCTCTAACTCGCCTATTATCTCAACATTTGAACTAACCATCTTTTCTATTTCAACTAAAGGCACACCTGGGCTGAGTACTATCATATCAGCAGAATTTAACTCTGTTTCATCATAACCTCCAAGCAATGTCTTTACCCCATGATCTAGCTCTGCGATAAATGTGCTCAGTTGTCCATGACTTTTTTTATCCGTAACAGTAACCTTTGCGCCCAGTCGCTTCAGCAAATTAGCAGCTCCCACTCCGCTTCTGGCTAGTCCTATTACAGTTATATTTTTCCCTTTAAATTCCATTTTTACTGTATTATTCCTTACTTAAGGCAATCTCATTTTGTGAGATTACCTTTAAATGAGCCTTTTTTGTTGTTGACTTTAGCTCCTTTTTTGCTAATCTTGACCTTGCTCCCCTTCTATGTCTAGCACTGGCAACTGTTCTGCTCTTTTTATGTTTTTTATGTATTGATTTTTTTACCATTAATTTAGAGGTATCTGCTGGTATCACAGCGTCATCAGATATATCTTCAGTTGTATTTTCCACAATAGTATCTGAATTTCCACTCCTATCTGCCTTTACAACTAACTGCTTTGCTGACCTCCATAAACAGCTTCTCTTTGAATCGCCCAACACTGCTGCTACCAAAGTTGCATCATCTTTCTTTACTGCAAATGCAAGACAATTAAGCGCGCTATTGGTGTATCCAGTCTTTCCGCCCAATATTTGTTCATTGCTCCACAATAATTTATTTGTGTTTACTGCTGACATGGTTAATCCCTTTACTGCCCTTACTTCCCTTACCTTTGTATGTATTATCTCTCTTATCTCTGGATATTTTAGAGCAGCTTCCATTATCAACGCTAAATCCTTTGCAGTGATATATTGTCCGCTTCCTGGAAGCCCTGTTGCATTAATATATCTAGTATCTGTTGCTCCAATGCTTTCTACTTTTTTATTCATCAATAGTACAAATACAGGTTCTGACCCTCCTGCTGCCTCTGCAAGTGCGACTGCTGCACTGTTGACTGAACTCATCAGGGCCAAATTTAAAAGACTCTTGACTGTATATTTATCCCCTTTTCTTAATCTCTTATGTGATGGATATATATTTGCAGCATGATAACTAATCTCTACTACTTGATCTAAATCGAGCCTGTCAAGGGCAGTCATTGCTGTTACGAGTTTTGTTGTGCTAGCCGGACATTGTCTTAGATCTGGATTTTTAGCGTATAAAACCTTTCCGCTTCCGCTGTCCATGATGTATGCAGAACGCGCTGAAATCTTATCAGTACTTGCATAAGCCATTGATATACTTATTAACATTATACATACTGCGAATAATGATTTTTGCAGCAATCTTAATTTTTTATTGTTTTTCATATATCTCTCCATTTTCTTTTTTTACACTATTAAATCCTGAGAACAAGCCGTCATAATTTAATAGCCAGCACTACCTGACCTTCAGGGTTGCTAAACTTAATAATGCAAGGATTATGCCGACTATCCAAAACCTGACTACTGTCTTAGGTTCAGTCCAACCCTTTAACTCAAAATGATGATGGATTGGCGCCATTCGGAATATCCTTTTACCTCCAGACATCTTAAAATATCCAACCTGAATGATCACTGATAATGCCTCAAATACAAATATCCATCCAACCACTAAAAGAACTATCTCTTGTTTTGTTATCACTACCAATGTACCAAGACTTCCGCCAAGACTAAGTGATCCAACATCGCCCATAAATACCTCTGCTGGATAACAGTTATACCATAAAAATCCTATAGCAGCCCCAAACACTGCCCCACAAAATACCGTCAATTCTCCAATATTTGGTATCTTGATTACTTGTAGATAATCAGCTAACACCTTATTACCTGATATGTACATAAGCGCTCCAGTTGCTAGTATTACAATTGCTACCAACCCAATTGCTAACCCATCAACCCCATCTGTCAAATTCACTGCATTTGATGTTCCAATAATCACAAATACTCCAAATGGTATATAAAATATTCCTAGGTCAAACAATATATTCTTGATAAATGGAACTACCAGCTTTGTGCTATAGGGATCATGCGGATTTGCATACAGATACATTAATATTCCAGTAGCAATAATTGTCTGAAATACTAATTTATATCTCGCACTCATTCCCTTTGAATTCTTTTTTGTAACCTTTAAATAATCATCTACAAATCCTATAGCGCCATATCCTACGAGCGATATTAACATCAGCCAAATATAAATATTTTTTAAATCGCCCCAAAAAAGCATTGAGATTAAAATTGATAATACTATCAATATACCGCCCATTGTCGGAGTCCCTGACTTTGATAAATGATTTTTAGGGCCGTCATCTCTTTCAGTTTGAGTGAAACTAAATCTCTTTAATCTCCCTATTATCCATGGAGCAAGAAAAAAAGTTATACCAGCCGAAGTAATTGCCGCAAGTGCACTTCTAAATGTTATATAACGGAAAACATTAAACGGTGAAAATCTCTCATGTAAACTATATAAATAATAATATAACAATTTTTCTTACCATTCCTTTTATTTTACAATATTTTCAGTAACTCTTAATATATTTTCCATTCCCATTGCCCTTGAGCCTTTAATTAACACTGTATCTTTTTCTTTGATAATTTCAAATATAATCCGCCTTGCCCTGTCTGTATCCTCCATATGAAATGCAGATTTTGACCTTCCATTGCTCAATCTTGATACATATTCCTCATGCGCAAATTTCATCATTGGCCCAAGGGCTATAAATACATCTATATCCATAGATGCTAACCATTGACCTAATTTTCTATGCTCCTCTTCACTATACATTCCTAGCTCAAGCATGTCTCCAAGCACAACTATTGCCCTAGTATGCTTTAACCTTACTGTCTCTGTAACAGATGCCCTTATTGAAGCTGGATTAGCATTATAAGCGTCATTAATTACCACTGCCCCCATCAAAGACTTCATCTCAAATCTCATTGAAACACCGCTGTAATCCTCAAGTGCCTCAGCCATGTTTTCCTTATCTATACCAGTCAAATATCCAGCCCCACACGCTGCTAAGGCATTATAAACATTAAATATTCCACCTGTTTTGAGATTTATCTTCTGGTACTCATTATTTGGAAATTTGATTGTAAATGAGATTCCCATGCCTTTTGGATTTTGAAATATTTCCTGCGCCTTAAAATCCGCGTCATTATTAATTCCATATGTATATAGCTCACAATGATGACTGGGATTCTCTGTTAATTTATCAATCGCTCCAGTTGATAAGAATCTATCATCAACATTTATTAACAATCTTTCAACATAATCCATTAATTCAAGTTTTGCCTTACGCACACCCTCCAAACTTCCAAACCCCTCAAGATGCGCTGGCCCTATATTAGTTATTATCCCAATATCTGGAGCTGCTATCTCACAGAGTTCCCTTATATCACCCCCTGCCCTTGCCCCCATTTCTACTACTACCACATCATGATTGTTAATCTTACATAGAGTTAAAGGAAGCCCTATCTGATTATTAAAATTTCCTTGACTCTTTAATGTAGCCTTTTCTTTTGACTGAACGATTGCTGTCATTTCTTTAGCAGTAGTTTTTCCATTTGAACCAGTTACAGAAATAACTAACGGCGACTCTTTTTTACGATGGAATTTTGCAATATTTTGAAGCGCCTTTAGTGTATCCGCAACAAAAATGATACTCTTATTCGCTTTTAATAATGACTCCTCAGGTAACCTTTGAACCACAGCTCCTGCTAACTTAGTCTGGACATTAGCTAAAAAATCATGCCCATCAAAACGTTCGCCCTTTATCGCAATAAATAGATCATTGGGCTCTATCATCCTTGTATCTATGGATACGCCATTAAACTGCTCCTGACCGCGGCTTATTACTACGCCGCTTGTTGCCTTTACAATGTCTTCAAGTTTAAACACGTTGTTTTTCAAGCCTCTTTATTAACCAGAATTTTGCCTCAACACTATCATCAAAGGAATGTTTAACGCCTTTTATCTCCTGATAATCTTCATGACCCTTTCCAGCTATCAATACTACATCATTTTTTTCTGCCATATTTATAGCCAGTGATATTGCCTGAGACCTATCAGATTCGACATAATAATTCCCGCTTATACCTTTTTTTACATCATTGATTATTTCCAGCGGGTCTTCATTCCTCGGATTATCTGAGGTAATAATTGAAATATCGCTTAGAGATGAAACAACCTCTGCCATCAGCTTTCTCTTACCCTTATCACGATTTCCGCCGCATCCAAATACAGTTATAACCCGCCCTTTTGTATCTTTAGTCAAACTCCTTCCGCCCTGAATCAATCTTTTGAGGGCATCATCAGTATGTGCATAATCAACAAGCACTATAAAATCCTGACCGCAGTCAACTGGTTCAAATCTGCCCCTCACAGAAGTTACTTTACTTAATCCCTTTAATATATTCTCCACATCTAATCCAATTGCAACCCCTGCTGAAAATGCTGATAATATATTATAAACATTAAATAAACTCCGCAGCCCTGAACGAATCTCAATTATTCTCCCTAAACAATTAATATCAAATCGCAGCCCATTAATCCCTGCATCAATATTTATTGCCCTTACATCTGCACCCTCTTTTAGACCATATGTCAATTTCTTTGTAGTAAGCATTTTATTTAATCTCAAACCATATTCATCGTCAATATTTAAGACAGATACGCCGTTTTGTTTAATTAATTCCTTAAATAATATCAACTTTGCCTTAAAATAACTCTCCATATCACCATGAAAATCCAAATGATCTCTGGTCAGGTTCGTAAATATCGCTGCATCAAATTGTGTTGAGGAAACCCTCTTTAATAATAATGAATGTGATGAGATCTCTGTAACCATTGCCTTACATCCAAAATTTATCATCTCACTAAGGTAGTACTGAAACTGCGGCGCTTCTGGTGTTGTATGAGGGGCGCTTATAATCATATCTCCTATCTCATACTGTATAGTTCCTATCAAACCAGTTTTTTGTCCTGATGCCTCAAGGATAGATTTCATTAAATAACTAGTTGTAGTCTTTCCATTTGTACCTGTTATACCTATAGTCAATAGGCGCTTAGAAGGCTCTTCATAAAATATACTAGATGCTGAGGCAAGTGCCTCACGCGCATCTTCAACCTTTATAAATGCAGCCTCTCGTCTATATTTTGAAATGTCTATCTCTCTATCATAAACTATACCGCAAGCGCCTCTGGCAATTGCGTCATTGATATATAAATGACCATCAGACATTTGCCCCCTTGCGGCAAAAAACAGTCCATTACTCTGAACTGCCCTTGAATCAAGCGCAATTGAGGTTACTATCCTTTCTGTATCTCCACTAATCTCTGTCATCTTAGTCTTTTTTAATAAATCTGATATTGTCATTAATCAACTTTACTTACCATAGTTATATTTTTTCGTTCCACGTTCTCTCTTGGAATATTTAAATATGTCAAAGACTTCTCTGCTATTTCCCTAAATGCAGGAGCTGCAACTACACCGCCATAATGAGTGCCTCTTGGTTTCCAAATCACTACTATTAATACAAATGCTGGGTTTTTTGCTGGCACAAATCCTACAAATGAACTGACATAATCATTAGCTGAATACTTGCCAAGCTGTTTATCAAATATTTCAGCAGTACCAGTCTTTCCAGCTACCTCATTTCCTTGTACTGCTGCATCCTTTGCAGTTCCATCAACTGAGGTAACCATTATCAATGCGTCTGTCAGAGTATTAACCGTATTTGTTGAAACTATTTGTTCACCTAAGGTATTCCTATTAATTTCATATGATTTCCCTTCTGGAGATATTACAGTTTTAACAATATGCGGAATTATTTTATATCCGCCATTTGCTATTATTGAATATGCAACTGCCATCTGTAACGGTGTTACTCCTACCTCTTGTCCAATAGGCATTGAACCAATTGAGACCCCTGACCAATGTTCTAAAGCAGTAAGTAAACCCTTTGATTCGCCTGATAAATCTATCCCAGTCTTCTGTCCAAATCCAAACTTCTTAATATAATTATAAACCCTCTGCTTTCCAAGACGCTCGGCAAGCATAATTGTTCCAACATTACTTGACTTTTCAATTATCTCAGGGAAGGTTAATTTATCATGTTTATGATCATCTTTAATCTTTTTTCCGCCTACCATTATATATCCAGCAGATACATCAAATAACTCATTTTTTCTCAGTAAATTTTCTTCCAATACCCCTGTTGCAGTAACAATCTTAAACGTTGATCCAGGCTCGTAAATATTAGTTATAGAGCGATTATTTCTTGACTCAGGATTATAATCTCCAGCAAAATTCGGATTAAACGAAGGCCTGTTTGCAAGGGCTAATATCTCCCCAGTATGAGGCTCTATCATTATTACAGTTGCTGCCTTTGCCTTCCACTTATCCATTGTCTTATCCATCTCAGTCTCAACAATATATTGCAAGGTCTGATCTATTGTAAGCACTAAATCATTTCCAATTCGCTCCTGACGGGACTCGTCATAAAATCTATTACCTCGTGCATCTCTATTTACATTAATTGTACCGCCAGTATTCATCAAAAACTTATTATATACAGCCTCCAAACCCTCTCTGCCATTATTATCAATATCCACAAACCCTATTATATGTGAGGCAAAATCCCCTCCTGCATAATATCTCTTTGCATCTGGATGGGCTTCAAATGCAGTGGTATTTAGATTACGCAGCCTTTCTAATACTTGATCTGGGACATTTCTCTTTATTAATATATAATTTGACTTATGCTCAAGCATTGATGCGAGTTTTACGTACTTTAGATCAATTATCTTTGAGACTACCCTTATATAATTACTGTCTCTATTGAGCATTTTTTTGTTGCAATATATTGAATTATATTCCATATTTCCAGCCAGACGATTACCATTTCTGTCAAATATTATACCGCGTCTTACCTGAATCTCCTCTTTAGCAGTAGTCTGCATCCTGACGCGGGCAGAATATAATTCATGTTTAAATATCATTATATCTACAAGCCTGAAAAATACAATTCCAAAGCCCAAAAATATGACAATATTCAACATCACAACCCTGTTTCTCATTGTTTCTCCACACCCTTGTCTTTAATCGAGAGAGGGTCTATTGAGCCTAACCCTGATACCTTTTGAGACTTAACATAATAAACCTTACTTCTATCTGGTATATCAAACCCAAGTTCTTTTACAACCTTATTTACATTCTGTATAGATAACTCATTATCCCTGATAGCATAAAGATTACGCTGTTTCTTAATAAGCTCAGTCTGAATTGCCTGATATTTTGCAAGCCTATATTCAAGAGATTTGATACTTGAGCGCATCCATACTATAAAAAATATTCCAATGATAACAATCAAAAAACCTATTAGTTTTACGATACTTCCACTTTCAGTCTTTATCATATTCGTTCACCTTGATGCCTTGCGGGGTTTGGGGGTGCAACTCCCATCGTTCACCTGCCCTAAGCATTGCGCTTCGCGCTGATTTATTTCTTCTTATCTCTTCTAAGGTTGGACGCAGGGGCTTATCTGTTAATACCTTAAAACTGCCATCCTTACCTTTATCTCTAAAAAAATGCTTCACTGCGCGATCTTCAAGAGAATGATATGAAATCACACACAATCTGCCTCCATGGCTTAATATCTCTGGAGATGCCTTAAGTACGCAATTAAGCGCATTAAATTCATCATTTACCGCAATCCTTAACGCCTGAAATGTCTTAGTTGCAGGATGACGTTTTCCACGGCCTCCATATACCCTAAGGATAAGACTTGAAAGCTCCTTACACGTATTAATAGCTGAGGCCTGCCTATAGCGGTCAATGGCTTTGACAATAGCCCTATAGCGAGGTTCTTGACCATAGTCTTTAAGAATATTTTGTAACTCTAAAATAGAATAATTATTCACAATATCCCACGCACTTTTATCTTGCGATTGATCCATTCGCATATCAAGCCTAAAATCGGCATCAAATCCAAAACCACGCTCACTGCTTTTTAACTGGTGCATAGAAGTACCCATATCTATGAGTATACCATCCACAGTACTTACACCTAAGCCTCTAACAAGCTCTGCAATATCGGAATATTCGCCCTTGATAAATGATACCCTCATATCATTCAACCTTTCCTTTGCGATCCGTAATGCCTCTTCATCTCTGTCTATACCGATTAACCTTCCCTCTGTCCCGAGCCTACTCAGTATTGCCTCACTGTGTCCGCCAAGTCCTAAGGTTGCATCAACATAAACGCCATTTTCCCTAATTGCTAAAAACTCTATCACCTCTTTACACATAACAGGGTGATGTACAATCTGAGAACTTATTAATTCATCCAATTTCTCTAAATAAATGCAGCAAGCTCTTTTGCATGGGCGTCAGTATCTGCGCTGTCACGCTCCATAACCTTGTTCCATTCATTTCTTTCCCAAACCTCCATCTTATTTATTAATCCAACTATCACTATATCACTATTTAAATTTATGCCAGCATCCTCTCTATGAGAAGACGGAATCAACACCCTGCCCTGCTTATCAAGCTCTATCTCCTGCCCAGAACCAATTACCCTGCGCTGAAACCACCTTGCGCTCTGCATGGTCATAGACAGTCCCTTTGCCTTCTCTAAAAGCGTCTCCCACTCTGCCTTTGGATATACATGTAGACACTTATCCATAGGTGCATTAGCAATAAATACCTTACCATCATAGTGACTCCGCATTATATCCCTAAAAGGAGCAGGTATGATTATCCGCCCTTTTGGGTCAACTGTAAAATAATACTTTCCAGAAAACAATGCCATGAGTCAATCCTCTTTGTACCACTTTATTCCACTTTGACTCACAATATTAGTATTTTTGGAATTAATTGTCAAGAAAAAAATTTATAATTGAAATAAATATTAATATATTTCTAATAAGATATTGATAATAAAGGATTTATTATTTTGATAAAAAAGTGGGGTAATGTGGAATGAAATATATAATTAGTATTGATAAATTTAGTCCTATATGGTATAATATAAAATAAGATTTTAAAATCAATACTTTTTAGGTTATATCTATAAGTTAGTTTAACTAATTATTAAGTAATGATAATGTATTTTTATCTTGACATTTATTTTATAGAACTACATACTATCTTGTATTTGCAAAAGGTGACAAATTACTACAATAATAGTAATTTTTAAAGGCGGAGTAACTAAGCTTACGATGAAACACTTACAAAAAATAAACGATTTACTATATATTTTATGATGAGTTGTGAATATATTGATTTTGTACTTTCTTATTTAGTGAGTGTAATAACAGCTTTTTGCTCATTAAACATTGTAATCGCATATGGAATAGATAATAAAAATAAGAGAAAAGTTTCTGAATACCAGAAAAAAGTAGCTGTATTTGGATTTGCATTGTTATCGTTAATTTTAACTGGTATTGAAAATCCAGATTCTTTAAAGGTGTATTCTTATGGAAAACCATCATTATTAATTTTTTCTGGATTTTTTCATATGTTTGCATTTAATTTCCTGCTTACTGCTCGGAGTATAAATGGCGACATAATGTTAGTATTAATGAATATATTTAAATCAGAATGGACGCCAAAAAAAGGAGTAAAAAGATGAACAAAAAATTATCAAAAAGAATATTAATAATTCAATTAACCTTAATCATAGTTTTCTTTTTACTATATTATTTCTTTCCAGAAAAAATATTCTATTGGATTAGTTTAACTCTTCTTTTAATAGTTTTTTTAACTAAACATGATTTATCAATTATATCCAAAATTTCTGATAAAGAACAAACCTATATAGATAATACTAACAACTACCATAAAAATGAATTACCACTTATTCCTATTGTCTTTCATGGTGGGATGGTTTTTAACACCTATGACGCTATAAATATTGACAGACTAATAGATGAGTCTCTTGAAAATGATTAATGATCAGAGAATAAAAAAAGTAGTATCTATTCTAAATGACTCTGCGTCCCTACATAAAAAAATACAGGGATATTATGATGACATAATAACTCACTTATCCTCTAAGCCGCTGCAATTAATTATTGAAATGGAATGCTTTTTCTTTCATTTAATGCAGGGAATTAATAATGAAGACGATGAAGTATTTAATAGAAATCTTGATAAGTCAAAAGGTCATATTGAGGTATTAGCCTTAGACACCTTAAAACT
The DNA here is from genome assembly GCA_015233465.1 of Candidatus Magnetominusculus dajiuhuensis. GTDB lineage: Bacteria > Nitrospirota > Thermodesulfovibrionia > Thermodesulfovibrionales > Magnetobacteriaceae > JADFXP01. The sequence continues at coordinate 128,653 of JADFXP010000005.1, forward strand.
GTTATGGATTGAGATTGATAAAGATCTAAAACACCTTGTAGATAATAAATCTATCAAATTTGAAGAATATCTGAAATTCAAAGATATTTCTAGAGAATCAAGAAAACTTGAGATTGATAATCTTGGAAAAGAAAAAACTATCGTATTAGATTCTTATATAAATACAATTGAACATGGCCGTTTAATTATCAAAAAAGTTATTGACTGATTTTAACCTTTTTTAAATTATTACAAACTAACCAGTATTAGCTATTTCCCCTTGTCTTAAAGTAATAATCCTTTGAGCACACGCTGCTGCGTCATTATTATGCGTTACTAGCAAGATAGTTGTGCCTCTTTTATGCAGTTCTATAAATAATGACAAAATCTCTTTTGATGTCTCACCATCAAGATTGCCAGTTGGTTCATCTGCAAGTATTATCTCAGGATTTATCACAATTGCCCTTGCAATAGCACCCCTTTGCTGCTCTCCGCCTGAGAGTTCTGAGGGCCTATGGTTTATCCTGTCTTCTAAACCAACCTGTTTTAAGGCTGTAATTGCGCGTTCTTTAGTATCATTAATCTCTGTTTCATTATAGAGAAATGGAAGCAGTGTATTTTCAAGGAGAGTCATCTGCGGGATGAGATTAAATGCCTGAAATATAAAACCAATTTTAATGGCGCGCATCAAAGAGCGGCTCTTGTCTGTTAGGCTGTAGACATCCTGTCCATCAAATAAACACTGCCCTGAATCAGGGTGTTCAAGACCGCCGATTATTCTTAAAAGCGTGGATTTACCAGAGCCTGAATGACCAGTTATTGCTGCAAATTCCCCTTTTTTAATTTCTATATCTACATTATTTAATGCCCTGACAGATTTACCTCTTATAAGATAATCTTTTATCAAATTTTTGGTAACAATTAAAGAATCTGTCATCTTGATTGAATGATTGAGGGCTTTACTAAACTTACTAAATCCGCATTTTTTAACCCTGATAAAATTTCTACTGAATCCTCATTTCCCCGCCCTGTCTTTACCTCTACCTTTATATATTTCCCGTCTTGATAAACATAACAATAGGTTTTATCCATCTCTGTAAATATCGAGCCAATTGGAACTGTTAAGGCATTATTAACATGTTGAGAATTTATATTAACCCTTGCCGTCATGCCAGGTCTAAGTTTAGTATTATCACCTTCTATCCCAATCTCTATCGGAAAGAATTTTTCACTGCCTGAATCCAGAGTTTTTTTGATGGCAATTGCCCCAATGGAAGTCACCTTTCCCTTAAAAAATTCCCCAGCATACGCATCTACTGCAATGGTTACATTTTGATTTATCTGCGCCTTTTTTATATCTGACTCACGTACCTCTGTCTTAACAATCATCTTTGATATATCAGGCAGGTATAAAAGCGGTTGATTCTGCCATACTGCATCTCCTACGACTGGTTTTCTCATCCTGCCGTCACGCATAGACTCATAATGTACTGCTATTGCTGAAAATGGCGCCCTAATTATCGTCTTTTCAAGTTCTTTTTTGGATTGCTGAAGGGCATCAGTAAGGGATTCAATCTGCATCTTTGTCTTTTCCACCTCAGCCTGTACCTTTGCTATCTGAAATACCCCTCCCTTTTTTAACTGGGCAAATTCTATTTCTTTATTTTGAACATCTGCCTTAGATGACTCTATCAATGAGGGTAAGACATAATCTTTATAATTTGTATAATTCTCCTTTGCTGTTAATAATGCCTTATTATACTCCTCACATTTTTCCTTTGCCTTTTTAATCTCTGCTGCATTTTCAAAACCATCTTTAGAGAGCTGCTCCAGTGACAAAGAATACGAGATATGACGCTTATATAACTGCTCCGCCTTGTCCATTTCACTCTTTAACTCTGAGAGTTTTAACGGACCTTCTCCCTTTTCAATCTTTGTCAGATTTAAATATGCAATCTTTAGATCAAACTGCGCCTTTGTTATCTGACGCTGAAGCTGACTTTTTTCAAATTCCAGCGATTGACGCATCTCTTCCATTACCGCCTGCTGTGTCTTTATTTCACCTGAAAGTTTTTGTATCTCAAGTTCAAACGGAGTTGGATCAAGTTTTACTATCACCTCATCCTTTTCAACAATCTTACCATCAGGAACAATATAATATATCTTGCCGTTATTACTCCTGATCTCTGATGAAATTATATGCGACCTTTCAGCATCTAATGTCCCAGTCATATTTAGAGTTATTTCAAAATTCGCAGGTTTTACCTGAACTAATTCCTTCTTCTCTATGCCCCCAACTACATTCCCGCGGACATCCCAACCCCCAACTGCTTTAAAAATATCAATAAAAGGCATACTGAGAAAAAACATCCCAGCCAGTACTATACCGCCTATCTTTAGTCTGCGTTTATTCATCTTTATACTCTATCAATGTACCCAGAACTGCCCGCATATCATATATTGCTGAAATATAATTAATCCGAGCCTCTAGTAACCCGTCTTCTGCTGTATTAAGCTCGGTTTCAGCAGTTATTAAATCAAAATTATCCGCCATCTCATGATCAAATTTTAACCTTGCTAAGGCAAGTTTTCCCTTAGCATATTTTATAAGTTCAGCCTTTATAATCATTAATTCTTGGGCTTTTTTCAGGGCATATCTTTGCTGTAAGACCTGCCTTATTAATTCATCTTTTTTTGTAGAAAGATCTAAATTTAGAGAATTAATCTTTATTATACTTAACTGATAAGCAGTTTTTTCTTGTTTACGAAATATATCTGTGCTTGATTTGAGCATAATTCCATAATATTGAGGATTTGTTCCAATTGAGCTGTCAATATATTGAGTTTTATTAAAATCCAAAACCAGATTAAGGTCTGGCAATATATTCTGCCTTGCTATTTCAGATTTTCTCTTTGCCTCTTCAATATCAATTTTATTCTGTTTTAACGCTATACTATAAATTAAGGCAGTATTAACCGCCTCTTGATCTGTCAATATAAATGGTTCAATCTCCATTGGAGTCATAACTTCAAGTTCAGTAGTCAGCGGAAGTGCAAGGATTGTTTTTAGATGATTGATGGTATTTTCATATAACTCTTTTTCTTCTGAGAGAGAACTGCTTACCTGTTTACTGCCTATCTCTGCGCGATAGACATCCATAGGTGTTGCCAGTCCTACTTCCTCCTTAATCTTGCTTGTTTGAATGTAGCCGTTTAATCTATTAATAAATGATTTATAATGATCAATAGTCTCTTTATATCTTGCTGCATTATAAGCTGTCTTAATAGTATCTAAGGCAATTTCTGTCTTTTTCTGAAACATTTGAAGTTTAGCTGCCTTCAAACTATAATCAGAAGAATCTATCTTATCTGAATTATAAAATACCCCAAATCCCCTTAAAAGAGGCTGAGAAATTGATGTATTTATTACAGTATTATAACCAAACATGTCTCTATAAAAACCTGGCGTAACGGTAACTAATGTCCCTGTTAAAAACTTCTTGCTAAGCCCAACTCCCAAACCCGAATAATCATAAGAATTCAAACCAGCATTTAACTCAGGGGCTATATTTAGATCAAACTCTGACTCAGCAGAGTTTTTAATTAATACCGCCCCCTGCACTGTGTAATCATTGCCTTTTATAACTGTATTTCGATTAAGAGCTAAGGCTATAGCCTCTGTCAATGAAATAGATATCTTAGTAATCTTTTGGTCAGATTCTTCTGCATATAACGGGTTTATTAAGATGAAAGATAGTATAAATAATAAATATATTATTTGCAGCTTCATCAATATAATTCCTTTGAGGAAATCAGAACTTATAATTTACTGATAATTTCAAGACCTCTAAAGCAGCTTTTCAAGTGCCACAATTATAGCAATGCCCGTAGTCATTATAGCGCCAAGTTTGATAGTCATCCTTAATTCCATTTCTTTCATATCACGTGTTAATTTTGTTTCAAGTTCTTTAATTGCATAAGTTAATCTTGATTCAATTTCTTTCATATCATGAGTTAATTTTATTTCAAGTTCTTTAATTTTTAAATCAATCGCTTTAATTTTTACATCAAGTTCTTTAATATCATTCGATAATTTTACGTCAAGCTCTTTAATATCATGCGATAATTTTACGTCAAGCTCTTTAATATCATGCGATAATTTTACATCAAGCTCTTTAATATCATGCGATAATTTTATTTCAAGCTCTTTCATATCATGCTTAAGAGTAATCTCAAGCTCTTTCAAATCCTTTTTTAAAGCAGCTTCAACTTCTTTTAAATCAATCTTTGTGGCAAGCTGCTCAGTTATCAATGCAATGATAGTTTCAGCTTGTGCCTCTGCTTGAGCATCTGTAAAACCCACTGATTTCAGTTTTTTAGCATATGCTAAGGTATCAAATGTTAATGTCGTCATATATTCCTTAATAGTATTACTCTCTTTTAACAATACAATCACTAATATTATATCATGCAGCCTCACAAAATACAATATTATAAATGAAGCTGCTTCATATTGAAATGCTTAGCTATTGAATTGATTCATAAAAAGGAGAGCTTAAAATAATCAACAGAGCAGATGGATTATACGTCTGCCTCCATCTGCTCTGTTATACAAATGTTAATGAAACATCTATTTCCTAGAACCGCCCCAAGTACCTGTTACTCCACCGTAAACGCTTCCATCTCTCATAGTGCTTCCGCTTACAGTTGCCCTTAGATATACAGTTCCGCAAGGTGAATCTGCGTCAGCAGTTACATTTGAACCGCTTACAATACCTTTGAATGATGCGGTTTTATTATCAACAGTGAATACTACACTAAAATTACAGTTACCATCAACTGTTCCAACCCATGAATTATTTGCTGTTTTACCATTACAGGCAGTAACATTATAACTCCCGCCCCAACTGCCTTTGGATGAGCTGCAACCACCTGTTGTTGTACCAGCAACAACTGTTCCAACGCCAACTGCAGTTGCTGTAGTTCCAACTGCTATGGCAGTTCCAGCGCTAATAGCTGTTACTCCTACTACAACTGCCGTTGTTACAACAGGCGCAGCAGAGACTGCGGAAGCAATAACTGCGGCTACTGACAATGCTGCAAGTGGTATTGAAAGATATGCCTCTTTAGCCAGTTTGAAATTTGGATCAAGTTCAACTGCCTTTTTCAAAGATTCCTTTGCCTTATCATACTGTTCCTTATCCATGTAATCAATACCATTTGAATAATCTACAAATGCCTCATAATTTTTTGTATGAATCTTTTTTGCTTCTTCAGGCACTGTATTCCAGTCAATCTTTAAAGTGGCTAATATTGCCTTTGCTACTTCCTTTTCCAAATCAAAGAAATTAGCTATCTTACCCTTTGATTCATTTATACCTTTTTCCTTATTATCATCAGACCCAAAAACCGCAGATGTTATCTGCAATTCTTCACTTGTTGGGTCAACATAACTACCAGTAGTGATATTACGCGCCTTTATCAACTTTCCCATCTTTGGAATGGTTGATTCCTGAACGAGACCAGTTTCAGAGAGCTTCATTTCAGTATATAATGCCTGAATCTTTTCACGCTCAACTACCTTTAATTCCTTTACCTGCGAAATATCTGTTATCAACATTGCAGCAAGACCCTTACTTAATGGATTTATTCCTTCAGAGCCTACATTATGAAAATATGTTACTGCAACTGTGTTTTCGTCTGTCTTTACGCTGCTTAACTGTCCTTCTTCTTTAACTGAACTTGCAGCAAATCTCTTTGCGTCTTCTTTTATCAAAACCGTTAGGAATTGTCTTACTTCATTAGATGTTTCACTCTTAGGATCAATCTTTAAATATCCCTTCCACTCAGTAATAGCATCTTTAAGATTATCCTGCTTAGTATATATTAATGCCAGATAATAACAAGGAATTGGATTTTCAGGAAGCTCTGCCTTTGAAGCAATAAAGAGGGTCTTTGCCTGTTCATCATTTCCTGCCTTAAAGACATCAATCGCCATAGCTAATCTTGTAATTCTCTCATCCTGCGCATTTTGTTTTTGCTCTTCTTCTGCAAATACAAAACTAACGTTTAATATAGACACGCTAAAAATCGTTAAATAAATAATCAAACCTATGATATAATGAATAACTCGGGTTTCTTTTAATCCTTTCATACCTTCTCCTTATTATATAAATTTAAATTCATCATATTAATGTTATATCTTTAAACCAAGCCCGGCAAGTCCTGAAACTTCTTTGCCAACATACTGATATTTAACGCCTAATTCAATATCCACTTTCTTTCCAAGTTCAAACATAAAACCGCCAATCCCAAAAAAATCTCCGCCTGCAAACTTCTCAGTTCCAAAGGTCAACACAAGATTGACAACTTCTGACGCCTTATAAACCCCTGAACTTGAAAGATATACTGCTTGATTTGTGAAATCATAGCCAACATTTTCATGTATCTTAAATGCGCCTAGATCAAAAGACCCTACTGCAAAGAGATCAAAAATATATGACCCCTTGCCGCCTGCAAAAATCGGAGCTAATGCGGTAATCTCATAAACAGGTTTTAATGAAAAGGCAAAGAATTCATTTTTATATAACATTATCTTTGCTTCAAAATCCGTTCCAACTGTTAAGGTCATATCTGATTTAAACCCTATCAATAAATCAAGATTATCTATAATTCCCAATGCAAACTGCGGTTCAAGCATCTCCTTGCTGTTTGTGAAAGAGTAATCATTATTAGCTCTAAATAAAAAAGTGCCTGCGCCAAGAGTCTCTCCCTCATCAATTATAAGCGGGTTAAACGCAAAGGCCATTGTTGCTGTAGAGATGATTATTATTAACGAAAAAATTAACTTTTTGAACATATTCACTCCTTTAAAATAATTTGATATTTCCTAAAAGAATTCAGGATTTAAATTGTAAGTTTTTATGCCTTTCTAATATTCATTTATCACTTGAAGCTATAGTATTTACGAGTTTCTCTTCAAGATCTAAAATATCATTAAACCTCCCCTTTATTGAAGCAGTCTTTAAAATTGCTCCGGTCTCAGTTTCAACAAGCCTTATATTTATCTTTACCTGATCCATGAACTTCAAAAAAGACCCCATTATCAAGGCATTTGCACCAAGCAGCTTTCCTGCCTTTACTGCTGAATCTGGATCAATTACTCCGCTTGCATTTAAATTCAACTCTTCAATTATCTTACTAAGCATCTGCCTCTCTACAACCTTATAACCGCTTTTTTTAGAGAGAACGCTTGTAAGCGTATCCGCAATCTCAATACCCATTCCCTTTGTTTCTTCAGTTGGTCTAAGGTCTTCAAGGGGGAAAATTACTGTTATATATTCAGTCTTTCCATCCTTTACTGAATCTTGACCAAAAACCAAGGTTACGACAAAGAAAACATGATATATAATTAAAGATAAAAAAATTAGCGATTTAAAGATAATTTTTTTCATCTTTATATAATCTCTCTAATTTTTTTCTGGGTTCTTTAAACCAGTTCCCATGTTATTAATTTCACAAAGTTTCTGAGAAGCAGCCTTATAGTCAGGCGACAATTTCAATGCCATATTAAATTTATCTTCTGCCCCGCTATAATCTTTTTTATCCATAAGGTCTAACCCCTCAGAATATAAAAGCACTGCCTTGAAATCAAGTTTTTCATGGGGCTGTTCTTCAGATTTTTTGATGGCTAAAGAAAGCCCGTCTCCAATCTTATGCGACAGATCATCTATTAAATCAAAGAAATTCTCTGCAAGTCCATTTACGCTGACAGATTTTGTAATCACTCCAGTAGATACATTAATAATCCGCGCATCAACTCTTAACGACTTATCAATACAAACATAACTGCCAAGCAGGATATAATTTACTCCAAGAATCTTCCCAATCTTCTTGGCTGAATTTTCATCTACCATTCCAGAAGAACTAAGCTTTAACTCATTAAGCAAATGTTCTAATTTTGTTCTCTCTACTATCTGGATACTTTCTAAAACAGATAAATCCGTTATCAAAGAATCTGTCAGTCCCTTTTTAAATGGATCAAGCTCTTTTACATTGGTTAAAGAATTATTATCAAAATATAAAACAGCCATACTAATGGTCTTCTTTGGTTCAGCGGTTTTTTCTGGTTCAGACTTTATCGCCTTCTTCTCTGACCCGCAGGCAGATAACATTAACGATAAAATAAACAGT
>JADFXP010000060.1 GCA_015233465.1 Candidatus Magnetominusculus dajiuhuensis
CCTGCGGGAGTCTTCAAGTAGGAACTCATACGCTAAAGATAACGGCATTGAATTATACGGATTCAGATAAGGATACGATCTTAAACGATATGTTTGTTGTGCCGCCAGTGACAGCGTAGTTTTAATTTCCCTTTTGAAAAAGGAGAATATGTAAGGCGTTTTAGTTTTAATTCCCCTTTCTTGAAAGGGGTGGATGCGCAGCAGACGGGGTATTTTCTTTAAAGGAGCGAAATATGTCGAAGAAAGGATTTTATACATTAAATTACATCGAAGGAACACAGAGGCAGAAGATAATCGCAGAATTGGCTAAGAGATTAAGAGAAGGCTTGCCTTTGATGCCGATACATTATGGGTTTTGGCAGCCTCAGAATCCTATTTATCCATCGCTTTATATAGTCCCAAGTATTGAGAAGTTTGAGACTATAAGTGATGCTGCATATGAAAGGGATTTAACCGTATTAATCTATTACTTCCTTGCAGCCCAAAGCATGGATTTAATCTATCACGCTTCAGAGGACGCATTAATTGCAATCCAGACCTCTGTAGATACAGATCTATATTTCGGCAATGGAGAAGAGAACCTATGCGGAAAATATGGATTAGTACAGACAGAGATATTACCAGAGGTTAATTATAAAGCCGTTGTTTCAGCGGTCTATCATTTTAAATATGTAGAAAGCAAATTTATTGGGTAAAAGACATTGTAGGGGCAATCCCTTGTGGTTGCCCTGAGTAATCATCATAGAGGCAGACCTATGTGTCTGCACTAAAATAATCATAAGGAGAAAAAACATGGCAATATCACCATCAATCAACACAAATAACATCACATTAGGCAAGGGCGAGGTATTTTTTGGCGCAGATAGGAATACATATCTCCCATTCGGACTGCTAAAAAATGGACAGTTGAATATAAAATCAACTACTCAGATCCTCAAAGACAGCTCATCAGGGATTAATGTGCCTGCCTTTGTTGCGCCGATTGGAATTGAGGCAACCGCAAAGATAACCGTTGCAGAGTTGTCCTTAGATAACTTACAGCGTTTCTTGCTTGCTCAGGCTCCAGCAGCAGCAAATCAGATAGGAGGGACAGTATCAGCTCAAGTAGTAACTGCTATAGTAGGGGCATTAATTCAGTTACAGGCAGTAATCAGCGGAGTATCAACGGCAATAAAGAATATATCAACAGCTACAAAGCCAGTAGTATCAGGAGCAGTCTCAGTAATAGACGCAACTGCCGATACAGTCACAGTCTCAAATGGAACAAAGACATTCACAAGGGCATCAGGCAGCTTTATTACAGACGGCTTTGAAGTAGGACAGGAAGTAACGACTACTAACTTTACAAACAGCGGCAATAATGCGACCTTTAAGATCTCAGCATTAACAGCTTTGATTATGACTGTCACCAAAGTAGACGGTACGGCAGCAACCTTGACAGCAGAGACCAATACCACTATCACAAACCTTACATTTACAAGCGGAGTATATGTTGAAGGCGTAGACTATACTGTCAATTATGAAAGGGGCCTGATAAAGATACTGCCTACTGGGAATATAATTGATGGTCAGATTATCTCAATTGGATTTACGTATTTGGCATTTACGAATCAGACACTACTGTCTCATACGCAGGCGATATTTGAGGGTCATTTTATGTATGTTGGCAACTCTCCGTATGGAACTAAGCTCAATCTCTATGGATATGGAATAATGACACCAAACGGCTCATTAAATTTTGCAGATGGAGACGCAAAGCCAATAGAGATGGCGTTTGACCTTACATTCATACCAAACGCAGCATATCCAGCAGGTTCATTAATATTTGCTGATACAGAGGTTGGAGGGGTTGATTAATATAGGCGTAATGGTCAGCGACAGGCTTAGAAGAGCCTGTTGTAATTTGATTATTGCGAGGGGAGTCCCCTCACACTCCCCCTTAAAAATCGGGCGTAACGGTCAGCGACTAAACAAGCCCATTAAATCCGTAGGGGCAGGTTGAACCTGCCCTGAATAACCATTGTAGGGGCAAAACGGATCACTGTCTGCCCAGTATAACCATTGTAGGGGCAATCCCTTGTGGTTGCCCAGAGTTAAAATCGTAGGGGCAGCCTAAGTGTATGCCCCTATACCAAATATAAGGTGAAAACCAATATGTTGGCCATTACCCCAAACTAATATGAAGGAGACTATTACTATGAGAAACGAAAAGAAGATAATATTATCAATAGGCGAGGTCACAATCTACGAAATTCAGGCAAAGCACATCAGAAAACTTGTCAGAGGCGATTTTAAATTTGACTTTTCAAATATAACAAATATTACAGATGTTATAAACTCAGGGAATATCAATAAGATATTAGATTTCGCTGATCCGCTTGTCCCTGAACTTTCAAGCATGACAAAGGAACAGTTTGATGAATTGACAATAACGGACATTGTAGATGTTGTCAAGGCATTTGTAGAGACAAACATTGCTTTTTTTTTAGAAAAAACAAGGGCAATAATGGCGGAGATTCAGGAGATGAAAAAGAAGAATTTGATGAATGGCTCTGTAGCCTCATAGAGGCAGGGCATAAGGACTGTTTAGATTATGGATATGAGTTTTTCAAGACAGCAGCGCATAACACACAGCTGAGTTATATTAAAAATACAGCATATGCGATAAGGATTGCCTTGAGCGATAAAGAGATAGAAGACTTTTTCCACTCAGGCAAAAGACAGACGGCAGGTAATGAAGAAGAGGTATTTAAAAACATGGTAAATGGATTGAAAGAGATAGGGGCGTTAAGGGATGAA
>JADFXP010000061.1 GCA_015233465.1 Candidatus Magnetominusculus dajiuhuensis
TCAATAGATGAAATCCCATTAGATGTTTTAAATAATGTAGATATTATAGTGACCTCTCCGCCTTATGGAGATTCACGCACAACCGTTGCATATGGGCAGTTTTCAAGGCTGTCAAGTCAATGGTTAGGGTTTGAGAATTCAAATCAGATTGATAATCAGTTAATGGGTGGAAGGCGTAAAAACAATGAGATCACTTTTAATTCTGATTTATTAAATAAAACTATTAAAGCTATTAGTGAAATTGATAAAAAAAGGGTTAAAGATGTAGTATCATTTTATGCAGACTATGAGAGGTCTATAAATAATGTTTCAAAGGTAGTAAAAAAAGGTGGATATGCCTGTTATGTTGTTGGAAATAGGAAGGTTCAAGAGGTGTTACAATTACTGCTAACCCTGATGGCTCAAAAAACAGTTCTGCAGAATTTGTAGAGTCCTCAGCTACAATTCAAACCTCAAATTGAATAACGCTGATATGTTTAAATTTGTCCTTTAAGGCTTTCTCAACTACACGAGGAACAAGCCCTGCAACAGATCCCCCAAGCGAAGCTATCTCCTTGACTGCCGATGAAGTTAAAAATGTATATTCCTCAGAAGGCATCTTGAAAAATGTGTCAATATTTGGATTTAATCTGCGATTAATAAGTGACATCTGCATCTCATATTCAAAATCAGATATAGCCCTAAGCCCGCGAATAATAGCGCACCCCTGTTTTTTATTGGCATAATCAACAAGCAGTCCATTAAAATAATCTACCTCTATAGTTACCTCATCCTTTAAAACCTCTCTAATCAACTCCACACGCTCATTTACAGTAAAAAGCGGAGTCTTCTTTGGATTATTCAGTACTGCAACAATCAGCTTATCAAACAGCCGCACACTCCGCTTGGCAATATCAATATGCCCATTTGTAATAGGATCAAATGTCCCCGGATAAATTGCAATTTTTTTCATACTATCCTCTTGAGGGCTCTGCCCTCAAACACCTGCAAAGGGACTCGTCCCTTTGAACCCATTATAAAAGAAACTATTTATTATTCTTGTCTACTGGTTTTTTAGTTAGTTCTAATTTTAATTCTTCATCCGTCATAAATGTTTTCAATCCTTGAATACGTGTGACGTTTGTATTTATGAAAGAATCAACTCCTAAAGATGTCCATGAACCTATAAAGGCATCCTTGTTAAAATAATTTGGCCAAAACTGCAAATAGTCATCTTTAGCTCCAAGTTCAATTTTAGGTTCACCATTCAATAATAATCCTAACCGAGGTTTGCTTTTGTCCCATCTTAACAAAAAATGATGCCATCCTATTTCTACTGTATCATCAAAAGACCAATCATTTGTACCTCCATTATTATTTGTTATCCAAAGACTCCAAAAAGGTTCAGATGTTTTTTCCTTTATTTCTCGACTGATAGATACAACATTAATGAATATGTCATTTCCTTTAACTTTGTTACTCTCACCTTTATTAGTATCATGAGCAAATATGTACCGATGATAATTATTTTTATCATTAATCTTCCGAATACCCTTACCAGATTCATCAATATAAACCCATATTGAAAAACTACCTGCATTATTTTCTAGAAAAGCAGAAGGATAAGTCTTGGGATTTTTTCTATCTATTCTAATTATAACATCAAGTTTACTTTCATCACTTTTACTTTCATCAGTTTTATTTTCATCAGTTTTACTTTCATCAGGCTTAGAAGATTTTGATTTTAAATATTTTTTACCTAAAATAACCCCCAAAATAAACACTACTACGATAATAATTAATAAATATCCAATTTTTAATGATATTAAATCATCAAAATAATTTGAAATACCTGCAATTTTTCTATAGATGGCAATTATAGTAGAAAGCCCAATAAAACCCAAAATATTCCATACATTATTTTTTATCCAGTTCAACATTCGCTTAATCTAAAAAAATCTTGTTTTTATATTGGGTTCAAAGGGACGAGTCCCTTTGCGGGACAAGGGCAGGGGTCTAAGACCCCGTTATAAAAACCCTTGTAGATTAAAATTGTTTGATAAATCTTAGATCGCTCTCAAAAAATAATCTTATATCATCAACACCGAATTTTAGCATTGCTACTCTTTCGATTCCTATGCCGAATGCAAAACCTGAATATTTTGTATCATCAATGCCTACCTGTTTAAAGACTCTTGGGTCAACCATACCTGCGCCTAAGATCTCAAGCCAGCCTGTCTGCTTGCATATGTTGCATCCCTTTCCCTTACAGAATATGCAGCCCATGTCTACCTCTGCGGACGGTTCTGTGAATGGGAAGAAACTTGGTCTAAACCTGACTCCAATGCTGTCAGGGAAGATTCTTTGGAGGAAATTTGATAATACTGCTTTAAGATTAGCAAATGTTATATCTGTGTCTACCATCAGTCCTTCAACTTGATGAAAGATTGGGGAATGGGTGGTATCAGCGTCACAGCGATAGACCTTGCCGAGTGAGATAATTTTAAGAGGTGGAGGGGTTTTTTCCATAACTCTAATTTGCACGGGTGAAGTATGAGTGCGTAGAACGACCTCATCTTTATCACTATCCACATAAAAGGTATCCTGCATATCGCGGGCAGGGTGATTTTTGGGGAAATTTAGGGCTACGAAGTTATAATAATCCGTCTCTACCTCAGGGCCTTCTTCTATGGAAAAACCCATTGATGTAAATATTTCTGCGATTTCTCTTATTACTAGAGATAATGGATGACTTCCGCCGGGTTTCTTATAATATCCGGGG
>JADFXP010000062.1 GCA_015233465.1 Candidatus Magnetominusculus dajiuhuensis
AGATACGGCGAATATTCGGGCTTCGGTAGACCTATCGTCTCAATATCGTGTTCAATCTTTTCGGTTGCCATCAAGCAAATCATTTCTGATTCCCTCGGTTGCATTACATAGATATATTTTAACCTAAAGCAGAGTAAATTTGCAATTAGGACGGGACAAAATGTGTCAGAATAGGGGTCACAGAATAGGGGTCAGAACAGAATAGGGGTCAGGGGTAAATAGGGGTCTATAATAGAATATGAAGAATAAATACAAAAAAAGCAGCCTTCAAAATGTAAAATAGAGGTGGTAAGGAAGCACTTGTGGCTAATGGGGTCTGTCGTATAATGTGACTCGACTTGAACTGCCGAGTGCTTCCTGCCAGTACCTTGTCTAATGGGAAGATGCCTTTAAGTGGCTATTATAGACAAGACAATAGGTATCTGGCTAACCAATCATTAAGGAGGCATAAAGTTATGCAAAACTTAAGCGGTGGAATAGACATTGGCAGTGAAAATCATCATGTGATTATAATGAATGAAGAAGGAGTAGTAGTATTTGACCATAAAGTAAGGCATACGTTTGAAGAATTTTATGCTGCTATTAAAAAATTTAAAGAGATTGAGGAGTTTTCTGAAGGTAGGATATCATTCGCTATCGAAGGAAAGCACGGTTATGGAGCGCCATTTGACAGAATATTACTGGAGCATGGCTTTAGATTATACAATATAGACAATTTAAAGTTGAAAAGATTCCGTGATATATTCGGCGCTGATTGGAAAAACGATCAAAGAGATTCAAAAATGTTAGCCAAATTGCTCAAATTAAAAGATAGTCTGGACACTGAAGATGAGGAGGCATTTATAGAGATAGAAAAACCTTCTATAGTCAGTGAGAAATTGAAATTACTCTCTAGGCATCAGCAAACATTGATTGACGAAAAGGTCAGTCAACAGAACAGGCTTGAGAAAAAGCTCTTAGAGATATGTCCAGGGATATTAGAGATTGGTAATATGGATAGTAAGAAATTTTTGAGAATTCTGGTGAAATACCCAGATTTTTCAGAATACAAGAATCTAAAACTTCGATCTTTGGAAAAGATAGAAATGATAGGAAAAACATATGCTGGAACAATACATCCAAGGCTTGTAAAGATAGAATATGTAAAAGAATTATCAGATGTTTATAGAATAATAATATACTCTATAGCAAAAAATATTTTAGATATAAAAGAACAGATAGACGCTTTGGATAAAATGTTAGATGAGATAGGTCAAGAGGTTTCAGCGGTAAAACGCATAACAAGTATTCCAGGAGTAGGGGTTAAACTATCCAGCAGGCTGATCGGCGAGATTGATAACATTGACAAGTTTAAAACTGAGAGGCAGTTAGCAGTATACTGTGGAATAACATGTGTTGAGAATAGTTCAGGGAAGGTCGAAAAAGCAAAATTATCCTATAAATCCAATAAGATATGCAAAGTAACAATGGTCGCAATGGCAGGTTGTTCAATAAGGAATATACCCGAATCTGGAATTTATTATGCTAAGAAGCGAGCAGAAGGTAAATCACACAATCATGCCTTACGCTGCCTAGCAAGACAGATAGTAAAAGTAATTTTCAAAATGCTAAAAGAGGACAGAGACTATGTTATAAAAGATAAAATAAAAAAGGCTGCATAAATATTTTTTCTTGACAAATTCTGATGGGAAGTTCAGGTCTTGTATTTTAGCATTGAAGCAATTTTTTATTGATTATGTTTGTAATCCTTATATGCCAAATTTATTTTAATGCTAAAATATAAGACCTGACCACAATATTCACCTCAAGACCTGACCCCATGATTCACCCGTTATCTAGGACAGCCCCTTATTTTTTAGTACCTGAAAATGATCCAGTTTGTAAATAACCACCAAAATAACCGCTATAAGTTCCTGACATAGTAGTACCTGATATTGAACCACTACAAGTATATCCTGACGAGTAGTTGAAACTATTCCCATTTAATTTACCTTGAGCATCCCCTAAAGCACCACAAGCTATAAAGTAGTTACAATTACTATCCACGCTACCAGCCCAACCTTGAGTATAGTTACTTCCAAGATATGTATATGTTTGAGACCCAGTATAACCTCCAATATAGGCCGAACAACTTTTACTTTTATTAAACGCTCCAGCTTCATAAGCAATGCCTACTCCAACAACGCCGACACCACCAATAATGCCAACAATTGCTCCTGTTGATAGTCCGTTTGAAGTAACTCCAACTGCTGTTACTGTTCCTGCCACAGGCGAGGCAGAGGTGGCTGTTGCAATAATAGCTGCCACTGTCAATGCGGCAACAGGTATTGCAAGATATGCCTCTTTTGCCAATTTAAAATTAGGATCAAGATCAACCGCCTTTTTAAATGATTCACGAGCCTTGCTATAGTCTTCCTTGTCCATATAATTAAGTCCAACTGAATAATCTACAAATGCCTCATAATTCTTTGTATGTATCACCTTTGCCGCTTCAGGGACATTTGCCCAATCATATTTTAGAGTTGCTAATATTGACTTTGCCACTTCCTTTTCCAAGTTAAAAAACTCTGCCAATTTACCCTTTGAATCGTGTGTTCCTTTTTCTTGATTCTTTTCAGACCCTATAACTACGGATGTTATATGAAGGTCTGCGCTTGTTGGGTCAGCATAACTCCCAGTTGTTATATTACGAGCCTGTATAAGTTTCCCTATCTTTGTTGTACTCTCTT
>JADFXP010000063.1 GCA_015233465.1 Candidatus Magnetominusculus dajiuhuensis
GGGAGTTTCCAGAATGTGTGTCCCAATACCCCATTGGAAGTTTTGCAAGTTTCCCCGGATGTCCTCCAATTACTATCTCTTCTATCCCCTTATCTAAAACATAAGAAAGGGCATGTCCTATATAATTACTCATCTGTACAACCATTGAACATCCCACTTTTTCTCTTAATGCAGTCTCGCCAATCTTACCGGGTGATAGATATATAATTTTTATATCCTGATTTGCTACTGCAACATCTATCTCGCATCTAATCGTAGCCTTGAGAGCCTCAAGGCTCATAGGAGTAACAATCCCAGTTGTACCGATAATAGATATTCCGCCTATTATTCCAAGTCTTTCATTAAATGTCTTTCTTGCAATACGCTCTCCATCAGGGACGCTTATTTCAACAATCAATCCGCCATGTGGTAATATCTGTCTTACTGCCTGCTTAATCATCTGCATAGGCACTGGATTAATTGCATGGCTGCCAACCGGAACTTGAAGTCCTGCCTTTGTCACAATGCCTATTCCCTTTCCACCTTTTACAATAACATCATCCAAAGCATTTGACGAACAACTTGCTCCTACTGCCCTGCAAGCAAATTGAATACTTGCAGTAATCCTTAAACCGTTTGTAACATCAGGATCATCTCCTGCATCCTTTATTGCAGTTGCCAGTCCATTAACACAGCTTTCTATTAAAACCTTTCTATCTTCACCATTTGGCAGCGTTACAGATACATTATTATGGCAAAAACTGCCGGTAAGGCTTATTGCAGCAGCCTTTGCAGCCCCAGCAGCAGTTGTACCTGTGGTAATACCACATTTATTTGTCATGAGGGTTTCACCCTCAAACTCCCAGAAGGGGACTTGTCCCCTTCACCCCATAATTTTAGGTTATTTATAATAACGAGTTTTTTCATTAAGCAATTTATAAAAAATTATGGGTTCAAAGGGACGAGTCCCTTTGCGGGTCAAGGGCAGAGCCCTTGTATAGATAAATTTCATCTTTTAATTATTGCAACAGACAGATATGCAGATTCTATTGATGGTTGAGTTGTTAGAAGGTCAAATACTGCCTGATCAGGGAGTCCAATTCTACGTACCATATGGGCAGATGTTGGATTAGCAATCTTTATAGCTTCTATTAGATATGGTAGTTTTTTATTGACCTTCATAAACACAGTGCTTTCATGACGATTAATCAATTCAACGGCAACATCTGGGTCTACAGGCATTTCGTATATACCAAAACTCCCGCCTTTAATAGATAGGGGCAGTCCTAAGAGACAAGAAGCTGCTGTAATTGAGCTTATTCCGGATATGTGTTTGACCTGCACATCAATAGCTTTTAGGCTTTTCGTAATGTAGTTGGAAGTGCTAAATATTGTAGGGTCTCCCATTGTGACGTAAGAGACCTTTTTACCTTCATCAAGCATTGATTTAATGTTTTGTGCGAGATTATTGTATCTTTCTTTGAGTTCAATTTTATTATTATTCATAGGAAAATAATACATATAAATCTTTGAAACATCAATATAATTTTTTACAATATCTCTTGCCACACTTCTGCCGTTATTATTAGATTGTGGAACTACAATAATATCAGATAGTTCAAGTATTTTTATTGCTTTTAGTGTTATAAGTTCAGGGTCACCGGGACCTAGTCCTATTGAATAAACTGTATAATTCATTCTATCCTCTAATTATGGGTTCAAAGGGCCTTTTTGAAAACTTTTTTGTAAAAAGTTTCAACAATTAATCCCTTTGCGGGTCAAGGGCAGGGGTCTAAGACCCCGTTATAAAAACCCTTGAAAAATTTTATTTAATTTAACTGCTTCATCAAATGAATTAATCCCAGGACGAGCAAATTCAAGTTCATTCACAGTTAAAAATTTGCTTTTCAGGGATTTAAATTGGTATCTATCCTGTGGTTTTTGTGGATTTTTATTCATAGGCCCAACTTGATAGATATATAAATCAGGGTTTAATTCCAGGACTTTTTCGATTGATATTGGCGCATTTTTTTTCTCTATTTTAATCAGATTTATACCGCCTGCAGTTTCAATTATAGAATTTTCGATACTGTCAATGCCTGCTGCGCGAAAAGGATTTTCTGTAACCTCATAGATTACAGTAATTTTTTTGGAAATAGGTTTAATAGCGGATAACTGCGCCTTTAGTTTCTCGTTTAATTTTGCTGCTTGAGTGGGAGCGTTTAATAATTTTCCGAGTTCTATTATTTTTTCCATGATCTCATTGAGAGTTTTAGGGTTATAATAGAAGACATCAACGTTTACGCTTTTTCTCATTTCATCAGGCCAAGTCATCTTTGAGCCAGCAATTATTAGATCAGGCTTTAGCGAGTTTATTATCTCAATATTAGGCTTTAGATGTGAGCCGACCTTTACTGCATCCTTAAAGTTTTCATCAGAACTTGTGGTACCAACGACTTGTTTTGTAATGCCAAGTTCGATAAGTATTGGGCTTACAGCTGGATATAATACTATGATCTTATCCGCTGCATTTAGGTTTATAGGCAGTAATATCAAACATATAATAACAATCAATATAGTCTTCATTTTAATCCCTCAGAAAAACGAATTTTTTATTATTGTGTTCAAGTAATTCAATATCAATTCCAAAGACATCACTCATCTTATTATTAGAAAGTGAATCAGAGGATAGGTCGTATAGTAACGT
>JADFXP010000064.1 GCA_015233465.1 Candidatus Magnetominusculus dajiuhuensis
TTCGCTACCTTAGGACCGTTATAGTTACGGCCGCCATTCACTGGGGCTTAAGTTCAGAGCTTCGGACAGTTACCCATCCTAACCCCTCCCCGTAACCTTCCAGCATTGGGCAGGCGTCAGACCCTATACATCGGCTATTCGCCTTAGCAGAGTCCTGTGTTTTTGATAAACAGTCGCCTGAGCCTATTCTCTGCAACTCCCTCATGCTACCCTTCGATGACACCTATTGCTAAACATCATTCCAGTCACACTACACGGAGCACTCCTTATCCCGAAGTTACGGAGTCAATTTGCCTAGTTCCTTAACGTGGGTTCTTTCGAGCGCCTTAGGATTCTCTCCTCGTCCACCTGTGTCGGTTTACGGTACGGTCACAGTATACCTCTCTTAGAAGCTTTTTTCAGCAGCGTGGGATCTGTTCTCACCTCCTACTATTCTTCGGAAGCCCCTCAGGTCTCAGAATTATCAGCCCAGCGGATTTCCCTGCCAGACCTCCCTACACCCTTAGAAACGCCTGCCTCACGGCCCCCAGCGTTCAGACATGCCCTCCTGCGTCACTCCATCGATAACTCAGTACACCATGGTACGGATTATTAACCTGTTTCCCTTCACCTACGCCTCTCGGCCTCAGCTTAGGACCGACTAACCCTGGGCGGATTAACCTTCCCCAGGAAACCTTAGACTTACGGCGAGCGGGTTTCTCACCCGCCTTATCGCTACTCGTTCCGACATTCTCATTTCTGCTTCGTCCAGCACTCCTTACGGTATACCTTCAACCTACCGCAGAACGCTCCCCTACCGCTTAATACTCTTCGTATTAAACCCGTGGTTTCGGTGCGGCGCTTAGCCCCGTTAAATTTTAGGCGCAGAGACCCTCGACCAGTGAGCTATTACGCACTCTTTGAATGGTGGCTGCTTCTAAGCCAACATCCTGGCTGTCTAAGGATCTCCACATCCTTTCCCACTTAGCGCCAACTCCAGGACCTTAACCGACGGTCTGGGCTGTTTCCCTCGCGGCAATGAGGCTTATCCCCCACTGCCTGACTCCCATCTAGCAACTATTGGTATTCGCAGTTTGGTTGGGTTTGGTAAGCTGGTATGCCCCCTAGCCCATCCAGCGCTCTACCCCCAATAGTCTCATAAATGAGGCTAGTCCTAAAACTATTTCGGGGAGAACCAGCTATCTCTAGGTTCGATTGGCTTTTCACCCCTACCCACAGTTCATTACTCAACTTTTCAACGTTGAGGCATTCGGACCTCCAACCCGTGTTACCGGGCCTTCATCCTGACCAAGGGTAGCTCACCTAGTTTCGGGTCTACCTCACGCAACTATCGCCCTATTCAGACTCGCTTTCGCTTCGGCTCCACATTTTACCGCTTAACCTCGCTACGTAAGGTAACTCGTCGGATCATACTTCTATAGGCACGCCATCAGGCATTCCACTCCGAAGAATGGCATAGCCCTCTGACTGCTTGCAGGCACATGGTTTCAGGTTCTTTTTCACTTGCCTCATCGGCATACTTTTCACCTTTCCCTCACGGTACTTTTTCACTATCGGTCATCAAGTTATATTTAGCCTTGCGTGACGGTCCACGCTGATTCCCACGAGCTTTCCCGAATCCCGTAGTACTCGGGGTTTTATACGTAGCGTTCCTACACTTTCGCCTACAGGACTTTCACCTTCTCCGGTCAGTCTTTCCAGGACTGTTCAACTAATGTAGCCAACTCTCTACCCACCGGCATGCAGACCGGCGACTATAAACCCCACAACACCCACCTTGCAACAACTGCACCCTTCTACGCAAAAGCAGGTTTAGGCTCTTTCCCTTTCGCTCGCCACTACTCAGGAAATCGATCTTTCTTTCTTTTCCTCCAGGTACTTAGATGGTTCAGTTCCCTGGGTCCACCTCCGTAAACCTATCAATTCAGCTTACAGACGCTCTCGGTACTATCCAAGAGCCGGTTCCCCTATTCGGATATCCACGGATCTATGCCAGCTTGCGGCTCCCCGTGACTTTTCGCAGCTTGCCACGTCCTTCTTCGCTACTTGACACCTAGGCATCCACCATGCGCCCTTCACAATTTCACCCTTAAAGCGCTTTTAAAAAGACCAGTTCTTATTTTCAATGATCAAAATATATAGAAAAAAAACCGAGAGAACTACAAACCTTCCACTAGATTCGACCAGAATTAAGCATCAATTACGATACCCAATTCTCCTTAGAAAGGAGGTGATCCAGCCGCAGGTTCTCCTACGGCTACCTTGTTACGACTTCACCCCAGTCACCAGTCCCACCTTCGACAGCTGCCTCTTTGCAGTTAGCTCACCGGCTTCGGGTGTTACTGGCTCCCATGGTGTGACGGGCGGTGTGTACAAGGCCCGAGAACGTATTCAACGTGGCATGCTGATCCACGTTTACTAGCGATTCCAGCTTCACGAGGGCGAGTTTCAGCCCTCGATCTGAACTTGGCACGGTTTTAAGAGATTAGCTCACCGTTACCGGCTTGCATCTCGCTGTAC
>JADFXP010000065.1 GCA_015233465.1 Candidatus Magnetominusculus dajiuhuensis
CGCTTATAGCTTATGAGATTCAGGATATTGCTCCTGATGCATGGCCAGATAAGGTTAAAGAGCCTTATGCTGCAGTTTCATCTGACCCGGTAAAATGGGCAAAATACTGTCAGGATGAACTAAAGGCTAAGGCAATTGCTTTAAGGCTGATTGGAACTCATCCAGATAATGGCAATCGTTCGGCTGATGATGCAGCAAAGACGGTTAAGGATGTATTAAGTGCAATAAATGTTCCATTAATCATACTTGGCAGTAATCATGTAGAAAAAGACACTGAGGTTTTGGTTAAGGCATCAGAGGCTGCAAAGGGTTCAAATTGTATAATTGGTAAGGCTCAAGAGGCTAATTATAAGACTGTTGTAGCAGCAGCAATGTCTAATAATCTGAAATTAATAGCTATGTCAGAGCTTGATTTGAATCTTTCAAAGCAGTTAAATATCCTTGTAACTCAGATGGGTTTTCCAAAGGAAAATCTAATCACTGATCCAATGTGTTCTGCATTGGGATATGGAATTGAATATACATATACAGTAATGGAGAGGATTAAGATTGCAGCTCTTGCTCAAAATGACGCAACCATGCAGCCTCCTATAATGGGAGATGTAGGTATGTATGTATGGAAGATAAAAGAGGTACAGGCAGAGATAGAAGAATGGGGCTCAGTAACAGAAAGGGGCATAGCATGGGAAGCAATGACTGCTTCTTCATTGATGTTAGCAGGTGCAGAGTTGTTGATTATGAGGCATCCAGAGGCGATCAAGCAGTTAGAGGCATTCATCTCTGAATTGATATAGTTTTTTAATTATGGGGTCAAGGGGACGAGTTCCCTTGCGGGAGCCCATAGATCAAAAGGGCGGCGCCCTCAAGACAATAAATTTAATTATATTTATATAAATGGAGGTTGTAAATGGCATTAACAGGAGTCCAGATATTCAAACTGCTTCCAAAGACGAATTGTAAGAAGTGTGGTCATCCAACATGTTTGGCATTTGCTATGAAACTTGCTCAGAGGCAGGTAGAGTTAGATTTATGTCCTGATGCATCTGATGAGGCAAAGAAATCTCTTGGAGAGGCATCTGCTCCTCCTATAAGGCCTGTAACTATGGGTCAGGGAGAAAAGGCTGTAAAGGCAGGAGAAGAGTTATCGTTATTTCGTCATGAGAAGAAGTTTATACATCCAACTGTAATAACGCTTGGGATAAAGGATACTGAATCAGATGATGTAGTAGCAAAAAAGATAGGCGATATATTGAGTTCAGAGATAGACAGGGTAGGGCAGAAGCTGAGGATAGATGCAGTTGCGATTATTAATGAGTCTGGAGATGCAGGGAAATTTGATAAACTAGCAGTATCCGTTGCAGACAAATTAAAAGATGTACCAGCGATTATATGCACAAGTAATCCTGATGCTGCAAGGTTAGCAATTGCACATTTTTCAGGGAAAAACCCGATACTGTATGGCGCAAATGCTGTAAATGCTGATGCTATGGCAGCTTTGGCAAAGGAACATAAGGCAATACTTGGAGTTAAGGCAGAAGGTCTTGATGCCTTGACAGATTTGGTTGAGAAGTTTAAAGGACTTGGCATCGTAGACATGGTTTTGGATTCAGGGGCAAAAAGTGGGAAAGAAATAATTGAGCATAATACCCTGATCAGACGAGCTGCGATTAAAAAGGGTGATAAGTCAGTAGGGTTTCCAGTCATTAATTTTGTAGAGAGAAGTAATCCAACACATGAGGCAATGGTAGCAGGGCTTTGTATAGCTAAGTACGGCGGGATTGTGGTTATTAACAGCGCTGAGAAGTGGAAGAATCTTGTCATGTTTGCTATAAGGCAGAATATCTTTACAGATCCTCAAGTACCAATGCAGGTAAAGCAAAATATTTATGATATTGGAGCGGTATCGGCAAGTTCGCCGCTATTAATATCAACCAATTTCTCATTGACGTATTTTATAGTCTCAGGAGAGATTGAAAACAGTAAGATTCCAACACGACTGGCAGTAATGGATTGTGAAGGATTGTCAGTATTAACGGCATGGGCAGCAGGTAAGTTTACGGCGGCAAAGATTGCAGAATTTATTAAAGAAAGTGGTATCGGAGATAAGATAGCAACCAAAGAGTTGATTCTTCCGGGATATGTTGCGATTCTCAGCGGTTCGCTAGAGGATAAACTTGAAGGTTGGAAGATAACGGTTGGACCAAGAGAGGCAAATGCAATTCCAGCTTATCTTAAATCCAGGGCAGCTTAATAGTTAGAAGAATTATACAAACACTGAGAGAGCTAAACATGATTTAATTTATTAATAATTATGAAATGTATAAAGAGTTCTATCAGATGTTTATCTAAAAACGAACTACAATGTAACAAAATCAAAGTAGTGGATTAAAGAATTCCTTAAAAATAAGGGACAAAATTACATTAATATATTTAGAATTTCAAGGAGGCTAAATGTCAAAAATAATTGCGACAGAAGTAGTTAAAGGCTCTAAGATGGCTTATAAGCAAGCAGAAGAGCTT
>JADFXP010000066.1 GCA_015233465.1 Candidatus Magnetominusculus dajiuhuensis
GCTCGTTTAATTAGCTACTCCATAATATATCATAAAGTTAGCTCCAGATTCAATCTGCCCTCAAAAAATATTGCAAGTTGAGAAATCGTCTGTCCCCAATCTCTTACAGGCTGAGTCCATTTTTTAGGGGTCTGTAAGTTAAACTGTGTCAAGGGTTTTGGCTCGTTTAATTAGCTACTCCATAATATATCATAAAGTTAGCTCCAGATTCAATCTGCCCTCAAAAAATATTGCAAGTTGAGAAATCGTCTGTCCCCAATCTCTTACAGGCTGAGTCCATTTTTTAGAGATTTGCTGGATTGCCAAATAAAGGAGCTTGGTCAGTGCCGTTTCTGAGGTAAAAGCCCCTTTAGTCTTCGTCACCTTCCTTATCTGGCGATGAAATCCTTCTATCATATTGGTCGTATAGATTATTCTGCGTATCTGTGGCGGATACTTGAAATATATTGAGAGATTCTCCCAATTTGCATTCCATGATCTCATAACCACTGGATATTTCTTGCCCCATAACTCCTCTAATTCCTTCAACTTTTCCTCTGCCAAATCCTTTGTTGCTGCTTGATAGACCTTTTTCAAGTCCTTCATAAACGCCTTTTGATCCTTAGAGGCTATGTATTTCAAAGAGTTACGAATTTGATGGATTATACAAAGCTGAATCTCTGTCTTTGGATAAATCGTTTTTATTGTATCTGGAAATCCTTTTAACCCATCAATGCAGGCTATTAGAATGTCGTTTACTCCCCGATTTTGCAAATCAGTAAGCACGCTTAGCCAAAAATTTGCTCCCTCACTTTCAGAAATATAGATTCCAAGCGCTTCTTTTAACCCTTTTTGATTCAAACCAAGTACAGTATAAGCCGCTTTCTGAGTGATATGTCCATTTTCTTTGACCTTATAATGGATAGCATCCATCCAAACGAATGGATACACACTATCAAGGGGTCTACCCTGCCATTCTTTTATTACAGGGAGTATTTTATCAGTTATAGAGTTTAGAGTTGCGGTGGATACCTCTATTCCGTACATCTCTTCTATATGTTTTGAGATGTCTCTATAACTCATGCCAAGTGAATACAAGGCTATTATCTTGTTTTCAAGGGCATCGCCAATAAAAGTTTGGCGTTTCTTTACTATCTCTGGTTCAAAACTGCTGTTACGATCTCTTGGGGTTTCAAGTTCAAAGGCATTCTGTTCGGTTTTAACTGTTTTTGAAGATTTACCATTTTTGCGGTTATTGACGCCTTCTTCCGCTTCAATTTCCAAGTGAGATTCTATCTCGCCTTGAAGGGCTGCCTCAAGAATTCGCTTAATTAATGGGGTTAATACACCATTTTTACCGCTTAGAGGCTTGCCATTTTTTAACTCTTTAATAGCTTGTTCTTGAAATTCAGAAAAATTAAAATCTTGCTGCGTTATTAATTGTCTCTTTTGCTCTTCCATGTCAATTCTCCTTTTAAAGGTTTATTACCTTTTCGGTACTTTGACACAGTTTATTTAACAGCCTCTCATGAGCGAGATGGTATCTATTATATTTGAGCCAAATGTAAATCCTTCAAATCTCTCAATCTCTGCCTTTAAATTATATATTTTAATATTATCCTTTATTCGTCCAATGGTCAGGTGAGGGGAGAATGATCGGTCGTCTTTTTTAATGTCTATCTCACTTAATCTATAATCAATATCTCTAAAGATATCACTAAGCCTGCCATTATCATTTATTCCAATCCATACAACATTAGGGTGTTTGATATTGGGAAAACATCCAATTCTATTTAAGGAAATCTCAAATGGCTGTGTCTTTGAGGCAATATCACTTAGTATCTGTTTTATTCCATTTATATCTTCAACAGAAATATCTCCAAGAAATTTTAGCGTAATATGGAGATTTTCAGGACTGATCCATTTAATGCCTTTTAAATATTTTATACAGGAAATATCATTAGCGATCTTTGTCTTTAATTCTTTAGTGAGATTAACCGCAATAAAAGACCTGACCATGTTATACTCCCCTCAAGTTATCTTTAAAGATATACTTATGTATCTGAAGGTTAAGCCTTGCCCTTATGCCAGTTTCTATCATCCATTTTATCATTATCTCAGGGTCTAAAATATTATATGCAGGCGATAATAATATCTTTGAACGTTGTTCCAATTTATAATTTCTAATCATTGTTACTGTCCAATCAAAATCTTTTCTATTAGATATAACAAACTTGACCTCGTCTGTTGGTTTAAGATAATCAATATTTGACACATTAAAACTATCAGAAACCCCGCTGCTTGGGGTCTTTATATCCATTATTATTACTGCCTTTTTATTTATATCCTTGATGCTTATTGAACCATTTGTCTCAATAAGCACTTCATAATTTAGTCTGATTAATTCATCAATAAGTATCCATGTATTTTCCTGCATTAAAGGTTCTCCGCCTGTAATCTCAACAAGATTGATTCCTGTTTGACTTACCTCTTTGATGATCTCAGAGATGGAGTAATCCCATCCTTCAGTA
>JADFXP010000067.1:0-1022 GCA_015233465.1 Candidatus Magnetominusculus dajiuhuensis
CTGCATCGAGGGTTTGTTTGGGAGTTTCTGCCCCATGTTTTTTAACAACATTGATAGCGTTTCTGAAAAGTTTAAAGTATGGAATCACTATTTCCCTCTGGATTGGAAAGTAACCGCTGCGAATGCGAAAAAGATGGTCTCGAGGGTTATTCTGAAAGAATTCTTAGAATGGTCACAATCGCGTATCTTCAAGCACAATAAAGTGGATTCTGATAAAGATTTGACTGAAGTAATGAAAGGCATTTTCCCCAATGTGTGTTACAAGCTGTTTCGGGATTTTTTGATGCTTTATTTTTCTGTGGATGTTAAATCTGCAATTCAAGAAGAGCCGTGTTTCAAACTCCCATATACTTTTCATATGTGGGATGGCGAAAAAAATGAAGCTGAAATTCAACAGATATTATTGCAAAAAGAACAGTCACAAAAGGAGGAAACTATAAATATTATTATTGAATATTTTGGAGAAAATTGGAAATTGTTACAGTTATATAAGGACGATATTACAGAAGAAGAATCTTCAAATTGGACAGAATACTCTGAAGAACAACACAATACGATTAGGGACCGTGTCAGGAAAGTTAAATTACAAAGGACATTGGACGAATTGGATAGCGAAAAAGATTTATGCAAGGAGTCAGAGAGTCGTGAAAATCAAAGAAAAAGTTTCATTGAGCTAATTCAATCGTTATTTAAGCAAATTTCCTAAAAGCCCCCACCTACTCAATCTTTATCGCAAGAGCAGGTGTCCCAAAGGGTATCTGCTCCTAAATGTTTAAACTTGCAGCTTTTACTTATGCCACGAAACATTGGGAGATCAGTGTTTAATTATCAAAAGATGATAATATTGGATTGGGTTATGCAGAGATGTTATAATATAGAATATGTTATAATGGATTATAATATGGATGGAGACAAAAGAGGGAGATATTTTTATAGTATTGTTACTAATTATTAAGAGTAAGGGTAAAAAATATGTCAACCGTTGAAGAGATAAAAGATGAAATCTCTAAACTTTAAGAAAA
>JADFXP010000067.1:1096-2491 GCA_015233465.1 Candidatus Magnetominusculus dajiuhuensis
TTGAAGCAGGAAGACTTGATTTTCTGGTAAGGGAAGCCTTAGACCCCAAGGCAGAATTAAAAGATTTATAGATGCATAAAACTACTAAACGCTTTTGGATGAATTATTCTAAGCTGCCCGTGGAAATCCAACAATTAGCAGATCAAAAATTTGAACTTCTAAAGTCTGATATAAGACATCCTTCTTTGCATTTTAAGAATATTGGTTTGTATTGTTCTGTACGTATTGGGTTAGAATATAGAGCATTGGCTGTAGAAAATGAAAATGTCTATACATGGGTTTGGATTGGTAATCATGAGGAATATGAAAGGTTGATTACAAAATAAATTAATGATAATAGAATATTCCTGATAAAAATAAATATCGCGGAGCAGGTGTCCTAAAGGGCAGGGTCTTAGACCCACCCTAATAAAGTTCCTAAATGTTTGAACTTGAATCTTTTACGTAGGACACGAAACTTCGCAATCAAGTTAGAATCTATAAAAATATAATCAATTCAGACTTGTATTTTACAGATAAAAGAACTAAAATATAGGTAGTAATTAATATTTTGAAAATATTGCGGAAAAATTTGATTCTTTTATTTAAGGAGGCAATTATGGCATTACCTATTAAAGATACGCCTACATTGACAGGTAGAGACGCTGATAAGTTTTGGAAGCGAGCAGTTGAAAGTGAAGCTG
Organism: Candidatus Magnetominusculus dajiuhuensis; assembly: GCA_015233465.1. Taxonomy (GTDB): domain Bacteria; phylum Nitrospirota; class Thermodesulfovibrionia; order Thermodesulfovibrionales; family Magnetobacteriaceae; genus JADFXP01. The sequence continues at coordinate 1,780 of JADFXP010000067.1, forward strand.
GTTTACATAAAATATCAGAGCAAGAAAGAAAAAAAATAAAAGAAGATGCTGCCAGAATAGAAAAAATTGCCGAATTTGATAAGTAACTATAGTTTTATAAGGCTTGATTTAAATCATAAATTAAAGCTAATTGATTGTGGAGAAACTAAGGCTGGTATTGATTTAACTGATTTCTTTAGGAATAAATCTAAAGTCCATTTAAACCAATTGCATTTTAAAGTGTCAGCTACATGCGGGTTTAAGTTTGTAACTTGAACCATAGATTTCGTCTAGTGAGGAATAGGTTATTTAACTTGAAAATTCCCTGTAGTTTGCTACAGGGTTATACTTTAAAATAAAAGAAAATACCCCGTCTGCTACGCATCCACCCCTTTCAAGAAAGGGGAATTAAAGAAAAAATAAGACAAGTTGATATTAAAAATTCCCCTTTTAGAAAAAGGGGTGGCAGGCTTTAGCCTGACGGGGTATCTGAAACTTTGGGGAAAAATACGTCATGAATTAAAAATATTTCTTTAGATACCCTGTAGCTTGCTGCAGGGAGGTTCATTAATATGAACCCGCTTTCGTAGTATGATATGGAACTTAGGAAGTAGGTTATAGATCTGATCCCACAATTAATTCCTTGTATCAATATAATTATTTTATTGAACTTAGGAAGTAGGTTATAGATCTGATCCCACAATTAATTCCTTGTATCAATATAATTATTTTA
>JADFXP010000068.1 GCA_015233465.1 Candidatus Magnetominusculus dajiuhuensis
CCAGTGGTCATTATAGGAATTGTAACCTTTATATTTTCATTTATAGGTGTATTTTTAGGCAGGAGATTAGGCGAGTTATTTGGAAAAAGAGTAGAGATTTTAGGCGGTTTAATCTTAATTGGGATAGGGATTAAGATTATCATATAGTAATAATGGGTTCAAAGGGACGAGTCCCTTTGCGGGAGTTTGAGGGCAGAGCCCTCATGATGGAGATAAGTTTAAAAATGGAGAGACCGACGATAAGAAATTGGGAGCAATATTATCAAGACAATGAATTAGAGGTAATGCCGTGGTATTTTGATGGATTGGATCATGATTTTGATAATAAGATAAAGGAATTAGGATTATCATCAGGTAATGTACTTGATATAGGAAGCGGGCCTGGGACTCAGGCTATGGAGATTAGCAAATACGGGTTTAATGTAACAGGTATAGATATCTCTCCAACTGCTGTGAAAAAGGCAGCGAGGCTTGCGGATCAGCGGCATATTCCTGTGAAATTTATAGTACATGATATTTTAAAAGGTAATTTTGAGGATAAATTTGATTATGTCTTTGATAGAGGGTGTTTTCATGTTCAAGATGTCTCTCTTAGGGCAGATTATGTACGGAATGTATCAAATATTATTAATAAAGGCGGATATTTATTTTTAAAGTGTTTTAGCTATAAGCAAGAAGGAACTGAAGGGCCGCATAGGATTCATCCAGATGAGATAAGGGAAGCATTTAGCAAGAATTTTGATATAATCTCTATTGCTGATACACTGTTTGACGGAAATCACAAGCCTCCTCCAAAGGGTCTGTTTTGTACGATGAAGAAAAGATAAATCATGAGGGCTCTGCCCTTGCTGCGCAAGGAAGTTAATCTACATGAGGGCTCTGCCCTCAAACTCCCGCAAAGGGACTTGTCCCTTTGAACCCATTAAACTGAAACCTCATAGAAAGCGGGTTCAAGTTTGTAACTTGAACCACACGGTTCGTCTTTACAATTTGCACTTCTTTTTCATAAACAATCTCTTTGGAAAACATTGGTTACTCCTTACATGAACCCGCGTGAGGCTGTTAAATAAACTGTGTCAAAATACCGAAAAGGGAATAACTTATAAAAAAGATAATGAAATGTTCACCACAGAGACACAGAGTACACAGAGAGAAAATTATTATAATCTTTAGTCTTTTCTCTGTGATCTCTGCGTCTCTGTGGTGAAATCAAATCTTTTCTTTGCGCCTTTGTGGTTTTAAATAGTGGTAATTGTAATCAGCTAATATAATTGACACAGTTTAATGAACAGACCCGTATTTCGTAGGGGTAACTTTTTTATAACGGGTCTTAGACCCTGTAGTTACCCAAGTTACATGTAGGCTAAACGTAAAACAGGGCAGCCACAAGGGCTGCCCCTACATTTCAATGGATAAATTTAATAACTAAAGTTTTATGCAATATTCAGTTTTAAAACATTCCGCCCTTACAGGGCTTCTGGATCATTTTTTTTATTTATACGTAGGGCTTCACTAATTATTAAAACCTTCCTACTCGTCAGGTTTTATATTCTATAAATGCTAGTATATATCGCCCTTACAGGGCTTTATTAATTGTACAAGTATTTTTAGCCCTGAAAGGGCATAAGATATCAGCGCTGGGTGTAAGCCCTGCGGAAAAAATTAAATCACTAACAATAGCCCTGTAAGGGCGAAATGTTTTAAAGCGCTTGAGTTATCATCAATAAATTATAGCAATTTTCATACCGAACAGTATAGGAGTCTGATGTTAAAAGACACTGATTTGCAAAAACCTATCTTTTTGAAGATATTAAATATAACGTTTTTTAATATTGTCTTAATAATAGGCTTATATCTGATGAATAGATATAATTTCCTGCTGTTTCATAGTTTCATTGAGACTATGTGCATAATTGTATCAATTGGTATTTTTATAGTTACGCTTAATTCAATTGAGTTTCAGAAAGATGACTTTTTTTTAATAATTGGAAGCGCTTATTTATTTGTTGGAATATTTGATTTTATTCATATGCTCAGTTATAAGGGCATGAATGTATTTACAGGATTAGATATAAGCCTGTCTACTCAATTATGGATAATGGGCAGATATATTGAGAGCCTTTCTTTTTTAATTGCATCTCTAAGTTTTTATTACAAAGTCAGATTTAAATATTTAATTACTTTAATTTCAATAATCTTTATAGTAAGTTTGATATCAATATTTTATTTACATGATTTTCCAATTACTTTTATAGAGGGCATGGGGCTGACTACATTTAAGACATACAGTGAGTATTTGGTATGTATATTTTTAGGTTTATCAATATTTATAATCTCAAAAAATCGTAATAAATTTGAATATAAAATCTTTCAAAATCTTAGACTCTTTGTATTAATGGCGATAATTGGAGAATATATATTTTCTTCATATAAAGACCTTTATTCAATTGAGAATATAATAGGTCATTGGTTTAAACTGTT
>JADFXP010000069.1:0-1118 GCA_015233465.1 Candidatus Magnetominusculus dajiuhuensis
ACGCAGGGTCCCGGACCCGGATTACGGGACTCGGTTAGATATCAGGAACCAGAAGGGTGGTATTTCAAGGTTGGCTCCACTCAAGCTAGCGCCCTGGCTTCACAGCCTCCCACCTATCCTACACATCCAATCCCTAATACCACTGCAAAGCTGTAGTAAAGGTGCACGGGGTCTTTCCGTCTAGCCACGGGTACTCCGCATCTTCACGGAGAATTCAATTTCGCTGAGTTGGTGTTGGAGACAGCGGGGAAGTCGTTACGCCATTCGTGCAGGTCGGAACTTACCCGACAAGGAATTTCGCTACCTTAGGACCGTTATAGTTACGGCCGCCGTTTACCGGGGCTTCAATTCAGAGCTTGCACTCCTCCTTTTAACCTTCCGGCACCGGGCAGGCGTCAGACCCTATACGTCGTCTTGTCGACTTCGCAGAGCCCTGTGTTTTTAGTAAACAGTCGCCACCCCCTGGTCTGTGCCACCCCCCGATGCTTGCGCAAAGGGAGGTACCCCTTCTCCCGAAGTTACGGGGTCAATTTGCCTAGTTCCTTCAACACCATTCTCTCAAGCGCCTTGGTATACTCTACCAGTCCACCTGTGTCGGTTTCGGGTACGGTCTATACGCGGGAGTTGTTTCCTGGACCTTCTTCACCGCCCTCTCAATCCGATAAGAGAGAACGGTACACGAAGGTCGTCACTTCCCGCAGGCCCAGGACTATTAACCTGGTTCCCATCGACTACGCCTTTCGGCCTCGCCTTAGGGGCCGGCTCACCCTGCGCGGATTAGCCTTGCGCAGGAACCCTTGGACTTTCGGCGAGAGTGTTTCTCACACTCTTTGTCGCTACTCATGTCAGCATTCTCACTTCCGATACCTCCACCGCAGCTCACGCGTACGGCTTCGACGGCTTACGGAACGCTCCGCTACCACGTGCCTTACGGCACATCCGCAGCTTCGGTGCATGGCTTGAGCCCCGGTACATCTTCGGCGCGAGACAGCTATTAGACCAGTGAGCTATTACGCTTTCTTTAAAGGATGGCTGCTTCTAAGCCAACCTCCTGGTTGTTTTGGCCGTCTTACATCCTTTCCCACTTAGCCATGACTTGGGGACCTTAGCTGGCGGTC
>JADFXP010000069.1:1262-2466 GCA_015233465.1 Candidatus Magnetominusculus dajiuhuensis
CTAAATAGTTTTCGCGGAGAACCAGCTATTTCCGAGTTTGATTGGCCTTTCACCCCTAACCACAGGTCATCCCCGTCTTTTTCAACAGACGTGAGTTCGGTCCTCCAGTGGGTGTTACCCCACCTTCAACCTGCCCATGGCTAGATCACCCGGTTTCGGGTCTCATCCGTGCAACTCGTCGCCCTATTCAGACTCGCTTTCGCTACGCCTACGCCTATCGGCTTAAGCTTGCTGCACAGACGAACTCGCTGACCCATTATACAAAAGGTACGCCGTCACCCCTCAAGGGGGCTCCGACTGCTTGTAGGCATTCCGTTTCAGGAACTCTTTCACTCCCCTCGTCGGGGTGCTTTTCACCTTTCCCTCACGGTACTTGTTCGCTATCGGTCACTGAGGAGTACTTAGCCTTGGAGGGTGGTCCCCCCACGTTCAGACAGGATTTCACGTGTCCCGCCTTACTCGAGGCGTCTTCCCGGTTTACCCCTACGCGGCTGTCACGCCCTATGGCGCCCCTTTCCAGAGGCTTCGGGTTATGTAGGAAAACGCACTGGGCTGGTCCGCGTTCGCTCGCCACTACTAGCGGAGTCTCGGTTGATGTCCTTTCCTCCGGGTACTGAGATGTTTCAGTTCCCCGGGTTTGCCTCCCCGACCTATGGATTCAGTCGGGGATCACCTTGCGGTGGGGTTTCCCCATTCGGAGATTCACGGATCAAAGCCTGCTCGCGGCTCCCCGTGACTTTTCGCAGCGTGCTACGTCCTTCATCGCCTCTCAGTGCCAAGGCATCCACGAAATGCCCTTATTTACGCTTGATCGCATCCACGCAGGGGCAAGCCCGGCATGGACAACAGGTTTACATCAGCGATTCACCTAGACAAACACACCATGCCCTTGCGGACAAAGTGTGCAAGATCAGAAAAACCTATTCACGATGACAAAGAGCATGCCCCCAGCGGGAGCGTCGCCCTTCGACAAGCATGTCGACGGCAAGGAACGACCATTCCTGCGAATTCATAAAGCACCCCAAGTTGGTGGAGCCAGCCGGGATCGAACCGGCGACCTCAAGCTTGCAAAGCTAGCGCTCTCCCAACTGAGCTATGGCCCCCTCGGAATTTAACGCCAGGGAACTGTGCTTGGTGGGCCCGGAAGGATTTGAACCTTCGACCCCACGCTTATCAAGCGTGTGCTCTAACCAGCTGAGCTACA
>JADFXP010000006.1 GCA_015233465.1 Candidatus Magnetominusculus dajiuhuensis
ATCAAATCCGTAACTCCTTGAAATATATAGCTTCTAAAGATCAAAAGACGTTTATGAAGGACTTAAAAAAGGTCTATCAAGCAGCGACAAAGGATTTAGCAGAGGAAAAGTTGAAGGAATTAGAGGAATTATGGGGCAAGAAATATCCAGTAGTTTTGAGGTCATGGAAAGCAAATTGGGAGAATCTAACAGTATATTTTAAATATCCGCCACAGATACGCAGGATAATCTATACAACCAATATGATAGAGGGATTTCATCGCCAGATAAGGAAAGTGACCAAAACTAAAGGGGCTTTTACCTCAGAAACTGCGCTGACTAAGCTGCTTTATCTGGCAATCCAGCAAATCTCTAAGAAATTTACTCAACCAGTAAGAGATTGGGGGCAGACGATCTCACAGATGGCTATATTTTTTGAGGGCAGATTGAATCTGGAACTGACTTTATGATATATTAAGAGGGTGGCTAATGAATGAGCCATTACCCTTGACACAGTTTAATTTACAGACCCTTAGACGCTTATTCTTTAGCCCATGTTTCAACTCAATACCCTAAGTTTATCTGTAAACATCCTTTCTGTGGCAAACTTTAAATATCGTAATAAGTCTTTGTTTTTCATCAATTGTATAAACGATACGATAATTCCCAACTCGTAATCTATATTTATCTTCACCTTTTAATCTTTTGGATTGTGGATAAGGATAGGGTTTTTCATTTAGTGATAAAATGGTTTTGGCAATTTTTGAGAAATCTGGGTCAGTGATGTTATTCATTTCTTTTGTAGCAGATTTTTTGATTACTATCTTATACACTTAGGGATGTTTTTCTGTTTTTAATATAGGTTTTGAAATCTTCAACGGGTTCATCAATACGCTCATCAATGGCTTTGAGGTCTGAAAGGTCTTCTATCAATTCATCTAACCTATTTAATTCTTCAATATCGATGATAGCAGATATTTTATGCCCTTCTTTGTCTGTTATATATTGCTGAATATTAATTATATCGTTTTGTTTTTCCTGTTTATGCATATTTTCAGTCATATTTACTCTCCATTTTACCAAACCTCTTTAATCATTATATCATAAAGTTTAAAAAGAATCCAATACTATTAGTATATTAGGTTCAAGTACCCCCTACAAGGAAACATAAAATACGCCTAAAATCCAAAGCCTATACAAAATTTATTTATATAGGATTTCGGCTGCGATTAATCCCTTGTATTTTAAAAGAAAACAATGATATATTTATTTTAATTTGAAATTTATGCGTAATAAGGAGTCAAATTGTTTCGTTCAAGACTTAATAAAATCTTACAAAAAAAGGAAATATCTAATATCATAGATTTTCTGATTGACTCTGACGTCTCTAATCATATTAGCATCTATGATCAAGACGAGACCCTGCTATTTGGAAGCGGAGAATGTTCTGGCACGAAGCATTATCCAATTATGTTTAACAGCGAGATAATTGGATGGATTAATTGTGCAGATGAAAGGTTTCATAATGTCATAAGCTCTCTTATAGCAATAGAATACGAAAAAAGGGCTCTTGCAACAGATACTCTTGAGAAATATAGAGAGATGTCTATGATGTATGACATATCTACAAAACTCGCTACATGTATTGATATAGATCAGGTAATACAATTAATCCTTGATGAGGCTCAAAATCTTATAGCAAAGAGTGGACTGTCTTTTGGCCGTAAACAATATAATCTGACAGATTCTGAGCAGCGAGTATTTTTAAGCAATGTATCAGTAATGTTATTAAATGAAGAAACAGGTAAACTTGAGGTCACTGGCGGAAGAGGCAGAGAATATAGAAAAAAAACCATTATTGCCCCAGGCGAGGGAATTGCCGGCAGGGTATTTGTCTCAGGCAAGGCAGAAATAGTTAATGACGTAGATAATGACCCAAGATATTATGCAGGCGAAAATAAGATATTTTCTTTGATGTGCACGCCCCTTAGGACAAAGGATAAGGTCATTGGGGTATTAAATATAAGCAGTCAAAAACCAGTTAATTATCTTGCAAAGGATTTGAAACTCTTTTCAGTGCTTGCATCCTTAGCCGCTTCTCCTATTGAAAATTCCATTCTTCATCAAAAAAGAATAAAAGAAGAACATATAAAAAGTAATCTTGAACGCTATATTGCCCCTCAGATAGTGCAGGCAATAATTAATTCAACAGAAGATGTATTATTTAGTCCTCAAAAAAAGAATATCGCGCTATTATTTGCCGATATCAGAAAGTTCTCTACATTATGCGAAAAATTACAGCCTGAACAAGTAGTTACATATCTCAACGAATATTTCACATTTATGGTAGAAATAATCTTTAAATATCACGGGACATTGAATAAATTTGTAGGAGATATGGTATTTGCATTTTTTGGTGCTCCATCTCCTATAGAAGATAAAGAAATACTTGCAGTAGAGGCAGCAGTACAGATGCAGAAACGCATTAAATCAATGCCTACAAAATGGATAAGCGATAATTTTCATACAGGGATTGGAATAAGCTCAGGCGAGGTAATTGTTGGAAATATCGGCTCTCCGCGTCATACGGATTATACTGCAATCGGAGATGAGGTAAACATAGCAGAACGCCTTGAATCCATTGCAAAGGGCGGGCAGATTCTTGTGACAAGGACAGTCTATGAGGCAGCTCAAAGCCGTTTTGAATTTAAGAAATACGGCGATATTGAAGTCAAGGGACGCGTAAATAAGGTTGAGATCTTTGAGGTTATCTATTAAGAAAATATGGATAAATTTGTCTTAGGGATTATACCAGCTAGGGGCGGTTCAAAAGGCATACCAAAAAAAAATATAACCTTGGTCTGCGGTATTCCACTTATTGGTTATACTATTAAAGCTGCCTCACAAAGCCGTCTTCTATCTGATACAATCGTTTCAACAGATTCTATTGAGATAAGGGATGCTGCATTAAGACTAGGGGCAAAAGTTCCATTTATGCGGCCGCCTGAACTATCAGATGATCACTCACCAACTATAAAAACTGTCTCTCATGCTGTAAAGATGTATGAAGAATTATATAATAAGACTGTTGATATTATCGCCCTTTTACAGCCTACTACACCTCTTAGAACTGCAGCAGATATAGATCAATCAATCAAGTTATTATTAGATAATCCATTATCAAATTCCCTAATAAGCTGCTATCTCAACCAAAGGGTTCATCCTAGAATTATGTATACCATAAATAATGGAATATGTACACCTTTATTAAATAACAATACCTTAGGAATCAGAAGACAAGAATTTGAAGACATATACGTAAGAAACGGCGCTGTTTATCTAACCAAAAGGCAGCTATTAAACGAAAATAAATTAGTAGATGATTACCCATTATGCTATATTATGCCAGAAGAACGATCTGTAAATATCGACACAGAATATGATCTAAAACTAGTGGAATATTTCTTTAAGGGCTCTGCCCTTAAAAATCCCGCAAAGGGACTCGTCCCTTTGAACCCATTATAAAGGATAATAAGATGAAACCTATAGATACTTCACAACTTAAAAATGCTGATTATATCGGTTCAGTTCAGAATTTATATTTTCTAAAGGACCCGCCTGGATTCATGGTCTGCGAAACAACATCAGGAGGATCAGTATTTGACGTTGGTACAATATTCTCTATTGTTGGCAGCGATGTAAATAGGGCTGCTATCAGACATAAAATATATTCACTATTATCTGATCCAAAAGAGTGGCAGGCATTATGCTCAGAATTAAATAAAACTTCATCTGATGCCAGATTATCAGAATATATCAACAGTAATCTTGCCAAAAAATTTCAAACCGAAGGCGCAAAGACCCATCATATCGGACTTGTAGATAAAGAATCAGGCATTGTTTACGAAAAAGGACAATTTCCCGAAAAATTAAGTAAATATGTCATGGTCAAGCAATATAACGTGATTAAACCAAAGTTAGTGACATATATGTCAAATAATCTCTGGGATTACAGCGAATATTTTACTAAAGATAAAAGTCTAATTCCACTTGAAAATATCGTAAGATTTGGTTTAACGCCTGCCTCTTCTGTCCTTAAAAAATATCTAAAAATGAACGATAAGGAAAGATCGGCATTTCTTAAGGAATTAGGATTAACAAAGGAACTTACAGCATGGGAGAGATTTAACATGCCTACAGTTGATTTCACCACAAAATATGAGCCTGAAGATAGAAATCTATCGCTGCAAGAAGCGTTATATATAACTGGATTTAAGGGAGAACAGTTTTTTGATATTATGAGGATGGCAATCCTTGGCTCCCTTATGGTGTCAAGGTTTTTTGAGGGGCTTGGACTATTTTTGTGGGATATAAAATGGGAGCTTGCAGTTGAAGGAGGTGAGCTTGTATTTGTAGATACTATTGATACGGATTCTGTAAGGGTGACATCCCAGATAGAATATAATGGAAGTCTCTATATGGTGCATTTTAATAAGCAGTCTATGAGGGATTATTATGTAATTAAACATGCTGAGTGGTACAAGGCAGTTAATGATACAAAGGCTAAGGCAAAGGGACTTGGAGTATCGTTTACAGAGATATTAAAAGATGGGCAGATTAAGGGGATATATCCTCCTACACCAGTTGTAGATAAGGAATTTCTTGATATTCAGAAGGCAAAACAAGAGATAATTGTTTCTGATATTTCTGGAAAGGTATCAAATGAAGAAACTCGTAAGGAAATTAATAAAATTGGGCAGGAAGAATTAGCATATTATCAAAAAACAGGCGGAATAGAACAGATTTCCGCCCTAAATAAAAGATAAATATATATTTTCCTTGACATTTACATATAATTTACATTTAAAATATATTAATTATCTCAGTGGGGAAGTTTCATAGCATATCTATTGACAAAAAACAAACAAGGGGCAGATTATGGAAGAAAAAACCAAAGGTATTAGTGAGGATTGGCTTGCGCTTTTATTGGGACTTTTCATTTTCATTGTTTCACTTGGAGTATTTGGCGGAGTAGATTTACTTGGATGGGGTGTAAGCACTAAAACTTGGACAGATGTCGGAAAGTCAATATCACCAATTTCAAAGAATTATCAGACTATCAAGGGAGAAATCACAAAGATTGACGGGCAAAAATTAACCTTAAAGCTAGCTGATGGAAAAGAAGACACTGTTACTGTTAAAGAGGACACAACTCTATTAAAAACGGGCGATATGTACGTCAAAAATGGCATATCTGGGTTGTTTTCTTTGATATTAACATATCTTGCGATGCTGATACTGCTCTGTGTTGGCGCGTATCTGATGAGAATTGATATTCCACGATTTATACTTGGTTTTACTGTTATCTTTTGGCTTAGTTATATATGCTGGTTATGCGGGAGTTACGCATACATTGCTGCTACAAAAAACCAGCTTGATACATTTAAGATTCCATGGGCATTGAGTTTGACAGGAGAGTCAGGATTCATAATCGCCCTTATCGTAGGTTTGATTATGGGTAATTTTTTTCCTGGGATTACAGATAAACTCAAGGAGGCGATAAGGCCTGAATTATATATCAAGACTGCGATTGTTATAATGGGCGCAGGGCTTGGGGTTACTGCTGCTGAATCCTTTACGCTTGCCTCTGCGGTTTTATTTAGGGGATTTTGCGCGATTGTTGAGGCATATCTGATATATTGGGCGATTGTGTATTATATTGCCCGCAAGTATTTTAAATTTAGTCCAGAATGGGCTGCACCGCTAGCGTCAGGAATATCCATATGCGGAGTATCTGCAGCTATTGCAGTAGGCGGTGCAATTAGAGCGCGTCCAATGATTCCTATTATGGTGTCATCATTGGTGGTTATATTTGCAGTTGTTGAGATGTTGATACTTCCATTTGCAGCACAGCATTGGCTTTGGAAAGAACCAATGGTTGCTGGGGCATGGATGGGGCTTGCGGTTAAGACAGATGGAGGAGCTGTTGCAAGCGGAGCTATTACAGAGGCTTTGATTAGGGCAAAGGCGCTTGATATGGAGGGCATCAGATACCAAGAGGGCTGGATTACGATGGCTGCAACTACTGTAAAGATGTTTATAGATGTATTTATTGGAATCTGGGCATTTGTGCTTGCCATTATTTGGTGTGCAAAGATAGAGTGTAAAGAAGGCGATAAGGTTAGGGTTATTGAGATATGGCAGCGTTTTCCTAAATTTGTTATTGGTTATGTTGTCACTTTTGTACTTTTGGTAGCTTTATGTTTTCCATATACCTCTGCTGTCGCTCCTTTAGATAAACAGACCAAAGATATAAAACAGGACATCTCAATGCTTGAAAAAAATCTTGTTACAGCTTCCGATGAAGCAGTTAAGGCAGATTTGAATCAAAAGATAAAGGATGATAAGGACAAGATAGCTGTGTTAGATGATCAGGCAAAGAAACCGAGGAAGATGATTGCATCAGCAAAACTTGCAACTGGTGAGAGCAATATATTTAGGGTAATGTTTTTTGTGCTGACATTTTTTACTATTGGCATGGTATCTAATTTCAGGAAATTATGGGAAGAGGGCATAGGTAAATTAGCCGCAGTATATGTGATAAGTTTATTTGGATTTATTATATGGATAGGCCTATTCATTTCATGGTTATTTTTTCATGGTGTAAAACCGCCTATTATAGCAGGATAGTTAGTTTTTTATAATGGGTTCAAAGGGAGGGTCTCAGACCCGTTTTAAAAATACCTTTGCGGGAGCCCGTAGATAACAAGGGCAGAGCCCTCAAAGAGATTTATAAAAGGAGAATAAATTATGGCTGAAGAACCTAAGATAGCGGAAGAATTACATAAAATGCAGTATCAGCCTTTGATGCCAGTAGAGAAGTCTCTGATAAAGTGGAGTCTGTCAATAGGGGTAATATCTTTGATTTTTTTTTATTGGCTGAGTGTTACATTTTTCCCGGGAGCGCACTAAGGACGATCTTTCTTTTGTATCTGTTTTCGTAGGGGCACGCTGCAGCGTGCCCCTACGTGGAGTAGGATTAACTTTTATTATACAGATGGCAAGAAACTAATCTGCCGTCATATTTAATAAGGGCAGGTGCAATTTTTGAACATATATCAATGTTTTTGCTACACCTTGGCAATAGGGGGCAGCTATAAATAGTTGCCTCCTTTGAAGGTATAGTTTCCGTAGTTTGGATGTATTTCTTTTTTATATTTGAGATCTTTGGTGCTGCATCAATCAACATCTGTGTATAAGGATGAAGGGGTTTATTAAATAGTTCAACAGTATTTGCCTGTTCAACAATCTTGCCAAGATACATCACAGTTATCTCATCGCTTAAATACCGCACTACATTTAGATCATGGCTTATAAGAAATAATGACAGTTTTTCATCATCCATTAATCCTTTGAGCAGATTTAAAATCTGCGCCTGTATTGATACATCTAGGGATGATAGAGGTTCGTCTGCAACGATTAATTCAGGGGATAGCATTAAAGCCCTTGCAATACAAATCCTCTGCCTTTGTCCTCCGCTGAATTCATGCGGATAACGTGTTAAGACATCTGAGTCAAGCCCAACCCTATTGACTGCATGTTTAACAATATCTAAATAATCCTTTTTATTTGAGATATTATGTACTACTAATGGTTCAGAAAGTGTGTTCAATATCTTCATTCTTGGATTAAGGGAGGCGTAAGGGTCTTGAAAGACTATTTGTACAGCCCTGCGGTATGCCTTGAGTTCTGCGCCTTTTAGATCAAAGATTTCTCTGCCTTTAAATAGAATATCTCCATTGGTCTTATGAATCAATCTTAAAAGCATCCTTGAGATTGTTGTTTTACCGCATCCGCTCTCGCCGACAAGTGCATGAACTTTATGTTGATTGATTTTAAAACTGACATCATCTACTGCCTTGAAAAAAGATTTTTGTTTAAAAAGCCCAGTTTTAATGGGGAAATATTTTTTTAGATTTTTGACCTCAATAACTGTCATGCTGCTCCTTTTATTTTAATACATCTTGCTAAATGTCCTTGAGAATATTGTTTTAATTCTGGCTCAGAGATGGAACATTCCGCTGTCATTATAGTGCACCTGTCTGAAAATTTACATCCTGGGGGCAGATTTCCGGGTCTTGGTACTGAACCTTTGATTGGAGTTAAAGATACAGATTTATCGCCGGGCAAGGAATTTAATAAACCGATTGTATAAGGGTGAAGCGGGTTATTAAATAATTCAGCCGTAGGGCATTGTTCTACAATTGAACCTGCATACATTACAGAGGTCATAACTGTATTTTCAGAGATAATCCCAAGGTCATGGGTAATGAGAAGGATTGATGTATGAAAATCCTCTTGAATCTGATTGAGTAAAGAAAGTATCTGGGCAGCAATTGTGACATCAAGTGCAGTAGTTGGCTCATCGGCAATCAGAAGAGACGGGTTACAGGCAATTGCCATAGCAATCATAATCCTCTGTCTCATCCCGCCTGATAATTGATGAGGATAGTCTTTAAAACGAAGAAGAGGATTTGGAATCTTGACTGATGTTAGCAACTCAACGGACTTATCCTTAGCGTCTTTTTTAGACATAGATTTGTGTGTAATTAATACCTCAGAAATCTGATTGCCTATTGTTAGGACTGGATTTAAAGAGGTCATAGGTTCTTGGAATATCATAGAGATCTTATTACCGCGAAGTTTCCGCATTTCTTCAGGGGATAAAGATGACAGGTCTTGTCCCATAAAAACAATCTCACCCTTTGAATAGGCCATTTGAGGCAGTATTCCCATTATGGAATAAGCTGTGATGCTCTTTCCGCAGCCGCTCTCACCAACCAAACCGTAGGTTTGAGAATTCTGAATCTGCAGGTTTAAATTCTTAACTATGTTTATGTCTTTATGATTGTTTTTAAAAAATATATTTAGATTATTTAAACTTATTACAGACATTATTTAATATCGCTCCATAGTAGGGGTAACCCTGTTTTTGTAGGGACAAACGTTTATGTTTGCCCGAGGGCAGGTACAAGACCAGCCCCTACATACATAAATCTAAATCTTCAATTGTAGGGGTAACCCTTGTGGTTACCCTTAGTAGGGGCACGTTGCAACGTGCCCCTACGGGAATTTATAGGTTAAAGTTCAATTACATCCATTATATGTTCAATCTCTTTTTTAAATCCAGAAAAAAGTCTCACGCCAATAATATCAAATCTGACAGGAAGCTCTACAGCCTTATCCCTCATAAAACAAAGCGCAGTATTAATAATCTTTTTTTGTTTTTTGTAATCAACTGCGTCAATAGGAGAGCCAAATGTGTCACCTTTTCTGGTCTTGACCTCAACAAATACCAGCTTGTCTCCATCCATAGCTATAATATCTATCTCGCCGACATTATTTTTATAGTTCTTTTTAATAATCTTATATCCTTTTTTCAGCAGATAATTACCTGCCAGCCTTTCACCATATGCGCCGGTTAATATATTTTTTTTTGAAGGATCTCTTTTAAATAACATAATGATATAAAATATCTGTTTTCTATTACTTCTGTTGATTATTCACTATAATATTTGACAGATATAGATTTTTAATTTATACTTATAGTAGCACTTTTATTATATGAAAAAAAAGTCGAGGGCCGACACCCTTAAATATGTTAATAACAATTGATTAAAATAGCAGTAATAGATGGTCAGGGAGGCGGCATCGGCAGTCTAATCGTCAAAAGACTAAAGGATACCTTTGGCGAAAGAGTGGAAGTGATTGGCTTAGGTACTAATTCACAGGCAACTGTAGCAATGCTTAAGGCTAGAGCCAATAAAGGCGCAACAGGCGAAAATGCCATTATTATTAATTCAGGAAGGGTTGATTTAATACTTGGTGCAATAAGCATCTTGATGGCAGATTCTATGATGGGTGAAATGACACACGCTATGGCTTGTTCTATTTCTTCATCAAGGGCTAAAAAGATATTGTTACCCCTAAATCAAGAGGGGTTAGAGATAATTGGGATTAAAAGGCAGCCCCTGCCTCATATGGTGGATGACCTTATTGTTGAAATTACCAAAATAATGGAGGCAAGCAATGTGTGAAGCCAATGCGTTTATATGCGATAAAGACGGTAAAGAGACATTATATCTTGAAAATGTTGATGTCATTCGTCCAGAAGAAGGCAAGATTTTTTTAAGGAGTCTCTTTGGGGAACAAAAGGTATTTGAAGGGAGCGTTAGAGAGATCTCTCTGATAAAACATAAAATACTCCTTGAGGAAAAGGTCTAATCGTAGGGGCACGATGTATCGTGTCCCTGCATTTAACGAGTTATGGTTTTAGATTTATAAATCTGCAATCATAAATTAAGAAATGGATATATTAAGACAAATCAGATGGCAGGACGTAGTTGATATACTTATAGTATCCTATATATTTTATCGGCTGCTTCTGATCATTAGGGGTACAAGGGCAGTACAAATGCTCATAGGGATTGGTGTGATGTTACTGACATCACTTATTGCAAGATACTTAAATCTCTATACATTAGACTGGCTGATACAGAGTTTTTGGGCATATATGGTAATAGCAATGATCATATTATTTCAGCCTGAGATACGCAGGGTTTTGGCGCAGGTTGGAGATGCTTCATTTTTACCCTTTACATCTGCTGAAGAACTTAAATCTCTTGATGAGATAGTTAAGGCAGCGGTATCGCTTTCAGCGAGAAAGATTGGTGGTCTTATTGTAATTGAAAGGGATACATCTTTAAGGGAGTTTATAGAAATTGGTACTGCCTTAGATTCAAAGGTTTCAAGGGAGATAATTTTATGTATATTTCATCCAACATCACCAATTCATGATGGGGCTTTGGTAATTAAAGGAAATAAAATTGTTGCTGCTGGATGTTTCCTGCCTATAAGCCTTAAACCAGTACTAGACAGAAACATGGGGACTAGACATAGGGCAGCGCTTGCTATTACTGAAGAGACTGATTCTGTTACAATAATAGTATCAGAAGAAACAGGCGGGATTTCCGTTTCCCTTGGCGGTGAGATTCATCCAAAGCTAGATATGAACAAATTAAGGACAATATTAACTGATCTATTTACAGATTCTGGGAAGAGAAGATAGGTATAAATGATAATTAAATTTTTAGGAAGCAATTCAGGATTTAAGATAATATCGCTTTTGATGGCGATTATACTCTGGTTCTTTATGGCAATGAAGGGACAGACAGAGATTTCTATGGACCTTCCTATTGAGTTTAAAAATATACCAATTGGATTTGAGGTGACAAGTCAAACTGCAAAGACTGCTAATGTAACGCTTAAAGGTCAAGAATCTCTGATAAAAAAACTCATGCCTCATGATGTTAATATCTTTATACCACTTGATAATGCTCAAGAAGGCGACACAATTTATTATTTAACCAAAGATAATTTGATAATGCCTTCTGAAATAAATGTTAAACTGATCAGTCCTACAAATGTAAAGATAACTATTGAAAAAACTATATCAAGATATATTAAAATTCGTCCAGTAATTATAGGAAAACCTCAAGAAGGCTATCACATGATAGACGCAGTTTCAGACCCGCAGCAAATCTTATTAAAAGGCACTAAGTCAGTGCTTGATACGATGCAATATATAAAAACTGAGCCGATAGATATAAATAATCATAAAAAAACATTTACTAGTGAGATTCCGCTTTCTTATGAAGGAAAAAATACAAGAAATCCTGTTGATAAGGTGCAGGTAACTGTTATAATTGAAAAATAATATATAATTGTTAAAGGAGTAATAATGAAGCTGTTTGGTACAGACGGGATTAGAGGAAAGGTAAATTCTCATCCAATAACACCTGAAACCGTGCTTAAAATAGGTATGGCAATAGGCAAGATACTTTATCATAAACGAGCAAGAAATATGATTTTAATAGGTAAAGACACTCGATTATCCGGCTATATGATAGAGAGCGCTCTGACCTCTGGAATCTGTTCAATGGGCATGAATGTTACGCTTGTCGGGCCAATACCAACGCCGGGTGTTGCATATTTGACAAGAACTCTGAGGCTTGACGCAGGTATCGTAATCTCTGCTTCACATAATTCATATGAAGACAATGGCATAAAGATATTTTCTGCAATGGGATTTAAACTCCCTGATGAACAAGAGCAGGCAATAGAACAGTTAGTACTTGATGAAAAACTGATACAAAATAGACCAGAAGGCAGTCTTATTGGGAAGGCATTTAGATTGCCTGACGCAATTGGCAGATATATAGAATATATTAAATCAACAATTCCAAGAATGGTAGATTTTGAGGAATTCAGGATTGTGGTAGATTCTGCTAATGGTGCAACATATAAAGTAACTCCAACTCTCTTACGTGAATTAGGCGCTGCAATTATCAGTATTAATGATAAACCTAACGGCACTAATATTAATGCAGATTGCGGAGCGCTTCATTTAAACAAACTTTCAGAAGCCGTGAAAAAAACTCAGGCACATCTTGGTATTGCCCATGACGGCGATGGTGATAGAACGATATTTTGTGATGAGAATGGAAAGATTATTGACGGCGATTTGATTATGGCAATATGGGCAAAGGATCTTAAAAATGATGGGCTTTTAAAAAATGATACTGTAGTATCTACTGTTATGAGTAATCTTGGACTAGAACATTATTTAAATAACTGCGGCATAACATTGTTAAGGTCTCAGGTTGGCGATAGATATGTAGTTGAGCAGATGTTAAAAAGCGACTGCACATTTGGAGGCGAACAGTCGGGTCATATAATATCACTAAATCATAATACTACTGGAGATGGGCCTATTACTGCGCTTCAGATTTTAAATATTATGAAAAAGACAAATAAAACATTATCTGAGCTTGTTTCAGATATTACGCTTTATCCTCAGATTTTAAAAAATATTCCAGTAACAAGTAAAAAAGATATAAATCAATGTCCAGATATAATGAATGCAGTGGCTAAGGCTGAGGAAAAATTAAAAGATAAGGGCAGGGTATTAGTACGTCCTTCTGGAACTGAAAAGAAGATAAGAATTATGGTTGAAGGACAGGATGAGGCAATGGTTGCCGAAATAACTGAAGATATTTCTCAAGCTGTTCAAAAATCTATGACATAAAATTAATTTTAGTTATATAAGGAAATAATAATGAAAAAACTAATTATCATTATCATAGTATCTTTTCAAATTTTATCATGTTCATTCTATAGCAAACAACAAAATCAGCTTTCACTTTATAATAAAGGCTCTATAATAGATTCTCCTATACACAAAACAATACTTGGGCATAGTGGTTCTGTAGAAAAAGTGATATTTTCTCCTGATGGAAAGATAATTGCCTCAACAGGCGCTGATAAAACTATAAAAATATGGGATGTATCATCTGGCAATATCATTAGTACAATAAAAGATGCTCATAATGACTGTATTAATTCAATAGCATTCTCTCCTGATGGAAAGAATTTAGTCTCTGGAGGTAATGATTATTTATTAAAATTATGGGATGTAGAAAGCGGTAAATTAATCAAGATATTGGGCAGTCATACCTCATGGGTAACGGATGCGGCATATAGTCCTGATGGTAAGATGATTGCGTCAGGAAGCTCTGATAAAACAATTAAACTTTGGGATACAAAGACCGGAATCTTATTTAAGACTCTTATAGGACATGATAAGGCTGTAACATCTATTAGTTTTTCTCCAGATGGAAGGTATTTAGCCTCTGGGAGTTTTGATATGACAATTAAGATATGGGATACACTTAAGGGTAAAAATATCACTACTCTTAAACAACATATCGATGAAATTGATTGTGTAACATATTCGCATGACGGTAAATATCTTGTTTCTTCAGGCCGTGATAATAAACTGATAGTGTGGGAAACATCTGTTGATATTTCAAAACCAAAATTATTATTATCTATTTCTAATGGTGATAATTCTATAAAAACTATAGCTTTTTCTCCTGATTCTGCTACATTTGCTACTGGAAGTTATGATGGTTTTGTAAAACTATGGCTTATTTCAGATTTATTGCCGATTGCAACTATATGTAAACATGAGGATTGGGTGAGGTCAATTGCATTTTCTCCAAATGGAATGTTTATTGTTTCAGGCTCGGTAAATTCTACCATAAAACTTTCAGGGCTGCCTGAAACGTATTTTTATTCTTATTCAACTGCTCCTTTAACCGTTGACTTTGATGATGGAAAAGAGATTATATTTCCAAAAGGCACAGTGATAAAAAAAGGAAAAGATGACATTTATGCAACTAATAATGGAATTGAGTCAAAAGGTATATTAAAAGAAAGTGACGTTAAACCTAATTTTATACAATTATACGGCTCCTCTAATGCAATTGAGATTGCAGATTCAACGCCATTATATTCAAATTATGACTTAATGTCTTCTTCTATAAACATTTTAAACGGCACAGTTATAAAAGTAGAGGATATTTTATTTACATTAGATAAGAAACTTGCCTATGTAACCTCTGATAATAAGAGCGGATGGATTAGTATTAAGAATATCGTTTTGCTTGATAATGTGAATTTCAAAAAACAGCTTATAGATGAAGATGTCCCTCTGCTGACATCTCCAAAGGGCAATTTTAAGACCAAACTCGCTTTTGGTTCTACAGTCAATGTTGACTTTTATTGTCCATCATTAGATTTTTATTTCGTAAGCGGAGAATTTGGCAGCGGATGGATTCAAGGTAAATTTATAAAATAAACAGTTGAACCTAAAAAGAATGAGGGCTCTGCCCTCAAACACCCGCAAAGGGACTCGTCCCTTTGAACCTATTATAAAAGATAATTCCATAATAGATAAATTTGAATTGTTGGGGGTGAACCTATGTGTTTGCCCCTACATAAATCCATGAAACATAGAGATAAACTGCTTGAAATATATGCGATATTATTTAAAGCCTTTGGGCATCAGCATTGGTGGCCAGGTGATACCCCATTTGAGATAGCTGTAGGTGCAATCCTTACTCAAAATACTAATTGGGGGAATGTCATTAAGGCTATTAATAATCTTAAAGCTAAAGACCTGTTAAACGCTTACAGCATCAATACAATTTCACATGATGAACTTGCAGCAGCAATCAGACCTTCAGGATATTTTAATATCAAGGCTAAGAGGCTTAAATCATTTATAAGTTTATTGGTCAATGATTTTGATGGCGAGATTGAAAACATGGCTCAAATTGAAACCATGAAATTAAGGAAACAGCTATTAGATGTTAATGGGATAGGCCCTGAGACTGCGGATTCAATCTTGCTCTATGCAGTTAATAAGGCTGTATTTGTCGTAGATGTCTATACAAGGCGGGTTATCAGCAGACATGGACTTATGGATTATAATAGTAGTTATGATGAGTTTCAACGTCTATTCCATGATAATCTTGATACTGATATAAAACTCTATAATGAATTTCATGCGCTTTTTGTTATGACTGGGAAATATTTTTGCAAACCTAAGGCTAATTGTTATGGGAACAAAAGTTGTCCGTTGAATGTGAATTTATCTCATTTATCTTCCTCATTGTCTTTGTTATCTCAGTAATCTGTTTACTTTGAGTTTAAGTTTTTGATAAAATGTGAAAAATATTTAAATTTTTGTCATTTCTATTAAAAATGATTCTTTTTGCGATATATCTAAAAATAGGAGTAATTAGTCATGATAAAATCATTAACCTTGATGGCTGCTAACGGTAAAAATGTTAGTTTTCAAATTATTTCGCTATTGGTTTGCTGCTATATGCTTGTTGTTTACGCATATTCTGAAAATTATGCTTATGCTTATGATCAAGTTTTAGAAAAAGAAGATGAATCCCTTGAATCTCTGGCTAAGTATTTAACTAAAGATGCTAAAAGTGATCGTGCAAAAGTATGGTCAATTTATGTTTGGGTTACTGAAAATATTGCATATGATGTGAAAGGGCTTCAGTCAGGCAATTATGGAGATTTAAGCCCTAATGGAGTGCTTAAAAAACGTTCTGCAATATGCGCAGGATATTCAGGATTGTTTCAAAATTTGGCACAATTAGCAGGTTTACAAGTTGTTAGAATTAGCGGATATGCTAAGGGGGCAGGTTATAAGAATGGTCAAAGATTTGAAAAACCTAATCATGACTGGAATGCTGTTAGAATAGATAATAAATGGTTTTTAATTGATACGACATGGGGGGCAGGCACTGTAGGAAATGATAAATTTAACAAGAACTTTGAAGATCATTATTTTTTAACTCCGCCAGAACAATTTATTTTTGGTCACTTGCCTGAAGACAAGGAATGGCAGCTATTAAAATCCCCAATTACTAAAGAGGAATTTGAAAGTCTTCCTTTTTTACAGCCGCTCTATTTTAAAGCTGGGTTAAAACTTAAAGATAATTTCAGTAATGTTATTAATGCTACTGATTCTGTAACTATTAAACTGGAGGTTCCAAATAACGTAAAATTAATGTTGAGTTTAGATAAAGATAATAAAAAACTGCCTGACAATCTTACATTTGGACAAACAGATGGAAATTTATATATGGTTAATGCAGTCTTTCCAAGTGCTGGAGAGTATAATCTAAAGATATATACAAAGTTTAAATACGATAATTTCGCAAAATTTAAAAAAGATAACGATTTGGAAGAATTTGATTGGGCGATAAGTTATAAAATAGAGGCGAGTTCAGGAACAAAGCGTAACTTTCCAATGACTTATAATCAGTTTATAACAAATAATGTTTATTTATATACACCGCTTGATGGTAGTATAAGTTCCTCAGAGAATCAAACTTTCAAATTAAGAGTACCAGGTGCGCTGAAAGTAGCCGTTATTACTGGAAACAAATGGTTATATCTGCATAAAGAGGGAGATTTATTTACAGGGAGTTTTAATCTTCAAAGAGGAGAAGCAAAAGTTTTTGCTAATTTCTCTGAAAAGGAACAATACAAAGCATTGATATCCTATAATGTTTATTAGCAAATATGGTAACATTTTTCAATTATTGTGTGTAAGATTCCTTAGTTAAATTAAAACTATTTTTTGCTTTTAAGGCGGGATTACTAATAAAAGACCTCTGCATAACTACAATTTTTTTTAAATTCCCCTTTTTTAAAAGGGGTGGCAGGCTTTAGCCTGACGGGGTATCTTGTTTTTTTATAAGAAATATTGATGTTAAACAATCTTTTAATGAAGCAATATTACAAATAAAAACATGGCAAAATACCCTTTAATAAACAGAACTTTTAAGAGAATTGATTCATCTTAAAAACAAGATACCCCGTCTGCTGCGCATCCACCCCTTTTAAAAAAGGGGAATTAACAGAAATGCAATTTATTTTTGATTATAAATCTCTATTCTTAAGTTATGCAGATGTCTTAATAATACAAAGTTGCTTTCATAGAAGTCATTCACTTAATTTTCTTTATCACCTTATTTCGTAGGGGTAATCCCTAAAAGACCTCTGCACAACTATTTATTTTTTTTAAATTCCCCTTTCTTGAAAGGGGTGGATGCGTAGCAGACGGGGTATTTGAAGGTTATACAACAAAATAAGATTGCGTATAAAGAGAAGACATTTTTGACAACCAGTATAATATTAAAATGTCAGGGGTGGGTGTTTATCGTGGGAAGTGATGCCACCCCTGACTTGTAAAAAAAACATTTAATTGATTATCATTCAACTCATCTTATTCCAGATGTGAATCTTTACTCCAATCCGATTCATGCGTATAAGGGTGATGAAGACTTACCTCAAGCTCTTTAAAGCGATCTGCTCCAAGTATGGTGCGTACATCTACAATATAATTAAACTGTTTCGTTGTTATATTAATCAATACAGTTTGGTCTTTCTTAAAATCTGATAAAATCCTGCCCTTATCTAACTCTTTAGCCTCTAAAAGTTCTCTCATATCAAGCATACCTTTTTGAATAGCTGCCTTTTCATCAATCAGACTCTTAGTCTTTTCAACATATAATTTATCAAGTTTATTCTTCTCATCTTCAGTCAGCACAAGTTTTCTTGCAATTTCAGGATTTTGCCACCACCTTACATTTAAAATCATCATCTTACCAAATCCGCCTTGATGACCTTCTTTAGCAAAACTAATTCCAATCAGTATCAAACTAACTATCATAATAAGCCCAACTACCATTGAAATTTTCTTTGTCTTCATCATATTACCTCCATCATAAATCATATCTTGTAAGTAAGTGGTTACATACTAACATATATATATTATTTTGTCAATAAAAAATTTGATTAACAAAAAATTTTAGCTGGCTTTATAAACTATACTATTGTCAAGTCTGCAATCATCTGTATTTTATTATTCAATTGTCTTTATAGTAAGAAATTTGATATACTCTTAAAATATATTCATGGAGACATAAATGCCTGAGGTAGTTGGAATACGCTTTAAAAAATGCGGTAAGATATACGATTTTGAAATTGATGATATTAATGAAAATCGGCCAGCTTTTGGTAATCTTGTTGTTATAGAGTCTAATTTTGGGGTAACAATAGGTACTGTAGTTGTAGAAGCTCATACTATTGAAAACCCTGAAAGAGAATTGAAAAAAATCCTCAGACTAGCAACTGATGAAGATTTAAAACAACAGCAAGACAATGAATTAGTTCGAGTTGATGCGCGGTCATACTGCATTGAACGCGTGATGGCAAGGGCGCTTCAAATGAAATTAATTGATATTGAGGTTACCCTTGATAAAAAGCGGATATTGTTTTATTTTACTGCTAATGGAAGGATAGATTTTAGGGAACTCGTAAAAGATCTTGCCTCAAGGTTTAAGACTCGAATTGAGATGAGACAAATAGGAGTCAGAGATGAGGCTAAATTAATCGGCGGGCTTGGAATATGCGGTAGAGAGGCTTGTTGTAGAACGTTTTTATCTGATTTTGCTCCTATTTCTATTAAAATGGCAAGAAATCAAGAAATTGCCTTAAACCCCGGCAAACTCTCAGGCCTATGCGGCAGATTGATGTGCTGCATTGGATTTGAGACACTTGAAAGCTGCTGTGCCGAACAATTAAAGGAAGAAGATTTTATAATTATCAACGAACAAGATGCGCAGCTTGAACCAATAGAAGTTTCAACGCCTTTAATTGATTCTGTTGGTAAACTACCTAAAACCTCAAAGAACAATAATTATCGAAAATCAGTTCCAGTACAAAAATGGAAGAAAATTCCTTTAACTGATTTTGATCAAGAAACTGAAAATTCCTCAGAGATCAAAAAGCCAGTCCCTAAAGAACCCATTAAAGATGAACAAAGACAGAGAAGTAGATTTATTCCAAGAGAAAAGATAGAAAAAAAATCAACTGATACCATATTGATGGCTGAAATTATCCCTGAAGCAGTTGAGGAAGCAAAAAATGAAACTTCAAAATCTGTAGTAAAAAAACGATTCAGACGAAAGAGAAGAAAACCTTAAATCATTTAAAAAATTTTTAACCCCTATTGAAAATTAACATAGTCTTATGGTTAAATATTGTGACTTAAAACATGGGGCTGCAAATCTTATCCTGAAAATTAATTATATATAAAGGCGGTGCTAAAATGACAGAAGTGAAAAAAAAGAAGATTATTCCTAATAAAACACCTATTCCTGAGCAGCCTGCAAACATAAGGCGCTCAAATTTTAGCGAGGTAGCCCTTGGATATACAGAGGCAGACGCAAGGTTAGAGGCATCAAGATGTCTTGCCTGTAAGCAACCAAAATGTGTTGAAGGCTGCCCTGTAAATGTTCCGATTCGCGATTTTATTGGTTTTATAAATAAAGGTGATTTTAGTGGAGCTATAAATAAAATCAAAGAACAAAATTTCCTTCCTGCTGTTTGCGGAAGGGTTTGTCCTCAAGAAGATCAATGTGAAAAAAATTGCGTAGTAGGCAAAAAGAATGAACCTGTAGGAATTGGACGGCTTGAAAGATTTGCCGCAGATTGGGAGCGAACACAAGGTACTGCTAAAAAAATTACAGTCAAAAACCCAACTGGTAAAAAGGTTGCTATCGTTGGCAGCGGTCCTTCTGGATTAACCGCCGCCTTTGATCTTGCTAAAGAAGGACATAAAGTAACAATATTTGAGGCATTACATCAGGCAGGTGGAGTGCTTGTTTACGGAATACCTGAATTTAGACTGCCAAAGAGTATCGTTGCCAAAGAGATTGAGACATTAAAAGAGATGGGAGTTGAGATTGCCCTTAACAGCGTAATAGGAAAACTCTTTACAGTGGATGAACTGATGAAGGATTTCGATGCTTGTTATATAGGTACTGGAGCAGGACTGCCTAAGTTTATGGGGATTCCCGGAGAGAATTTAAACGGCGTATATTCAGCTAACGAATTTTTGACACGCGCCAATTTAATGAAGGCCTTTTCATTTCCAGAGTATGATACACCTATTAGAACTGGTAAAAGACTGGCAGTTGTAGGCGGCGGCAATGTTGCTATGGATTCAGCAAGAACAGCTCTAAGGCTTGGGCTTGAGGAATCAATGATAATATATAGGCGTTCTTTAGCAGAGATGCCTGCAAGAGCCGAAGAAGTACATCATGCAAAAGAAGAAGGCGTACGTTTTGAAATGCTGACTAATCCTATTAGAATTATTGGTAAAGACGGCTGGGTAAATGCCATAGAATGTGAACGAATGGAACTTGGCGAACCAGATGCCTCAGGCAGGAGAAAACCTGTACGTATTAAAGGTTCTGAATTTCAGATAGCTGTAGATGCTGTAATTATTGCAGTAGGCACATCAGCAAATCCATTAGTCCCGCAAAGCGCTGCAGATTTAAAGACAACTAAATGGGGTTATATAATTGCAGATGAACAAACTGGGCTAACCAGTATGAAGGGTGTTTACGCAGGTGGAGATATCGTTACTGGTTCAGCAACAGTAATACTTGCTATGGGTGCTGGCCGTAAAGCAGCAAGTGCTATTTCACAATATTTAGCCGCTAAATAACCTTTTAGAAATAAAACAAAAAATTATGGGTTCAAAGGGAGGGTCTTAGACCCGTTTTAAAAATCCCTTTGCAGATGCCATCCCTAAAGGAAGTCCTTGGACAGAACCCTCATGCTTTAGTTACATCAATCAAATAATTGTATTTTTATGGAAAAATTTTCCGTATTACTATAGTTATGTCATTATTTTGCCGATTTTAATAGTATCAACAGATCAAGATAAGCGCAGATTTATTGATAAGTGGTTTAACGCAGTTTCTGGTATAGAAATTGCTAATTTATGATAGTAAAGGCTAAAAACAATTATAAACTCTGTGAGATATGCTTTTTTAAGCAGGAGGTTTTAAAATGTTGACTCATCCAAACAGAAGAAATACAACATTATTTAGTTGTTTAGTTAATGGATTGAGGTTTAAGACGACCAGAAAGATACTATATCTAATGTTATTGATTTTGATGTTGATTATATTTGAGTCCTTTGTAATAATGCAATATGGCTGGAGAGAGGCAGCAGGCCAGTCTCCGCTTACAGTTATGTTTTTAGGAATAGCTTCAGTACAGGTATATGATTATCTATCTGTGATGAGAAAAAATATACACCGCTGATAAAAATAATGCACTTTAGAATAATATAGAATATATTAACAAGTTAGTTGCGGGTGCAGCCCCCAATAAGATTTCTTGACCAAATACACTCTGACCCTGTAAAATTGATTATGCGAGAGTGGCGGAATTGGTAGACGCGCTGGACTTAGGATCCAGTGGGGCAACCTGTGGGGGTTCGAGTCCCCCCCCTCGCATTTAACTCTAAATAAAGCTTACTAATATTTTTCATCTCTAATTTGATAATGGCAACTTTGTTGTCCCATTTGAATAAATAAAAGGGGAACTATAATTATGAACCAAGCACTTTCCAATCTAGTCGTTGATTTACCCGTTACTGCTATTTATGCTGGTTTATTGGCAATAGTTTTTGCGTTTATTTTTATGATTAGCATTCTAGCTAAGTCAAAGGGATCTGGCAAGATGTTAGAAATCGCTGAGGCAATTCAAGAAGGGGCAAAGGCTTTTTTATACTGCCAATATCGCGCAATTAGTTTAGTAGCAGCAGTTTTAGCCGTTATATTATATTTCGCCTTAGGCTATCAGACAATGCTTGGATTTCTAATAGGCGCATTTGCTTCAGCAATGGCTGGTTATATTGGAATGAATATTTCAGTCCGCGCTAATGTGCGCACAGCTCAGGCATCCCTTTCAGGTTTAAAAGAGGCTTTATTTATAGCTTCCCGCGGTGGGGCAATCACTGGTTTGCTTGTAGTTGGACTTGCAATTATATCTGTAGCAGGTTTTTATATAGTCACGCATGAAAATTTAAAGGCATTACTTGGTCTTGCATTTGGAAGCAGTTTAATCTCTGTCTTTGCTCGTCTAGGAGGCGGAATATTCACTAAGGGAGCTGATGTTGGCGCTGATTTAGTGGGTAAGATAGAGGCAGGTATTCCTGAAGATGATCCGCGTAATCCTGCAGTTATAGCTGATAATGTCGGCGATAATGTCGGAGACTGCGCAGGTATGGCAGCTGACCTTTTTGAGACTTATGCAGTTACTACAATAGCTGCAATGACTATAGGGAGTTTAGATATTACTCATTATGAGATGTTTAATAATGTGCCTAAGGAGTTTAAAGGCATAATGATTGAAGGACTAACAATTTCTCCTAAAATTGCCTATACTACATATCCGTTACTATTAGGAATAATTGGAATAATTGTTTCAATCATTGGTGTTTATTTTATTCGTTTAAGTAAAAATGAAAATATAATGGGCGCTCTTTATAAGGGTTTAATTGCAGCTAGTATTTTGGCGTTAATTCTTTTTTATCCTTTTACAAAGATATTATTTGGCGCAAATTATTTTTTTGATATATATTGTGCAGCATCCATTGGAGTTTTTGTTACTATAGCGTTAGTTAGTATCACTGATTATTATACGTCTACAAATTATCGTCCAGTGCGATTGATTGCAAAATCCTCTGTAACTGGACATGGAACAAATTTAATAACAGGGCTTGCTATTTCAATGGAAGCAACTGCTGCCCCAGCAATCGTGATTGGGATAGGAATATTGCTTGCTAATAATTTTGCAGGTCTTTACGGTATTGCAATTGCTTCTATGAGTATGCTATCGCTTGCAGGTATAATTGTGGCAATAGACGCCTTTGGTCCAATAGTAGACAATGCTGGCGGTATAGCAGAAATGAGCGGACTACAAGAAGATGCAAGAAAGATTACAGATGCCCTTGATGCAGTTGGTAATACTACAAAGGCAGTAACTAAGGGTTATGCAATTGGTTCAGCAGGGCTTGCAGCATTAGTTCTTTTTTCTGCTTATTTGCAGGAAATCTCAGCAGCTGGTAAACATTTAATCTTTGAACTAGCTGCCCCGCGAGTTGTAGTAGGACTAATACTTGGGGGTATGATTCCATATCTATTTGCATCTTTCTCAATGCTGGCAGTTGGAAAGGCAGGCGGAGCTATTGTTGAGGAAGTTCGCCGTCAATTTAGGGAAATCAAGGGCATAATGGAAGGCGAGGCTAAACCAGATTATGCAGCATGTGTAAATATAGTTACATGCGCCTCGATTAGAGAAATGGTAGTGCCTGCGCTATTACCAGTGGCAGCTCCAGTGTTAGTAGGTTTTTTACTTGGACCAGTAGCATTAGGAGGATTATTGATTGGGACAATTATTACAGGATTATTTTTAGCAATATCTATGACCTCTGGAGGAGGGGCATGGGATAATGCAAAGAAATATATAGAAAGCGGTCATTGTGGCGGGAAAAATTCCCCTGCTTATTTGGCAGCAATCACTGGAGATACAGTCGGAGATCCTTATAAGGATACGGCAGGCCCTGCGATTAATCCTATGATTAAGATTATAAATATAGTTTCACTTTTAATAGTAGGATTTATTCTATAAGATGTAAATGTAGGGGCAGCCCTTGTGGCTGCCCTTTTTTTATGTCTAATCTAATATGAATAATCTAGGTTACCCCTACTACGATATATAATATGTTATTATAATGGGTTCAAAGAGAGGGGCTCTGCCCCTTATAGGGTCACGATAATTTCTGTCTTTTAATAATCTCAAAAGCCTGATTTAATTTTTGAGTAATCTCAGAAGCCATTGTTTGCAGTTCTTCGCTTAGATGAGTTACCTTGTCAGGGTGATTTTTTGATACTTTTTCAATATATGTTTTTCTTATTTCTTCTAAGGAGTCTTGTTGATTAGCTCCAAGTATTTTATATGCTTCAGTTATATCCATTGAGTTACTTAGAGTGGTATCACTTTTTTCGTAACTTGATTGATTGGTCTTTTTTTGTTTGAATCTTTTTTTAGGAGTTCTAACCTTTCTGATCATCTGCCATAATATTAATGCAACTATAACATTATCAATAATAGTAAAAGGCATTAAATCTCTAGGAGAAATAAGATACAGTATTAATATCGCAATCCAAATATAATCTATGAAGTTGTTCTTTTTCAAATATAAATATCTATTTAAGATTTAGATTGAGTATCAATAAGGTTTTTGAGATTCTCATTAATCTTCTTTTTCTTTGTTATGAGTTCTGCATATCTGGACTTTTCTTTTTGAACTACAGCCTCAGGTGCGCGGTTTAAGAAGTCTTCATTAAATAATTTTTTATCAAGGGTCTTTAATGCCTCGTCAATTTTGGCTAGTTCTTTATTCATTCTATCTGCTTCTGAATCAACGTCAAAAAGACCAATCAATGGAATATATATTTCAAATCCTGCGTTTATATGAATTGCAGATCCCTTAATTCTTTCAATTACACTATCTATCTCAATCGTATTTAATCTTGCAAGATTGATAATATAATCAATATTTTCTGAAATATTCTTCTCTACATCCTTTGCAAGGGGTTTGATATAAACATCAAGACGTTTTGACGGAGCTATATTTAATTCACCTTTAATACTTCGTATCCCTAAGATTACATCTATAACAGTTTGCATCTCTCTGACAGAGGTCTTAGAGGCTGAGAGATTATTTGGATACGGCTCAAGCGATATGCTTTTTTTGTTAAGCGAAAACATTGAATTCCATATCTCTTCAGTTACAAACGGCATAAATGGATGCAGAAGTCTTAGTGAATTATCTAAGACATACATCAGAGTTTTAAGCGTATATTGTCCTCTTTCTGATAATTTTCCTTCTTCATTTAATATAAGTGATGTCTTAGAAAACTCGATATACCAATCACAAAGTTCATGCCAGATAAATTGGTAAATCGTGTTTGCAGCGTCATTAAATCTATAGCCATTAAGATGTTTATCAATTTCAGAGGCTGCGGCTGCTAATCTGCCGAGTATCCATTTATCAGGCAGGCTTAATGAATTATGCTTTGCAGTAAAATAGCTCTTACTAAATACTGTTTTATTCATTGAACTACCATCTGCCTGACTTATATTCATCTGTATAAATCTTGAGGCATTCCAGAGTTTATTTACAAAATGCCTGTACCCCTCTACTCTATCTTCTGCAAATCTAACGTCCCTGCCTTGCGCTGCAAATGCAGCAAGCGTAAATCTAAATGAATCAGTGCCATATTTATCTATAAGAGTAAGCGGATCAATTACATTTCCCTTAGACTTACTCATCTTTTGACCCTTAATATCACGCACAAGGGCATGTATATACACATCCTTAAATGGTATATCATTCATAAACTTCATGCCCATCATTATCATTCTTGCTACCCAAAAAAACAGTATATCAAACCCAGTTACAAGCACGCTTGTTGGATAAAAGGATTTTAGATTTTCATTATCTTCCGGCCACCCAAGCGTTGAAAATGGCCATAATGCTGATGAAAACCATGTATCAAGCACATCGGGCTCCATAATCAAATTTTCGCTTCCACATACTGGGCATCGCTCTAATTCCTTCATGCTAGAGTGCGGTTTAACCTTTATATCAACCTTTATTTTATCAGAATTTTCTATTATTTCTTTATGCGTTAAGCCGATTATTCTTAGATTATAATATGTGCCTTCAGTTTGCCCTTTATACTCTTTAAAAAATGTATGATAAATATTTTCGCCATGGCTTAGCCCGTCACTTCCAATACACTCTGGGCAGTACCATACTGGAATTCTATGTCCCCACCATATCTGACGCGATATACACCAATCCCTTATGTTTTCCATCCATGAATAATAACTATTTGTCCATCCCTCAGGTATAATCTTTATATTTCCTGTTTTTACAGCTGTTAACGCCTGTTTAGACATATCGCCAACATTAACATACCATTGAATTGCAGGAAGGGGCTCTATTACAGTCTTGCATCTATAACACTGCCCTACTGAATGAAGATGATCGGCATGTTTTTCCAAAAAATTTCCTGCCTCTAATTCTTCTATCACCTGTTTTCTGCATTCATATCTGTCAAGACCTCTAAATCTTTCAGGGACATTCTTATTCATCTTTGCATCTTCATCTATTACTGTTATAAAAGAAAGTTTAGGGGATTGTCTATTTGCAATCGCTTCATCATTAAAATCATGTGAAGGGGTTACCTTAACAGCGCCTGTCCCAAATTTCATATCAACCTCTGGGTCAGCAATTATAGGTATTATTCTATCTGTAAGCGGCAGTTTTATCATTGAACCAATATGATGAGCATATCTGACATCTTTAGGATTTACGGCTACTCCCGTGTCGCCAAGCATTGTCTCTGGTCTGGTAGTTGCTACGACAATAAAACCTTTTTCATGCTCTAAAGGATAACGAATATAAGTTAAACGTCCAGTCAATTCATCATGATCTACCTCAAGATCAGAAAGGGCAGTATGACATCTTGGACACCAATTTATCAGCCTTAATGAGCGGTATATCAGTCCTTCTTCAAAAAGACTATTAAACACCCGCCTTACTGCCTCTGAAAGTCCTTCATCAAAGGTAAACCTCTCCATAGACCAATCACATGAGGCGCCAAGTCTCTTTAATTGATGAACAATCCTGCCTCCATATTCATCTTTCCACTTCCATATACGTTTAATAAACTCCTCTCGTCCAAGTTCTTGACGAGTTAACCCTTCACTTTCAAGCTGTCTCTCTACAACATTTTGAGTTGCAATTCCTGCATGATCTGTTCCAGGCACCCAAAGAACACGATGTCCGCTCATCCTTTTCCATCTGCAGAGAATATCCTGCAACGTAATATTTAGAGCATGTCCCATGTGAAGAGATCCTGTAATATTAGGAGGGGGGATTACTATAGAGTAACAAGGGCTTTTTTCATCTGTTTTAGGTTTAAAACACCCTGTTTCATTCCAGTAATCATACCATTTTTGTTCAATTTTTTCTGGCTCAAAGAACTTCGGTAATTCTATATGTTCATTTTCTTTATTTTTCACTTTTTAAACTCCTTTATATAAAGGAATAGCAGCAAGATATTAACCTTGAGTCTTCCTATTAAGCGTTTGTCTGCACTTTTTAATTAATAGTATCTGTCTTTATCATCTCAATCTCTTTTTTGATGATATTTTCAGCCATTTCTGGGAGTTTTTCCCATACTATGGCTTGTATTTCTGATTTTATAGGCAGAAGTTTTTCTTGCAGCATTTCGTTTATATTTTGCTCTATAAGATTCTTCGTTATATTGATAATATTATTGTCAAATTCTCTAAAAATTCCTTTGATAGTTGAAGAAATAACTTGATTTAATATATTTTCAAGATTGATATTATTCAGCATATCATTGATTTTATTGTCTACTGCTGTATTAATCAGATTTGCAAAATTTTCACTGGTTTCAGCAACGCTTTGAGAAATAAACTCTTTAAATGATTCCTTTAAAACTCCGACAATTGATTCATTATCCAAAGAAGATAATATCTCAGAAATCTTCTGATTTACCCCATATTGTAAGATACTTAAAAGATCCATCTTACTTAGAAATGGATCATTTCCGCCAGCAATATTTGTTTGATTACCAAGATTAGGAATAATTCCTGTAGGGACAAATTTAGGAGATTGAATCTGTTCAACTTGCTCTTTTAAGATTTCTGAGATATCTCCAACGGTTTCTGTATCTGGACTTTCTTCAATTTCTTTATGTTTTACTGCCTTCTTTAAATTCTTATTTTCAATAATAGTTGTTTCAACTGCAAGATCTTCAATAAGAGAGGTTTTATTGAATATATCTTCATCAATCTCAATATTATCCTCTTTAATATCTTCCTCAACAGGCGCATTTTTGATTCTATCTGTATCTGTAGGCTCTTTAAGCAGATCATTTAAGGCATCATCTACTAAATCAGGAATTGCAGCGTCATCAGCAGCTGTAGGATTCTTTTTTTTCTCTTCAACTAATTTTTGTTCAGTAAAGGCTTCTGCCCAAAGATCCATATCTGCTTGTTCTTGATCGACGCCTTCTTTATCCCCTTGAGGTGCTATTGGCTCTTCCATAAAAGAAGTCTCAGCGATCTTCATATCCAGATCAGCATCAACGCCATTAAGCAGTGAATTTAGATCAATCTCTGACAGCATATTTTCAGAAGATTGTTGGTCTTGATTTTCTTGATCTTCACCAACATCGATATTCTTTTTCCCGCCCTCTGTTAAAAGGGCATCAATATCAAATTCGCTTACGTTTGAGTTTAGGTTATCAGCAATAGTCTCATCACTTTTAGGCGCTGCAGGTTTAGAAGGCGCTTTTTTTACAGGTTTTCCCAATACTGAACCTATTTTATTTAATAGTTCTTGCGCCTCAAACGGCTTTTTGATGTAACCAATTGCACCGCACTTTGCTACTTCAGCATCATCAATTGTATCAAACGCGCTAGCCATCAAGATTACAGGGATTTTCTTATCACCCATGTTATCTCTTATATACTTGCTTAACTCATATCCCCCAAGTTCAGGCATTTCTATATCTGCAAGCACTATGTCAGGAGTCAGAGTTTTAAGAGATTTAATCGCCTCTTTGCCGTTATGTACTGCAGTTATTACAAAATCTTCATCTGACAGTATCAACTCAATAACCTTGTGTATCGTTACACTGTCATCTGCTGCTAGAAGTTTTTTAGGCATTATTATAGTCCTGTATGAAAGTGGTTAGGGATTATAGCAAAAAAAATCAATAATATTAAGATTGCTAAACTCATTCTATATTTAATTATCTTAATTGACATATCTTGATTTGTCATTTTTAAGGCTCACGGCCTAACAGCAAGACGGACCTCAGCCATGCCCTTTTGAAGGCATTGATCCAAAATCTGCCCCGCCGTCTGTTCCACAGCAGCTAAATGCAGATATTTTCTTCTTTACATTAATAGACTCACAACTTATACATAATGTATCACTGTTATCATTTATACCCTTTAAGATTGAAAATGTCTTTTTACAATCAAGACAATCATATTCATATATTGGCACAACCTTACCTCCAAAATAAAATTTACAGTCTTTTCAATATATATTATCGCACAATTTAGAGAATATGTCAAATGGAGAGCGCTTCATATATTAGTTTTATGACAGCAGCAGCAGATTGCCTTCTAATCTCATCCCTATTACCATTAAACTTATATTTTCTTAACAAAGGAATATTTCTACCTACTAATAGCCCAATATATACAAGCCCAACTGGCTTTTCTACGCTTCCACCTGTTGGACCTGCAATCCCTGTTACTGAAACACATATATCCGTTAGCAATTTCTTTCTGCACCCTAATACCATCTCTCTTGCAGTCTCTTCACTCACTGCTCCATACGTAATCAAGGTTTCTTTCGATACATCAAGCAAAGATTCTTTTATATTATCGCTGTATGACACTATAGCCCCCTTAAAAACCTTAGAGCTGCCAGATACAGACGTAATCATCTCTGAAATCATCCCCCCAGTACATGATTCAGCTAAGCCTATTGTTAAACCCCTGCTGCTGCAAATATTTATAATTTTATCTATCATTATATGCTAAAAGCATGAGGGCTCTGCCCTTTTTATCTACTGGCACCCGCAAAGGGATTTTTAAAACGGGTCTAAGACCCTTCCTTTGAACCCATTAATAAAAGAAACGGTCTATATTGTTTTGTACCCTGGGCAGCCTTCAAATCCCTTGCAGCCTTTGACCCTTAATCTGCATTCTTTATTGATACATATAGTCTTAACGGGTTCAGTTCTCTTTAGAACTTTTTTAGTCTTTGATGATTCATTTGAACGCGATCTTTTCACATTCATATAATTAATTTAAGCTTTTTTTAGGCTATTATATAAATCTAATGCCTTATCCGGTTTCATTCCATTATGTACAATCTCACGCACAGCAGAAATCATTGCTATCGGATAATCAGATTGAAAGATATTCCTGCCCATATCAACTCCTGCCGCGCCTTGATCTATGGCATTATATGTCATGATTAAAGCATCTTTTTCAGGTAATTTCTTGCCCCCTGCCATTACGATTGGAACAGGACACGAAGATGTAACAGTCTCAAAACCTTCAGTACAATAATAGGTCTTTACGTATGTTGCCCCAAGCTCTGCGCAAATCCTGCATGCAAGCCTTAAATAACGCGCATCTTTGTTTAATTCCTTTCCAACCGCAGTTACTGCAAGCGTAGGTATGCCGTATCTAATACCTGCGTCAACCAAACGCGTCAGATTATGAATTGACTGGCTCTCATACTCGCCTCCAATAAAAACCTGTACTGCCATTGCTGCAACATTCATACGAATTGCATCTTCAATATCCACTGCAATCTGTTCATTACTGAGTTCTTTCAAAATACTTGGACCTCCGCTTGCCCTCATAACTATTCCATTACTATAGGTAGGCGGTATTACTGAACGCAAGATTCCCCTTGTTAACATTAACGTATCTGTATAAGGGATAATAGGAAGGATATTTATATCTATACGCTCAAGCCCTGTTGTAGGACCTTGAAAATAGCCGTGATCAATGGCAAGCATTACAGTATGACCACTTTTTGGATTGAAAATCTTAGACATCCTATTTTTCATTCCAAAATCATATGAATTTAAGCCCTTTAAGAAAAACGCCTCATTCTTTTGAGGTATATCGTGATAAAAATTTTTTGCCTCTTTTACACTGTCTGTATCAGCCATTTACTCCTCCTTATCTAATTTTAATAATTTTTTTATATTTTTTTTGATAACAAGATTTAATTTTTTTAAATCTCCTTTAAATATATATGAAAGACCATTTACTAAATATGCAAACCAAACATATTTGTATATTAGCCCCCCAACTCCTACAATTTTACCTAATAATACTGATTTAATATGAAGATAAAATAGACAAAACCTTGAAAAAATAGAATCGCTTAAAGAATATTTAACTATAGAATAATTAGCATGATTCCATACTACCAGCCATATTATATTTTGAAGGACTTGTTTTTTTAAATATGGCGTGAATCTTGGGACAAAACCCCAACTGCTGTTTGATGATATTTGTTTTGACAGGTTCTCTATAGTTATACTTTCAGCAGAGATAAATCCATCTTCTATGGCTTTAATAGTTAATGGATAATTAGGAAAATATTGAAGCGTATATAGATTAAACTTTAATGGAACTGGAAGTTCAATTAAAAATTTAATCGTAGAGATCAAAGTCTCTTCTGTCTCATAAGGATTATTTATAATTAAATCATAACATATTTTTACGCCGTATCTTGTTATATCTTTAGATAGATTAATAATCTCTGCGTTTGTCCCAGGCCTATGGAAAAGTTTATTTCTAATATAATCAGACCCGCTCTGAATACCCATTCCTATAGTATCCAAACCCATTTCTGATAGAAATTTTATTACATCTGAAGTAATTAGCTTTGGATTGTACTGAACAAAAAAAGGTAACCCAATCTCTTTTTTGTAAATAACTTGAAATTCATCTATCCATGCCTTATCAGTTGCAAAAACCTCATCAACTATAAAAATGTAATTTTTGGTTTTAGATAAACTTAATTGTTCTTTTATCTCTTTAATTATATTAATAACAGATCTTCTGCGCGTATATTTTCCTAAATCCTTAAATAATGGATGGAGTAAACTATTAACACAATAAGAACAAACATATGGACATCCTCGAGATGTCTGTATCCATATTTCATTATCCTTAAGCGTGGCATCTTCTTTTGTAATTTTATCTGAATTAATAAAATAAAAAGTATCCCTCCCAAATGCTGGAGAAGGAATTATATCTAAATCTTGTATCAACGGTCTCATAGGATTTCTTATAATATTATCTCCATCTTTAATCCATAGATTTGAAATATTACTATAGTCCTTTCCATCTCTAAGACAAGTAATAAGTTCAACAATTGCATCCTCACCCTCACCTACACATATCATATCAGCAATTGCAATTGATTGTTCAGGTAAAATAGTGGGATGAATACCACCCCAAATGATCTTAGCAGATGTATGTTTCTTTATTAACTCTGTAAGCTGCTTTGCTACTGGCGCAAATGGAGAAAGCACACTTATTCCAACAATCACTGGGTTTAATTCTTTTATTTTATTGATAAATAATTCAATCTCTTTTTCAGTTATATCACTAAAGATATTAAGTTCAGAATTTTTTATAAATATTGATGTTGGTTTAACACCTTCAACATTCTCAAGTATTGAATGTATTATTCTGATTGGAAAATTTCGATATCTATAGAGCGCTATTAATACTACATTTAAATCCTTCAAATCATTACCTCATAAAAATATATAATTAATAAATTGCAAATTAATCAAGCAATAACTTCCAACCTAATTTGCTCCATCACCTTCTTCACTTCGCCAGACTTCTATAGCAATCTCAGGACAGGCAATTGCGCACATTGCACACCCCGTGCATTTATACATATTTACTATTGTTGCAGGAAAAAAACCAGTAGAATTAAACTTAGTATCAAGCATAATTATCTTTTGAGGACATGCAACACTGCAATAATCACATCCCTTACAATAATCTCTATTTATTACTATCCTGCCTTTCAATGCTTCCCCCTTATAATTCTCATTTATTTAATAATTGACGCGCATGTTTTAGTGAAATATCTGTCTCAGTACCGCTCAGCATTCTGGCAATCTCTTGCTCCCTCTGAACATCCTTTAGGGTTTTTACGGTTATTTTCACCCTATCTCCGCTTACATCCTTTATAACCTTCAGATGATTATCTGCCTTTGCAGCTATCTGAGGCAGATGCGTTATACATAATACCTGATGATTCCTTGAAATTTCCTTTAACTTTTCGCCGACAACCTCAGCAGTCTCTCCGCCGATTCCAGCGTCTACCTCATCAAATATTAACACAGGTATGTTATCAAATTCTGCAAAAATTGCCTTTAATCCAAGCATTACCCTTGATAATTCCCCGCCAGAAGCAGTTTTTTGTATCGGCCGCTCAGGCATTCCCGGATTTGCTGAAAATAAATATTCAATATTATCAATTCCTGTCCTTTGAAATCTATAACTTTCTTGATCATCGGTATTTTGTATCAAATGTATATTAAAACTTGCCTTTTCAAATGACAATTCTTTGAGAATTTCTTGTATTTTTTTTGAGAGAATGAGAGCTGTTTCCTTTCTTTTTTTTGACAGAGCTAATGCTGTGTCAGTTAGGTCTTCTTTTATTTTTATAAGGCTGTCAGTAAGTTCTAATAATGAATCTTCAGCATGTATTAGCACTTGAAGTTCAGACTCAGCAGAACTTAAAGATTCCTTGATTTCCTTAATATCTGAACCGTATTTTTTCTGTAATCTTCTAATTAAAGTTAAACGATCTTCTACCTCTTCAAGTCTTTCTGGTGAGAGTTCTATAGATTCTTTATATCCTCGCAAACCAAGATGTAGTTCACTGAGTAAAGATACTACCTGATTTGACATCTCTAACATCTCAAAAGTTTCAGAATCAATCTCTGAAAGTTTGGAAAGATTATTTACAACCTTTGAGAGTGAATCATTTATTGAATTATTGGCGCTATAAAGCAAACTATAGGTGTCTTCGCTTAATTGCTTTATGCTAGAAAGATTAGAGAGTATTTTTTGCTGTTCCATTAGATGTTCCAACTCATTATCTTCTAATGAGGCAGAAGAAATTTCCGTTATCTGATATTTTAAAAAATCTATCCTCTGATTTTTTTGTTTTAAATTTTCAGATAAAGTCTCTATTTGCTCTTTGGTAGAATTATATTCTGTAAAGAGGATTGTATAAGCGGTTAAAATATCCGCAGTATGCCCAAATGTATCAAGGAGTCTTAATTGTGTATCCGTTGAGAGCAGGCTTTGATTTTCAAACTGGCTGTGAATATCAACCAAGGTCTTGCCAATTTCAGCGAGTGTCTGGGTATTTACTGCTGAGTCATTTATATATGAGCGGTTTTTACCGCTTTGTGAAAGCGTGCGTCTTAAAAAAATCCCCTCAGATGTATCTATAGACAATTTACTCGTTACAGGATTTTCTATAGATGTCTCAAAAAAAGCAGATACTGTTGCTGCAGAACTGCCTTGCCTGATCATATCCTGCTGTGCCCTTTGTCCAAGCACCAATCCTAAGGCATCTACAATTATAGACTTTCCTGCCCCTGTCTCTCCTGTCAGGACATTCAGCCCCTCTGAGAGTTCAATCCTTATGTCATCAATGACGGTTAAGTCTTTTATAGTTATCTCTCTGAGCATTTGGAATGAAAAAACTTTACTTTTTAACTTCTTGCGGATTATTTTGTGTCTTTGTCATAGAGACATCGGATGATAATACATTTAATTCTCTCTTTAATTCATTTTGCTGAAACAACATCTGGTTTATCAACACATTATTTTCTTTTGTCTGAAAGTAAGTCCCTAAAGAAAATAATATACACAGTAATACAAGTATCGTAAGTAGAACAATAGAAAATGTATTACAAT
The DNA here is from genome assembly GCA_015233465.1 of Candidatus Magnetominusculus dajiuhuensis. Classification (GTDB taxonomy): domain Bacteria; phylum Nitrospirota; class Thermodesulfovibrionia; order Thermodesulfovibrionales; family Magnetobacteriaceae; genus JADFXP01. The sequence goes on from JADFXP010000006.1 coordinate 34,951, forward strand.
GACTATGTTGTTTGATTTTCTTCTTATATTCAGAACTATGCAGTTCCTCTTCAAGTTTTGTTAGATCGCTCAACGGTATCTTTTCACCTTAAATTTATATATCGTAATATCACTTTTTAATGGTGATATTCCAGCCTTCATCTTTGCAATCCTTAATTGTTCACTAACAGTATCTACACCTTCAAGATCAGGTAACAATAATCCTCGTTTTTGATTATACCCTTGCCCCTCTGCAACAATAACCCCATAGTTTTTGGGATCAAGTTCAGATATATCATTTACTTCCTCTGGCGGCGTTAGAACATCAACTGAATACTCCAAAGTTGATAGTTCATCAGTCCTTACAGGGTCAAATCGCGGGTCTTTGGTTGAAGATGAGAGGGCATTATCTATTATCTCTTGAGCTACATTTTTGGTTACTGGAGAAAATGTACCGATACATCCTCGCAGCTGGCCGTGTTTTTTAAGAGAAACAAAGACACCCGCTTGTTCCTTCATCTCTGGAATAAGATTATCAGGCACTGCAATCTTTTTCCCAGACTTAATATATTCTTCTATCGCATTTTTTGCTAAGATGACTAAAGGGTGCATTGATTATTAATATTTCTCCTTGTCTTTATATATCCTTTTATATTATCCGTAGAGGCAACCATTGTGGTACCCCTGCCGTTATCATTGATAATTATTTAACTTTTAACCCTAAACATTAAGTTCAATCTAAAATATTGAACCAACATTAATCAGTAATATGAACTTTTAGGCTCAAGTTACGTGTCTTGAACCTGCTGTAATTCAGATGTCATCTGACGATAATGGGTGTCGTCCCACAACTCATTTCTTTCTCTGAAGACAATAATCGGTCATTACAAAGAGAGCATCTTTTTGCGGGGAGTCTGGAAATACCGACAACTCATTCCTTGCGCTTTCTACAATGCTTTTTGCCTTATCCATTGCTTTATCAATTATATTATATTTTGCAAATAATTTAAGCATTCTCTTGAGGTCTTTTTCAATTAATTGAGGATTTTTATGATTGCGGTTTTGTATTATAAGATCTGTAATCTCTTTTTTCTCATCAGCATTAGCTATCTCTAATAAATAAATAAGCGGCAGCGTAATCTTGCCTTCATCAAGGTCTTTACCAAGAGATTTACCAAGTTCTTCTTCGTCTGCCTCAAAATCCAATATATCATCATATATCTGAAATGCCACTCCTGCCTTTAGACCATATTGCGTTAAAGCAGCAAGTTCTTTATCTTTAAAACTTCCAAGTAATCCGCCTATCTTGCAAGCAGTTGAAAAAAGCGAACCTGTTTTATACGCTATTATGGTTAAATAATCAGCCTCTGCAATATCAGGATCTCCGCTTTTTTGAAGTTGAATTAGCTCACCTTCTGTCATCTTCATAATTGACTGCGCAAGGGCTTCTATGATTGCAAGATTCTTTTGGGCTACTGAAAGGGCAAGGGCATGCGCATAAATAAAATCTCCAACAAGTATTACAGTCTGATTGCCCCAAATTGAATGAGAAGCTGGACTTCCACGTCTTGTATCTGCTCCGTCAACTACATCATCATGAAGTAGAGACGCAGTATGAATTGCCTCTATTACACTTGCCAAGACAAGCCGTTCTTTATCTTTATATCCTGCAATCTCAGCGCATAATATTAAAAATAAAGGCCTAAGACGTTTACCGCCTTTTTCAATTAGATGGCTGCCTATAAGTGGTATCAAGACAGAGTCGCTCTTAAAAATATTACGAAGCTCCTCTTCTACCATAATTAACTGGCCTTCAAATTGCTTAAAAATCTTCTGAACATCTGTATTAATCATAAGGAGTTCATCACATTATCCTATATTTAGTGAAGTCAATGGATTTATCTGAAAGAATATGCAAGTCCGTAGGCTTAAATGCGCCTTTTTCTGTAATTATTGCAGTTATATATTTAGCAGGCGTAACATCAAAGGCAATATTTTTTACCATGACATCTACTGGAGCTATTGGACAAATTCCTGAAATATTAGTGACCTCCTCAGGACACCTTTCTTCAATTGGAATTTGATCCCCATGAGTTAAATTAAAATCTATACTGCTTATCGGTGCAGCTACATAAAAAGGGATATTATGAACACTTGCCAAAACTGCTACAGAATATGTCCCAATCTTGTTAGCCACATCCCCATTTTTAACGGTTCTATCTGTCCCAACAATACAGAGATTGATCTCGCCCTTTTTCATTAATGCCCCAGCTGTATTATCAGTAATTAAGGTTACAGGGATATTATCCTGCATCAATTCCCAAGCCGTAAGCCTTGCACCTTGCAGTATTGGTCTGGTCTCATCTGCTATTACATGAATGATTTTACCTTGTTCGTGAGCAACTCTTATAGGGGCTGTGGCAGTTCCATAACCACCTGTAGCCAAAGAGCCCGCGTTACAATGAGTTAATATAATATCTCCGTCTTTTATAAACTGAGCGCCCCACTCACCTATCTGGCGATTAATCCTTATATCTTCTTCCAAAATATCTTGAGACTCTTTAATGGTTAATTCCTTGAGTTCTAAAATAGTTTTATCCCTATTTTTCAAAAGCATTGCATCCATTCTATTGACTGCCCATTGAATATTGACCGCAGTAGGTCTAGAATCAACCAATGCCTTATAAACAGGCTGTAATTCTTTTATAAATTCTTCAAAATTAGAGGCATGTATATCTTGACACCCAATAGCAACACCCATTGCCGCAGCAATACCTATTGCAGGAGCGCCTCTAATACTCAACCTTTTTATACAGTCAACTACTGTAAGATAATTTGTGCAATCTATATAAATTACCTCATGAGGGAGTTTAGTTTGATCAAGAATGCTGACCTTTGAATCTTTCCAATTGATTGTGCTTACCATTAGTATTAATCCCTTAATAAATTATAGATTTATGTTTATAGATTTTAGATTTATGTTTAAACGTTTTATCTTTTAAAACATAAATCAGCAATATTAAATTATAAATTAAATTATAACTGCCTGACCGATAAAAGTCAATTAAATAGGTATTTTAATAATAATTTAGTTGTAGGGGCACGATGCATCGTGCCCCTACGTCTTAACCCGCATCATTAATGAACAAATCAATTATCATTTAAAATATCGCCAAGTAACCCCCTGCTATGCTCGTCATCATGACAATAAACACAAAGATTTTCCCAATTTGAACCGTCTGCTGGATTATAATCATGGTTGCCGTCTTTATGATGAACTGTCAGCAGATGTCTTTCTTTAGGCTCAAACTCTTTACCGCACTTTGCGCAGATCAGTCCATTGATTTTCAGCGATTGTTCCCTATAATCACTCTTTGGAATTATTTTCTTTAATTCTTTTACTATCTCAGAGGCAGATTTAACTGCGTTAGATTTATTAATAATCTTACTTGGCTTGCTTAGTTTACTTGTCTTTCTTGGATCTCTTCCAAATCGAGGGTCTTTCATAAAATTTTCCTATATAGTATTAATATCATCTTGTTTATTATAAACTAAAACATATATTAAAATATATTTTAGATTTATAATTTTAGATTTAAAAACAAAAAAACCTTAAAGTCTTTTGCTTTTTTCATCTTTAGATAATAAATTATAGATTACACTTAAATTCCATAACAAACATTGCCCCATTTTCAATATTTTCTGCCCGTAATTTGCCCTCCATATTTCTTTCAACGATTATTTTAGACATATAGAGTCCAATACCAGTGCCTTCATTTTTTGTAGTAATATATGGAGCAAATAATTTCTCTAATATAGGAGTTGGGATACCGCCCCCATTATCCATAACCTTCACTACTGCCATATCATTAACTTTAGATAGTTCTATTGAGATAAACGCATTTTCATTATCTTTAAATAAATTTCTCTTTCGTTTTTCTATTATAGCGTCTTTTGCATTAATTATTAAATTAAGCGCTGCTTGTTTGAATTCATTTGGACAACCTATCACCATTAAATCAGAATTGCTAGTACAGGTTAAACTCAATTGTATATCAATCTTTTTTATAAGATCATAAAAGATGTCAATTATCTCTTGAGCTGCAAGATTTATTGAAAATGGTATTTTAAGTTTGCTCGGTTTAAAAAAATTCCTGAAATCATCAATAGTATTTGACATAAAACTAATATATTCCATTGTGGATTTCACGGCTTTTTTTATATATTCCTTATCTAATTCTCCAAAATTAAACGCTTCCTCTAAGTCCTGTATTACTAAACTTATACCATTAAGCGGCTGCCTCCATTGATGTGCTATAACGCCTATCATCTCGCCCATAGCAGCCATCTTAGACTGTTGTATAAGCATAAGCTCATTTTGTTTAATAGTCTCTACTGCCTCAATAACCCTTTTTTCAAGACTATTGTTTAATTCCTTTAATTTCATCTCCATACTATGCTTATATAAAGCCAGCTCAATAGTAATATGCAGTTCTTTTTCATTAAATGGTTTGATAAGATACCCAAAAGGCTCAGTTATCTTCGCCCGATTAACCAGCTTATCATTAACATTTGCCGTTATGTATATTATAGGGATGTATGAAAAAGAATGTATCTGCTCTGCTATTTCTATGCCGTCAATCCCCTCTCCAAGATATATATCCATCAGAATTATATCGGGCTTTTCAGACTTTACACTCTCAATAGCGTCTTCACCAGATGATACAATAGAAGTGACTATATAACCTTTATTTTGCAGAAAGGTCTTTATATTATTAGCAATAATAAATTCATCTTCAACAATTAGGCATTTTACATCTTCCATATTAATTAGCCTTTTCTTTTCGTATTTTTTCTTTAAACCTTACCTTAAACTCAGTACCATTATCCCTATTTAATTCAATCTCACCCCTAAGCTGCGTTTCGGCTATTCCAACTATCAACTGCCAGCCCAGTGATTTGGTATTTCTAATATCAATATCCTCAGGAATTCCTATACCGCTGTCTCTAATGATTAACTCAATTCTGCCGTCAGAGATATAGTGCATACCAATATGTATCTTTCCCTCTCCATTATCAGGAAAGGCATATTTTAAGATATTCGTAATAAGCTCATTTATTAATAATCCGCATGGAACCGCAGTATCTATTCCTAAATAAACCTTATCAACTTCAATACTGACTTTAATTTTCTCTATATTTATACAATAACTATGTATAATTTCATTTATAAGATTATTAATATAGTCGTTAAAATCAATAGTAGCTAAGTCTTTAGACTGATATAATTTTTCATGTATCAATGCCATTGATCTTATTCTATCCTCACTTTCCTTAAACAACTCAATATGTTTTTCATCTGTTATAATATTTCTTTGCAGACTTAATAAACTTGTAACTATGAATAAATTGTTCTTAACTCTATGATGTATTTCACCAAGCAGCAATTCTTTTTCCTTTAAAGATACCAATAGATTATTCTCTAATTTTTTTCTTATAGAAATATCCTCTACAATACTTAAAAAATATCTTGGTTGACCTATTGAGTCTTTAATCAGACTCAAGGTTAAATTTACCCATAAGATTGAATGATCACTTATAATCAAACGCGTTTCTATTGTGAATGATATACCCCTTCCGTCAAGAAGATTTTTTAAATTATCCGAATATTTTTCATACTCAACTTTATCTATAATATCCTGCCAAAGAGAATTCATAAGTTCATCAGATGAATAACCTAATATATCGCAAAAACTCTGATTTACCTTTATAAATCTTCCACTGCGGTCAGAATGAACAACCCCTACGGCTGCATTTTCAAAGGTAAGCCTATAGAATTCTTCACTCTCAAATAATTTAATAGCTGACATCTTACGATCGATCACAGTTGCAATAGTATTAGCAATTGAAATTAAGAATTTTTCCTCAACATCATTTCTTACAGTCCCTTCTTTTACATAAAAATTTAAAACCCCTAAAAGATTTTCTCCAAAGATTATTGGGATTATATAATGACCATGAGGTTTAATATCCTTACATAATGTGTCGTGTTCAGGGAGTATAGAATCCATAAAAATCACTTTACGTGATAGAGCAGATCTTCCACAAAGACAGGTACCAAATTTTATCTTTTGACAAGTTTGTTCTACTTCTTTACAAAGACCAATCTTTACTATCATTTCTAAGGTTTCAAAATCATTGTCACACAAAAAGATTGCGCCTTTTCCTTCTCCTGATAAACAAGTCAGATTTAATAATTTTGAAAGGATTTGATTTAAAACTTCTTCAAGTGAATGATTTTCTGTCGCAATAAGTAGAATATTCCTCAGAGTATTTTGAAGGAGATAATTCATTTCTATTATTTCTTTAGCCTTTAATAAACTATTGGTTCTCTCCCTAACAGTTAATTCTAATTGATTATTATGATATTTTAAGACCTTATCAATCCTGCTTAAAACCCTATAAAAAAACCAGACTAATAACATTACGATAAATAAACAAATCATCACAAATAAAGAAAATATTGTAATATCTTCTCTAAATCTTTTTGTATATTGATCTGAAATAATCATAATGCCAACCTCTTTACCGCTTGCATCTATAAGAGGAAACCATCCAATATTATGTTTATCATCCTTAGAGGATTCTAAAAGATATGTAGTTTGTCGTTTATAACTATTATTAGAAAACATCCGAATAAGACTTTGAGGAACATTTGCAGCAGAAGAACTTTCAATAACATAATCTGGAAATATATCCCAATTACTTGAATATCCAAGCATCTTCATACCTGATTTCCAGTAAGTTTGATTAAGAAAATTTTTTTTAATCAATACATAGGATTTAACCTCAAGGGTTTCTTCAATCCTATGGAAAACGTGATTAATATCTTCGCCTATTTCAATATATCCAATCAATTTATCCTTAACATACCATGGAACAATAACTCTTAAGGTAAATGTACCTAACAGGCCAAGCTCTAAACCATAGAAAATCTTGTGTGTTTTTTCTGCCTGTTGAATTGTGTAACGATTAATCTTATCATTAAAATATTTGATATTATGATAACGAATAAGGACAATATGCTCAGGATCAATCAATGTAAAATGTGAAAGATCGTATTTAGATTGTAATATCTTAAATATAGGCTCACCAATACGTTTAAGACTGTCATAGTCTTTATTTATTAATGCAGTCTCTAATTTAGGATCTTTAACAATAAATTCCAATAATCCTAGCAGGGTTTTAGCATCTTTTTCAATATCTTCTTTAAGTATATGTTCTGAAAAGTGTAACTTATTGGAGATATCTTGCTGCAGTTCTCTTTTTTTGTGAAAATAAAATAGTGTAATAGTTATAAAAAAAAGAAAAAGAAATACAAATAGCAAAAGAGGGAGTAACTTGGAAACAAGACTCTTTTCAATCAATTTCTCATCTATATAATGATCCATATGAGCCCTCTCTATTTATCAATTGTAAATTATAACATAAATAAGTATTATTCAAATGCAATTATTGTGAATTTGTTGATACAGATTGACTTTATACCTTATTCATCATTAAAATTATATATAATAAATTCAGACGAGAAACTTAATGGAAACTCTAAAGGAAAAAGCAATAAACTCTATCTCAAAGTTACCTGAATCTGCAGATATTGATGATATTATGTATAGACTTTACGTAATTGATAAAGTCAGAAAGGGACAAGAGGCTATACTAAATGGTCAGACAATATTTATTGAGTCATTAGAAAAAGAATTAAATTCATGGTAATATGGACGATTTATGCAAAAAATGACTTTAAATGAGGGAGCAGGTAAGAGATCTGTTCCTGCATCTGATGGTTCTCTTTGTCTCTGTGGAAAATTTTTTATTTTCTTTAATACTGTTTTGGAGAAATAATATTTCATTAAACATATTAATAGACGGATATAATGTCATAGGCATACTCCATGGAAGTTTGGAGCAGAAGCGGAATGATTTTATAGATACCCTTATTGAATACAACCAAATAAGGCATCATAACATTACCTGTGTCTTTGATGGATGGAAGAGCAGTTTTGGACAGTCTTCCACTATTATCGGCGGTATAGATGTTATTTATACTGGTCCTGGTGATAAGGCGGATGACCTTATAAAGCGAATTATAAAGGCCAAAGATAAGGTTTGGACAGTTATCAGTTCTGACAGAGAGATTGTAAACAGCACATGGATTTATGACTCTATCTCTATAACCTCATCTCAATTTGAACAGAGATTATTTCAAGCATTATCTAATCAAGGTAAGACTGATAATGATTTTGACGATGATGAAGAAGATGATTTTCAAAGATATAATCAGAATAAAGGCAACCCAAAGATGTTGTCAAAAAAAGAGCGTTTAATCAGAAAGACTATAGAAAAACTATGAAAAAAAAATGCAGCGCACTTGATTCAATAAATCTTTCCTTTCTTATTCTTAATTTTATTGTATATCTTATAACCTTTAAAAGTACTCCCTTTAAGATACAATTATTGATAATCTATCTTTTATTATTATTATTAATATTTATTTGTGCCAAACTACGCTTGTCTAATTATAAAACTAACCTCGTCAATATCATACTCTTAGTCTATCCAATAGTATTTTTAGCTGGGATCTTTGAGACATTTTTTATGACACTGCCTTATTTTAATGCCATTCAATATGACGATTTACTGATGCGGATTGATTACTCCATGTTTGGAACTGCACCAACAGTATGGATAGATAGATTTGTATCCCCAGTACTTACTGAATTAATGTATGCCCTATATCTATTTTATTTTCCGATGCCAATAATATTGATGTATTGGATTTATCGGCAGAGAAAATTTAGAGAAATTGAACAAGGGTTTTTTATATATTTAAGCTGTTATTATCTTGCATATATAATTTATTTCATAGTCCCAGCTAATGGGCCAAGATTTCATCTTGATGGGATTGAGACAATTCCACTGAATGGTTATATATTGACAGAGCCAATAAGGGAATTAATTAATATATTAGAGCCGAATAAATTTGATGCCTTCCCCTCTTTACATTCTGGGATACTATTAACAACAATGATTATGTCATATAGATTTGCAAGGGGGATGTTTTATATATTTATCCCTATAGCCATTGGAATTATGGTATCATTAGTTTATTGCAGATACCACTATGTAATAGATATTATAGCTGGACTAATTGTGGCAGTTATTAGCTATCAATTTTCTTCAAGAATATACGAGAAAACTCATAATAAGACTATATTTCATTTCAAGCAAGATATTTAAGTGAAAAATAAAAAACTATTTAATAAATGCTATTAACTTTTAACTTTTCGCTTTTAACTTTTAACTTAATTGTTGTATTATGTGTAGTGAATTTTGTATATAATTATTAAAGATATAGTGAGGAAATAATGGCAATTGAGGTAAAAGGAATAACACTTCCGGCTATTAAATTAAAACTAGACCCAAGTATGAGTATAGAGGATAATTTTAGAGAATTGCAGAGTAAGCTCTCTACAGATTTTTTCAAAAACTCAACTGCTATAGTTGATTATAATGGGGTTAATCTCTCATCTGCTGCAAAAAAACTCCTTGAAGATAGAATAGCAAGTCATAATGCAGAGATAATGGGCAGCTTATCCGGCTGGGAAAATCCTAACGTACTGCAAAGTTTAAAAAAACCTAAAGATCCTGAACTAAAAAAAGAGACAGCACCTCCTCCACAAAAATCTCCAGTTCAATCAAGACCAGCAGCATCGCAAAGAGTAGCAGGAAGGCATCGCTTACATATAGAAAGCAGGACATTAAGAAGCGGACAAAAGGTTGAGCATGATGGAGATGTATTAGTATTAGGGAATGTAAATGCTGATTCTTACATCTCTGCAACAGGAAATATCATAGTTTTTGGAACACTAAGGGGGGTAGTGCATGCTGGAAGAGACGGAAATGACTCAGCAGTAGTAATAGCCATGAAAATGGCGCCCCAGCAATTAAGGATAGCAAATCATAATACAAGGCCTCCAGATGATATGGAACTGCCTGAATCGCCTGAAAGGGCATATGTTGAAGATAATCAGATATATATTGAAAAAATATAAAGAGGAGTAATTATTATGGCAAGAATTATTGTAATAACATCTGGTAAGGGCGGGGTCGGAAAGACCACATTATCAGCAAATATCGGAATGGCACTAGCGCAGATGGATAAACGAGTACTCGCAATGGATGCGGATATTGGACTAAGGAATCTGGATATGATACTTGGTCTTGAAAATAGAATCGTCTATGATATAATTGATATTGTAGAAGGAAGGGTGACTGCATCAAAGGCATTTGTAAAGGATAAACGCGGGTCTTCATTATTTTTACTCCCTGCTGCTCAGACTAAGAATAAAGATGCAATATCTCCAGAACAGATGCAGGCAGTAGTTGATGAGGTCAAGGAGCATTTTGATTATATCTTAATAGATTCGCCAGCAGGAATAGAAGGCGGATTTAGGACTGCCGCTGCTTCAGCAACAGAGGCAATAGTTGTTGTAAATCCAGAGGTCTCTTCAGTAAGAGATGCTGATAGAATAATAGGCTTATTAGAGTCAATGGGCAAAAAGACGATAAGGGTAGTAGTAAATAGGATAAAGATAGAGCAGGTCAAACGAGGCGAGATGCTTTCAGTAGAAGATATTGAAGAGATATTACATATTCCAAAGATAGGAATAGTTCCAGATGACGAAAAAATGGTAGACCACACAAACAGAGGCGAGCCTATTGTGTTATCAGATAAGCAGTCTAATGCAGGACGCGCAATACGCAATATAGCAATGAGGCTTGAGGGTCAGATAGTGCCGTTTGATGAATTAGAAGAGAAAAAAGGACTATTAAGTCGCTTTTTTGGGAGGTCATGATGTCATTCTTTGGATTTTTTAAAAAGGATACTTCTGCAAATCAAGCAAAGGAGAGATTGACAGTAGTACTCTCATATGAGCGAAGGGGTCTGCCGCCAAATTTTGCGTCTCTATTACAAGAGGATTTGGTAGGAATCTTTCAAAAATATCCTCAATTTGATCCAGCAAACATAAAGGTTGATTTAAAGACAGATAATGATATGAATGAGCTAAGTATTCATATCCCTTTTACGCAGAATCATAGGGCGAATATTTAATTATGGGGTCAAGGGGACAAGTCCCCTTGCGGGTCAAGGGCAGAGCCCTTGTAGATGCCTTTAAATTTCTTTTGTAACAAGTACGGAGCAGTCGCTAAGCCCAATAACCTTAAGGGCAACGCTTCCAAGGAACAGCCGTTCAATACCTGTCCTGCCGTGAGTACCCATTATAATAATATCAATATTATAGTCTTTCGCTTTATCAACTATAATTTTATAAGGCTCTCCGATAACGACTTGAGCGTCAACTTTAACGTTATGTTCCTTACATTTATGAATAACATTTTCAATATTTGCCTCAGCTTGTTTAAATTCCTCGGCAGTATGGGCAGCGGAAACTGCGATAAATTTCTTAAGATGGGGACATCTTGCAGCCATATTAATAGCCTCAGTTTCTGCGCCTATGCTGAATCTTGAACCGTCTGTTGCAAGCAGGATATTTTCTCCTTTGATTTTCTTTCCCTCTCCAGCAGCCAAGACCTTACAAGGGGCTTCTGAGATAACCTTTGCAGTTACTGAACCCATCAAAAGTTTTTTAAATCCTGACTCACCGTGTTTACCCATTATTATCAGATCATATTTTCCTTTAACTGCCTCAGATATAATAACTTCATGCGGGTTTTGAGATATCTCAATTAAGGTTTTTAGCTCCACATTATCATTCGCTATTTGCTCACGAAGTTTCTCATAATAATCCTGAATCTTCTCTTTTTTTTCAGCGAGATGATTAACCCCAATAGTAGAGAAATGCTCAAAATACTCAGGATTAAATTCAAGGACATTTAAAAGGGTTAAACGAGTATTACATGCGCTTGCAAAACTAAATCCCTCTTCCATAGCAGCCCTGCTGTGAGAAGAGCCGTCTGTGGCAAGTAAAATAGCCTTTAGGTCTCCCATCAGATTTGCTATATATCTCTTATCTGTCAGCATGATTATAGTTTTTTCAATTTCCAGATATAATTATTATTAGATTTCTCCCTTGAAGAAATCTCAAACCCAACAGACTTTGATATTGAATCAATTGCCTCGCCAGAAGATGTATTATCAAATTCAACCTCTAAGATGTCATCCTTTGCAAGTTTAGTCATTGCTTTTTTTGTGTAAAGCTGAGGATGCGGACACACCATTCCAATTACCGAAAGAGAATATATCCCGTCTGCCTTCTTTTTAAAATCTACCTTTGACATATTTTACCCCTCTTTAAGGGCAGAGCCCTCATGTAGATGCCTTTCATAAATCACCGAAATCATCGAAATTATCCAATTTACGTGTAGTCCACCAATCAAAGAATTTTACACCAATTAAAGAACCTATAGCAAGACCAAGCCCAAATAACCATCCGCTTGGATCACCACCAGCAACCCTTATAAAAAATGCCCCTATATTACATCCCATACCCGCGCGCGCTCCGATTCCCATAAGCGTTCCGCCAAGCAGTCCCCAGACAATAAATTCGCCTTTTGGTATCTTAATCTTAAACTCATTATTCCACAAGGCCATAATTGAAGCGCCAAATATTATGCCTAAAGACATCCAAAGAGCTGGATTTCTAAGTGGAAACGGTACGCCCACTCCATTAAAAAATAAATTTGAGGTTGTATTAATCCCTATATGTTTTAAAAACCATGCCCCAAGTTGAGCCTCTTGTGTAGTGATATACCAATATCCAGGATCAAAGATTCGACCATTAGAATTAATATCACAACTGTACCCCATATTTTTCAACAGTTCACCAAAATTTTCAATATCAAAATACCGTCGCAAGGCATCAATAGTAAACACATGCGCCCCTGCTGCAATTCCTATCAAAAGCCCAGCGATAACTGTCTTTTTTGAGGCTGCAAGCATTTGAAAAAACCCGCTGATTTCTTCAGACAAAGTTATCTTCAAATTAGTATTTGATATATAACTTTTGCGTCCCCATATGACATATGCAATAATAAGCAAAATAATTGCAGGAATTATTGTATTTAAAAGTGAATTTCCAATAAAATAACTCATTGGAGCAGTTGAAATATACTCAGACATTGAATATTCAGGCAGATTCTCAACATAAATAGTAGTAAACTTATCAAAGTACCCGCCAATATTAACAAACACAGCCTGTGAAATAGTTATTGCAGTCAGTGCAAGCATAGAAGTACCATTACCTTCACCGCATTTATACAAGGTTCCAGATGCGCAGCCTCCTGACATCACCATTCCAATCCCAAAGATCAACCCGCCTACTATTCTAAATCCTCCAAATGGGCCTGTATGAAAGGTCGTCATTTTAATGGTTTCAAGAAATGCCATAATGATACTAAATATTATAACGGCAAGCATAATGCCGGCAAACATACGAGTAACCCCAAGACCAAATAGATCCCGCAGCGCTGATGCCATACAAAATCTACCATATTGCAGCAGCATCCCATATATAACACCAAACCAAATATAAACAACAAGGTAAATATAAAAAATATTTATAGAAAAATAGATAAGGCTTACAATAACCAAAAGCCCAGCTACAACCATAGCCCAAATCTTATTTTTCTCAAGAGAATTAGTCATTCTATCCGCGTTTCTGTCTTAGACGCAGCGCATTTAATTTAATGAATCCTTCCGCGTCAGCCTGATTATAGATATTTTCCTCTTCAAATGTTGCAAGCCTTTCGCTGTAAAGTGAAACAGGTGAACGCCTGCCAACTATGCTGCAATTCCCCTTATAAAGCCTCAGCCTTACAGTACCTGTAACATTAATCTGCGATTGATCAATAAGTTTCTGTAATGCAATACGTTCAGGGGCAAACCAATAACCATAATAAATCATCTCTGCGTATCTTGGCATGAGAGAATCCTTTAGATGAAGCACCTCTCTATCAAGTGTTATAGATTCCATAGCGCGATGGGCAAGATGTAATATAGTCCCTCCGGGCGTTTCATAGACCCCTCGTGACTTCATCCCGACATAACGGTTTTCAACTATATCAAGCCTGCCGATTCCATTAGCGCCTGCGATAATATTTAACTTATTAAGTAATTGATAAGGCGTAAAGATTTGACCATCAATCCCAACAGGATCGCCATTTTCAAATTGTATCTCAATATATTCCAACTTATCTGGAGCATTCTTTGGAGAGACAGTAAGCAAAAACATATCCTCTGGAGGCTCTGACCAAGGATCTTCTAGTATGCCTCCTTCATAACTAATATGAAAGGCATTTCTATCTGTGCTATATGGTTTTGCCTTTGTCACTGGGATGTCAATTCCATTTTTAGCAGCATAATCGATAAGTGATTCCCTTGATTTAAATGGCCAATGTCTCCAAGGGGCGATAACCTTAATATCTGGTTTTAGTCCATAACATCCAAGCTCAAAGCGAACCTGATCATTACCCTTTCCAGTTGCCCCATGTGCTACAAAGGCAGCTCCTTCTTTAATAGCTATATCTATCATTTTTTTAGCAATTAGAGGGCGGGCAATGGATGTGCCAAGTAAATAAGTCCCTTCATAAACAGTATTTGCCCGAAGCATTGGAAATACATAATCGCAGACGAATTCCTCTTTTAAATCCTCTATATAAACCTTTGAAGCGCCTGTCTTTATAGCCTTATCGTGAACAGGAGATAACTCTTCTCCTTGTCCAATGTCTGCACAAAAGGCGATAATATCTGCCTTATATGTTTCCTTTAACCATTTAATTGCAATGGAGGTATCAAGCCCCCCTGAATATGCTAATACAATCTTATCCACTTAAAATCTCTCCTTTTTATATTTATAATACAATAATTTTATTAACCTCTGCTATTGAATAATTTATAATATAGAACATGGTTAATAAAATCTCTCTAATTGCTCCATGCGGAATGAACTGCGGAATTTGTATTGCTTATTTAAGAAAAACAAATAAATGCTGCGGCTGTAGAGGCTCAGACTTAAATAAACCTGTCACCCGAGTTAGGTGTAAAATAAAGACCTGCGAATTCTTTCAAAATGGCAAGTCAAAATATTGCTTTAAATGTAAGAAATTTCCTTGCGATAATCTTAAACGATTAGATGCAAGATATAAAACCAAATATAATATGGGCATGATAGAAAATCTCAATAACATAAAAAATATAGGGATAAGAAAATTTGTTAATAATGAACAAGAAAGGTGGAGATGTCCCGAATGCAGAGGAACTAAATGTGTTCATATTGGATATTGTTTAAAGTGCAGCTCACATTTATAGAATTTAAGGGGCTAAAAATTCTCATAGCCCCTTAAACTTGTTATTATCTATATCCCAAACATTATACGAGTTGTAAAGACGTAATCTTTAATTCATGAAGAAGTAGCCGCGCTTGCTATATCCTTAAACTCATGGTATCTGTATTTGCATATTAACTTGATATTATAAGTTCAGGGTATTTTTTTTCTGCCATTTTTCAAGAATCCTAATAGAAGAATTATCTCATACAATTTCAATCATTATTTAAGATAATTATTAAATTATCTGCAGTCCCGATTGTTACATTGCCAGCATGATAATTGGCGAGAGCTTCATTGGCTCTTTCTGCGATTTGATTTCTTCTTGCTTCATGAATACGTTTTGTAATAGTTTGGACAATCATATATTGGTCTTCTAAAGAGAAGTTTGATATTTTTTGCAAAATTGTATCAAGTTTAACTTCATTCATATTAAATTATATCAAATAATATTATCAGAAGGCAATTTATGAGTGTTAAGCCAAGTGAAAATGTCCTATTATAAAAAAGCATAAATTATTAAACATCCACAACCGCCTTATGCTTCTTCACAGAATGAATCTTATCCATATAAGTATAAACAACAGGCGTAATATAAAGCGTCAAAAACTGTGAAAAGAGCAATCCGCCTACAACTGCCATACCCAAAGGCCTCTGCGCCTCTGAACTTGACCCAAATCCAATCGCTATCGGAAGCGTACCCATCAGGGCAGACATTGTCGTCATCATTATTGGTCTAAATCTGATGATACATCCTTCAAATATTGCCTCACTTGCACTCTTCCCATCGCGTCTTTGAGCGTCAAGTGCAAAGTCTATCATCATAATCGCATTTTTCTTTACTATCCCTACTAACATTATTATCCCTACAAAGGCATAGATATTAAGCTCCATATGAAATATCATCAGCGTTAATAGCGCCCCAACACCTGCTGACGGTAATCCTGAGAGTATAGTAATAGGATGCACAAAACTCTCATAAAGTATACCAAGAACTATGTAGATAACAACTATCGCCATAATCAATAATAACCATAAGCCTTGCGATGATGATTTAAACGCTAAGGCAGCGCCCTGAAATCCAGTGGAGACCGTTTGAGGAAGCGTTTCTGATGAAACCTTTTCTATTGCAGTTACCGCTTCACTTAAAGCTATGCCCGGTTTTAGATTAAAGGATATCGTTACAGCAGGAAGCTGTCCAAAATGGTTTACTGTCAAAGGTCCAACTCCGTTTTTAAGACTGGCAACATAACTAAGCGGAATAAGATTGTTGTTTGAAGACCTAACATAAAGCAAAGACAACTGAGATGGGTCAACTTGATATTTTGGCAAAAGCTCCATTATTACAAAATATTGATTAGTCTGAGTATAAATCGTTGAAACCTGACGCGAACCATATGCCGAATATAACGCATCTTCAACCTGCACTGCTGATACTCCAAGTGCAGAAGCAGCGTCACGATTTATATTTACCTTGACCTCTGGATTTGTTATCTGCAGATCGCTTGTTACATCCTGTAGTATTGGAATCCCTCTCATCTTGCCTTCTAATATCTGAGAATATTTATATAATTCACTGGCATTTTGACTCTCAAGTGTATATTGATATTGACTCTTGGTCAACATTCCGCCTATCCTTATTAACGGCAGATTCTGCATAAACATCATGATACCCGGCACCTTTGATACCTTTGGCCTAAGTTCTTGAATAATCTCATCTGCACTAAGTTTTCGCTCCTCTCTTGGCTTTAAACGCATAAATATACGCCCAGTATTCATTGATGAGTTTGGTCCTGAGGCACCAATGCTTGACATAAAAGTATCAATATTTGGATCTTCTTTGACAATTGCTGCAAGTTTTAATTGATGCTCTTTCATATCATCAAAGGATATACCTTGCTGCGCCTGAGTAAAAGCAAATATCTGCCCAGTATCTACGCTTGGAAGAAAACCCATCGGAATATTTTTAAATAAAAATATCGTTGCAATTAATATCAAAAATGAAAAAATCAATGCAATGCGATGATGACGAAGTACAAATTTTAAAGACCTTTCATAAGATCTAAGCATCCATTTAAAGAAATCTTCAATAAAATTAAATAATGCTCCATGTTTTTCTGAGCTATGGGGCTTGATAAAACGGCTGCAAAGCATTGGAGTAAGCGTTAGCGATACAATACCAGAGATTAATATTGCCAAACTTATCGTTACTGCAAACTCATGCAGCAGCCTTCCTAATACCCCGCCCATAAAAAGAACAGGTATAAATACCGCTACCAATGAGAGAGTCATGGATAAAATCGTAAATCCTATCTCTTTAGAACCATTTAAGGCTGCCTGATATACTGGCTCTCCATTTTCAACATGCCGCACAATATTTTCAAGCATAACTATAGCATCATCTACAACAAATCCTACAGAAAGCGTTAATGCCATTAGTGACAGCGTATCAATACTATATCCAAACAAATACATTGCTGCAAATGTCCCTATAATTGACATCGGCAGTGTCAGACTCGGTATTATAGTAGCTGAAAGATTTCTTAGAAAAAGGAATATAACCATTATAACTAAGACAATGGCAAGCGTAAGCGTGAATTTAACGTCATATACAGAATTACGTATTGATAGAGATCGGTCGTACAGAATATCAAGATTTACGCTTGCGGGCATCTGTTTACGAAAGGTCGGCAATAATTCCTTTATTGAGTTTACTACAGATATAGTATTTGTGCCCGGTTGACGTTGTACTGCCAAAATGATTGCCCTTGTACCGAAGAACCAGCCTGCTTGCTTATTATCCTGCACATCATCTTTTGCCAATCCAATATCTGAAATTCTAACTGGTGAACCGTTTTTATATGCTACAATAAGGGGATTAAAGTATGACGCATTATAAAGCTGCCCTATTGTATCAATTGTAAATGCCTTATTTTTTCCATAAAGCGTTCCAGTAGGCAAAAGCACATTCCCTGCCTGAATAGAAGTATATACTTCGTTTATCCCAATACCCCTTGAGGCTAAAGAATATGGATTAAGCTGTATCCTTACGGCATATTTCTGAGTACCCATAATCTGCACCTGCGCAACTCCTTGCAGCATAGACACTCGCTGAGCTATCAGGGTATCTGCAAATTCATTTACTGCTGAAAGAGGTAAGGTTGGAGAGGATAACGCCATATATATTACAGGTTGATCTGCTGGATTTACCTTTTGAAAAGACGGAGGTGTCGGCATATTTTGCGGGAGCAAAGGGGCTGCCTTTGTTATCATTGTTTGAACGTCTAAGGCTGCTGAATCTAAGGGTTTATCAAGATTAAATTGAAGGGTTATAAGGGTCGTTCCAAGGGCATTTGTAGATGTCATAGAATCTAATCCTGATATTGTTGAAAACTGTCTTTCAAGAGGCGTTGCTACAGCAGATGCCATTGTTTCAGGAGATGCCCCAGGCAGCATTGCAGTTACCATAATCGTTGGAAAGTCAACATTTGGCAGATCGCTTACTGGCAGAAGATTATATCCAATAAGACCAGCAAGCAAGACGGCAATCATTACAAGGGTCGTCATTATGGGACGTTTTATAAATAAATCAGAAATGCTCATGGTTTTTGGGTTGCCTTGTCACTTGTTTTAATAATAACCTTTGACCCCGGCATAAGCTGAACCTGTCCATCAATTACTACCTGTTTACCTGCTGGAAGTCCGCTCTCTATGACCGTTTCATTATCATTGGATATTCCAGTAGTTACATTTGCAATCTCAACGCTCTGATCTTCTTTTATGACATAAATTATTTGACCACTTTGTCCTGATAAAACTGCAGCAGATGGAACAACTACCGCATTTTTCTTGGTCGTAAGATATAATTTAACCTTTACAAATTCACCTGGCCAAAGGGTTTTATTTGAATTATTAAATACTGCCCTTAAATGTATCGTTCCAGTAGTATAGTCTACAGAATTATCTACTAAGGATAATGATCCTTTATCTGAAACTTCTGCTGCCTGCGGGTGAACTGCATCTACCAGCAGCTTTCCAGATGCCGAATATTTCCTTATATCAGATAAATACTGTTGAGGCAGAGAAAAACTGACATATATCGGTTGTATTTGATTTATTGTAATCATAGGCTTGGTATCGTCATTTGCCTTTAAAAGGTTACCTACATTTAATAACAGTTTTCCAGTAACACCTGTCAACGGCGAATATATAGAACAATAATTAAGCTGAATTTTGGCATTATCAATTGCTGCAATATCTGACTTTAATGTAGCAGCCAATGAATCGGCATTTGTTTGATATTGATCATACTGAGACTTAGCGACATAATCCATATCTGAAAGTTTCTTATATCTTTCAGCATCCCTTTTTGCGTTTTCTAAAAGAGATAGATCACGAGCGTAATTTGCCTGTGCAAGTTCAAGGGCAGCTTGAGCAGATCTTGGATCTATGGTAAATAGAAGCTGGCCTTTTTTTACAACATCTCCTTCTCTAAAATGTATCTCTTTCAATTGTCCAGTTATCATTGATGTTATTGTAACAATAGAATATGGATCAACCTGACCAATTGCAGAAACAATAACCGGCACATCCTTTTCAATCGATTGAGCGGATACAATAGGCACAGCCATCTTGCCTTTTTTAGGCAGTTCGGTTTTATCCTTTGAACAGGATATTAAAATCAAGATACTAATTATTAATACAATCTTTCTAAGATTAATCATATTATTTTATCCCTATTGCCTTTTCTATAGTTGCCTCTGCTAATTTATATGCAGTAAGAGCCTTAATATGAGTAAGTTTTGCATTTTCATATGAAATCTCCGCATCTGTTACCTCAATAGGACTGCTTAATCCTGTGGAATATCTTCCGTTTACTATATCCAGATTATCCTTAGCCTCCTGAACTGCTAATTCTGCCTCTGGAATAGTTTCAAAGGCATCCATGAGATTAAGATATGCCTGTTCTACGTCTGTTATAACACTCTGCCTTATAGATTCTTCTGTTGCTCTAACAGAATTAAGTGTTAATTGTGCCTGTTCAACCTGTTTTTTCGTTATAAAACCATTAAAGATATTAAAATTTATCTGAGCCCCAATACTAGCTCCCCATGTTGTCCAAGTTCGCGACGGCGATGACATTGAATAGTCATAACCATTTACGTTTGCCGAACCAGTAATAGTTGGATAATAATTAGATTCATTATATTTAACTGAATTCTGCGCAGCGCTCGTATTTGCCTTTGCAGCTTTTAGGTCTGGTCTAATTTCTATTGCCTCTTTAATTGCATCTTCTAAGGATAGATTATATTTATTTATACTAAGGTCATCCACTATTGTAAAATCTTTAATCTCCATGATTCCAATAGTCTTTCTGAGATTAACCCTTGCAATCTTAATGGCATCCTTTGCAGTTATCAATTGTAATCTTGCATTTGTGAAATTTACCTTAGCAGTAGTAACGTCAATCTTTGCCTTTAATCCTACTTTATAAAATGCCTCTGCCTGATCTAAATGCTGTTTAAATTGTTTAACAGCTTCCTCTGCAACATCAAGGTTCCGCATTGCCTGTGCCATATTGAAATACGCCTGTTTAACATTAAATACTGCTTGAGTAACATTATTATTAAAAGACGCAGAAGATGCTTCATAATTAGATTTAGCAACATCAACATATGAAGAAGTATGTCCAAAGTCATAGATAAGCTGATTAAGAGATGCCCCAGCAAAAAATTGGTTATAAACCATCAAAAACCCTGTAGATACAACAGGACTTGCTATTCTATTATAACCGCCGTTTGCGCTTATTTGAGGATAATATGAGGATTTTGCCTGTTCAATTGTTGTTTGAACCGCATACATAGCAGCTTGAGAGGCAGTGAGAGTCGGCTGATTTTTTAATGCTAATTCAATACATTTTGTGAGGGTCAGTTTTTCTCCATTTTCAATGGATTGATTGTTCGTTGGCAGATTATCGTTAGCATAAATAATGCTAATATTAAAGTGACTTATAATAATAAAAATAAAAAAAATTAAGGATTTTTTGTTAAGTTTTAGCATTTTCCCACCATAGGTTCATTATATTTAATAGACAATAATTTGTAAAGCATAAATTGTTTAAAAGTTCTCATTCATACCTCAACGCATCTATAGGATTAAGCAGAGATGCCTTGTATGCTGGATAAAATCCAAAGAATATCCCAACAAGGGCTGAGAAACAAAATGCAGAAATTATAGACATAGGCGTTACTATAGTTTCCCATTTAGCTAGCGTGGATATTAGCTCTGCTCCTCCAACTCCAAATATTATCCCTATAACCCCTCCAATTAATGACAATATCAGAGCCTCAATCATAAACTGCGTCCTTATATCGCTCGCCTTTGCCCCAACTGCCAGACGTATCCCAATCTCCCTTGTCCTTTCAGTCACAGATACCAGCATTATATTCATTATGCCAATACCGCCTACTAATAACGAAACCGATGCTATAGCCCCTAAAAGCAAGGTCATAACAACAGTTGCCTGCTGTGCTGTCTCCATTATCTGAGTTAGATTTCTAACCGTAAAATCATCATCTCGTCCTTGTTGTATATGATGGCGCTGTCTTAGCAGTTCATTAACCTGTTTTTCTGCTATTGATAAATAATCTGTCCCCTTAGCCTTTAACATTATAACCCTTATCATACCGCGAAAACTAACGCCAAAAACCTTCTTTTGCGCAGTAGTTACTGGAATATATATGGTGTCATCCTGATCCTGTCCTTGAGGAGATTGTCCCTTTACAGATAATACTCCTAATACTATAAAAGGAATGTTTTTAATTCTTATAGATTGACCTATTGGGTCAATATCTCCAAATAAATTATCCACCACAGTTTGACCTAAGATACAGACCTTTGTCGCATTTCTGACATCTTCATCTGTAAATGATCTGCCCACAGCAAGATCCCAATCTCTAACATTTAACATGCTAGGAGAAGTGCCTACTACAACGGTTGACCAGTTTTGATTTCCATAAATAATCTGAGCATTGCCATTTAACACAGGGGCAGCATACTCTACAGCCCCAGCTTCTTTTAATATTGCATTAGAATCAGATAAAGAAAGCGTAGGCTGTGAACCCATTCCTGACCTTAATCCCCCGCTTGTTGTTGAACCCGGAAGTACTATAAGCAAATTGCTTCCCATAGATGCAATCTGATCGCCTATCTTTTTCTTTGCCCCAGTGCCTATTGCAAGCATTGCAATAACTGCTCCAACACCAATTATTATGCCAAGCATTGTAAGTAATGTCCGCATTAGATTTACCTTTAATGCCCTAAAAGATATCTTTATTGTAGATGGAAAATCAATCATTGTTGTCCACTTAGGGTATCACTAATAAGATGACCATCTGAAAATCTCATCAATCTCTTACTATATTGAGCAATATCAGGTTCATGCGTTACTAATATAATGGTAATATTTTCCTCTGTATTGAGTTTGACAAAGAGACTCATTATCTCATCACTAGTCTTAGTATCAAGATTCCCTGTAGGTTCATCTGCTAGAATAATCGGGGCATTATTAACCAGCGCTCTTCCAATTGCAACTCTTTGCTGCTGACCTCCGGAAAGCTGGTTTGGCATATGATGCTCACGTCCTGCAAGCCCCACCATTTTTAGGGCTTCCATAGCCTTAACCCTTCTTTCCTTTGCGTGCAAGCCGTTATATAACATAGGCAATTCAACATTTTCTATGGCAGTTGTGCGAGATAAAAGATTAAACCCTTGAAAAACAAATCCAAGTTTACTATTTCTAATCTCTGCTAATTGATCTCTATTTAATTTAGATACATCCTCACCATCTAAAAGATATTTGCCGCCTGTCGGCAGATCAAGACAGCCTAATATATTCATCATTGTTGACTTCCCAGACCCCGAAGCCCCCATAATTGACACAAAATCACCCTTATTGATAATAAAAGAAACACTATCAAGGGCCTTTAATTCCATCTCACCCATGTAATAAGTCTTTGATATTTCTATAGTTTCTAAAATTGGCATTTTAAAGGCATTTACATGAGGGCAGTGCCCTCATTCCTTAGTTATTTTAAAACATCCTTGGACCCTGCATTCCTTGTGAGGATTTTTGCTCTATTAACGATTCTACTATTAGATCCTGGCCTTCTTTTAATTCACCAGAAAGAATTTCTGTAAATGAATTATCATTTATTCCTGTTTTTACACTAATCCTCTTAGGTTTATTATTATCAATTATCCAAACTCCTTTACCCTTAAACCTTGCAACTGAAGGTGAAGACTTGTCTTTTTCACGAGCAGGAGAAAATCGCAATGCAGCATTTGGTATCTTTAATATGTTTTCTACCTTTGAGGTAAGTATAGCAATATTAGCTGTCATACCAGGTTTAAGCAGCAATTTATCATTTTCAACCCTTACTACAACATCATATGTAACGACATTTTGAACAATTATCGGGGCATTTCTCACCTGCTGCACAACTCCCTTAAATGTTATATCAGGATAGGCATCAACTGTAAAATCAACATCCTGCCCTACTTTAATCCTGCCAATATCTGCCTCTACAATATTAGTGTCTATCTGCATCTTTGATAAATCCTTCGCAATTGTAAAAAGCGTTGGCGCAGACATGCTTGATACTACCGTCTGACCAATATCCACATTTCTTGAAATAACAATGCCGTCAACAGGAGAAACAATTGATGTGTACTCAAGATTAGTTTGAGCCTGTTTAAGGGCTGCCTTTGCCTGCTGTATCTGAGCCTTAGCTGCTCCTACTCCTGATTTTGCTATCTGATAATTTGTCTCTGCAGTATCTCTAACTGACGCTGCCTCAAAATCCTTTTTAACAAGCTCTTGCTCTCGCTCAAATGTCCGCTTTGCATCAAATAACGTGGCATTTGCTTTATCAAGATTAGTAAGTGCAACATCCAAATTTGCCTTAGCCTGAGTTACCTGTTCAGTAAAGGTTCGAGGATCAATAAGTGCTATCACCTTGCCTTTTTTTACTTGAGAATTAAAATCTACAAATAACTCCTTTATCAATCCAGATACCTGCGCCCCTACATTTACCAATATTATCGGATTTATCGTTCCAGTAGCAGTTACTGTTGAACGTATCTCTCCTATAACTACCTTTTCTGTTTTATATTTGACTTTATTATCGGTCTTCCTTGTAAATATAAAAATTGAACCTCCAATCAATACCAATACAAATAAAACTATTAATATTTTCTTCATATAACTCCTATAGATACTATTAAACAAACATATAGTAAGTAAGCACTTACATATATTAAATTAATGAAAAATTAATTGTCAAGAAATATAAATTTGTATCAATAAATAAATTAATATATAATATCTAATTCTTAATATATTAAACTTAAAATAAATGACTAAACCATTATTTCCAATTTGCGGTTGGTGCAAAAAGATTCACACTGAGGATTCCTCATGGCAGACTATTGAGGAGTACCTCTCAAGCATTGGCTTTGGAGAGTTTACCCATGGCATGTGTCCGGCTTGTGCTGAAAAGATATTTCAAAAAAGGATATATCTTGAAAGCTATCAAAATATTTGCAAGGCAATTAGTTCAAGCATATCACTTGAAGAGGTCTTACAGTTAATCGTATCAAATGTAGTTAAAGTAATGGACGTTAAGGCAAGTCTTTTAAGGCTTATGAATATGAAGACAAAGACCCTTGATGTTGTCGCGCATTATGGTCTTAGTGATGCCTATATAAATAAAGGTACCATAAGGTTTGATAAAAGTATTGCAGATGCCCTAGAAGGCAAATCCGTATCTGTTTATGATATAACAGAAAATCATAATTCTCAATATTATAATAATGCGCTGGCTGAAGGGTTTAGGAGTATATTATCCATTCCTCTGAGATATAAAGATGAAGTTATAGGTGTTCTAAGGATGTACACAGTAGAGCCTATGAAATATAATGAAGAGGACATTCGATTTGTAGAGGCAATAGCAGAGCAGGCAGCGATTGCAATTGTAAATGCAAGACATTTTGAATCTATTATAGAAAAGCAAAAGGAATTTTTGAGACTCTTTCAAGAGGTTTCAAAGGCTGTAAGTTCCACCTATGACATTGATAATGTATTTAATATGATAGTCAAAAAAATATCTGAAGCGATGAAGGTAAAGGCTGCTACTATTAGATTGATTGATGAAAAAACAGGCGAATTATATCTTGCCGCCTCACATGGTTTAAGTGAAAAATATCTTTCAAGAGGACCTGTTGATAAAGAGATAAATATAATGGAGGCATTAAATGAAAGGCCTGTTGCTATATATGACGCATCAACTGACGAGCGGGTAATTTACAGACAGGAAGCTGAGCGGGAAAATATAAAGAGCATGCTTGTAATTCCAATTAAAGCGCAAGGGAAAATCATAGGCGTGTTAAGACTTTTGACGAATTATTTCAGAGAGTTTACAACTACTGAGATTAATTTTGTAACTGCACTTGCAGAACAATGCGGGATTGCAATTCATAATGCGCAGATGTTTGAGAAAAAATATAAAGAGGTAGAATATTTAAAGACTATCCATGAGATAACTAGCTTAATTATTAAAAATCCTGACTTTAATACAACTCTGCCTTTAATCGTCATGAAATTACCTTTAATTATGAATACAAGCGCTGCTGCTCTAAGGGTGTTAAACCCAGAGACTGGTAAACTTGATCTTGTGGCAGCCTCAGGATTAAATCAAAAATTTTTATTAAACGAAAATATAAATTTAGATGCATCTGCTTTAAATAACTTGTCAATATTTGAGGTAAAGTCTACCAAATGGCTTGATAAAACTGTTCAAGATACTGTTAGGAGTATTATGAATATGCCTTTAATTGTATATAATAAGACAATTGGAGTAATGAGTTTTTTAACCTATAAAAAACGTCAATTTAGTTCTGACGAGATTGATTTTGCATCTTCTTTGGCGGATGTAGTTGCCATTGGTATTAACAATTGGCGTAATATGCCCAAGCCTGATTACAGTATAAATAATGAATATTATTAAAAATATAACCTTATATTTAAAGATGATAAAGTTTGAACACTCTATCTTTGCCCTCCCATTTGCCTTTACATCTGCCATAATTGCTGCAGGAGGACTGCCGGCTATAAAACAAATTATCTTAATAACAATAGCGATGGTAAGCGCAAGGACGGCAGCAATGGGCATGAATCGCATAATTGACAGAGATATTGATAAGCGCAATCCTCGAACAAAAAATAGAGAGATTCCTGCCGGCGTAATTAATGTTAGAGATGCGGTTATCTTTACCGCACTATCAGTGATTTGTCTAATCATATCAGCGTATTTTTTAAATCCATTATGTTTTAAATTATCACCAGTTGCAATAATAATACTTTTTATCTATTCATATACAAAACGCTTTACATGGTTTTCTCATGTAGTATTAGGAATAGCAATATCTCTAGCCCCAATGGGGTCTTGGATTGCAGTAACTGGCTCTCTTGATTTGCGAATATTGCTGCTTGTAATAGGAATAATATTTTGGCTAACGGGATTTGATATACTTTACGCGCTTCAAGATATGGATTTTGATCGAACCAATGGGTTATATTCAATCCCTCAAACCTTTGGGCCTGTTAAGTCGCTTATTATCGCTAGGGTATGTCATTTTATGACATGGGGATTACTAATTGGCACAGGAGTTATCTTTCATTTAGGCGTATTTTATTATATAGGTATGGGTATTGTGACAGGACTATTAATTTATGAGCACAGTTTGGTTAAGAGTAATGATTTCTCTAAACTTAATATGGCTTTCTTTAATATGAATGGATATATCAGCGTGGTTGTGTTTGTATTTAGTGCTTTGGATATTTTTTTGTAAGGCTTAATCCTATAATTTTTCTATGTTATTTAATATTTTTTTCAATAACTAAATAATTTCTTTAAAAATCATCAAAATAACTCCAAATTCAGTCTATTCTGTCACAGTTTTGTCACATAGGGTGTGTTATAATTGAGGTATATATATTTGAACCATTGATATGTTCAATTTTAATATTATCACTGAACGATCATAGGAGGCTATATTAATGGGATTGTTTAAAAAGATTTTAGACAGCATTTTTAAGAGAGAGGAACAAAAATCAGAATATAAAACATATACACCGCTCAGCGAAAGTATTTTTCAAAATGTTGATATTGAAAAAGTTAAATCAGAAATAAACTATAATAAAGATTATTCCTACGATGATTGCAAAAATATATTAATTTCAAGGCTAAATAAATATAAAGAAGATGCAATCAATGAGTATCATATACAACAAAATCATTATAATGACCGTTTATTTTCTCTTGATTACTTTAGTAAACTTAATTCTTTAGACGGTGCAATAGACGAAATAAAAGGACGTTTTGTACTGCCCCCCTAAAAGCCAACACACATTATGCCGCGATAGGTAAAATTTTTCTTGCCATTTGGCGGCAGTCACTTAAAACATGATAAACAATTTCCATTCAGAACACTTTTGAGACAGGTACTGATTAATTTAGACAATAGGAGAAATTAATTAGTATTTTTGTTCCTTATTATAAGCTGTTATTCGGTTCGTTGTTAGTAGGGGGAATAGTTGGGGGCTGGGTATTTAAGCTGCTGTTAAGAAGCGAACTTATGTCTGATTTAATCCCTGAGCGTAAAAGTCCAAGGGCTTCATTTGCCGATCTATTTAAACTTACCTTTTGAAACGCAACAACTGTACCAATTATCTCTTTATTGGTTTTAACAGGGGAGATAGAACCATAAACAAGTATCTTGTTTTTATCTGGAAGACTTAATTCTGCATAACTATCAATACCAAAATTTATAATCGTTTTTGTAATAAACCCATGTTCAATCAACGGCGTAGTCGTTGCTGAAGGTTCTCCAAGTCCGCCGATTTCTTCAAATGCAGAGTCGTCATCTTCAGTTTCAGGGCTGCCTTTCTGTCCCTCTGGAGTCGTATTGCTTACGGAAACATCAAATACTTCGCTTAATGGTTTCCCAATGGCATCAGATTTTTCCCAGCCTGTGATTTTTATTGCAACTGGATTTATTAATATAACATTGCCAGTGCTGCCTGTTATGATTATGCCAATGCCAATGCTGTTGAAAATAGTTAGCAGCATGGTCTTGACAGAGGCTAATTTTTTATCTATATGAGACTTATAAAGAGCCATTTTAATTGTAGATTTTAGGTCTTTTTCCTTTATTGGTTTAAGGAGATACCCGTAAGGCTCTGTTATCTGCGCCCGCTCTATTATCTCAGTATCTTCGTAGGCAGAGATATATATGACAGGAATAGAAAATTTTTCTTTGATTTTATGAGTTGTTTCAATACCGTCCATATCTCCTTTTATATTTATATCCATCAAGATTAGATCTGGCTCTATTTCTTTAATTCGCTCAATAGCCCTTTTGCCTGATGATTCAATGCCAACAACTGTGAAGTCTAATTTCTCCAGCATAATCTGCATACTTTCAGCAATCAGAAATTCATCCTCAACAATTAATATCTTTGCCATAAATCAAACCCTTTCTTTATATTGAAGTTCTCTAAATGTTATCATATAAACTACACCTTTATTATTAACAATTTCACATAAACCGTCAAGTTGTCTTTTTGCTAAATTATTTATCAGAGAAAGCCCCAGAGATTTTGTCTTAGTAAAATCAATGTCTTTTGGTAATCCAATACCATTATCACCTATTATAAGTGATAAATTATTATCTTCTTTACAATAGAAATTAATAATAATCTCTCCCTTTCTATTATCTGGAAAGGCATATTTAAGCGAGTTTGTGATTATCTCATTGATAATCAAACCGCAGGGAATTGCTGTTTCAATATTTAAAAGTATTTCATCTGAGGTTACTTTTAATGTAATATTTGTAGCATTTATATAATAAGTTGCAAATAAATTGTTTGCAAGGTCTTTAATATATTCAGCAAAATTAATCTTTGACAAGCTGGTTGATTGATACAACTTTTCATGAATCAGAGCCATTGAGGAAATTCGATTTTGACTGTCTTTAAACTTGGCAAGGATATTATTGTCCTCAATGTATCTTGACTGACTTTCAAGCAGGCTTGAGACTATCTGAAGATTATTTTTTACTCGATGATGTATTTCTCTTAGCAGCACCTCTTTTTCTCTTAGGGAGTCCTTAATTTTAACATTTGCGTTCATCAGTTCGGATGTTCGGTCAGCTACCATTTTCTCAAGGCTGTCACGGTATTTTAATAATTCTCTTTCCAAACGGTTTTTCTCTGTAATATCTCGCAGAATGCCGACAAACCCGATAAAATTATAATCTATATCCTTTAAACTTGTGATAGAAATAGCTGCAATAAAAGGTTCTCCGTTTTTACGTTTATGGGTTATTTCGCCATAAAATTCGCCTTTTTCTGCTAATACCTGAAAGACATTATTTCCTGCTTGTTCATCATAAACCAACATTAATGGCGTTTTCCCTAAGACCTCTTCTAACTGATACCCAAATACATTTTGTGCAGCCAGATTAAATTCAGTGATTTTTCTCTCTGTATCTACTGCAATAATCATATCCATTGAACTGTTTATAATACCTTGAGAATATTTCTGAGCCTTATTTAATTGTTCCTCAACAATCTTACGTAGAGATATATCCTGAGCAACGCATATTATATACTGAACATTGCGTTTATCATCAAGTATTACTGAACTTGAGAAAAGCACAGAAATCTTTTTTCCATCTTTTGTAATATATGACCTTTCTACATTATTTAATCTCTCTTTTTTTATTAAATACCTTATCCATGCAGCAGTTGATAATAGATCTTTAATATCAATGACTAAGTCAAACTTCATCCCTATCAGTTCGCTGCATTGATAGCCTAAGGTAGAGCAGGTATTTGGATTTACTGTTTGAATAATGCCTTGAGGCGAGATGATAATCAACATGCTGTTCATACTATTAAATATAGAATCTACATAATTGCGGGATACAGTTGTCTTTTGTAAATCTTCGGTCATCTTGTTAAATGAAGCTGCAAGCTGTCCTATTTCATCCTTTGTTTCAATCTCAACTCTGGTATAAAGATTGCCTTTGCTTATTTCTATAGTTGAGTCTCTTAATTTGATTAGAGACCTTGAAATCTTGCGGGATATGATTATACCGATAATAAGGGCAAATAACACTGAAGCAACTGTTATGATATTAGATATTAGAATTCGCAGTGAAATAGCCTTGTCTATTCCTTCTACTTTTTGATGGCCAGACATAACTTCAAATTCATTTAAGTCCTTTATTATTGTCTCGCCTTTGATATGTAATTTTAAGAGTTCTTTTAACTTTTGTTTTTTTACCTTCTCTGAAATCTTTCTATTATTAAGGATTTTTATTTCATTAATGGTAGAGTTTAAACTCTTTTTATATTCACTAAATCTTTCTATAAAACCCTTCATTTTTATTGAATTAGGGTCATTTGATGACTTTGCCGTTTCATAAGCCTCTTGATATAAAGAAAATGCTATAGTTAGATTGTTTAAAAGGGACTCCACTACCTTATCGTCATTTTCTTTTGGATTAATTAAAAATCTTGTGAGATGAATATTTAGATTCAGCATATTAGAATCTATGAGATTTCCTGCTTCTATGGTCTTCATAGAGGTTTTTTGGAGATAATCAAAACCACCTTTGAATTTCTTAATTGTATCAATCCCAACAGTACCGACCACAAATGTTAATAATGATACACTTAAGAATCCGTAAATTAATTTTTGACTTACTTTCATAAATATTATAACCCTTCCCCTTAGTTAAAAATATTATTTATATTATACACTATGTTGTAATTTTGTATCCAATTCAGATATAACGCAATAATATTCATCAAATATCTGTTCCACTGCATCTTTATTAATCTTGCCATATTTAGTGTTTAAATCATATATAGTCTTAAATATCCCTGCATTAATCCTTGCAGCATCAGGAAGTGTTATAATTACCTCTTTATGACTAATCGGAGGGGTTAAGCCGGTTAATTTTATCAATCCCCTAAATATTGGTATATCGCTCTTAAATGTCTTATTTATTTTATTTGCAGTCTTAATCTTATCTCCGCCGCAAGCAATGTAGTCATTTAACAGTCTGTTTAAAATCCCTCTGGTCTCCAGTCTGCACTGTGTCATAAGGGTTTGATGACATATAGTTAGATTTTCTAAGAGATCCTCGCCGTAAATTGCATGATGGACTATACTGTGATTTAAAAATCTAAGTGGAAAGATATCTATATAATTTTCAAATTCATCTATTGGCATCACAAGCGGAGGTATTAGCGGTTTTTTCATGTATCTTAACGCTACCTTTGCAGCTACTTCATTAAATAAATTATCTTGTTTTTTAAGTATTACAATACTCTCGATCTTGTATTTAATCGGCTTCTCTAAGGCATCACATGAAAGCCCCTCTCCAGTGATATAAATAGAATGGACATTATAATTATAAATATCCATTAGTTCATTATAAAAACTCTCGACCTTCTTTTTAGCATAACGCGGGAGTTTAGATGTATTTAGAATTATCATAATTTCTTAAAATCTGCACCTGTTTCTTTGATTGATTTTATCTTATCAAGCGCTATATGTCTAATAATACGTCCTTCAACCATATATATTACCATTTCAGCAAGATTGGTGGCATGGTCACCAATACGTTCTAAATATTTTGAAACATAACTTATTCTCGCCCCGCTATAGATATTATCAGAACTCTTGCTCATTTCTCTCATTAATTCATCTATTACCTTATCATCCAGTTTATCCACAGCCTCATCCCTTGTTATAACATCCATTGCCAGAAGTTTATCTTCATTGACAAATGAGGCAATTGCATCTCGTAGCATAGATTGAACTATCTCGCTCATCTGTAAGAGATCAACACTTACAATTGGATCAATCTGATGCTTATCAGCAATATCAATATCCCGCTCAGCAATATTTACTGCATTATCGGCAATACGCTCAAGGTCTGTTGCCATTTTCATAGCAGTAGTAATGAATCTTAAATCCTTACCAATAGGCTGTTTTAAGGCAATCAGTTTGATGCAGTCCTCATCAATCCTGATGTCATATGAATTTACAAGATGATCGCTTCTTATGACCTTTCTTGCCAGTTCAATATCATTATTTAATAATGAATGTACCGCATCCTTAATAAAGCTCTCAACAAGAGTAGCCATCTCAAGGACCGAATCCTTTAAAGCTTTTATTTCATGATCTTTTACAGACATTATCCAAACCTCCCAGTGATATAGTCTTGAGTTAATTTTTTCTCAGGATTGGTAAACATCTTTTCAGTTGTGTCAAATTCTATCAGATCGCCAAGCATCATAAACCCAGTCCAATCGGAGATTCGCGCTGCCTGCTGCATGTTATGGGTTACAATGATTATAGTTATATTTTCTTTAAGAGTAACAGCCAGTTCCTCTATCTTTGCAGTAGAGATTGGATCAAGGGCGGAAGTCGGCTCATCAAACAGCAATACCTCTGGATCAACGGCAAGTGCACGTGCTATTACAAGCCTCTGCTGCTGTCCTCCTGAAAGGTCATATGCGCTCGCATTAAGTTTATCCTCTACCTCATCCCAAAGCGCAGCCTCTATCAATGCGGTTTTTACAAATTGGTACATCTCATCTCTGTCCTTTATCCCTCGAAGTTTTAATCCATATGCAACATTATCAAATATACTCATTGGAAATGGGGTAGGCTTTTGAAATACCATCCCAATTCTACTCCTAAGTTCAATCATATCTATATCTTTTGAAAGTATGTTTTTGCCCCTAAAAAAAATCTCACCCTTATAGACATTCTTAGGATACAGATCGTGCATTCTATTAAAACACCTAAGTAATGTAGTCTTGCCACAGCCAGAAGGCCCTATTAAAGCAGTAACCTTGTTTTGAAATATAGGGAGATTAATATTTTTTAGGGCTTGAATGGTATTTTGATAATAAAAATCAAGTCCTTTTACTTCAAGTTCTAATAGATCAGACATATCTACTTGCCATACCTCCTCTTGACTATAAACCTGCCCAAGATAGTTATTAATAATATTGTAATAGTAATAATCAATGATGCTGCCCATGCCTGTTTATGCCATATCTCATAAGGCCCCATTGCATATTGAAATACAGACACTGTTAGAGAAGATATAGGCTGATTCATATTTACAGAAAAAAATGTATTATTAAATGAGGTGAATAATAAAGGCGCAGTCTCGCCAGCTACCCTTGCAACAGAGAGAAGTATGCCTGTAAGAATTCCTGTTGCAGCTCCGCGATAGACGACTTGAAATATTACCTTATAATAAGGAGCGCCAAGGGCAAATGCAGCCTCTCTCAAAGTCCATGAGACAAGATTTAACATATTTTCAGTGGTTCTAATGACAACTGGAAGCATGATTATGGCAAGCGTTAGAGCGCCAGCCCAACCGCTGAAATGCCCCATTGGTTTGACCATAATAGCATACACAAATGTACCAATTACTATAGAAGGAACGCTGACCATAATATCAGAGGCAATGCTGATTATCTGTGAGATTAAGGTTCCTCTTGCATATTCTGCTAAAAATGTAGCCCCCAATATTCCAAGAGGCACGCCCACAATAATCCCAACCAGAGTAATCAATAATTGGCCAATAAAGGCATTTCGCAGTCCTCCTTGATCTACGCCCGGAGGGGCAGGGTCATGAATAAATAGATCAAGATTAATTGCTGAAAATCCATGTATTATTACATCCCCAAGTATAAATACAAGCCAAAATAAGCCTAACAGCGCAGTGAATGAACTTATCACAAGGGCTATAATATTATTAATCTTTCTTATCTTTGAATTATTCATGTCTTGACTTTACTAAAAAATATTTTGCAATAGCAAGGATAACAAAACTCATTACAAAAAGTATCAAGGCTAGATAAAAAAGCGATGAGAGATAAATATCTGAATTAGCCTCAGTAAATTCGTTTGCTAACGTTACTGTAATAGTAGCAGCAGCATTAAATAAAGATGCGGTAATCTGATGATTATTCCCAAGCACAAAAGCTACTGCCATTGTCTCGCCAAGCGCGCGTCCAAGTGAAAGAATGATCCCGCCAAATACTCCTCGTTTGGAAAATGGAATTACAACATCTCTAATAACCTCCCACTGAGTTGCTCCCATTGCATAAGCAGATTCCTTTACGATAGAAGGTGTAAGGTTAAATGCGTCACGGGAAACACTTGCAGTAAAAGGCAGTATCATAATACTTAAAATAATGCTTGCAGTAAAAAGGTCTATGCCTAAGGTTGCCCCAGAAAATACAGCTCCTATTATAGGAATCCTGCCTAATGTTGCGGCAATAGCAGGTTCAATATAATCGGACATTATTGGGGCAAGCGTGAATAATCCCCACATTCCAAATATTATACTTGGAATTGCAGCAAGCAGTTCTATTGCTGAGCCGATTATTCCTTTTAGTTTATTAGGGGCGATTTCAGTGACAAATATTGCTATTCCAATTGCTGAGGGAACTGCAATCAACATTGCAAACCCTGTAGTAATAAGCGTCCCATATATTGAGGCAGCAGCTCCGAATATCTTTTTAACAGGATCCCATTCTGTTGAAAAGATAAATCCAAAAATGCCGAAACTTTTAATTGAAAGCCATGACTGCGATATAAGTGTAAATAATATCCCTGCTATTATAAATAACACAAGACTTGAGGCTATAGCTGTAATAGTAGCGAATATTGCATCTATACCTAATATTGATTCAATCGGGTCTTTTTTTGAGTTTTTTCTTTTTTCCATTGAATAATATTTACCTTTTATTTACAAGTTTTTTATTATAATATAATTGATTCAGATTATCCTAAAGTATTTTAATAAATATTACGATATTAATTTTACGTTGACTATATATTTTAATAAGTTTAATATATATTTTTATAACATGCGGGTTTGTGGATACAATCCCCAATAAACAATTTAATCACTGCTAAAAAATTTCGAATGTATAAAGAGGAGGCATCTTGGAAAACGAAATCTTTGAAGATTATCCTTGGGTAATATTTATGTTAAAGGATGAGTTATACGGAATCTCAGCAAAATATGTAATAACTATGATAGGAATGCCTAAGATTGTGGCTGCTCCTAATCAGCCGGAATGGATCAGAGGATTGATAACCCTTAGAGGTTCGGTTATTCCACTAGTTGACTGCAGAAAGAGATTGCAGCTTCCATCATACAAAGAAGAGATTGATGAATTAGTTGATACGATGCTCAAAAGAGAGCAAGACCATAAAAATTGGATAAATGAACTTGAAAATTCTGTAAAAGAAAACCGCGAGTTTAAACTAACAACAAACCCGCATATGTGCGCATTTGGCAAATGGTATGATTCATATACTGCTCAAAATCCATCTGTTGAGAGATTTTTAAAGAAATTTGATGTCCCTCATAAAAAGATTCATAATATTGCAGTACATGTTAAAGAGGCAGTTCATGCTAATAATGTTGAAGAGGCTACTAGGTTAATCTCTGCAACACGTCATGGCGAACTTAGTTATATGATAGAACTCTTTGCAGGTTTTCGCGCATTAATTACTGATCTAATAAATAATGAAATCTCTTTGGTAATAGAAGCAAACGGCAAAAAGGTTGCGCTTTCAGTTGATTCAATCGTCTCAGTTGAAAAATTAAAGGAAGGCTCTATCACTAAGATGCCAAATAATCAAGAATCTGAGAATAAAATGGCTGGAATGATTGGAACTATGAAAGGCACTGGTAAGTTTGTTATTTTACTTGAGACTAATGAACTTTTAGATAATGAGGTTGTCTTAGAGTCCCTAGTTGCATAATAAATCAATGCTTAAGGGATAAAGTTTTGAAGATCATTTAGATTATTAATCTTGTTAATATTTTTAATAGTTTGTTCGTAGTGTGATGTTTCAATATATATAGGGGCAGCGCCAACTGCGGCAGCGCTCATTATATCAGCGTCTTTATCACCTACGACAAGAGATTTCTTGAAATCAATGTCATGTTTAGCCCTTGCGGCAAGTAACATTCCTGGTTGAGGTTTTCTGCAGGCGCATCTTTCATCTGGAAGATGCGGACAGTAATAGAAATCATCAAATCCATATTTATCTATAAAGATACGATTGACCTCTTTAGTAAAACTCTCAGAAACTATTCCGCGTCCTATGCCTGATTGATTGGATATTCCGATTAATTTATATCCTTTTTCCTTAAATTTGATAAGGTCTTTGACCTCTGGGAAGATATGCAGGTCTTTAAAATCATTTAGATAATGTGCATCTTTGCATAATGTGCCGTCTCTGTCAAAAAATATAGCCTTATTCTTAGGAATAATCTTTTTTATAGTTTCAAAGACCTCAAGTGCAGAGATATTTATTAGACAAGCAGGAGATCCAAATTTACATTTCAGTTTAAAACAGGGCGAGCAGGGTAGGGATTTATCTATTACGACTCGTTTATAGTTAAATTCTGAATCATCCATAGGTATTGGAGGCCCGGTTAAGATATGTGAAGTTGGCCCAAATACTGCAATCATTGGAACTCCTACCGCATATCCAATGTGCATGATACCAGAATCATTGGTAAGCAGGAGATCGCATTCAGAAACTATTGAGGGAAGCTCTCCGATTGTGGTCTTTCCTGTGAAGTCAAGCAGGGTTTCAATAGTCACTAAATCTCCATCTATCAAACTAATAATCTCTTTAGCAAGGGGGCTTTCAGCATTTCCGCCAAATATTACAGCGCTTCCGTTAAGTTCTGAAATAATAAGGCTGATAACTGAGGCAAAACGCTCTGCTGGCCATCTCTTTGCAGTACCGCCTGATGAACCCGGATTTATTCCGATAATAGGATGTTTTAGAGTTGAAAGCCGATTTCTTGCTGCAATTCTATCATCAATATCCATATAAATCCAAGGCAGACGATATGGTGCGTCAATCCCGGCAGCCTTTAAGAGATTAAGATAGTAATTCACTTGATGAAGAGAGAGGAGTTTATCGTCAACATGTACGGATTTGGTTAAAAGAAGGCTTCGGGCATCGGTATTATAACCTATTCTATTTTTGATTCGCGATAGAAACGCTAGTATTGCAGCATCAAGCGCATTTTGAAAGAGAATTGCTGAGTCAAATTCTTCAGCTTTAAGTATTTGAACAAGTTTTAGCCTGCCTTTTATGCCTTTATGGTCAGTAGAGAATCCAATGATATTATTGATATTAGGGTCTTTACGAAACAGATCGCCGACCCAAGGTTTGAGGAGTATAGATATATGTTTATCAGTGAAATGATCTCGTAAGGCGCGCACAGCAGGCATGGTCATAACAGCATCTCCGACCCAATTTACGCCGCGTATCAATATCTTATCGGAATCTTTAAAGTTCATTGCGTCTATATTAACATAGATTGGTTACTTTACAAAATATCTTTTATTTTGTATAATTAAATCATGACGCTTTAATGGCATTATATGTTGGTTTAATTGTTACGCTTGTGAAATTGTTGTAATATGATTAAGGAGTATATAAATGTCTGTATCCGTATTGATAGATAATGAATTAAAGGATCGCATTGAATCTCTATCCAGCGAAACAGGAAAGCCCTCGTCTTATCATATTGAACAGGCAATACGTCAGTATCTTGAAGATAGAGAAGATTATTTAAAAGGGCTGGCTATACTACAACGTAAAGAACCAAGTATCAGCCTTGATGAGCTAAAGAAATACCTTGAATTGGGAGATTAAAGTATCTGATACAGCAAAAAAGGAACTTAAAAAACTTGATCGCCAGATTCAAAAGCGCATCTTAGAATATATAAATTTACGCATTGATAATTCACCTTATGATCATGGAAAGCCTCTGAGAGGGGAGAAAGCTGGACTCTGGCGTTATAGAGTTGGGATTATAGAATAATTTGCTATATTGATGACCAATCATCAAGTGTATTATTGTTGACTATCGGACATAGAAAGGATGTTTATAATTCAACAATTAGCCAGAAATGAAACGAAAGACAAAAAAATAAATAATTAAAATCAAAAAACAATGAAAATTCATTATTCCCATTAGGCAGATGCCCTATATATCAGATTTAATGAAAATGTTATTATAGATACAGATGAAATATCTCCTGAGATTATTATGGATTATAATGAGGATGGGTATATAGTTGGTATTGAAATACTTTCAGCTTCAAGTAAGGTTGATATTGGGGAATTGATAATTAAGGATTTTGAGAAAGTAAGGGTGGAAAGTCCTAAGATTGAGGCTGCTAGATAAATTATAATAAGAATAAATCCTTTTTTCATGCGGGTTCAAGTTACAAACTTGAACCCGCAGAAACTTTTAAATATATATTTTCAACAAGCGTAAAAGTATTTTATTATAGGTATAAATATGTCAGGCAAACGCATAACCAGAGAAAAAAATACCATCCAAGCTATGGTTAAACTATTCTGCGAAGGTCACCACTGCCCAGAAAAAAACCAACTCTGCCCCCAATGCACAGAATTTGCCGAATACGCCCTAAAACGCCTTGACAAATGCCAATTCCAAGAAGATAAACCAACCTGCGCTAATTGCACAGTACACTGCTATAAACCTGACAGGCGTGAACAGGCCAAAACCATCATGAGATACTCTGGACCTAAAATGATACTTCACTACCCATTACTTGCAATTCATCATACACTCGACGGACTAAAAAAAACAAACCCTTAAGGGCTCTGCCCTTATATATAATATTATGTAAAGGTCATTTTTTAGAGACATTGAAGAATACACGTTTGTCAGTGCATAATATTGCAATATATATAGGTTTTTATAATGGGTTCAAAGGGACGAGTCCCTTTGTGGGGATCTTAAGGGGCAAAGCCCCTTAAAAAAACTTATTAAGGACTTAAATGTCTATTGGAACAGATTACACCATATCCATCTGCACAATATATACACTGACTCGGCAAGATATGCGCCTCTAATTTTGACCTAAATGCCTTATATTCATCAGAAAACCAGATAGATAAAGGCGGTTTTAACATGATATTCCCATAGAACAAAGGCCCCATTACCATAGCATCCCCAAATAACTCAAACGGTACATCATATGCCAAATGTACACACGGCGATACATCACCCTTCTCGCTTATAAACATCACAGACGCAGAATTGCACCCCATTGGCTTTGCAGTAAGTGATGGAAATAATACCTCTATCCCTAACCCCTGCGCTACTTCATAAGCCTCTTGAAATATCTTATATACACTCTCATTCCCATCCTTACTATATAAATATAAATGCGACAACTCTGGGAAAAAACTGAAAAATCCATTTATTACTATCTGATTTACCCCTAATTTATGACAAAATTTTATATATTCTATCAGATTATTGACATTCTCACTCGTTACAATATATACCGTTGTTATAAAAATCCTGCCCTTTGACATCTCTTTTAACAGCCTAATATTGTCAACTACCTTATCAAAATTCACCCCTGTCTTAAATGATTCAACCATTTCCTTTGTATATCCATCCAATGAAACCGCAACTGACGGAACTTCCCTTTTCATCAATTCTTTAATATTCGCAGCATTAAGCAGCATCCCATTTGAAAGCAGCGGAAATGTAATATGACGATTATAGGCGGACACAATGTCCATCATGCCAAATATGTCCTTATGCAGCAGTGGCTCTATTGAGGAAAATTGAAATGTGGAAGCGTGCCTTATTAACGGCGAAAGCCTGTCAGCCATCTCTTTAAATGTATCAAAATCCATAAAACCCTTCTCTACATTTTTTATAATATCTGAATAATAAGTCACTCTGCAGTGTCTGCATCTAAGATTACATTGAGTCATTATCTCAAGGTTTATACTGACGGGATACCCCTTGTAACGCATAATCCTATCATAAACTTTTCTCCCAGCCTTGCTTATTCCATATTGCCTGACCCTGTTTAATATATATCTTAGTTCCATATAATATTCACCTGTTAGATTTATTAGATTTAATATTATAAATCTAATAAGGAATAATTTACCTAATTATTATTTTTCATAATTGGCATATATTATGCTTGCATTTAGATTAATGTAGATTAATTGACATATGCAATTTAAAAACATTATTATAAGAATGTAATAACAAATACAGGGGGCTAAAAGGTTATGTTTGAAAGATTTACCGAGCGTGGTAGAAAAATCATAATTTATGCAAAAGAAGAGGCGGAATCCCGTCATAATGATTATCTTGGGACTGAACATCTCTTACTTGCCTCAATAAGGGAGCTTGATAGTCTTCCACAATTAATCATCAAAAAAATGGGCATTGCCACTGAAGACATCAAATTTGAGGTAGAGCGCATTTTGCCGTCCAGCTCTCATTTATTGACATTTGGCGATATTCCATTTACTCCTCGCGCAAAAAAGGTGCTTGAATTATCTATTGAAGAGGCGCGTCTGCTTGGGCATAATTATATTGGCAGCGAGCATATCTTACTTGGTCTTATCAGAGAGGATGAGGGCATTGGAGGCAGGATCTTGCGGAATCTTGGAGCAAATCTGCTTGGAGCGAGGCAGCTTACGATTAATCTTTCTTCTCAAACCAATATTGGAGTAAATAAACAGAAAAAAAGCAATACACCTGCCCTTGAAGAATTCGGCAGAGACATCACTGCCCTTGCTAAAGAAGGAAAACTTGATCCAGTTATTGGAAGACACGATGAGATTGAACGCGTGCTTCAGATACTTGGCAGAAGGACAAAGAATAATCCTGCAATAATAGGTGAGCCGGGCGTTGGGAAGACTGCCATTGTTGAAGGGCTTGCTCAAAAGATTGTCACAGCGGATATTCCTGAAAATCTGCTTGGATATAGGATTATATCTCTGGATATGGGGGCACTAATAGCAGGCACAAAATATCGCGGACAATTTGAGGAACGTCTAAAGATTGTCATGCGTGAGATAAAACAATCTGATAATATTATCTTATTTATTGATGAGATGCACACTATAATTGGAGCGGGTTCTGCTGAGGGTTCAGTAGATGCCTCCAGCATGTTAAAGCCAGCGCTTTCACGCGGTGAGATTCAGTGTATTGGCGCTACAACTACAAATGAATACAGAAAATATATTGAAAAAGACGGCGCACTTGAGAGGCGTTTTCAGCCTATTTATCTAAAACCGCCTACAGTTGCCCAGACTATTGATATATTAAATGGTCTAAAAAGGAGATATGAGAGTCATCACAAGGTAATACTTACAGATGAGGCAATTATTTCTGCCGCAAAACTTTCTGATCGTTATATATCTGACAGAAATCAACCTGATAAGGCTATTGATATAATTGATGAAACTGGTTCAAGGATTAAGTTGAAAAGATATACTCCTCCTTCAGAGATGCGGGATATTGAACGTGATTTAGAGAGATATAACAGAGAAAAGAGTCTCTATATTCGGTTAAACGATCTTGAAAAGGCTGCTTCCATCCGCGGAGAAGAGGAAAAACTCAAGAAACTCTATGCCTCACTACAAAATAAATGGCGTGAAAATATCTCCTCTGATACTCCAAATATCACTGAATCAGATATTACCTATACCCTTTCAAAGGTTACAGGGATACCGCTTTCAAAGATGGAAAACAAAGAGACAAAGAGACTGCTTAATATGGAGAGCGAGATTCATAAAAGGATTATCTCTCAAGATGAGGCAGTGAAGACTGTAAGCCGCGCTATAAGACGCAGCAGGGCAGGGATTAAGAGTAAGAAAAGACCAATTGGTTCATTTTTCTTTCTTGGTCCAACTGGTGTTGGAAAGACTGAGCTTGCTAAGTCGCTTGCAGAGTTTTTATTTAATGATGAAAATGCCTTAATTAAATTTGATATGACTGAATACATGGAGAGGTTTAATGTATCAAAATTAACAGGGGCGCCTCCCGGTTATGTAGGTTATGACGAGGGCGGTCAGCTTACAGAAAAGATTCGTAAAAGGCCTTATTCTGTGCTGCTATTTGATGAGATTGAAAAGGCGCATCCTGATGTCTTTAATGTGTTGTTACAGCTTTTAGATGAGGGCGAGATAACGGATAGTTACGGCAGAAAGATAGACTGCAGAAACACGGTTATTATTATGACCTCTAATCTTGGGGCAAGGATAATTGAGAAATCAACACCGCTTGGTTTCCAGAGAAATAACGCAGTTGATTTATATTCAAAGATAAAGGGTAATGTGCTTGATGAATTGAAAAAGACCTTTAATCCTGAGTTTTTAAACAGGGTGGATGATATAGTAGTATTTCATCCACTGCAAAAGAAGGAACTTTTTGATATCGTTGATTTATTGATTGCTGAGACAAATACTCAGCTTATTGAGCATGAATTAGTACTTGAGGTGTCAGATGAGGTTAAGGACTGGCTGATAGAGAAATATTATGAGCCGGCACATGGGGCAAGACCTATGAGGCGCGCAATTCAAAAAGAGATAGAAGATCATTTATCTGAAGAGTTATTAAAAGGCAGTTTTAGGGGTTTAAACAAGATTAAGGTTATTCTTGAAAACAATAGCCCAGCATTTATACAGGCTGCTGATTTTGAGGCTGTTTCAGCAGGAGTTAATTCCAGCGTTAATTAATATTTTAGTAGGGGCACGTTGCAACGTGCCCCTAAGTAACCTCATTCTTTAAAATATTTTCTTTTAACACAATTCTAATCTCACCCTAATATTATTCTAACAATGTCCATGTACAATAAACTCATTACATGGATAAAAATAAAAACAATTCTATATTTAATCTGCCAATAAGTATGAGTTTCATAAAAAACTCAATACTGAAAGAATCCTTTAATGTAATAAGTTCAATATTTCAAAGACTTCCAATTCCTAATCTCTTATCATATTATTTAAAGAAAACAAATAGGGATTATCTTTTACCATTCGTTAATGGTCTTGCAAATATTGGCAGACCGAGTAATGTCCTCTTTCCTCCTGAACTGCTTGAACAAGCCTTGAGTTTAGTGCTTTCTGGACTGAATAATACAATGGCAATTCAAAGCAATCTGCACTGGGTCTGGCCTTATTGGGTTGAAAAGCAGCATGACCCTGATGCGCCAGAATTTGTCCCGACTGGCGTAAATGTTATTACTATTAATCTAACATCAAGGAATTGGACATCTATAAGCCTTATTAACAGCAGACATGAATGTATGGTAGATCCTGTAGGAATGTTGACGTTGTTTCCTTTTAGCTGGTCAATTTTTCCTTATATATTATTTGAAGAACAGAAATATATTCCGCCTTTAATATATAAAAATGTAAAACAAGAGTTATTCAATGGAACGCTGCCTCAAGTTATAACTAAATATGATGTAAATCCTGAGTTCAAATGGACATCAGAGATTGAGATTTTAGAGGCAATGGAAGAGGAATTGGCAATAGTTATTAATACCATAGAAAATATCTCTGATAGAAATATTTCTTTGGTCTTTGGGATTTCAATCCGCCCATATAATTCACTGACTATAGGGCATATCAATAATCTAAAATTTAAAAATAATCTATGGAGGGTCAACGGTAAGCCCGGGATATTATTGCTCACCTCTCCTGACCATACTGGCACATCGGATAGATTTTTGGGCGATCCTATTTTAACTCGTGAAGAGGCTCAAAATTTAAACAGCAGGAAATCCAAGTCAGGAATTATTGGAGGCATATCAGAATATATAATGTCACTGAGGCCTAAAGAAAAAAAGAAGATAGTAATAGTTGGAGTAATTGGCAAGAGAAAGCCAGTGCCAAATCGTAAATTTAAACATATTACGCTTGATGTGATTAACAAAGCAAAGGATGAGAATATCAAAAAATGGCTTGATTGGGAAGCGGCTGGATTAACGCTGACTATTCCTGACAAGAGAGTTGAAAAGGCTTTTTACGCTATAAAAAATCACCTTACAGTATTTGATGATAAGGATTATTTTACTGCAGGGACATTTGTCTATCATACGTATTGGATAAGGGATGGGAGTTTTATAGCCCTTGCTTATGAGAATTTAGGGATGCCTGAATATGTAATCCCAAAACTTCGTTATTTTATGAAACAACAAAATAAAGACGGCAGTTTTATAAGTCAGAATGGAGAATGGGATGGAACTGGTCAGGTTATTTTTACAACATTAAATCATATTAGACGAAGCGGTAATCTTGAGATGCTTAATGAATTTTATCCAAATCTGATAAGAGGCGTAAGATGGATAGAGACATTTAGGATTACTACAAAACTATCC
This sequence comes from Candidatus Magnetominusculus dajiuhuensis, assembly GCA_015233465.1. Lineage (GTDB taxonomy): Bacteria > Nitrospirota > Thermodesulfovibrionia > Thermodesulfovibrionales > Magnetobacteriaceae > JADFXP01. The sequence goes on from JADFXP010000006.1 coordinate 79,730, forward strand.
ATTTCTCCTCACTTTGGAATGCTTCCTGCTGGGATGTCTGCGGAACATTTTGGGCCAAATGATCATTATTTTTGGGATAATTTCTGGTCTCTATCTGGGATTAAGCTGATGCTATGGGCTGCTCAGAAACTTAAACAAACTAAAGATTTAGAATGGCTGATAGAACTCTATGAAGATTATCATGATGATATAAATAGCGCTATAGCTTATGCAATGAGACATGGTGGTAATGGCGAAGTACTTCCATGTTCACCATACAGACTGATGGACAGCGCATCGGTTGGCAATCTGATAGCTGTTACGCCTTTAGATATTTACGATAATGAAGAAACTTGGCTGCTTCCTACTGTGGATTTCCTTTGGGAGCATAATATAAGGGAAGGGCTATTTTTTCAGAAGATAATACACACTGGTCTTAATGTCTATCTATCCTTACAATTAGCTAAGACCCTTCTCATTCTTGATGATAAGCGGTGGCAGATATTGATAGAAGCAATATTGAATATCGCATCGTCAACATATACATGGCCAGAGGCAATTAATCCAAGAACTAAAGGCGGTTGTATGGGTGATGGAGATCACGGATGGGCTGCCTCAGAGTTCATTAATTTTGTGAGGGATATGTGTGTAGTTGAAAGGAATGGCGAACTGTTTTTTGGAATTGGATTTTATGATGAATGGTATAAAGATGGACTTAATATAGAGATAAATAATGCCTCTACCTTTTATGGGATAGTCAATTATTCTATTAAAATAATTGATAAAGAACTCTCTATCTGTTGGAGCATAAAACGCAAATCAGGCCATGAACATTGTCTTATGTTTTTTCTTCTACCAAAGAGTCTATTTAATGTTAATAACACAAGTGATTCGTTTAGTCTAAACAAGACAAAGATAACCCTTATTGGAGATGAGGGCAAAATCATTCTAAAAATAAAGGAGTCTTAAAAATGTCACATACGCATGATTTTAGAAAGAATGTCAAATCTGCTTATGAAAATTTTATTATAAGTCAAAAGATACGCTTTCCATTTGATGAAGTGTTAAGGATAGATCTCCATTGTCATGACCATAACAGCAGCGAACCTGACGAATTGTGGGGAAGGATACTGAGACTTCCAGAGACTTGGCTGGAAACTGAAGCGCTGACAGCGTGTCTTAAAAATCATGGCTCTGATGTAATTACAATTACTAATCATAATAATGCCCTGTCTTGCTGGGATTTAATTGGCAGGGGTCATGATATCTTAACTGGGGCGGAATTCACCTGCACATTCCCTGAACTGGAGATTAAGATCCATGTTCTTATCTATGGTTTTTCTTATGAGCAAGAACAAGAGCTTATCAAACGCCGTAAGGATATTTATAGATTTTTAAGATATGCAAATGACTGTGGACTTCCAACCGTACTTCCTCATCCACTTTATTTTGACTGCAAAGATATAAAACGTTCTCATACCATGCTTGAAAAATGTCTGCTCTTATTTGAAAGGTTTGAGGTGTTAAATGGACAAAGAGATGTGTGGCAAAATCTTATGACCTTAGAGTGGATAAGAAGCTGCACGCCTGAGATGATTGATGAACTTGGGGAAAAACATGGCATAAATCCATTTGATTATTGTCAAAATCCATATGAAAAGAGTTTTACTGGCGGTTCAGACGATCATTTAGGTACATTTGCAGGCACATGCGGCACATTTTTACATATCCCTGACCTAAAAAATAGAGAAGGTCATCAAAAACTCTCGGAATTAGCATTAGATGCGTTAAAGAATAAACGTACTGCGCCGTTTGGTTTTACTATTGATGAAGAAAAACTCAATATTGCGATCTTGGACTATTTCACACAGGCTGCAAAAAATTTGAAAGACCCAGGGCTGCTGCGTCTTCTTTTACACAGAGGGAGCACAACTGATAAACTCTTTTGTTTTGCTATAAGTAATATTTTGTTAGAGATTCAAAGACACAAGTTTACTACTCGATTTTTTGATACATTCCATAATGCCCTGCTTGGCAAACGTCCAGGCATTTTTGTTAAACATACAGTACATAAAGATTATAAAGATGCAGTTACAAAATTAGATAGGCTTGCAGTAAGTAAAAAAGATTCTCCTTCTGCCTTTATAGATGAAATTCGTAAGGCAGTTCCTGAGGTCTTTGAATTTATTATTTCTCTTCTAATTAAAAGGATAAAAGACAATTTAAACGTCAATAATGTTTTAAGTGATATTAAAAATAAAAGCATTGAAGAGCTTATTGACATGCTTGAAGTTCCGACTCAGCTAAGGATGCACTTTAATGAAAATGGCAAGACATCATACAAACATATGACTCAGTTAAATGTTTCAAAGCTCTTTGACTCCTTGACATTCCCTGCCCTTACCTCATTGGTTATAGCAGGGTCGTATCTTGGAAGCACATATGCTATATATCGTAACCGCAATCTGCTATCCAGCTTATCAAAAAATCTAAACAAACATATTCATCCAAAGAGGCTGTTATGGCTTACTGATTCCTTTTTTGATAAAAACGGCATATCTTCATTTTTACAAAGCGTAAGAGTTGAGATAGAGTTGAAGGGTTACGCAATTGATTTTGTCGTATGTTCAAATAATATTCAATCTATGCCTAACCTTCATGTGATTAAACCACTGGCTGAGGTGCCGCTTGAGCAGTTTGGCGGAAATGTGATTGGAATACCTAATATCTTGGACTTGCACAGAATATTTCAAAAAGGGGGCTATGATAGGATTATATGTTCCACAGAATTGGTAATGGGGCTGGCTGCAATATGTCTGAAAGAGGCATTTTGTGTACCTGCGTATTTTTATATGCACACAGACTGGCTGGATTTTTTCCAGAAATCTACTGATCTAAATAATCATGCGATAGACAGAATACGCCGTATGCTTAGGGCTTTTTATAAGAGATTTGACGGGGTTTTTGTCTTAAATTCTGAGCATAAGGATTGGTTGTCAAGTTCATATATGGGATTAGATAAGGACAAGATATTTGAGACATCTCATTGGCTGGACAAAGGATATTATCCTTCACAGACCCATCAAGATACATTTCAGTATAAACTCCTTTTTGCAGGACGTTTAAGCAAGGAAAAAGGGGTAATGGACTTGCCGTTTATTGTTAATAGAGTTAGAGAGATATATCCAGAGATACAGATTATTATTGCTGGCAGCGGGCCAGCAGAAGTGGAACTTAAAGCTCTGCTTCCAGAGGCTGATTTTAGAGGCTGGGTAGATCATGCCGATATGCCGTCACTATATACAGAGGCGGATTTGCTGCTTTTGCCTTCTAAGTTTGATACCTTTGGAGTTGTAGTGTTAGAGGCAATGGCTGGAAGGGTTCCAGTTGCTGCATATAATAGCAAAGGGCCAAAGGATATAATACAAAATGGTGTAAATGGGTATCTGTCTAATGATGCAGATGAAATGGCAGCGCAGATTATTTCATTTTTTGAAGACTCATATAAAACAAGTGAAATGAAACAAGCCGCATATTTAAGGAGCTTAGATTATCAGCCAGAGTTTATAATGAAAAAACTCTTTGAAGATATTAATCTCCCTATAAAGTCTCCTGATAAATTATTAGTGCGGACTATTGAAAGATATGAAGTTATTTATAACTAGGAAAATGTACTAAATTTTCTTGACATTATTAAATTAATTTGATATTGTTTCAGGGTATGGACTATATATTCCTTGGTTTAATCATCATTCTATTTGGCGGGATACTTTCTATAATAGTAGACCTATATCCTAAAGGGAAGGGTCTTTCTGGTTACATCTTATTGCTATTCTTTATAATTGGCGCGCCTTTTATCCTAATAAGTTCCTCAACAGTTTTAATTACAGGAAATATTTATACTGCATCGTATAATATTGGACCTCCGTTGGATCAGATTTTCTTTGAACTTGATGGATTATCTGCGATATTTGTTTCAATGATAATAATAATTTCAACCCTTGTTTTGATGTATTCACAAGGATATATAAAACCATATGAAAATAAAGGATTTTCTATTGGGAATCATTATTTCTTTTTTAGTCTTTTAGTAGTATCAATGTTATTGGTTGTTATAATAAGACAGACGCGCGCATTTTTAGTTGTGTGGGAGATAATGTCAATGAGTTCATTTTTTCTTGTGCAATTTGAACACAATGATAAGTCGGTACGGCGCGCTGCAATTAATTATATAATATCTATGCACGTAGGGCTTGTAATTCTGATTGTAGCTTTTGTATTGATCAATTTTCATACAGGAAGCAGATATTTTGGGGATTTCAAGGAGTACTTTTCAACAAATACAATTGGAACTGGGGCTATATTTATATTATTCTTTACAGGCTTTGCATTTAAGGCAGGATTTGTACCGTTTCACACATGGCTGCCAAAGGCTCATCCTGCTGCCCCAAGTAATATTTCAAGCATAATGTCAGGCTTGATGATTAAAACTGGAATCTATGGTATCTTAAGGATTCTAACTTATATTGATCATCCTCAGGCATGGACAGGATATTTTGTGCTTATTATTTCTCTGATTACAGGTGTATTTGGGATTTTGAATGCCCTTGCGCAGAACGATTTAAAAAGACTTTTAGCATTTAGCAGCGTGGAAAATATTGGAATAATTGGGATTGGTATTGGAATAGGGATGCTAGGGATTTCTTATGGAAAACCAACTATGGCAGTTGCTGGATTTGCAGGTGCGCTGCTTCATACAATAAATCATTCAATATTTAAAACTCTATTATTTTTTGGCGCAGGAGCTGTATACAATCTGCTTCATACTCGAAATATTAATACAATGGGCGGGTTGATTAAAAAAATACCTGCTACAGCCTTTGCATTTTTAGTTGGAGCCATTGCTATCTGCGGACTTCCTCCTTTTAATGGCTTTATTAGTAAATTCATCGTATATTTTGGATTATTAAGTGAATTTAATGCATCTCCAAATATATTGTTAGCTGTAAAGATATTTACTTTAGCGGCATTTTCATTGATTGGCGGGCTTACGCTAGCATGTTTCACAAATGTTTTTGGTATTGCATTTCTTGGAGCATATAGAGGCAAAAATCCTGTAATGAGCGCTGAAGCAATACACAAGAAAACCTCTTTATGGATGGTTATTCCTATGGTTATACTTTCAATTGGATGTGTAGTAATTGGAATTCTCCCTATTATTATAATGAGGGTTTTAAAAGCGCCTCTTATGTCATTTAATTTAAATGCAGGGACACAGTACATTGATTCTATACAGTCAATCTCTAAAGCCACCTTAATCTTTGTAATACTAACTTTAATTATATTGACGATTAGATATTTATTATTAAAATCAAAAAAGGTTCAATATCAGACAACATGGGGATGTGGCTATGAGTCTCCAAGTCCATTGATGCAGTATACCTCATCATCCTTTGTAGAGCCGATTACAAGGATTGCAAAACGGCTCGTTGGTACTACAGAGAATATTAAAACAGCAAATAAAATATTTGAGGATACTTTACATTATACGTCTGACTCATCAGATATTATTGCCAAAGATGTAGTCGGCGGTTTGTGGCACGCTATACATTCATTTTTAAATCGTTTTACGTGGATACAAAGCGGACATTTAAGGCATTATATATTAATGATCTTGGTAACACTTTTAGTAGTTTTATTTCTATCTATGTGGATAATAAGTATGGGGGTATAACTCTTTAAAGGCCAAAAAGCATTAAGGTAAACCGATATTATGGTTATAATTTTAAGATATATACTAATGATATTGCTGGCATTTATTGTGCCGGGGATAATAAATAAAACTAAGGCTAAATGCGCTGGCAGAAAGGGCGCGTCAATACTTCAGCCGACAATTGATATAATTAAACTATTAAAAAAATCAGCTGTAATCAGCACCTCGACTTCAGCAGTTTTTATTCTAGCGCCTTCAATAACGCTTGCATCCGTATTATGTGCGGGTTTGGTTGTGCCTATAGCTGGGCTGAAACCAATACTTAGTTTTTCTGGCGACTTGATATTTTTTGCTTACATATTAGGGATTGGAAGGTTTTTTACAATAATTGCAGCATTGGATACTGCAAGCGCATTTGAAGGAATGGGGGCAAGTAGAGAGGCTGCATTTTCTATGTTTTTAGAGCCTTCAATGTTTTTTGTATTTGGATCGTTAGCTATGTTTACAGGGGTCGCTTCATTTAATGAAATATTTGCAATATTATCTTCGGATGCTATTCCGAATGACCCAGGAGTTATATTAAATATAATAGATACATTAAAGAGTTGGATTCATCCAACAAATAGTATGGTAGTTGTAGTTTGCAGTAATATTATTATATTATTAGCAATCTTAGTAGAGGCAAGCAGAATGCCTTTTGATGATCCAAACACTCATCTTGAATTAACAATGATTCATGAGGTGATGGTATTAGATAATAGCGGCCCTGATCTTGCTATGATAAATATTGCCTCATCATTAAAGATTACAGTTTTAGCTTCTTTAATCACAGGGCTGTTGATTCATAATGGGCACAATTCACCAGTTGCAGCATTATTTTTATATATAGTTTTTATTGTATTAGTAGCAATAGTTATTGGACTTATTGAATCTATGGTTGCAAGGATAAGACTTACGCATATTCCACAATATTTGATTGCAGCCTCTGCAATAGGAATAACCGTATTTATGATTATGATCGCTGGGAAGATGATATGATAGACTCTATAATCTCACTATTATTTTGCGTTACATTGCTATATATTACTATTACAACGCGTCTTGCAGCATATGTTAAGGTGCTGGCAATACAGGGTATCTTGTTGTTTATACTTTCAACGTCTCATTTACATGAATTAGGATTTTATCATACCCTTGTTTTGGGTATTGGAACATTGTTTATTAAAACATTTTTAATACCATATTTTATTACCTTTATTATTAAAAAAATACATATTAATCGTGAAACAGAGCCGTTTATTGATAATTTTTATTCCTTGCTTATAGCTACAATCATCATAATAATGTCATTTATTATAGCAATGTTTATTAAAAATCTTGATAATAGCGTCAATAATTTACAGCTTGCAGTCTCTATAGCTGCCATAAATATTGGACTTTTTATAATGACTTCCCGCAAAAAAATTATAACTCATGTAATGGGTTATCTCATATTTGAAAATGGTATCTATCTATTGTCTTTTACGCTTGCAACTCGTATTCCTGTAATAATAGAGACTGGGATATTGATTGACGTATTTATTGGAGTATTAATGATGGGAATATTTGTAAATCGAATATCTTCTACAACAGAATCACTTGATCAAGATGATTTAATGAGGTTGACAGATTGATGAAATTAGAATTGATTTTATTAATACTGCCAATATTTGCTGCCTTATTATCTATGATAGCAAGGTCAAATAAACTTGATATTGTGACATTACCTATAACGTCATTATTATATATGTACTTAGTATTTAATATCTCGCCAACTACTAATATTGATGATAGTTTATTTGCAATAGATGATCTTAGTTATTTGTTTCTAATAATACTTGCCCTTTTATTTTTAGGTTCTTCAGTATACAGTATAAATTTTATTAAACATCTGCAAAGAAAAAATCCAGATGCAAAGAAGATATTTATAAATGGGATGTTTAAATATACCCGTATTTATGTGCCGTTAATATTACTATTTGTTGCCTCAATGACAGGGGTAATTATCAGCAGAAGATTCACATTAATGTGGATATTTATTGAGGCTTCCACTCTTTCCAGCGCGCCGTTAATTTATTATCATAAAGATAATGAAACATTGGAGGCGGTCTGGAAATACCTCTTTATATGTTCAGTAGGAGTTGCGCTTGCGTTTGTAGGGGTTATAGCAATGGTTAAGGCCTCTTCTCAGCTCCCTGAGACAAGTTTGACTATTGATTATTTGATCAATAATGCTGCATTGCTTGAAAAACCGTGGGTTATGATAGCATTTGTCTTTGCATTGATAGGATTTGGCGTGAAGATGGGTCTAGCGCCTATGCACACTTGGCTCCCTGATGCCCACTCATCAGCGCCTGCATCTATTTCAGCGCTTTTGTCAGGGTCTTTGCTTAATTGTGCTTTTTTGGTAATTTTAAGGTATTATCAGATATTAAGGGCAGTAGATATGTTGATATTTGCGAAATACTTATTGATAATCTTTGGAGTATTTTCAATTTTAATAAGCGCTGTTTACACCATAAGGGTTAATAATTTTAAGAGACTGCTTGCATATTCAAGCATTGAACATATGGGAATACTTGCAATAGGGGTTGGACTTGGCGGATATGCCCTTTATGCTGTTATGCTGCACACGTTTTGTCATTCTCTAACAAAACATTCATTATTTAACCTCTCAGGTAATTTTCTTAAGGCATACAGCACTGTAGATATTAATAAGATAAAAGATGGTTCAATACATCTGCCAATTAATTCTATTCTTTTGTTGATGCTGATATTTATATTATTAGGACTGCCGCCATCAGGGATTTTTATTAGCGAATTTATCTTGTTAAAAGAGATGTTATTTACCCATGACTGGCTAATTTTAGTGATTTTTTCAATATTGTTGACTGTTATTGCCCATTCATTTATTACTGCAACAACTACAATAATATATTCTCCAACGGATGTTGAGGTTCAAGATGACATAAAAGTCAAGCCTGGCGAATCTGTATTGGACTTTATATCACCAATGATATTTATGGGGATACTTATATTGTTAGGTCTGCATATTCCTGCATGGTTTGAGGATGTTTTACAAAATGCAGTTAAGGCATTGGGTGGTGTGTAGATGGAAAATTGGATAACTGTAAAAAATGGTCAGTCTGTAGCGCTTGAAAATATCCCATCCATTCCGGTTGCATTGCTTTGTGATGAAATTGAAAGGCATATTATAAATGGACTAAGGCCTATACAGTTTTTTGGAAGACCCAAAATATCTTCTAATAATACTATAACATTAACCGCAGTGCTTGCTGATGATAATAGTGGAACGTTGTTAATATCCACTTGCAATATTGAAAAAAACGCTAGTTTTCAATCTATGACGCCTAAAACCCCTTCAATCCATTTATTTGAAAGAGAGATATTAGAGCAGACCGGAGTAAGGCCAGAGGGACATCCTTTTTTAAAACCAGTACGATATGAATTTGGTAAAGAGGTTAATACTGGTAAACTCAAAGATTATCCATACTTGACCATAGGCGGTGATGAGACGCATGAGGTAGCTGTTGGACCAGTTCATGCTGGGGTCATTGAGCCTGGGTCGTTTAGATTTTTATGTCATGGTGAGAAGGTTTATCATCTTGAGATTCAACTAGGGTATCAGCATAGAGGGGTTGAGGCATTATTAAGACAAGGAAATCCATTAAATAAGTCACATATAGTAGAGTCAATCGCAGGGGATACTACCATTGCTCATACATGGTGTTATGCAATGTCTTTAGAGTCTCTTATGAATGTTAAGATAACAAAAGAGATTGAGATTATACGTGTAATTGCTCTTGAACTTGAACGTATAGCAATGCACTTGGTTGGATTAGGCGGAATTTCAATGGACATAGGTTATCTGCCCGGTGCCTCATTTTTTGGACGCTTACGAACTATTATAATTAATACATCAATGCGGATATGCGGGAGCAGATTTGGCAAGGGGATGATTCGTCCTGCTGCTTCAATATTTAAGATAGACGATAATTTAAAGGCATATATTTTAGAAATTCTTGATAAGCTGCATAATGATATTGAGATAATAAAAGAGTTATTTTTTAATTCTGCTGGAGTTCTTGCTAGGCTTGAAAAGACAGGAATAGTGACTACTGCACAGGCTAAAGAGGCTGGTCTTTTGGGAATAATGGCAAAGATGGCTGAACTCCCGCAAGACTCCAGAGCCAGTCATCCTTTTGGGTTATATAATGAAATAAAGGTTGAACCATGTATTTATCATCATGGAGATGTATGTGCAAGGGCAATCGTGCGCGGACTTGAGATAGATCAATCAATGGATATTATAAGAAAAGCACTTGAGTTGTATGATTCTTCCAAAAATGATGCTGGCATTGACATAGGTGCACAAGATATCGTGTCTCTACAACCGTCATATGCAGTAGTGTCAATGGTTGAAGGATGGCGGGGAGAGGTCTCTCATATGATAATAACGGATAAATTTGGACAAATAGAACATTATAAGGTAGTAGATACATCGTTTCATAATTGGTTTGGGCTGGCTCTTGCTGTGAGAAATAATGGAATATCTGATTTCCCATTATGTAATAAGAGTTTTGATCAATCGTATTGTGGCTATGATTTATAGGTGCCAAAGAGATAAAAAATGATATATTTAATTAGAGCAAGGATAAATCAAGGGTATCAGTCAATACCTGATGTAACAAAGGTAGCTCTTCCAGCGCCGTTTAGAGGACTGCCAGAGATTATGGATATTCCGTGCAGCGATGGATGCAGCGCTTGTCTTAAAATATGTCCAACTGCAGCGATAAATCTGAAACCATTCAGCATAGATTTAAAGAGATGTATCTTATGTCCAGACTGCGAGATAATATGTCCTGTAAATAAGATAAAATTTACTCAGGATATTAATCTAAGCTCAACTGATGAAAGATTAATGCTTATCTCTTCATCTACTAAAACTCCAATTATCATACCTGATAAAAAAATAACAAGTATATTTAAACGGTCTCTGAAATTAAGATCCATATCTGCTGCTGGATGTAATGCCTGTGAACTGGAATTAAACGCATGCAGTAATGTTAATTTTGATATGGGAAGATTTGGAATAGAATTTGTCGCTTCCCCAAGACACGCTGATGGAGTCGTGATTACAGGGCCAATATCCGCAAATATGGCATACGCTGCAATGGAAACAATAAAAGCTACCCCTGACCCAAAGATTATAATATTATCAGGTACTTGCGCAATGAGCGGAGGCCCTTTTTACCAATCTAAGGCATTATCAAGAGATTTTCTAAAATCTCTAAAAATAGATCTGTACATCGGCGGCTGCCCACCCCATCCTCTGACTTTCATTAATGCACTGCTAAAATATTTAGAAAGAAGTTAAAACTTTCATGAGGGCTCTGCTCATTTATCTACGGGCTTCCGCAAGGAGTATAAGACCCCTTGACCCTTTTATAAAATATAAAAATATTTCTTGAATATTAAAGAAGGTGTTTAGGTTAAATTGGTTAGAAGATAATAATTTAATCGGGGCGAGCAGATTTGAACTGCCGACCTCTCGCACCCCAAGCGAGCACGCTATCCAGGCTGCGCTACGCCCCGTTGCTTGTGATGTCTCTATTGTCCCAAGTGTCCCATACTTCACGCACCTGTTATTTATTCTGGAACTTTAGAGATTACTAGGGTCTTATGCAGATCTTTTAGAGCAGCCTTGATGGTTTTAAGGGTTTCTTTTATATTTTTATCTATTACCTTTTTCACTTTTTGCTTAGGAGAGTTTTTTTGTGTAGTCTCTTTTTTATCTTTAGACTTTATCTTAGTATCTGTCTTAGCTTCAGGTGTATTAGCATCAACAAAACTTATATAATTCCTGAAAAGTTTTTTACGAACTCCTTCAATTGTGAATCTCTCGTTATACAACAGACGACGTATCTCAAGTATTATCTCAATATCTTTTTTCTGATAAACCCTTTGTCCTGATGCGCCTTTTCTTGGAGCTAAAAATTGAAATTCCTTCTCCCAATAACGCAGCACATATGGTTCAAGCTGAGTTATACGGCTAACTTCACCAATTTTATAAAATAACTTCTTCGTAAGATCTGGTATTAATAGTTCTACTTTTTCATGTGGTAATTGCATAGTTTGTTATACCTTTTTATACCTTATTTTATCTGTTATTGTATCTGAACCTTTAGATATTTACTTGGACGAAAGAGTACCACTCGTCTATAAGGTATTTCAATCTCCTGTCCAGTTCTTGGATTTCTTCCAAGTCTTGAATGTTTTCTGCGTATATTAAATGTTCCAAAATTTGAGATTTTTATTGACTCATCTGCTGCAAGTGTGTTTTTTAAAGTATCTAATATTAATCCTATCACTTGACTTGCATCTTTTTTAGGCAAACCAACATTTTCATAGAGTCTGTTTATGATATCTTCGCGTGTCATGGACTTACTCCTATTATAAAATCTATTTGTAGTCTTGTCAAGGAAATCCTGATTAAATAAATATATATTTAATTAGCTGCAATAGTTAAAAACTCAATCAGGAGTCTAGTACCAATTCCAGTTGCGCCCTTTTTTAAGTAATGCGTTTCTTTGGTACTCCAAGCTGTGCTTGCAATATCCAGATGAGCCCATTTAGTTGTGCCAGCAAATTCCTTTAAAAACCAAGCAGCAGTCACTAAAGACCCGTCTTTTCCACTAGTATTTTTAATATCTGCAGCATCGCTCTTTAGATATTCAGCAAATTCACTATAAAGAGGCATCTGCCAAACCCTTTCATGGGTTTCAACGGAAGCCTGCTTAATCATCTCCATCAACTGTTGATCATTTCCCATCATAGCAATTGCCTCATTGCCAAGTGCTAATGAACATGCCCCTGTAAGCGTTGCAATATCTATTATATATTTGGGTTTATAATACTTTATTGAATAACCAATCCCATCTGCTAGTATTAAACGTCCTTCAGCATCTGTATTTATTATCTCAATGGTCTTACCTGTGATAGATTTAACAATATCACCAGGCCTTGTTGCGCTTCCTCCTGAGAGATTTTCTGTAGCAGGGAGTATTCCAATGATATTCATCTTTAAAGATAATTTATCCGCAGCCTTGATTGCGGCAATTACCGCAGCCCCGCCAGACATATCATATTTCATCTGCTCCATTCCTTGCGCAGGCTTGATGCTTATTCCTCCGCTGTCAAAGGTAATTGATTTTCCTATAAGGGCTATCGGCTTTCCTGTTCCTTCTGAATATTCTATAATTATAAATTTTAACGGCTCATTTGACCCCTTTGATACAGCAATAAATGCACCCATCCCAAGACCTTCTACTTCAGCTTTATCAAGGACCTTAACCTTTATGCGGTCGTTAGCAATGTTCATAGCATTTTGAGCAAGTATGCTTGGGGTCATCTCATTTGAAGGCGTATTTGCAAGGTCTCTTGCTAGTGATGCTGCCTCAGCTATTATAGATATTTTATCTATTTCAAAATTTTTTGATTCACCGATTAATGTCAAATTATTAAATCCTATTTTTTTAGCTGCGGGTTTTTCGGTTTTATATCTATTAAAATCATATAAACTCAAGAGTCCGCCTTCAATAAAATAATCTATCGGACTAAATCTAGCCTTGAATGATTTTATATCATTAAATGCTGTTAATGACATTGCGGCATGTTGAAGATTTTGTCCTTCAATAAAGGTAAATGCCTTAGCTCCCGAGCGTCTCAGATCCTCAGCTGTGAGTTTAGTTTTAACTCCAAGTCCAATGAGAATAATCCTGCCTGCCTTTATGCCAGAAACATGCAGTTGCAGCAATTGTTGAGCCTTCCCAGTAAATTCTTTAGATTCTATGACTCTTTGAATCAAACCATCAATTAATTTATCAATATCAGAATATAACTGTGTTGATGGATTTTCAAAGAGTGGGATAATTAAAATATCTGCGTCTATATTGTCTTCAGTGATTTGTTTAAATATAATATTCACAATATGCTCCTATGTTGTTTTATATAAGATTTTATACCATATTTATGAGTTTTTATTCAATAGGTCACGTTAAATATTTGTAAATTTAAAGTTAGGTTGACAAAAATAATTGAATACAAATATACTATATCAATAACAAAATTCAGGAGGCTTTATGGCAGAAGCTATTATAACAGCTACAACCGATTCTTGGGAAAAAGAAGTCTTAAAGGAAAAAGGATTGGTTTTAGTAGATTTTTGGGCTGTATGGTGCGGACCTTGCAGAATGGTTGCTCCAACAGTTGAAGAACTTGCAAAAGAATTCACAGGAACTCTTAAAGTCGTAAAACTTAACACAGATGAAAACCCTGAAATTGCAAGTAAATATAAGATTATGGGAATACCAACTTTAATGTTTTTTAAGGGCGGTGAAAAGGTTGATCAGATTGTTGGCGCTGTTCCAAAGGCACAGCTTAAAGATAAGATAAGTTCTTTGATCTAATTTTTCTCGTAATTAGTGATTCGTACCGTAGTAGTGACGTAGCGACGTAGCGACGTAGATTAACAAACACACCTTTGGCTATCTATCTATTTCATCTGGCCAAATGGAATAGATAAATAGCTGTTTTTTTGCAGCAATGGATAAACAATTGACAAACAATTAAAAGGCATGATACCTTTAATATAGAATTGTGTAAAATTCCTATCTAAATGGTGTAATTATGAATAATTTGTTTAATAAAAAATCTATATCTTTAATAATATCATTTATAATATTTATATCTGTTATATATATATTAAACGTTAAAAAACCGCATGTTATAAACAAAGTAGGAAGTCCTGCTCCTGATTTTTCTCTAAAGGATATAAACGGCAAGACCATAACTCTTACCTCAATTAAAGGAAATGTAATAGTTCTTGAATTTTTTGCTACATGGTGTCCTCCTTGCAGGGATTCAATTCCGCATCTTAATAATCTATATGCAAGATATAAGGCTAAGGGATTACTAGTTTATGGAGTAAATCTTGACTCTAATATTAATGCCGAAACACTTAAAAAATTTGCAAATGAAAATAATGTTCAATATAATATTTTACTTTCAGACGGTAGCGTTGGAAAATTTTATAATATTAATTCTATTCCAGTAACTTATATAATTGATAAACAATTAAATATCATAGATGAATATGTAGGTTTTAGTGAAAACCTTGAAGAGATTATAGATAAAGAGGTTGAGGGGCTGCTTTAGATGTTTAATTCACTTAACGAAAAACTTGAATCAATCTTTAAAAAACTCAAATCACGCGGATTTTTAAATGTTGAGGATATTGATGTAGCAATGAAGGAGATTCGTCTTTCTTTACTTGAGGCAGATGTTAATTTTAAGGTAGTAAAGAAATTTATTGATGCAGTCAAGGCAAAAGCCATTGGGAATCAGGTCTTAGAAAGTCTGACTCCGGGTCAGCAGGTTGTAAAAATCGTAAATGATGAGTTATGTTTTTTACTTGGAGAAAAATCTGAAAGGATTTTTCTATCTCCAAATCCGCCTACAATAATAATGATGATAGGTTTGAACGGCTCTGGTAAGACCACTACTTCAGCGAAACTCGCTAATTACTTTAAGACTCAAGGCAGAAGGCCCTTATTAGTTGCCTCTGACCTTCAAAGGCCAGCAGCTATAGATCAGCTTATTACACTTGGTAAGCAAATAAATGTCCCAGTATATTTTTCAAAGGAAGAAAAAGACCCAGTTAAATTAAGTAATGCTGCAATATCTATTGCCAAAAAAGACGCTAATGATATAGTAATAATTGATACTGCAGGTCGTCTGCACATAGATAAAGAATTAATGGAAGAACTTGCACGTATCAAAAAAGGTACAAATCCAACTGAAACCTTGTTAATAGCTGATGCAATGACAGGTCAGGATGCCGTAAATATCGCTAAGGATTTTAATGATCAAATCGGTTTAAACGGTATTATTCTCACAAAGATGGACGGCGATGCACGTGGCGGCGCTGCCCTTTCTATGAGAGAAGTCACTGGTACGCCTATTAAATTTATGGGTACTGGTGAAAAGATTGAGATGCTTGAACCATTTCATCCAGACAGGGTTGCTAACCGCATATTGGGAATGGGCGATGTCCTTAGTCTGATAGAAAAGGCTCAGCAAAATTTTGATCAAGACGATGCGATTTCTTTACAGAAAAAGATCATGGGCGAGGGATTTGATTTTGAAGATCTGCTTGAACAAATCTCAAAGATTCGTTCAATGGGCCCGATTGAAAATCTGTTATCAATGATTCCAGGCGCTAATAAATTAAAAGGAATAAATATAGATGAAAGACAGTTTACTAAAATAGAGGCAATTATCAGTTCAATGACCCGCTCAGAAAGACGCAATCCAAAACTACTCAGTGGAAGACGCAAGATAAGAATCGCAACTGGCAGCGGCACAAGAGTCTCAGATGTAAATGCGCTGATTAAACAATTAAAAGAGATGAAAAAGATGTTTAAGATGTTTAAAGGCGGCCGTGGATTTAAAATGCCTAATATTATGCCTTTCTAAAGATAATTTCTACCTAATTTCTGTTATAATTAATATATAGTCAACCTTATAATAATAACTAATTATAAATAAAGTTTAATATTAATGGGTTCAAAGGGACAAGTCCCTTTGCGGGAGTTTGAGGGCAGGGTCGTAGACCCGTTATAAAAACCCTCATGTTTTAGATTTTAATGGGAGGGGTCACTATGAAAGATTATAAAAACCTAACTGCAAAAGACATTATGCAAAAAGAGGTTATTACCGTTACACCCGATACCTCAGTTGAAGAAATCGGCAGAATTTTCATTGAAAAAGACATCTCCGGCCTCCCTGTAATAGATGAATATGGCAATCTATACGGGATTGTTACAGAAAATGACTTAATTAGTATGGAAAAACCATTCCATATCCCTACTATTATCCATATATTTGACGCTTTTATACCGCTTGAAACAGATCAGGCTATTGAAAAAGAGATTAGAAAACTCGCTGCCACTATCGTTGACGATATTTGTACTACAGATATTACCACTGTTAATGAAGATACACCGTTTCAAGAAATAGCTGTTATAATGATTGAAAAAAAAATACACTTATTACCAGTTCTATCAGAAAATAAACTCGTTGGGATTATTGGGAAAAAAGATATGATTAAGGCTATGGCTGGATAATGAAGTAACCCTTTAAGGGCTCTGCCCTTAAAAATCCCGCAAAGGGATTTTAAACGGGTCTAAGACCCTCCCTTTGAATCCATTATGAAAGACACACGTTATATAATTGGTATTGATTTAGGTACTACTAATTCGGCTTTAACTTATATTGATACTAAGAAAAACTGGGATATACATATCTTTAATGTTCCCCAATTTGTTGATGATGGGCGAATTAAAGAATTACCAGTCCTGCCTTCATTTGTCTATATTAATAATGAAATTGAAACTAAAGAACAGATTCCGTTTCCTTGGGGAAAATCTGATGAAAATCCAAATTATATAGTTGGTGAACTTGCTAGAAATAAAGGTGTTCTTATACCAAATCGTCTTGTTGCATCCGCTAAATCATGGCTAAGACATAATAAAGTAGACCGCAAAGATAAAATTCTTCCCTTTGGCAGCGATGACAATAATAAAATATCCCCAGTTGCTGCATCATCATATTATCTAAAACACCTCTCAGATACTTGGAATTACGTTATGGGAGAAAAAGAGGAAAATCAGTTTAATAATCAGCAAATAATCATTACAATACCTGCCTCATTTGATGAAACCTCACGTGAACTTACGGCTGAAGCTGCAAAGATGGCTGGAATTATAGATTTTACTATGCTTGAAGAACCTCAGGCTGCATTTTACTGCTGGATGAGTAGACATACTGAAGATTGGAATCAATTTTGTAATGACGGAAATATCATCTTTATAATTGATATAGGCGGAGGCACTACAGATTTTAATCTTATTACTTTAACCCATACAGACGGCATTTCACCTCATTTTCAGAGAGTTGCCGTAGGGGAGCATCTGCTATTAGGCGGGGATAATATGGATATTGCCCTTGCCAGAAACGTTGAGGCAAAGATAACAGGAAATCGCAGCAAACTACCATTAAGCCAATGGCTGACTCTGTCACATCAATGCAGAACTGTTAAAGAGGAACTGCTTAGCATTAAAACAGGGTTTGGGGGTGAAACCCCCAACGTGGAAACAAAAACAATTTCTGTGCTTGGTTTGGGAAGGAGCGTTATTGGGGGCGCAATAAAGATAGAACTTTCAAATAAAGATGTAAGGGAAAATATAGTAGATGGTTTTTTTGAACAAATTGACCCTTTTACAGATGCGCCAACTGCTCCTCGTACAGGTTTAATTGAACTTGGGCTTCCATATGTGACAGAGCCAAATGTCATGAGACATATGTCAACATTCCTCAAAAGACATGCTGTAAACCCGCAGCTTAAACAGATTAAAGACCCAAAAACTGGTCAATCTATGATAAAACCAGATGCAGTATTATTTAATGGTGGTGTGTTTAAGTCTAAGATTTTAAGAGATTGTACGATTCAAAATTTAAATAGTTGGATGTCTAATGGTCAAGACGAAATAAAAATACTTGAAAATGATGACCTTGATCTTGCGGTTGCAATTGGAGCAGCATATTATGGGATGGTGCAAAGAGGCAGAGGGATGCGAATCTCTGGCGGGCTTGGCCGCGCATATTATATTGGTGTTGAAAAGGCGCAGAAGATTGAAGATAAATTAATCAGAACTGTCTGTATCATACCAAAGGGTTTTGAAGAGGGGCAGGAATTAATCCTTGATAAACCAGAGTTTCAGGTAATGACTAATAATCCTGTAAGTTTTGCGTTATATAGTTCTGCATATCGAGTTGGAGATAAGGTTGGAGACGTGGTAACAGAGACTAATGATTCATTTACGGAAACTGCGAAGGTTGTGACTAAACTTTATTACGGCAAAAAAGGAAAATCTCAAAACATTCCAGTAAATCTTGGCGTAAGATTAAATGAATTTGGCACTATTGATGTATGGTGTCAGTCTAAAGAAACTACTCATAAATGGAAACTTTCTTTCCAGCTTAGAGTTGAAGCATCTGCACAAGATATAGTTAATCAAAGTAATATAATTTCTGATTCACTAGTTGATGAAGCATGTGCATTAATTGAACAGACGTTTATGGATGCTGGGGCAATCAATATGTCCCTACGAAATCTAATAAGCGCTCTGACAGAGATATTTGATATAGATAAAACTATGTGGCATATGGAAGGAATCAGGAAGATGTGGGATAGTTTGATAAAAGTGAAAGATCGGCGTTTGGCAACTCCAGAGCATGAGTCAAGGTGGTTAAATCTTGCGGGATTTTTATTGCGTCCGGGTTTTGGGGCTGCTGCTGATGATTGGAGGATAGAGGAGCTTTGGAAGATATATTCAAATGGGATTAAATTTTCAAGGGAGCAGCAGTGTATATTGGAGTGGTGGATACTTTGGAGAAGGGTTGCTGGGGGATTGACCTCTGTGCAGCAGGATATTATATATAAAAAGATTGCTCCTGATATTATTTCAACAAAGAAAAGTCAGGTAACAGTATATAGAGAGATGTTGATGCTTGCGGCGTCTTTGGAGCATTTGATGCCGAATATAAAGGCGCAGATAGGTGGGATTATCTTGGCAAATATTAAAAAATCAAAGGGTAATAAAGTTCACCAAAATGCCTTGCAGGGTTTGGGTGCGCAGCATCCATCACCTGAAAAATATTTGTTATGGTCGCTTTCAAGGATAGGGGCGAGGTCTCCGTTTCATGGGCAGATAAATAAGGTTATAAGTCATGGTATAGTAACAAAATGGATAAATGATTTATTAGAGTTGCAGGTAGAGAGTACGGCATATTGCATAGCTTCTTTAGCGAAAAAAACTGATGATAGAACACGAGACATAAGTGAATCACTTAGAGATCGAATAATTGAAATATTTAATAAAAATAATATAGACTCTAATTTAGTAGATCAAGTAAGTCAATTTAAGGAATGGCAGGATAAAAAGACAATCTTTGGCGAATCCCTCCCCATTGGCTTATTCATTGAAAATTAATGGGGTCAAATTGGGGCAATAGCCCCAAACCCGAATAAATCTCTTGCGGGAGTTTGAGGGCTTAATAAATAAAACTTTTTACAAAAAAGTTTACAAAAAGGCCTTAAAGGGTAGATAATGAATTCAATTGGAGTAGACATAGGCGGCACAAATCTTCGTGCAGCGTTGGTGACTGTAGATGGGCAGATACTTAAGAAGATAAAGATCTCATCATCTGGGGATATACTGGCGGGGTTGATTGATACAATAAGTTCGTTGTATTCAGAGGATGTTGCAGGTATTGGGTTAGCGATAGCTGGGATAGTTGATAAAAAGCAGGGTGGAATGAGTGTATCTCCGAATATTCCGTCTATTGCTGGTGTAAATATTATTTCAAAATTACAGGAAAGGTTTCAGAGACCTATAGAATTTGGTAATGATGCTTCCTTAGCAGCCCTTGGTGAAGGTGTAAGCGGGGCTGGTAAGGGGTTAAATACATTTGTGATGTTTACGCTTGGAACAGGTATTGGTGGAGGAGTAGTGTATAATGGAAGTTTATTAGAGGCTGCAACTGAGTTAGGACATATAACGATTGAGACGCAAGGTATAAAGTGTTCGTGCGGGAATAATGGATGTCTTGAGGCATATGCCTCTGCTGGTTCTATAGTAAAGAGAGCGGTTAAACATGGCCTATTAAACGTAACTCCAGAGGATATTTATAGGAATGCAAAGGATGGAGATTCAATTTCTATAGAGATATTAAAGGATGCGGGCAGGTATCTTGGAATTGGGATGGCAAATATGATAAATATCTTTAGTCCTGAGGCAGTTATCATAGGAGGAGGGATAGCTGGGGCTTGGGATATAATGGTCAAAGAGGCAATTATTGAAACTCAAAAGAGGTGTTTTAAGGAATTATTTGACGGCATTAAAATAGTACCGGCAGTCTTAGGAGATGATGCAGGGCTGATAGGGGCAGCGCACTTAGTTAATAGAGGCATCCTTTAAGACATTATTACAAGTACAAGGATTATTTTCATTAATTGATATTAAGATTTGTTTGAGTAAGATATTTAACTTTGCCTCAGATTGTTTCATGGTTGTAATGACTTCATTAACTGTCAGGGGTTGTTGCTTAATACCGGCTGCAAAGTTAGTGATAATGGCACATGAGGCGTAACAGAGTTCAAGTTCGCGGGCTAACACAGCCTCAGGCATACCTGTCATACCGACCATATCTGCTCCTATTAGAGAATAATATTTAATCTCTGCGCTTGTTTCAAGCCTTGGACCATTTGTACAAATATAGGTTCCTGATTTATAAACAAACTGGTTTATCTCTGATGCTGCTTTGATAAAGTAATCCCGAAGTTGAGGACAAAATGGGTTAGAGAAATCAATGTGATACAAAGGGCTATCATCATAAAATGTTTTATGCCTGTCTGATGTAACGTCAATTATCTGATTTGGAAAGACAATGTCGCCTGGGACATATGACTTATTAATCCCGCCAACAGCGCACAGGGAAATGATTTTTTTGATGCCAATCTCTTTAAACCCCCAAATATTTGCGCGATAATTAATTTTATGAGGGGCGATATCATGATCTTTTCCGTGTCTATTTAAAAATACAAATTGATTTGTGTCTGATTGTAGTATTGAATAATGACTTGAAGGTTTTCCATATGGAGTTTCTATTGGAAGTTCGTTTATTAGTGCTAGATCAAGTAAATTATAAATTCCGCTTCCGCCGATGATTCCAATTTTAGTCATTTTTTATCACCTCTTTACATAACAATACCGCTTTAAAAGGAGAGTGTATTTGGAATATAGTCCAATTGATTATAATAAGAAGAATGCCTTCATTATAAGAGATATAACACCAGCAAACATTAGACCTATCATCCAATGTAAGAGTTTTATTTCACTTTTAAGTTCAGTAGCAACCTTATCAATCTTGCTGTTAAGCTCAGTCGTAGACTTATCAATCTTACTGTTAAGCTCTAAATGGATATTGTCTATCTTGCCGTCTAACTTATCGATTTTACTTTTAAGCTCTAAATGGATATTGTCTATCTTGCCGTCTAATTTATCGATTTTACTTTTAAGCTCAGAATGAACATTGTCTATCTTGCTGTTAAGCTCAGAATGAACATTATCTACCTTACTGATAAACTCAGAATGTACATTGTCAATTTTGCTGTCCAGTTTATCAATCTTGCTGTCCAACTCGATTTTAACTTGTAACAAATCGGATTTAGTGGCAAGGTCTCTTTTGCCTTCAAGGTCAATACTTCTTATAACGTCTATAAAGGCATCCGTTGCTTCTTCACCGAGTCTTTCTCTTAGCGGCTTTGGAATTGTTAAAAGTGTCATATACTATAGTATCATATTATATATTATTTCAACAAGTTCAATTAAGGCATTTTAAGTAATCTAAACCCAAGCAAAGGTCCTCTGCGGTTAGCGTTGCGCTTGTCGTAAGTAGTACAACGAACATGCTTAGGGTCATCACGCCAGCTGCCTCCGCGAATTATTCGTTCATCTTGAGATCTATTATGATCTTGAGTCCATTCCCATACATTTCCACTCATATCATATATTCCAAGACCATTAGGATCCTTTTGTCCTACAATATGTGAAGATATTCCAGAGTTATTATTATTCCACGATAGATTTTTTACATTATCTCCTCCAGAGTATTTTTCGTTTCTTCCACGGCTTCTGCACGCATATTCCCATTCTGTTTGTTTTGGAAGACGATACATTCCTGCTCCTTGATTATTTAATTTCTCAATAAAAGATTGAACATCATTCCAGCTTACACGCTCAACCGGACAATTATCTCCACATTTATCAAAATACGATGGGTTACTGCCCATAACCTTCTTCCACTGCCCTTGTGTTACCTCATATCTTCCTATATAAAAATCATTCACACATTCCCTATGCGTTTCTCCCATTTGAAAACATCCACCCTTAACAAATACAAATTTTATATCAGGATGTTTTGAATCAGTTGTGATTATTTGTGAAGGCTGCGGTTCAATTTGTAAATGCTCTGGTTTATCAAGCTGCTTAATCTTTGCATTAGCTGCTGCAACAAATTTGCTTTTTGGATGGGCTCTGATAAAATCTCTAAAGTCAGATATTTCGGTTGAGTTTTTTATTGTCTCCCAATGCTCTTCTACTGGATTTAATGTCTTTTGATTGGTTTGAACTACTGGAGTTTGGTTGTTTGGCAAGACTGCATTTTGGTCTATCTTAAAATAGAAATCCCCTGTTATTGATGAGGATTCCCAAGGGGTTTGTTTTTTCCCTGATTGACTCTCTACTGAAATACGTACATCTTTAAACATCTCTTCAATCTTTAGACCGGGTTTATTCATACTCTTTATTAGTTCCTGCGTATATAATCCGTTTTTACCGCCTCCGTCACTTGCTACTGACCCTGGTGCAGTTGCATATGCTATAAAGCTGCCTTCTGGTGCCTTCATCTGTGCAAGTCCATTAGAAACAGACCTAAAACTCCTTGCAAATGGATTATTTCTGCACGCATCAAGTATCACTATATTTAAACGATTTTTAGCAGCATCCATCCTTGCAAGTACATAGTCAGCGCTCATTGCCTCTACCTCTATTACCTCTTGAGAATCAATCTTAGCATCAATTGGTATAAGATAATTCTGACCATTATATTGAACCCCATGTCCTGCAAAATAAAAGAGACCAACTCCGCCATCTTTTATCTTATTTCCAAAGTCTATTACACGTTTCATCATTTCATCTTTTGTGAGATTTACGCCTGAAATTACTTCAAAGTTCAGACTTTCTAAGACCTTAGCCATAGCAAGGGCATCATTAACAGGGTTATTAAGAGGCGAGGATTTGTATGCGCCATTACCAATGACAAGGGCTACTCGTTTTTCTGTCTTCATAGCCTTTATTTGAACTGCGCGGTCATCTATTGAATAAACTGGTGATACTATACCAAATATTATGATAATGACAAAAATATTAAATATTTTACCCATTACCAAGTCCCTCCAATTTTAATCAGTAATATTAGCAAGTACGCCTGATGTCATTCTATAGCGGTTGTTTCCTTTTTTTGCAATTTCAGAGCTGTGAGTAGCGCATATAAAAGTAATCTTTTGTTCAGTATTCATCTTTTGAAATAGAGCAAGGATTTCAGCCTCAGTTTCTTCATCAAGGTCCCCAGTAGGTTCATCTGCAAGTAGTATTTGAGGTTTATTGATGAATCCCCTTGCAATTGCAACCCTTCGCTGCTGTCCGCCGCTAAGCTGTGAAGGATAAGAATTAAGTCTGTCTCCTAACCCTACAATGGTTAAAAGTTCTTTTGCATAATCTATTGCATCAATTCTATTTTTTGAAAAAGCAGTTGGAAGCAAAACATTTTCAAGTACATTTAAAGTAGGTATAAGACTTGAAAATTGATAAATAAAATTCATTCTTTTATTTCTTAATTCAGAAAGTTCATCATCGCTGATTGACCATAATTCAGTTCCACTTATTGTAACAGTCCCTTTCTCAGGTTTTGTCAGCCCGCCAATCAGACTTAAAAGAGTAGTCTTACCGCTTCCAGAGTGTCCCATAATAGTTATAAAATCCCCTTCTGCAATAGTAAGAGAGACATTATCAACTGCCATAATTGTTTCTGTACCTATTTTATATGATTTCAAAAGATTATTTATTTTAATCATTATTCACCTCTCCTAATAGCATTATACGGCTCCATCAACATGGATTTTGCTGCTGGATATAAGACAGCAAGCAAACCTGTTAGCACTGAAAGTATGAAACAAAATAATATAAGCCATGTATATTCTAATGGAGATGGCCATAAATAAGGTATGTTTAGTGATGATCGGATAAACCCCTTAAAGAAATATAACCCGCCTCCGCCAACTGCAATACCAGCTATCCCTCCTATTGCCGAAAGCACAGATGCCTCAGTTAATATAATCTTAAAGATATGACTTTTCTTTGCACCCATTGCGCGTAATAATCCAATCTCCCTTTGTCTTTCATTAACGATCATTGAAAATACTATCCCTATTAACAAAAGCGTCATTACCCAAAGAACTATGCTTATTATAATAATGCTTTTTATCAATACAAATAACTGTTTCCTAACTGCAGATATAACTTGATCCGTAACAATTGCCTTGACCCCATTAATATTATATTCAATAAATATGGCTACGCGTTCTGGGCTAAATTCAGGGGCTACCTGAACTAGTACATTAGATATCTGATCCTTCGTAAATTTAAGTTCCTTGACATCCTTGTTTTTAGAATTTTCGCGCATTTTATCAAGCGCTTCATAAGGAAGAAATAGAGATTCATCTAAGAATTTCATCCCAGTCTCTTCTAATAATCCAATTATCTTAAAATATGAACCGTACATCAAGGTCTCTGACCCAAGCGTATAAAGGGTTACAGCCATGCCTGCAACTGCTTCATTAGCCTCAATCTTGCGTTTGCTCATAGTTGAAAGCCACGGCATAATTGTAAAATCATTTTTTTGATCAAAGCCTATAATAAACATATTTCCTGTAGCACAGCATTTATACTCAGATGTCTTGAGAAATATCTCAGACGATGCGTGAGCAACTCCTTCAGTCTTTCTTACTTGATCTTCAACTGATTTATCCATATAAAAAAGTGAAGGCTCACCAGAGAGAAGGAGTTTTCTTGCATTTACTTCCGCTTCCTTAGGCACAACCATTATATCTGCTCCAAGCCTTGCAGTCGCCCTGTTTAGAGAGGTCTCTACTGAACTCATTATTGTAGTCACTACAAATAAAGTAGCTGCCACTATCATTACTGAGATTGAAATTGAGATACTTCTAAAGAGTCTTCTGCTAAGATTTTTCTTAGCTA
This sequence comes from Candidatus Magnetominusculus dajiuhuensis, assembly GCA_015233465.1. GTDB lineage: Bacteria > Nitrospirota > Thermodesulfovibrionia > Thermodesulfovibrionales > Magnetobacteriaceae > JADFXP01. The sequence goes on from JADFXP010000006.1 coordinate 105,482, forward strand.
TTGAAAAAATTCCTATTTGCATGTATTATTCTCCATTATACTATTTAAGTTTTACACTTTCTTCTTTTATCCCCATATTTAAATCATAAAGAGCGCTTGCGCCTTGAGGATCTGAAACAGTTATTGAAATGACAAAAGTACCTCTAAAATCAGGCTTTGGTTTCCATGTAATAAGCCCTGTTTTTTCATCAATAGTTACATCGTCATGACCCTTAGTTAATTTATAAGTAAGAGTGTCGCCATCTGGGTCTGATGCCTGTACTTGATATGTATAAACGTTATCTTTTTGTATGAAATTATTATGTTTAGTTATCACTGGGGGGAGATTTTTTGGAGTAACTGTTAGAACTGTCAAATCGCCTTCATTTGGTCCCTTATATGGCGTGATTTTAACCATTATATTATCTCCACTCTTAAAGTTACTTATTGTATCAGTATTATTACCTTCAACTAATATTCGATTAATATACCATTGATATTTTAGCTCTATGTTATTACTATCATCATTAACTGTTGTTTTTACCTTAAATACAGCATGTCCATTAATTATATCTGGCACTAATTGAGCTTGTGTAATTCTTAATTTGTTGTTATTTATATTTTTATGCTCAAGGATGTTTTCTGAATTTATTTCAATATTAGCGGTAGTAGTTTCAGACTCAGGCTTTTTTACATCAGTTATAGGAGCAGGATTATCATCTGCTGCTTTAGTTTTCATATCAGGCGTAACTATAGACTGCACATTTTTATCTACGGGCTGCCCTTCATTTTTGTCAGAAGAACAGGCGCAAAGGCATAAAATTAAAGATATTAATAGATATTTTTTATATATAACCATATTATAATGATAACAAAAAATAATAATTTCAATCATTATAACTTATTCATGAAATGAAATAAAATAATTTGTATAAAATGACAATTATATCATTAGATTAAATTATTTAAAGAAAAGGGTAAAAAGTGAAACAATGTCTATAAATCACACGTTTAAAGTTATTTTTTCACTGATGACTGTTTTTAGATTCATCTATATTATGAAATATACTTTGAATATCTTTATCTAATCTTGTAACACTTTCTGTATTTTTTGTAAGCATTAATATATTATTTCTAATCTCCAAAGCCTTAGAAAGACTGCCATGAGAATAAATCGCCCATTTAAATAAAAGTGCGCTTCCTTGAGGATAATCTTTAGTAATATATAATGCCTGAATAAATGGAACTAAAATTTCTGGTAAAAGAGGAAATGGCAGGTCATATTTAATAGTGTTTTTTTCTTCATACAGCTTTACAATGCCGTTAAAATCATTGAGTTTTGATAACACCACTGCTTTTTGATAATAATACCGCCAATCTCTTATCAAAATATGTCTGTCAAAAATTATTTTCTGAATTAAATATGTACCCTTTTGTTTACCTTTAGGCTCATTGCCAATTACCCATCTAAAAGGAAATGACCTTTTACTGTCCAATAATATTCTATCAGGGTCTGAATTAGCTATATATGGACTGATATTTACTTGATTATCAATATTAGAATAGTCTATATCTTTATTAATTGCAAGGTATCCATTATGTAAAGAGGCTACAACAATACTCTGAGGAAACTCAATTTGTTCACTAAATGAGTGCATTTTTGATATATCTACATTGCCTTTTCTCAAACTTTTGTTAATATTCTCGTTCACATGAGCATCTGTAGTAATATCATAAGCCATTTGTCTTTTGGAGTCTGAATTACCTTTTGAATCCGCATATAAAATATTCAATGGGCCAATCAGTTCAGGGGCACGCCAAAAATCTTCTAGATATCTTTCCTCTTTTTGATTATCTATTACAAGGAAGGTTCCTTCTTTTAAATCTGGTATCCGCCAAATAAGCTGTTTCCAAAATAACCTCTGCTGCTGCCAATCGTCATCATATACTTTAACCATTGTATTGCAAATCCCTACCCCCAATAATACGATAACTGCAATAATTATCTTACTTAATCTCTTACTTATAATGTCTTTATTATATAAGAAAAAAATTAACGACGAAATAAAAACCGCAATTCCAACATTAGCTTCTAAGGCGAATCTGCTATTTCCTGAATTAAGGTTACCAATATCCCGCACTGCTGCATAAGGAAAGATTTCTAAAACTATTAATAAAAGCCCAAATAACATTATTTTTTTATTCTCTAAAATTATTTCATCACTTTCTTTTTCCAATGATTTTAAAAGAATTCTCCCTATAAATATCGCTGCAAAGATGGATAAAAATAAAGTCAACATATCAATTTTTAAATAAGTCAGCAGTATAGTATGTTTATACATATCAATAATTAATGTATAAATAAAACGAATATAACCAACCAATATTTTTAACATTATAGATATAGAAAACATCTCACTAGGGTGATATGCTTCAGCAAATATTCCAAATCTTGGTCTTAATATGGTAAAAAGTAAAATCCCAACGCAGATTAATAAATAAGGTGCCCAATAGAGTATTGTTGTCTTGAATTTTTTATAAGATATTATTTTATCTTCCCTTGAGAGAATATAATAAAATAAAATAGGCCTAAATATTTCAGAAAATATGAAACTCTCAAGTCCCAATATGGAAAAAGCAGATAAGATGATTGATACGATATAATAGAAAATCTTAATCCTTCCATTATTTAGAGCTTTAATAGATAATAAAATAGACAAAAGAAACGTAAACAAAAAGAGTGTTCTGTTTATTTGAATTATCCATAACATATTGACTATTGGAGATACAATATATAATGCCCCAATAGTTTCAGGAAGCAGGGTTTTATGGTGCATGATATTTTTACAAATGAAAAATATCAAAAGTCCATTTAATGTAAATAACAAAAATCTTACAATATTAAATATCAAAGAACCATTTTCTTTAAAATACTCCAAAAGGTTAAACATCCGATACGTTATATATCCTTCTAAAGTGTGGCCAAGACTCTGATAATAGTATATAAACTCACTGTAAGAATCTGTATTAAAATACTGCCAGAGCCACATCCAGTCTTCTCCCCATAACCCTTCAAGATATAACAGCCTTCCCCAAGATGCAAAGGACAAAATTATTAAAAACATCACAGTTTTATATGTTTGTTTCATGATTTTTCCTCTTTTTGTCCTATAAAATATTTATCCCGTCTAATTATTTTATTTAATATCTTTTCTTATCTTTTTTTTAGTTATTGTAACATTAAGTCGGACAGAATTATAACTTTTTTACCTATAACTTTCATGTAAATGAATAAACGAATTTACAGAAAATATTAAATATAAATCGTTATATTAAAACTATCTCTATTGCTTCTTTATTTTAGATATTATATTATATTAAAAGTTCTAAAATGAATCTAATGGAGACAATATATGCCTATGTATGAATTTTCTTGCAACAATTGCAAGGCTGATTTTGAGCTATTGATGAGAGGCAGCATGAAACCTGTATGCCCTGAGTGCAAGGCTACTGATGTTAGAAAAAAATTATCTGTTTTTGGAATGAGCGGAATCTCAAAACAAACAAGCTCTGGCAGTAATTGCGGATCCTGTCATAAAAGCTCTTGCAGCAGTTGCTAATTAAAAAAACCTACTGCGGAAATATAAAAGGACTTGACCTTAAAATCTGTGATAATTTCATATTATCCGCTTGTAATACAAATATTGCCACTCCTCTTTCTTTTGTAACTTTTTTGTCAAGTTTCCAATTTCCTTCCCATGCACATGTTAATTGAATTGTTTCTTTACTTATTTCAACCCAAATCGGATTGAACGTAAGCGTTGCCTCATCAAAATTCTTTAACTGTAATTTTAATAATCTATATGTATCAACATTAATTAAATCCTTTATCTGATCCATATTCTTTTTTATATAAGCCTCTTTAATCATCTCAATTTTTTTCATTGCAGTAGCTGTAGTTGAAATGCCTGAAGTATCAACCTTCACCTCTTTAGGACTGCTGCATGACAAAAGCACTGCGATTAGAAATAATATTATTATATTTTTTTTAGTTCTCATTTTATTTTTCACCTTATTATAAAATAACTCATGAGGGCTCTGCCCTTTTTATCTATGGGCTCCCGCAAAGGGCCTTTTGTAAACGTTTTTATAAAAAATTTGAATTATTTCCCTTTGAACCCATTAATCTTAAGTCGTTTCAAATAACGCTCCTAGCTTGTCCTTTAGTCTAAGTATCTTCATATTTCTATCAACACATGCTAACTTAACCAATGAAGTAGAAATTAATATGTCTGTTTCCTTTCTGATTATCTTATGCTCAAAGGTTATTGATGCAGGTGTAATCTTGACTATCTTAGATAATATTGTAATAATATCGCCATATTTAGCTGGACTATGATATTTTATCTCCACATTCACTACTGTAAAGAGTATACCTTGCGCCATTAATTGCGCTAATGATATTCCTGTACTTTCAAGATAAGTTGTCCTTGCACGCTCAAGATACGTCAAATACTTGCCATAATAAACAACCCCTCCACAATCAGTATCTTCATAATATATTCTTATATCTATTTGATCTTTCATTCTATTGATTTAGCAGTAAAAACCCGCAAAAAATCATTATATACCGCAAAAGCCATCAGAGTTAATATTAAAGCAAGTCCTACACGCTGGCAGATTAACATCACATTTTGACTTAATGGTTTCTTTCTAACTGCCTCAATTCCAAAAAATAATAAATGCCCTCCATCAAGGATTGGAACTGGCAATAAATTTAATATACCAAGATTAATGCTGATTACAGCCATAAAGGTTAAAAAACTTGTAAATCCTGCTGAGGCTTGTTTCCCTGCCATTTGAAATATTAATATTGGTCCGCCTATTGTACTTGCTGGAATTATTCTTTCAAACAGCTTTACAATTGCTATCAATGTCATAGAAATAATATCCCATGTTCTATCTAATCCGCTAATAATCGCATCAATTGGACCTGATTTTATCACATCTGTTTCGCCTTCAGGTTTTATACCTATAAGACCAATGCTTGTATCCTCGCCAAAGATATTTTTAACAGTCTTTTTCTCAGGGGTCATCGTTTTAACGAAGGTAGTATTGCCTCTTTTTATAGTCAAGGTAACCTGTATATCAGGTTTAACATGAATAATTCCTGACATTTCATCCCAATACTTAATCTCTTTATCATCAATTGCAACAATTTGATCGCCCTTTATCAAATCAACTTTGGCAGCAGGAGTATTAGGCATTATCTCTCCTACAGTTGCCTTAAGTCTTGGCACGCCAATCATAAATACTGTGGTTAATAATACTACTGCAAAAAAAAGATTAAAGATAGGACCAGCAGCTACTATTGCTATTCGTTTATAAACTGGCTGATTAGAAAATGACCGCTTACTATCTTCTACTGTTACCTCATCATCTGGGTCTTCTCCAAGCATTTTAACATAACCGCCAAGCGGAACTGCTGAAAGCAGATACTCAGTATGTCCATATTTTTTACTAATAATCTTTGGGCCAAATCCTAGTGAAAACTTCAGCACAATTACATTAGACAATTTTGCAAATAAAAAATGTCCAAACTCATGCACAAAAATAAGTACTCCAAGTAATATTACTGCATATAAAATGTTCATTTCACCTTCTTTATCCTATCTCTTACTGCCTCTCTTGCCCAATTGTCTGCAAAGAATATTTCTTCCAAACTATCAGCCTTCATGGTATTATGTCTTTGCATAATATAATCTATTATAACAGGTATATCATTAAACTTGATATATTCTTTTAAAAATAAACCAACCAATTCTTCATTTGCAGCGTTTAATACAACAGGCATTGTACCTCCAGCATCTAACGCATCATAGGCATATCTTAAACATGGAAAGGTTGTTGTATCTGGTTTAATAAAAGTTAAAGCCCCAATGTCAGCAAGGCTGCATCTTTTAAGAACTCCCTTTACCCTAAATGGAAACGCAAGGGCATGTGCAATAGGCCCCTTCATATCTGGGACAGATAATTGCGCAAGCATCTCGCCGTCAATAAACTCTACCATTGAATGTATTATACTTTGCGGATGAATTAATACCTCTATTTTATCAGAAGTAAAGCCAAACAAATGATATGCCTCTATAACCTCTAATCCCTTGTTCATCAATGTTGCAGAATCAACTGTTATCTTGCTCCCCATTGACCAATTTGGATGTTTTAAGGCATCTTTTACAGTCACGTTTTTTAGCTGCTCCCAAGTAAATCCTAAAAACGGGCCGCCTGAGGCAGTCAATATTATCCGATAAACCTCATTAAGAGCCCTGCCCTCAAGACACTGAAATATCGCATTATGTTCACTATCTACAGGCAGTATCTTTACTCCAGCCTTTAATGCCTCTTTTTTTACAATATCCCCTGCCATTACAAGCGTCTCTTTATTGGCTAATCCAATGTCCTTCCCAGCCTTTATTGCAGCAAGAGTTGGTTTTAAACCGCTTGCACCAACGATTGAAGATATTACCATGTGCGCCTCATCCGATGAGGCCGTCTCACATACCCCTTCACTTCCAGATAATACCTCAGGAGCAGTACCATTTAACGTCGTTGATACCCATTCCCGCAGATTCTTTGCGCAGCCACTGTCCGCCATAGCCACTAACTTTGGCTTAAAATCAATTATCTGCCTTTTTAATAAATCTGTCGCAGTGTTTGCAGTAAGACCCACTACAGAGAATTTATCCCTATTTGCGCCTATAACCTTAAGCGCACTCCTGCCTATCGAACCTGTCGAACCTAATATCGTTACTTTTTTCATTATTTGTCTTGAGGGTTTCACCCTCAAACTCCCAGAAGGGGACTAGTCCCCTTCACCCCATTATAAAAAACTTGATGAAATAATATAAGATTGGGGCTGAAAATAACATTGCATCTACTTTATCTAAAAACCCGCCATGACCCGGGATTATTGTGCTTGAATCCTTTATCCCTGCATCCCTCTTAAACATTGATTCTACTAAATCACCAATGATTCCACTTATACTTAAAATCGCGCCGCAGATTATTATTAATATAACTGAAGAAGTTAGATTTAATATTAAATTTAAAAGATACGAGATCAATATCGCCCCGCCAAATGCCCCATACGCCCCTGCCATCGTCTTTTTTGGGCTTACAGATTCATAAAGCCTCTTCTTTCCATATCCTTTACCTATATAATATGCAAAACTATCCGCACCCCATACTACCAAACATAAAAAAATTACCCAATTTGAACCCATTACCCTTAATTTTACAAAATATGTCAAAAGTACTGGGATGTAAAAAAAACCAATCAACAGTGGTGATACATCTAAAAGCGCATTTTTTGTATCTTTTTTAATAAATAACCTGACTATTGTCACTAACATAAATATTGATGTAATTAAACTAATACCAATATTTATATTTAAATAAGATAATATTATAGGAATTGCTCCTGCCAATGAAAATACATAACAAAATATTGGTTTTACCTTATACATAGACAAAAATTCAAATAAAGCTGCTATTGCGATAAATGCAATAAATAATGTGAAGATAGAAAGCGGTAGTATTTTTATTACCAAATATAAGATTGGAAGTAAGATAGCTGCAATTATTAGTCTTGTTTTATGCATTTATTAAATTAAATTGCCCCAAATCTTCTTTCTCTTTGACTATAGGTCTTTATTGCAGCGTTAAATTCCTCAATTGTAAAATCTGGCCAATAGGTCTTTGTAAAATATAACTCTGCATAAGCAGCCTGCCAAATAAGAAAATTACTTAATCTTACCTCACCGCTTGTCCTTATAATCAGATCAACTGGCGGAAGCCCTGCAGTATCAAGATTTGCTTCAAATTCATTTTCTGTTAGATTTTTTAGATCAGCACCGCTGTTATTTAATTTTTTTATTGTGCGAATAATCTCATCTCTGCCTCCATAACTAAGGGCAAGGACAAGTGTCATTCCTTTGTTGCGAGCAGTTAGATTTTCAGCGTGTTTAATGAGCATATTAATACTGGAAGATAGTTTATCATGATTTCCAATGGTACGAAATACCACGCCTCTTTGTAAAATATTTGGAAGTTCTGCCTTGAGATAATATTTTAAAAGACCCATTAATGTCGTAACCTCAGGCTCTGGTCTCATCCAATTCTCTGATGAAAAGGCATATAGCGTTAATACATTTACACCGATATCTATTGCTGTATTGATTATATCTTTTACTCTATTAATTCCTTCCTTATGCCCTTGTTCATATGGCAGACCTTTAAGCTTAGCCCATCGTCTATTACCGTCCATTATTATTCCAACATGATTTGGAATAGGTGCTAATTTATCCACAATCTCCTCCAGTATCTATTACTCCCTTGAGGTCTAAAATATATGGTCACGAGCGTTGTCTTTATCTTAACAATAGTTAATAGTTAAGAGAAAATACCTGTACATATGTCATAAATGGATATTTTCCCTTAAAAAAATTCTTAGTTTCCTTACTAAAAGTTGATTTAGTCAGCACATATATCCATCCGTCACTAACTGCATAATCTATTAATTTTCCATTTATATCATTAATAATAACATTATTATCAATGGTATTGCCGTCCCACCAAAGCATTACTATATTGGTTGCAGATTTATTATTTACTACAAGAATATTTTTATTTAATATCATTAATTTATTATTTTTATACCATTGCGTTGTAGTTTTAGTATCACAGTTAGATGTATATGTAATAACCGAACTGCTTGACATCTCCTCACCCTGCCAGAGTTTCTTTTTGTTCATATCTGTTAAGATCAAATGATTTGACGGATCATAAATCAGTGTTAAAATCTCATCGTTTGTGATATTAAATCCAATAAAATTATATAGATTAATATTATCTTTTGTTCCGGGTAACGCTGCCTGTTTTAAGTAAACATCTCCAATTTTATAAACACCATCCCATTTAACATAATATATTGGATTTGCAGAACTCCCTTTGGGGTTACATCCTTGATAAAGCAGTTTATTTTGCATTACCTCAAGCATACCGTCAGTTTCCCATTTTAAATTAAATTTATTATTTTCAATCTCATAGATATAAGAATGTATAATATCTTTATTTATGGTTGTAAGTATTACCTCATCTCTCCCGCTTTGATTAAGATCTACAGCACCTACGTAAAGAGGCTCCGCTCCACTGGGCAGTTGATATTGCGCTAATATAGTAGAATTGGTATCGCCTTGATATATAGATAAAGATGAATCAGCAACTATAAGTATCTCTTTTTTATTTCGATCCGTAAAACTGCCGACTGTTATGAGTCTTGCATCAGAGTTAAGCTCAAAGGTCATAATCGGCTCGCTCCTTGAGGCAAACAATAAAGTTGACTTAGGATTAATACTTTTAATATATTTGTAATCAAGTTCAGCGTTTTCAGCTGTTATTTCCTTACCATCACTTGTCCAATATATACGAAGTCTTAAAATAGGCTTCATTAATTGAGATACATCGTCAGCGTATAATATTATTTGAGCCCCTTTTTCCTTTGCCTCAGCAATAAGTTTTTTCAAATCTCCATCTTTATTCTTTGAATCAAACATCTCAAAGCGTTTTGAATTTAATAACTCTCTATAACAGGCATCTCCTACATACCAATCTAATGAACTTTGTTGAAAATAAAGCGCCTTAATCTTTGAATTAGTAATCCTTGCTTTATCTGATTTATTTACAACTCCATTTATAATCTGCGCATGTACATTTTTCTTATCAACGTCAGCAATCTCTATTACTCCAGTATTATTTTCAAGATGTCCAATCTCTTCCTTTGTTACAGGATGATAAAATACATCTCCTTGCTCTATTACATCCAATCTCATTCCTTTAATCAATAATGAACCTGCTGAAGGTTCAATAAAAACAGTTTTTGATTTTATATCTTTTATAACAATATCTATAGGCGTAAAATAAACAAGCGTTCTATTTATAAGCGCCTGTATTGGATTTGTTGAAACAGGGGCTGCATAAAGCTGTTGGGACCATTGGGGACAAAGGGCTAAAAGATGTAAAAACAGCGCTATGAAAAATATCTTCTTAATTATTTTGAACAATCTATTGCCTCACATTAAAAATTTTTTGTATAAAGATTATAGCATAAATTTAGGCAGAAATAAATAATAGAGTTATTAGAAATCCCATGTATTTTTCATATTTTTATTAGATAATCATGAAATATTATCTGGATAGACTATCTGGAATTAAAGAGTTAGTTTGGATTTATTCCGTAGGGGCACGTTGCACGTGCCCCTACACATATTCGGTAAATATTTATCTAAGATAAGCCTCTGTAACATATCTGCGGAGCATCCTGTGTGTATTGAAATAATAAGCATTTTTGCCAATAGTATCTTTCATCATCTGAATCCATTTTTCCCTTTCATTATAATATGTGGGAATAACAACCTTTTCAAGTTTATTATATAGATCTTCGGCATCAATTGCATCCATCTCACTATTTGCTTGCAACTCAACAGGGGCAGGACCAATTGACCATCCTGTAACATTTTCAATATGTCCCTCTATCCACCAACCATCAAGTACGCTAAAATTCATTACGCCATTATGCGTTGCCTTCATACCGCTTGTTCCAGACGCCTCAAGTGGTCTAAGAGGGGTATTTAACCAAACATCTACTCCTGATACCAATTTTAGTGCCAGCTCCATTCTATAATTTTCCATAAATACTATCTTTATCTTACCTTTAAAACGTTTTGCCTCTGCGTGAATGCGTCTTATAAGATCTTTTCCGCCGTTATCTGCTGGATGTGCCTTACCTGCAAATATAAATTGAACCTTATTTGCGCAAATCTTTTCAAGTCTCGCAAGGTCTTTAAATAAGAGCGTTGCCCTTTTATATGTGGCAAATCTCCTTGCAAATCCAATCGTAAGGGTATCATAATCCATATTGGCATTATGTTTTTGATTTACTAAATCAATAAGTTCCTTTTTAGCATCTTGATGAGTGCTCCAGAGTTCAGCAGAAGGAATTGCATTTACCCTAACAAATGTCTCTGGCTCATTAGCCCATCCAGGAATATATTTATCAAATAATCTCTTAAATCTCTCACATGTCCAAGTATATGAATGAACGCCGTTTGTTATTGCATTAATCTTATACCCTGGGAACATGTCCTGTGAAACCTCACCATGCTTTTTTGCAACCCCATTAACATAATTTGTCAGATTAAGGGCTAACATTGTAACGTTTAATTCCTTATCTCCAGCAAGACGGCGCATTACCTTTTCAGGGAAATAATCACCCATTACCTGATTATAAAGCTCATATTTAAACTTATCATGACCAGCTTCAACTGGGGTATGAGTAGTAAAAACGCATTTTTCCTTAACTGCGTCAAAATTCCAGACAAGGGACTCATCCCATACTGCCTCAATATCCTTTTTAGTTTCATGAAGGAGTTCAAGGGTTAAAAATGAGGCATGGCCTTCATTCATATGATATTTTCTAATATTAAAGCCAAGAGCCTTTAATGCCCTAGCCCCTCCGATTCCAAGTATCATCTCTTGTTTGATTCTATAGGTAACGTCAAATCCATAGAGAAAATCAGTAAGATTTCTATCTTGTTCTGCGTTTTCAGGAAGATTTGTATCAAGAAATATTACTGGTAAATAATGTCCCCTTAGAGATGCAACAAAATATATCCAAGGCTGAATGTACACTGTTCTTCTTTCAATAGTGACTGAGACCTTTCTGCTGGATTTGGTCATTATCTTTGATGGATCCCATATTACAGGCTGTTCTTTTTGATTGCCTGCCTCATCAACTTCCTGTCTAAAATAACCCTTGTGATAGATAAGAGTAACTGCAACATAAGGCAGATTAAGATCACAGGCTGATTTTATTGTATCACCTGCTAGAATCCCGAGTCCGCCGCTAAAGGTTGGAATGTCATCAGTAAGCCCGATCTCCATTGAAAAATAAGCGATTTTTTGTTCTTTTGTGAAATCTTCTATTGTCGGCATATGGTATACTCCCTTCTTTAAAAGTATTCCCCTGTATTATAGACAGGAGAAATTATTATAACTTATAAGCAATTGTTAATTTATTGTTAATTTATAAATTCTACTTTAACACACTGCAACCATAATAAAAAAAATTATTAAAAAAAAACAAGTTGATTATTTAATTAATTTAAGATTTATGATTTGAGATTTTTTTATGGATTTTATTGATGATGAAAAACTGCTATTAGTTCATTCGCTTCTCAACTGCGGGAGCAGGAGTCCTGAAGGGCAACTTCTTCCTCTTTTAAAGGATTTATAATTTAAACAAATCTATGAACTCATCCATAGTGTGAGTTGCTTTACGGATAAGAGATCGTAATAATCCTTTATTAATCTCTTTATGAAGAGGTACTGTCTGAACAACATTTGCTCCTTCTTTTATCAAGGTAACATGGCTGCCTTTTTGCCTGTCTTTTAACCATCCTGTTTTCTCAAAGTCTTCAATAGCTTCTTTAGCTGTAAGAACAGTCAGTTTAGACATTATACAGCAACCTCCAGTTCGCTAACCTTAAAAGAAATAGGAAGATTATGCTCTTTTTTTGTTTCTATACTTAATTAAAAGCTTCTCTGATATTAAAAAGAGCTTCATCTTTAGTCTTTCCTTGAGATAAACAACCCGGTAAGGATGGACACTTTGCTATAATATAAACGTTTTCTCCTTTTGTCAATGTGACTAAGAATTTCATTAAGACCCTCCCATAATATACCTATAATCCTTTATTTACGGATTAGTATTTTAACAATAATGAGTATTCTACTGTAAGGGGCAAGGCCTTTGATTATTAATTAATAAAGGGTTGTCCAACAATATATAAAAATATCCAATCTATGGTATTATTATAAATTATGTCAAAGATAAACGATTTTTTTAAAAATATCTTTAAAGCTAAGATAGATAAAACACCTCAAGAAATTGAGCAGCTAAAGACACTATTTCGGTCGCGTTACCATAATTTCAAACTTCTTTTGAGCGCTAATAATAAAGCCCTTGAGATTATGAGTGAAATTGAAGAGGCATTATCTGGTCACAGGGTTTTTGGCAAGGCATTTATCAAATCAAACAGCGCATCTGTCATTGTTAATGTCTTTAAGATAATAAAAAACTTAGACTCTTTAGCGCCTGAAAAATATAAAGAATTGTTTGATATCTTTCAAATCATCAAACATGATATTGATACAGTCCTTGTCAGAACACCTTCAACTACTAAAGCAAAACTTATACTTACCTTTGAAGAAATAGATGAAGGAATGTCTTCATTTACAGGGTCAAAGATGGCAAATCTTGGAGGCATCCTAAAAAATACCTCCTATAAAATTCCGCATGGTTTTGTCATAACAGCGTCGGCTTCAAAGATGTTTTTTAACCATCTTGACCTTCAACAAGAAATAGACCGACGAGTTGTCGCAAATCATTCAGAAAAAATTGATTCATTATTTAAACTAAGTTCAGATATTCAACAGTTAATAATCAAAAGCCCTATACCTGATGAAATCATACAAGGGATAAATAGCACCTATTCAGAGCTTAAAAAAAAGATTGGAGACAGATTTGTTTCCCTCAGAAGCAGTGCAATTGGCGAGGATTCCCTTGGGGCATCCTTTGCAGGTCAGTATAGCTCAAGACTTAATGTTGCCTCACATTCTATACTTGAGGCTTATAAAGAAATCCTTGCAAGTATGTATAATCTTACTGCAATCACTTACCGTTTAAACAAGGGAATTGCCGATGAAGATGTCTCAATGTGCGTAGGCTGTATGGAGATGGTAGACGCAGTTTGTGGAGGCGTAGTTTATACTGGCAATCCACTATCAGAAGAGGATGATTCAATAATTATTAATTCCGTATGGGGGCTTCCTAAACCTGTAGTGGACGGAAGCGCTAATTCGGATAATTTTGTAGTTGAAAGACAAACCCTCAATATTATTAAAAAAGAAATCTCAATTAAGTCTCATAAACTTATTTCAATAAAAGAAGGCGGACTTATTAAAGTAGAATTGTCTCAAGATGAAATTCAAAGGCCAACATTGAGCGATACAATGACATTAGAAATAACAAAAATGGCACTTTCACTTGAAAAATACTTTCATTTACCGCTTGATATTGAATGGGCAATTGACCCAAAAAATGATATTTATATCCTTCAATGCCGGCCGCTGCAAAAACTGACGCGATCTATCTATTTTAATGATGAAGATTTCCCAGAAGAAAAAACCTCAAGAATTTATAGAGGCGGAATAACCGTAAGTCAAGGTGTAGCTGCAGGGACTGTTCATATTGTTGAAAAAGATGCAGATATGCTGAGTTTTCCTGAAAAAGATGGAATACTTGTAGTCAAACAATCCCTGCCAAGATGGGCTGCGCTTTTAGGACGATGCAGCGCAGTAATAGCAGAACAAGGCGGAGTTGTCGGGCATCTTGCTACTGTAGCCAGAGAACTAAATAAGCCTGCAATATTTAATGCTGCTAATATTAGCGCTCTGCTCTCAACTGGAGATGTTATTACAATTGATGCACGAAGAACCAGCATCTATAAAGGACATATTGAATCAACACTCACACGACATACGAAATTAGACTCGCCCCTTCATGGGAGTCCAATATATAATTTATTAAAAGAGATTTCAAAAAAGATAATCCCTCTAAATCTCCTTGATCCAGATTCTATTGAGTTTACACCATATAGTTGTAAGACACTTCATGATATTACACGTTACTGCCACGAAAAATCCGTTAAAGAAATGTTTAATTTTGGTCAAGAACATCACTTTAGCGAGCGCGCAAGTAAACAGCTCATGTATAATAAAGTACCATTAAAATGGTGGGTAATAAATCTTGATGATGGTTTCAATGAAGATGTAAAGGGTAAGTATGTAAAGATAGAAAACATCATATCAGTGCCTATGTTAGCATTATGGGAGGGAATAATGGCTGTGCCTTGGAGTGGTCCCCCATCAATAGACACAAAAGGGTTTATATCAATACTACACCAAGCAACTATAAATCCTGACCTTAATCCATCTATGGCATCTCAATATCAAAACAAGAATTATTTCTTGATCTCAAGAAATTTTTGCAGTCTCGTCTCAAGATTTGGATTTCATTTTGCAACTGTAGAGACAATGTTAAGTGAAAGAGTCTCAGAAAATTATGCAGGATTTAGTTTCAAAGGAGGGGCTGCGGATTTAGATAGACGTATCAAACGCGCAAAATTTCTTGGTAAATTATTAGAGGAATATGGTTTTTATGTTCAGGTTAGAGAGGATTCATTAAATGCCAGAGCAGAGGAAATAGCAGAGGCAGAAATGGAAAAAAGACTCAAGGTGCTTGGGTATCTGCTGATGCACACTCGACAGCTTGATATGATAATGTCTAATGAGGAGCTTGTTAAGACTTATTGGATAAGGATGAAGAATGAATTAGACACTATTACAAATAGGAGCAAATGATTGTTTATTAAAGTTCTAAATATAAAGATTAATATTGTCATTGGGTTTGCAGCGCTTCTGATGTTGAGTATTACAATTGCTTTTATTGTAACAAACGGTATGAAAAAAGTGACACAAAGCGTAAATAATGCTGACGATGTCAATAGATTGGTTAAATATATTGAGCATGCAAGGATAGAAGAAAAAAATTATATTATAAGCGGAGATATTGAATTTATTAAGACAGTCTTAAATATCTTAAATCAAATGGAAAACCAAGTAGTAGAAACTAAAGAGCGCAGTTCTTCAACAAATTATATAAATCAAATGGACAGTATTATAGACGCTGTAAAAAAATATAAAATGGCATGTACTAAATTTGCAGAAATTTATGATAAACAAAAATCCTTTGATACTATTTTCCCACGAGCAATAATTGAATTTGAGAGAAAAAAAAGTACTGAGAAAATTGATGATAATAATGCCAAAGAATTATGTGATAATTTGCATAATGAAGAATTATGCAATGCCTCAATAGAATTGATCACACAAGCAGGAGTTCTAGAAACAATATGCTTAGATACTCGAAGGTTATTAAAGGCAAGTATGCTCAGTCAGATAGCGCTTGCAAATAACATAATATTTTATGGCACAATAATAATCATATTATTTGGAATAATCGCCGCATATTTTATAATATATCTAATAACATCAAGACAACAACAACAATTAAATCACGTCTCAGATACTGAAAAACTTGTATCAATAGGCAGATTATCCGCAGGTGTTGCCCATGAGGTAAATAATCCGCTTGCAGATGCCTCTTTGAATATTGAGATGTTAAAGGACGATCTATTAAATAATAAAATAGATGCGGAATTTACCCATAAATTAGAGACAATTGAACGTGATTTAGATAGAGTCTCATCAATCACAAAGGAGTTGTTGCAGTTTTCAAGATCAAGCGAATCAGAGTTTAAAGCAATAGATATAAATAATTTAATTGAAAGCGCATTATTATTACTCAAAAACAAACTCCAATATGTGCATGTTTCAAAGAAACTCCACTCCCTTCCAGAGATTAATGGAGACCCAATAAAATTAGAACAGGTATTATTAAATATTATAAATAATGCAGCAGAATCACTCGGTAAAGATGGTGAAATACAAATAATTTCAACCTATAACAGAGGACAAATTAAGATAGAAATAGCGGATAATGGCTGCGGGATTCCTGTAGAGAATCGTTCAAAGATATTTGATCCATTTTTCACGACTAAAGAAGTCGGTAAAGGCACAGGATTAGGACTTTCAATAGCATATGGGATAGTGAGCCAGCATAAAGGAATAATTTCATTTATAAGTAATGAAAATATTGGGACAAGGATGATAATAAAGCTGCCTGTAGAGATAAAAAAAGATGAAGAACCTTCGGGGGCTGCTTCAATTGTGACCAGCAAAACATTAAAATGAGCACAATTTTAATAGTAGATGATGATATACAGCTTAGCTCAACGATAAAAGAGGTACTTGAGCGCGCTGGATATATGCCGACTGTGTTACACAGCGGGGAAGAGGCAATTGAGATTGTTAAAAAGGAGAACTTTGATATAATCTTGCTTGACCTGATAATGCCAGGCATAAAAGGCATTGATGCAATGGTTGAGATAAAAAAAATAAGCCCAAGGACAAAGGTAATAATGATAACCGCATTTGCAACCATTGACAGCGCTGTACAGGCCATTCAAAAAGGAGCATCTGAATATATTTCAAAGCCGTTTAAGATCAATGAACTCTTAACGGTTGTAAACCGAGTGACAGAAGAGATTAAATTTGC
This sequence comes from Candidatus Magnetominusculus dajiuhuensis, assembly GCA_015233465.1. Taxonomy (GTDB): domain Bacteria; phylum Nitrospirota; class Thermodesulfovibrionia; order Thermodesulfovibrionales; family Magnetobacteriaceae; genus JADFXP01. The sequence continues at coordinate 122,817 of JADFXP010000006.1, forward strand.
CGATAATATTAAGCATGTAGATTTAGATTTTGCCCTTTCATCGTTTTCTAATTCAATTCGCAGGGATATTTTGAGTATGCTTTATGAAAAGACAAAGATGAGATTTATGGAGATAGTAAAGCAGCTTGAGATTGAGGATTCAAGAAAGGTGGTATTTCATTTAAAGATCTTAAAAGAGGCTAATTACATCACTCAAGACTCTGATAAACTATATTTTCTGACTAGTGTTGGTGAAGTTGCATATAATAGTCTAAAAATCTTTAAAGACTATCTCGTCTCCTCTAAGAAAAAATAATTATGGATTCAAAGGGAGGGTCGAAGCCCACGTTTTAAAAATCCCTTTGCGGGAGCTCGTAGATAAAAAGGGCAGAGCCCACATGCTTTAGATTTTTATATCGAAATTTAAAATATTAATATATAATAGCATTATGTTTAAATCGCCAATAACAACAGGAATAGGATCTCTGCCGCATGTTGATAAGGTCAAGGCTTGTAAGATAGTCATTGATTCCTTTGACATACCTTTCTGGCCGCAATTGCCAAATATTTCTTTTTTAGAGTCAATGATTCCTCAGTATTCTGAATTTATGCCGTTTATCAAATATGACCATAAGAAAAAAAGAGTTTATGTTGAAAGGGATTCTTCGTCAGCCCTTGATGTCTTTTATAATGATTGCGGGATGGATGGAGTAAAACCTATCACGTCAGAATATTCAATAGGATTTCAAGAGTTTATAAAACAGATTGAGGGTAAAAAGTATGATGTATTAAAAGGGCATATTACTGGACCAATTACATTTACCCTTGGACTAAAAGATGCCTCTGACAAATATATATTTTATGATGAAGAATTAAGAGAGATAGCCTTAATGCTTTTAAAGGCAAAGGCAAGATGGCAGGTCAAGGAATTATCCAAATATAGTGACAAGGTAATAATATTTATAGATGAGCCGATACTTTCTGCAGTTGGAGGAAGCACATATCTTGGGGTTTCAACAGAAGAGATGCTACGGCTTTTAACTGAAATTATCACTGCTATAAAAGAGGCAGGGGCGATTTCAGCGATTCATTGCTGCGGTAAGGCTGACTGGGAGATGGTGATTGAGGCAAAGCCTGACATCCTTAATTTTGATGCATATGCGTATTTTGACACATTTTGTATGTATCATCCATTGATCTCTAAATTTATAGAAAGCGGCGGATTTCTGGCATGGGGGATAGTGCCTACAAGTAATGAGATTGTAAAAGAGGATATTGATAGTATATATAAAATAATGCTTGAACGACTTAATCAGCTATCTTTATATATTGATAAAGAAACACTGCTTGCAAGATTAATACTGACACCATCATGCGGAACTGGTTCTTTAAGCGAAGCGGCTGCTGAGAGAGTTTTTTCGATATTAAAGGGATTAAAAGGAAAGATGTTAGATCAATTATATAAAACTGGGAGCTGCTTTTTATCTACGGGCAAACCCCTCAAGGCATTATAGGGGAAAAATACAGATGTTCATATCATTTGAGGGTACAGAAGGAGCAGGCAAGACTACCCAAATAAGCAACGTCTCAAGGGAATTAATTTCTTTAGGCTATAAGGTACTAAAGACTCATGAACCTGGTGGAACTTTAATAGGTGAAGAGATACGCGGGATTTTATTAAACTCTAATAATACGGCGATGGAGCCGATAACAGAGTTACTTCTCTATAATGCAGCGCGCAATCAACATATAAAAGAAAAAATCATCCCAGCATTAAAAGATAATATAATCGTGCTTACAGATAGATTCAGTGATTCCACAATCGCATATCAAGGTTATGGCAGAGGTATAGATTTGGATATAATCATGGCACTTGATAATATTGCCACAATGGGATTGAGACCAGATATAACGTTTCTGCTTGATATAGAAGATATTGATGTGGGCTTAAAGAGAAATCTTGAGATAAAAAAAACAGACCGTTTTGAACTTGAAGAGATTGAATTTCATAAAAAGGTCAGAGCGGGATTTCTGAAAATAGCTGAAAGAGAGCCAAGTAGATTTATAATATTAGACGGCAAGATGCCCTTGATTGAATTATCTAATAAAATAATCAATATAATCAAGGAACGATTAAATGTCATTAAATGATGTAATAGGACAAGACAGGGCAGTTAAGATACTCTCGTCAATGATAAAGAGGGAAAAGATTGCAGCGTCGTTTTTATTTAGCGGTATAAGCGGAATCGGAAAGAGATTAACGGCTTTAGAATTTGCAAAGGCGGTAAATTGTAAAACTCCCGCATCTGTAAAAATGGGGACATCATGTGACATATGCAGTTCATGCAGAAAGATTAATTCCAAAATTCATCCTGATATTCAAATTGTAACCCCAGATGAAGGGATAATAAGGATTGAACAGATAAGACCTATCAATGAATTTCTATCCTTCACGCCGTCTGAAGGAAAAAAGAAGGTAGTGATAATAGATGAAGCAGATAAAATGAACCCTCAGGCAAGTAACGCAGCTCTAAAGACATTAGAAGAGCCTCCCTCAAACAGCATAATTATACTGGTTACCTCAAGAGAATCAAACCTATTAGACACAATAGTTTCAAGATGTATTAAGCTGACATTTGTGCCGCTGCCTAATAAGGCAATTAAATCAATCCTAAATAAAAATAATCAAACCTTAAACCCTGCACAAATATCTCTATGCAGAGGTTCTGTTGAAGGGGTAGAAGGCGGGGATAAAGAGTTAAAACGCAATAAAGGAGTTACATCTATACAGGATATAATTAAAGGTGGTGGGATTGAGAAGTGGAAGGAAAGAGAGGATATGGAGGAATGGTTTTTAACAATTATTCCAATATTAAGAGATATGGTTATATCAAAGATTAAGGGAACGGATGAATATTTGATAAATAGTGATATTAAAGATGAGATTAAGGTATTGACACAAAAGACAGATATAGGAAATATGGTAAAGTGTTTTGATTGTGTTTATGGGGTAAGCGCTAAGCTGCATCTTTATCCTAATAAGTTGGTTGTGCAAAATTATATGAATAATGTTATCAGAGATATGTTGGGTTAAATAAGTAAAAGTGTACTGCCCCCCTCAAAGTCAACATAAAAATTATGCAGCCAAAGGGAAGTAAAATTGTTTTTTCCATAATGTGGAGGCTGTTAAATAAACTGTGTCAAAGTACCGAAAAGGTAATAAACCTTTAAAAGGAGAATTGACATGGAAGAGCAAAAGAGACCACAAACAACGCTACAAGATTTTAATTTTTCTGAATTCCAAGAACAAGCCATTAAAGAGTTGAAAAATGGCAAGTCTCTAAGCGGTAAAAATGGCGTATTAACCCCGCTAATCAAGCGCATCCTTGAGGCTGCC
>JADFXP010000070.1 GCA_015233465.1 Candidatus Magnetominusculus dajiuhuensis
CCTTGATATTTTTAAAGAACTGGGAAATAAGGCTGGCATTTCAAGTTCACTACATCATATAGGAATAATCCATCAATATCAAGGGGAATATGCCAAGGCGCTTGAGAAGTTTGAAAGGTCCCTTGAGATTAATAAAGAACTGGGGGATAAAAATGGCATTTCAAAATCACACCATGAAATAGGAATAATCCATCAATCTCAAGGAGAATATGTCAAGGCGCTTGAGATGTTTGTAAAGTCACTTGAGATTAAAAAAGAACTGGGAGATAAGGCTGGCATTGCAGCTTCAATAGGACAGATTGGACAAATATTAGAAGAAAAAGAAGACTACAAAGGGGCTATGAAAAATTATGTGACAGCCCTTTCTATTTTTACAGAGCTTAAATCACCAAATCAGGAAATCACAAAGAACAATTTATTTCAATTATTATCTAAAATTGGTAAAGATAAATTCAATGAATATTTGGCAGAGATTACGGAAGAAATGGGGCAATAACCCAACGGCTTAGACGTTCAAAAAATCCTATAAATATTTGCCGTAGGGGCTGCCCTTGTGGCTGCCCTGATTTATGGTCAATTGTTGATTATTCAGGGTAACCACAAGGGTTACCCCTACGTTCTAACGTTGGTTCAATCATGTAGATTAAGCCAAAATATTTGGGAATTTAGTTAATTCATAGGAAAATAATAATTTGCAGGACCTGATCTATTTACTTTAAATCAACTTAACCATGGCAGCTATTACGGCAGCTTGAGCAACAAGCATAGCTGCAACCCATTTGATAGTCTCTGATTTTGTATGCTCAATTTTAGCCTCAAGACTAAATTCCATTTCTTTCATTTTAGCTTCAAGCTCTTTCATCTTATATGTTAATTTGTCTTCAAGCTCTTTCATGTCACGCTTTAGACCTGTTTCAAGCTCTTTCATTTTTGCTTCAAGCTCTTTTAATTTAAATGTTAATTTATCCTCAAGCTCTTTTAATTTATAAGTTAAAGAGTCATCAAGTTCTTTTAAATCAGTTTTTGTGGTAAGCTGTTCAGTTATCAGAGATATTATAGTTTCAGCCTGGGCATCTGCTTGAGCCTCTGTGAATCCTACGGATTTGAGCTTCTTAGCATATGCCAAAGTATCAAAGGTTAATGTCGTCATGTTTAAGTTTACCATATGCACAATTCTGTGTCAATGATAATCAAAAAAATAAGAAAATATGGTCACCAATTGGGGTCTCACAATTGGGGGCAGACACTATTTTAGACATAGATACCATTTCATTCCAATAATCCTTCTGCAATGAGAAAATCCCTTGATTTTAATATTTGAATACCCTCATATTCTCTTATATCTAATAAATGCCTATCACCTGAAATTATATAATCTGCCTTCCCGCATACAGCGCATTCTAAAAATATGTTATCTGTTGGATCAATATCAATAGCATTTAATCGTATTGTAATATCTACATATTTTGCATAACCCCTTATGTTTTTTATTATTGGAATAATCTCCTTAGAAGAAAGTCCAAATTTAGGATACCCTAAAACTCTTATCAATTCTTTTTCCATTTCATTGCTGCTCAATAATATAAATTTATGCCCACGTATATAATCATATATCATTCGTGGATAACCTCTCCAAAAAAGAGCTGATATGATAACATTTGTATCTATTACTATCTTTTTCAGCTAACACCCCTATATTGATGTATAATATTTTCTATATCCATTTCAGTTAAATGATCAAACCCCTTTTCTTTTGCCAGAGATTCGGTATAATTATAAATATCAACATCCTCAAACGGTATTAAAATAACCTCAAACACACTGCCTACGTCTTTAGCAGTATCTTCAGGTAATAATAAATGCCCGTCTGGCATGACCTTACTTATAAATCTCAATGCTCTTTGCATTCTAAACCCTCCTTTTTATTATATTATTATACATTAATAAACCGTACTACATCAATGGGATCATAACTTACAATGAGAGCATATGGGGTAGATTTTGTATTATAAGATAAAAATAAATCGGGAATTCACTAAATTTACTTTAAATCAACTTAACCATAGCAGCGATAATGGCAGCTTGAGCAACAAGCATAGCTGCAACCCATTTGATAGTCTCTGATTTTGTATTCTCAATTTTAGCCTCAAGACGTAATTCCATTTCTTTCATATCATGGGTTAATTTTACTTCAAGCTCCTTAATATCACGTTTGAGAGAGGCTTCTACTTCTTTTATCTTTAGCTCAAGTTCTTTTATATCACGCTTTAATCCAGCTTCTACTTCTTTTAAGTCACGGTTTAAAGCAGCTTCTCCTTCTTTCAAATCAATCTTGGTAGCAAGCTGTTCAGTCATTAAATTTATTATAGTTTCAGCTTGCGCCTCTGCTTGAGCC
>JADFXP010000071.1 GCA_015233465.1 Candidatus Magnetominusculus dajiuhuensis
TATTAAGTTATATCTTGCTGCTTGGAAGGTGCAGATATTGTAAGAAGAGGATCTCTTTAAGGTATCCATTGGTAGAGTTATTAAATGCCGTTTTATATATAGCTGTGTTTAATAGATTTGGTTTAAATTTTGATGGAATTTTTTATATGGCGCTGATGTCAACATTAATAGTAATAACATTTATAGATATAGATCATATGATAATCCAAGATGAGATTACAATTCCTGGGATAATTATAGCATTATTAGCTGGGATGATATTTTTAACTGACCCCGTAATTTATGGAAATAATCTTGGAGTAAAAGGTGCTATCATCGGATTTTTAGCAGGGGGCGGATTATTTTTATTCATATCAATCTTGAGCAGGGGCGGAATGGGAGGCGGAGACATAAAATTAATGGCATTATTTGGGGCATGTCTTGGATGGAAGGCAGTGTTAATGATTACATTTTTGGGGAGTCTGTTTGGATCAATCTATGGAATCATCCTAATGATTTTTAAAGGAAAGGGGAGAAAGACACCGGTGCCTTTTGGCCCGTTTTTAGCAGTAGGCGCAATTATCTGTATTTTATACGGCAGAGAATTACTTGCGTTATATCTTGGACATAATTTGATAAAACTGTAACTGCAGAGACGATGTTTACATATTGTACTTGCATGTAAAACAGGAGACATTGGTTATAATTTATATGGAGTTGATCCTAAGCAATAATTTTCATTTAGCGATGGCTCCCAAAAGGGGAGTCTAAAACCCTCCCCTTTATCCCATAATTTTAGGTTATTTCTGATGACAAGCTTCTTATTAAATAACAAAATACTAGTTAACGGGTTCAAAGGGTCTGAGACCCTTTGCGGGATTTTTAAGGGCAGAGCCCTTAAAGGATAAATTTACTTCAATATTCCAATCGCCTTTAGATCTTGATAAGCCTTGAGATTTATCTGTTTTTCCGTCGTTTCAAGGCGATCAATTTCAATGTTGTCATGTTCTTTTAAATCATCAGAACTGAAAGCAATTCTTATGGCGAATGCCATATTAATTATAGACTTGTATTCTTCCTTTGCCAAAGATTTAACTGCAGCAGTAAAGAACTCAAATCCATAATCTAGACAGTTCCGGTGTCCGCAACTGATAAGTTTGCAAATCCAGTTGTCGATTTCTGTGTCGTTATTGCTTCTATTGCTTGATTCATTTTGTCTGCTTTTTCTAAAAAAAAAGCGACATTAGTTTCCATGAAGGTGGTAGCAACGTCTAGCATATCTGATAAACTCAGCTCATCGAACTGTTCTTTTGTCATACTCGTCAGTTCTGGTATAAGAGGGTCAATGAGATCAAGGATACTGGCTATGTTTTTAGGGTTTTTGAGATCAAAAGACTGATCAAGATTAATATCGCCTTTGATAAGTTTTCTGATATGCTTTGCCTGAATCTCATAGATTGTTACCTCGCCGATTGATAGGGTTACATTTTTTTGATTACGCATTTTAAATCTCCTTAAAAGAATGGTTCATTTAATATAATCAGTCAAAGACTGACAAATAAATACAGAATTTACACTTCCATCAATTTAATAGTCCCATAATATCTGGTTAATGAATTATCAATGTTCTCAGGTGCTGGGTTTTGAACAAGTGGAATGAAAGCAAGCACAGGTGGTTCTTCATGGCGGAAACGGACATTAACGGTTTCATTGTTAAATATAAGTGTATAGGTTGCATTGACCTTGCTTGCTAATGCTTGCAGTGCTTTTAATTGATCATAGGTTAAAAAAGCCTTTTCTGGACCCTGTAATACTAAATCAATATGCTGATTGGGGAGACTTCCCTCCCAAATAACCAGAGATCCGTCTAAAGCCCTCTGGACGGCTGCAGTAACAGGAACATTAGTAGCCATTTCTGACCAATAAAATTGATCAGGCAATACAATTGTGTCAAATTGAATCATTTTGAATTCTCCTTGTAAAAATATATTTCGGACTAAAGTCCGTTGAAACTCAGCTATCGTCAAAGCGCTTGCTGTCAACAACTAGTCGCTATTGTACCATTTATTTCATCACTATACTACATATTGTAGTATAGTGATGAAATATATTGCAACAATTAATTTTTAAGATTATATTATTTTAATAGAGAAGTAATTGAGTGAGCGGCAGGCCCTATTTACATTTATTTCCAGCCGTATCTATCTTGTAGAAATGCCATTAAATCTGGTTTTGGCCCTTCCACACGATATGATTTATATATATTAAAATCATTCATTAATTCTTTAAAGATAGTTTCATTAGTATTCATAGGGTAAGATTTGCCATTTATGTCTAAATGCACAACATGCTGCGTTATATT
>JADFXP010000072.1 GCA_015233465.1 Candidatus Magnetominusculus dajiuhuensis
ATGCTATGAAAAGATTTGGTGAAGAAGTCAGACATATTGAAGTTAAGAATATATCATCAAATTCTAATGATGAAAAAGAAACCCACGCCTCAGGCGGATTAGTTACAACACCAAAAGGCATAGCAGGACAAGGCGAATATGTCATCAACAGAGCAGCTACCGCAGGCTGGGGAACGAACTTTTTATCCTCAATTAACGATCTTAGTTTAAAAGAGTTTGCTTTATCCTCAATCCGCAAACCGTCTCTTCCAAACCTTGAAAAACTATCAAGCGGTGGCGGTGGCTTTGGAGGCGGTCAGAATGTCGTAAATCTGAAGATTGGAGATGAAACATATCCTATGATGGCGCATGAAAATACAATAAAAAAACTAAAACAAGATTTTGGCGCAGCTCAGCGTCAAGCTCAAAGATACGGCAGAAATATCTCTTTTGCCGAATATTTAAAGGAGAACTAAAAAAATGATAAAATTAGGAGATGTAGTATTACCAGACCAATTATATTGGGAAGAGAGACCCAGTTATAGTCCAGTAAAGGCAACAACTCAAAGGGCATTAGACGGTACCTTGTATATTTGGGAGGGCAGCATTGGCAATCAAGAGATTGATTTGAGTTTAGAAGGGCCAGAAAAAGCATTGTTGACCTATGACCAATTAAAAGCCCTGCAATCATTGGCAAGCGCAGTAAATACAACTTATACTCTGATATTTAACAATGAGACAGTAAATGTGCGATTCCGTCACGAACACAACCCTGTCCTTGATTTTAAATCTCTAGTTCTAAATCCAGCACCTGAGAATATTGATAATTCAATGACGAGATATTACGGGACCATAAAATTGATGGAGGTTTAGTTGACGGCTACTTGACGAAACTGAATATCTTACCGATAAAATCAAAGATTTTAGGATTAGATAAGAATATGGCAGCTATAACGATAATAAATTTAAAATTAAGACGAGACTCTAAAAGAGAAAGTCTCATGTCAAGATATTCCCTTGTAACAAGCCTTTCATCGGATAATTCTGCAAGCGCATTAGCTTGTACTTCTGCCTGCTCTTCAGTAAAACCGACTGCTTTAAGTTTCTTTACATATGTATGTGTATCAAAGGTTATCGATGCCATCGTCTTATTATATAACATAAATATTTATAAATGCAATTTCTTTCTAAGAGGAAAATTATGTCAGATAACGTCCCAATAACCGCATATTTAGAGGGCCAGGACATAAAGCCCAACGGCATTTGCTGCCCTACATTTTTGACAAAGGTCAATATTATTAATAATAAAGATGGCAGTCTTAACATCACGGCTCCACTTATTAAAAAGGGCGTAGATATTAATCTGTATCCCGTAACAGTAGTCATCAAAAAGGCAACGGCATCTCCAATAGATTGTTTATACTGCGTGGATGCTTGTCAGGATTATACAGAGACTATAACCGTCAGCCAATCTCAAGGACAAGGACAATTAACGACTACTACAGAAACTGTAACAATCCCTCCACCTATGCAGTCAGTATGCGGATCATCCTGTCTTGAGCAGCTGCATTGGTATCAAGGATCACATCAACTCAATAAAGGGGTAAAAATTGTAGATCAAATAATAAAAATAAATGATCATTCTTCAGTAACTCTTAAAGTTGGAGCTCCAGATATTGTTACAGTTGCGGAGAATAATATCAGGGTAGCGGTAAAGATTCCTAAGATTTGTGGTATGGTAAGTATGACAGTAAGTTTTGAAGTTTCAGATCATGAAAATGCAAGCATTTATTTCACAGGTTCAGGGATAATACCCGCGGATAACTCCCTTAAACATACTTATGATTATTTAAACGGAACATGGGAGGCTATATTCCCATATGAAGACAATTCTCAGGGATTTTTCCCGGGAGAGATGATAACTGCATTCGCTGTGTTTGAAGGTACTAACCAATGCAATCCCATGCCGATAGCATACTCATATTTTGAAACAAAGTGTTTTACCTCTGGGATTATTGCTGGCTGCGGGATAATTGATACAACTGGAAAGATAATATCAGGAGGTCCTAATCACGGATTAGACAACTCATGGCTTAATGACAATAGATTAAAATGGCTCGTTAATTTCAAAGGCGCTCAATATTGGATGATGTGTTCTGATTTCTCAAAATATCAATTGGGACAAAGGTGTATTATTTATAAAAATGGTATAGGAACACTGCAAAACGGAGGGCTTGTAATGGCTAATAAATGTAGAAATACAGATAAATTAAACAAACCGCCAAAAGAATATAGTGAAATATTAACTGACAGCGCAGTATCTTATGTGCTGAATCCAAACAGTGA
>JADFXP010000073.1 GCA_015233465.1 Candidatus Magnetominusculus dajiuhuensis
GGTGTTTGAGGGCAGAGCCCTCATGCTTTAGGTCCTTAATTATTAATAAATACTCTCAAATAACACAAATTTAGTCTCGCCCTTTTTAATATCAACTGTCTCAAGATATTGTTTCCCGCCCTTACACTGTTGAACGTGAAGTTTATAATTCCCTTCCGGGACGAAGATTCTTGACATAGAGATCTCGCCGGGCATTGTCCTCCAAGAACGTGTATCCGCTGTTTCTACCTGTGTATTTAATAAATTTCCAAAGATTCTGGTGATTTGTTTTACGTTCTCATCCTTTATAGAGCTTGTTGCTGCATGAAGGGCTAATTCTTTGACTGCTGCACGGGTTAGACCTTTGGCAATGAGCCTGCCCTTTCTATCTTGAAGATTTTTTATCGCTATCTGATTTATATCCTCAACGAGTTCCGCCTTTGAACCTATAAATTTATCGCCTGACTCAGCAAAAAAATCTGTATTTTGACAATAAGGCGGATTAGCAAGATATGATGGAAATGCCAAAGTGATTGGTCCTGAAGGCGACGGCACATATATCTTAGTGCTTGTCTTAACAGGAGATTGACCATTTAATTGTATGAAAACTATCTTTCCAAGATTCTTTATTTGTTTAAGGTTCAAGCCCTGCACAGATGGAAATTCCTTTTTGATCGCTTCTAATTCAGCAGTTCTGCCAGTCTTAGAGGCTGAACGCATGATGTCTTCAATGAGCGCAACAGGTATAGGAGTTTTATATTGATTATTATAATCCCTAAAAGTGCTTAGAGATTTATCATAATCTATATACGCCTCATCATATTGCGCGCTTGCTTCATATATCATAGCGCTCAAATACCTTCCAAAGGCATCTTCTTTATAGACATTTTTATTTTTGTCATATTTTTCATTGTACACAGAAAGAAGCGCATCAAGCCTGCGGCATTCAACAAGCGCCTCATCCTTTTTACCAAGCATTAGATAATTAATGGCTGAAAACATATTTATCAATGCCCTCTCAAAATCTTCACCGCCGTATGGAATAGTATAATCATTTATCAAATAAGATACTGCTTCCTTTGATATACTTGTTGTATATAGGTCTTCTGCTAGGGATTCTGCTGAATGAAAAAATTGATTTCCAGCGTCAAAATTTCTACATTCCATATTAACCATTGCATTATCCAAACGATAAATAAGCTGCTGATTATCACCGTATTGCTTCTCATTTTTAGCAAGATAATCCAGCGCCTTTGAACAATCATGCGCCTTAAGATGAATATCCAATGACTTATAAACCTTTGTATCAACTCCGCCGCAACTATAAAGAAACAACGCTGCCAGTACTAAAATAAGACTCTTTTTCATAATTATCCCCCATTATGATAATTCTTTGTTATATTTCTTAATCTTATTAAGAAATGATTTATAATCAATCTGCAGCATCCTTGAAGCCTTAGATTTATTACCGCCTGCAAGTTTAAGCGCATGTTTTATTGCATTTATCTCAACCGTCTTTATTGTCCGCTCTGTTATTTCCTTTAGTGGAGGACAAATTGAACTGCTCATTATATCATTTCCTTTAAATAGAAAATCTATATGCTCAGTCTCAATGCAATCACCTCTACATATTAGCGCAGCGCGTCGTATTACATTTTTAAGCTCTCTTATATTACCCGGCCAATGATATTCCTGTAGCAGCGCAATCGCATCATCAGATACATTAAAAATCTGATCACGTCCAAGTTCCTCAGTTGCCTCTTTTACCATCATTGCTGTAAGCAGAGGTATATCTTCCTTACGTTCCCTAAGAGGAGGGAGAGTGATGATAAATTCGCTTAATCTAAAGAATAGATCTGACCTGAACTTTCCTTCCTCAACATAACGCCTGATATCCATATTTGTAGCTGCTATGATTCTTAGATCAAGGTTTATATGCTCCTTTGCTCCTACTGAATAAATCTTCTTTTCATCTAATACGCTTAGGAGTTTGCTCTGAACATTTGGCGACATATTTTGAAGCTCATCAATAAACAATGTGCCAGAATGAGCGTGTTCAAAAAACCCCATCTTTCTCTGTATTGCCCCGGTGAATGCCCCCTTTTCATGTCCAAATAGCTCTGATTCTATCAAGGTTTCTGGTATCATACCCATATCTACTGCCACAAACGGTTTTTCTTTTCTATTACTAAAGCCGTGAATTATGCTTGCAATAAG
>JADFXP010000074.1 GCA_015233465.1 Candidatus Magnetominusculus dajiuhuensis
AGTTGGCCCTGTTACAAGGAACATTCCATTTGGCATTGTAATCAATTTATTAATCTGCTCTAATACATCTCTACAAAAACCCATCTCTTCCATGCGTATTGCAGTAATTCCACGATCTAAAATTCTCATAACAACGCTTTCGCCATATAATGTTGGAAGCGTTGAAACTCTTAGGTCTATCTCTCTTCCTGAGACCCTTAACCTTATTCTGCCATCTTGTGGAAGTCTTTTCTCTGATATATTCATCTTTGACATAATCTTTATTCTTGAAATTATTGTAGATTGATGTTTCTTTGGATAAGTCTCTGCCTCTATTAAAATTCCATCTATCCTATATCTAACAGTTAACTGTTTCTCACCTGTCTCAACATGTATATCGCTTGCATGAAGCTCAACTGCTTTGGTAATAAACATATTAATCAACTTTATTATTGGCGCTTCATGTGACATATCTCTTAATTGGTGGACATCTTCTTCAAAACCATCATCTATTATCTCTGCCCCGCCTTCATTTAATCCCTCCATTAATTTGGTGGAATCAGTGGAACTCTCAAAATAATGTGTAATTGCCTCTTTAATATCTTCCGAACTACTAAGAAATATGATATATTTCCTAGTAAAAAATATATCTAAGGCATCTTTTGCATAGACATCAGTTGGGTCAGCCATTGCAATCATATATTGGTTATCTATCTTCCCAATTGGTACAATAGAGTATTGCTTTAAAAATGATAGCGCAGGATAATTGTCACTTGGTATTTCCTTTGGGAAATCATTAAATCTTAAATATTTTATCCCTAAATAACTACTCACCCCAGCCAATAACACTTCCTTAGAGATATAACCTTGACTCAATACTGCATCAAGCAAAGACATCCCTGTCTTACTCTGCTCAACTATTGCCATTTTAAGCTGAGATTCAGTAATTAAGCCGCTTTTTAATAAAATCTTATTTATATTTTGGATATAATCCATATTCTAATTATCCTTCTTGTCATCCTTCTTGTTATCCTTCTTGTCATCCTTCTTGTCATCCTTCTTGTCATCCTTCTTGTCATCCTTCTTGTCATCCTTCTTGTCATCCTTCTTGTCTTTTTCCAATCGCGTTTTTATGGTGTGTACTTTATTTTGAAATTCCTCCAAGATAGCTTCAGCATCTTCAGAAGAGCTTATTACATGCGGCGTTACCATTACCAAAAATTCTGTTTTAGTTACTGCTTTAGATGTAGAACCAAAGAGATAACCCAATAGAGGAATATCCATTAAAATTGGAATACCTGTTCTGTTTGTAGTTGTCTGTTCTTCCATAAGTCCGCCAATCATTAAGGTATGTCCGTCTTTTACAATTCCAACTGTCTCTGCCTTTCGTTTAGTAAAACTTGGAGAGGTTACGCCTGCAAGGGAAACATCGACATCTCTTGCGCTTATTTCTTGCGCAATCTTAAGCCTTACCATATTTTGTTCTGTAATATGAGGGGTAACCGTTAAAATAATTCCAACTGTTTTATATTGTATCTGACCAGCTGAAACCAAAGATGATGCAAGCGATGATTGTGTAGCTGGATTAACCCCTGTTGCTGCTGTTTGCGTTGGCGCAGGCGCTGATGAAGGCGACTGAGAAAATCCGGTTGCAACTGGTATCTCATTGCCTATCTCAATCTTAGCCTCTTTATTATCCATTGCCAAGATATGCGGGCTTGCATGTACACTCACATTTCCTGTTTGAGCAACCATATTAAGTAATGCCCCAACATTGTTTGGAGATAAAATCGCAGCAAATGATATTCCTCCTGGCGGGACAAGGTTTATTATACCCGGACTTGTTGTAGTTGTTGTAGTTGGCGTTGAAGTTGTCGTTGTTGAAGCAGTTGTTGATGATGTTGAAGTTGTAGTTGTTGTTGAAATAGGATTTAAATTTGATGTTAATCCTGATTGTTGTTGTGTAGTACCAGCAATTGCTACATTTTTCTTAAAACGTTCGAGGCTGTTAAATAAACTGTGTCAAAGTACCGAAAAGGTAATAAACCTTTAAAAGGAGAATTGACATGGAAGAGCAAAAGAGACCACAAACAACGCTACAAGATTTTAATTTTTCTGAATTCC
>JADFXP010000075.1 GCA_015233465.1 Candidatus Magnetominusculus dajiuhuensis
ATCTTTGTGCAAGCTGGAATGAAGGCACGCCAAATCCTGGACTTGAGGCAGCCTCATCTGGGGCGGTAGTAGTAAGCACAAGGGTTGGAAATATGCGGGAATTGATCAGAGAAGGGGAAACTGGATTTTTTGTTGAACCAACGGTTGAGTCAATTGTCTCAGTATTTAAAAAGATCAAGGAATTAGATAACTTAGATTATCAGAGGATGAGCAGAAATATTCGCAGTGAGATTTGTAATAATTGGAATTGGAATCGGCAGATTAAAAATTATAATAGTGCATTTAATGCTCTTTTAAATAATGGGTTCAAAGGGACAAGTCCCTTTGCGGGAGTTTGAGGGCAGCGCCCTCAAGTAATTAATTAATGAAAAAACCAGATTGGTCATATCTAAAACAAACAGACCCTCCAGACTTTGGGCAAGCTGAGATAGTAAGCCAAAAGGTCTTAGATATTGAGGTAAATAAAAGGGCTGCTAAATGCGCTAAGATTATCGCTAATTCTTCAGATTACTGCACATTTGAAAAAGGACTTATTAGCATAGTTATATTATCATGTAAGCGTATAAATTCCCTTACAAGGCTTGTTGATTCCCTTTCCTCTTTCCTAAAAGATACAGAAACATACCGTAATTACGAGGTAATTCTTGCTGATAACGGTTCAGGTTCAGAATTATTGGATTATGCGAAAAATACTGGTTTTTTTACGGAAATAATAAATTTTCAACAAAATCTCGGACTAGTAGGCGCTTTAAGACGAGTTTATCCAAGAGTCAAAGGCGAATATATTCTATTCCTTGAAGACGACTTTGTTGCAGAATACAATAATCCATTTATGCAAAAATGTATAAATATATTTGAGGAATACCCAGAAATCGGTATCATCCGTCTAAAAAACCAAAGAAACTGGGGAAAAAAATTCAGAAGAATCGCACCCCTTAGAAAAACACAAAACGGTACAGAATTCTGGACTTGGCTTCCCTCAAAAGAATTAATCCCATTTAAAACCGGTAAATGGAACGTCTGGTCTGCAGGAAGCGTCTTATTTAGAAAGGTCAGCTACCTCTCCACCGGCGAACTCCCAGAATGCCCCAATATCGTTGACAAAAAAGGCAGACGACAAGGTATGCTCTATGAAGAAATATACAGCAGAAAATATAATAAGAACTGGCTCGCTGCCAAAATAAAAAACTGCTGCCCCTTCGTGCAGCCTAATGACGAAGAGATTTCCCCCGGTTGGAATGAAGCAACCCTTTGAGGGCTCTGCCCCCAAACCCCCGCAAAGGGACTCGTCCCTTTGAACCCATTATTAAAAGAAGGACTAGATGATTCGTGATATTATTTCAGATGGACTTAAAAAACTAAATATCAATAATAATTACGTTGAACTTGAAATCCCTAAATTTGAAACGCTTGGCGATATCTCTACCCCCATCGCCATGGGTCTTGCCAAAACCCTAAAAAAATCACCACGTAAAATCGCCGAAGATATTATAACTGCTATAGGTTCACATGAAGAATTTAAAAGCATTGAAATAGCAGGCGCAGGATTTATAAATTTCAGATTTAGTCAGAAATATCTCGGCGAGCAATTAAAACAACTATACATAGAAAAAGAAAAATTCCTAAGACCCATAGTCTCAAAAAACCAGCGTGTACAGATAGAATTTGTCAGCGCAAACCCTACAGGACCCCTTCACCTCGGACACGGACGAGGCGCAGCCCTTGGGGCAGCTCTATTTAATCTATTAGATAGAGCAGGTTATGATGTAGAGCGGGAATTTTATGTTAATGACGCAGGCCGTCAGGTACGGCTGCTTGGGGAATCTGTATTTGCCCATTATCAAAAACTTCATGGTATTGACTATCCAGTTCCAGAAGACGGCTATCAAGGCGAATATGCAATTGAAATAGCGAAAGAGATTATTGATACAAAAAGCAATCAGTTTGTAGATAAGACATATAACGAGGTATCAGAATTCTTTATAGATTATTCCTATAAAAAGATGCTTAAAAATATCAAATCTGACCTTGAAACATTTGGCGTTTCCTTTGACAGCTGGCAGAGTGAAAGGGAATTATATGATAATGGAACACTTATA
>JADFXP010000007.1 GCA_015233465.1 Candidatus Magnetominusculus dajiuhuensis
AAATATTATACGTATATCTGTCGTTAGAGAGCAGGCATATTTGCCTTTAAGATTACCTGATAATCCATGAGTATATAATAATGGATTAAAGGGGTTATCTTGCAGACGAAGCAATAGTCTATCTAACTTTTTGTCAATCTCTGAAGAATTTTTTACGATTTTATGCACTTTTCTTAAAAACAATTTTTCATATGTAAGATTATACATTCTATTCTTTCCAATTTCTAATAGCGTCCATTGCTTCATCAACAGAATTGAATGTAACAGTATCAGACTCAGCCTCTATCTTAAGCGTTTCTTCTACGAAAGCCTTATGTTTACGCTCTTTCTCAGTCATAAAAGAGACGTAGTGATTGATTTCTATCAGGGTTTCTTCTGAAAGACCTTGAAGCATATTATTTATCTCAGAAATAACTGGATTCGAAATTATAGTTTCCATTATTCACCTCTTTATGTTAATAAAATATCATTTTATCCATTGTCAAATGTAGTGTCTATCTATCTATTATACATTGAATATATTTTTATTATCAATTACTCAACCTTAACGAAAGATTGTAAATAAAGAAGATTTTACATAATTTAAATCATTGTCGGAATAATATTATCTAAATCTATATGTTAAATGCTATAATACAGCGATTAAGCGTAACTATTTTTATATAAAACATAATTTAAATGAAAAGAATATTTAAACCATTAGAAATTGTTGGTAAAACTCTTATTGCATTCATAACTGAATTTGGATGCATATCCATGCTTTTATATAATTCTCTTAGATTGATGTTTATACCTCCGTTTGAGTTTAGAATGATCTTTGCCCAGATGTATGAGGTTGGGACTAAATCTTTTCCAGTTGTATTCATAACCGCAATATTTTCTGGTATGGTGCTTGCCTTACAGACTCTAACTGGTTTTAAATTTATAGCTCAAGTAGGGGCGCAGAGTCTTGTCGGCACTGTTGTTGCCCTATCCATTACAAGAGAACTAGCACCTGTGCTTACTGGGTTAATTGTAGCAGGCAGGGCTGGGGCTGCAATGGCTGCTGAACTTGGCACTATGAAGGTCTCTGAAGAGATTGATGCCCTTGAAACACTTGCCACAAATCCTATCAAATATCTTATAATTCCTAGATTAATTGCAGGCGTGGTGATGCTTCCTACTCTTACAATTCTCGCAGATTTTGTCGGAATATTGGGCGGGTTTTTTGTATCTGTTTATATCTTTGACGCAAGTTCCGTAGGTTAT
The DNA here is from genome assembly GCA_015233465.1 of Candidatus Magnetominusculus dajiuhuensis. Taxonomy (GTDB): domain Bacteria; phylum Nitrospirota; class Thermodesulfovibrionia; order Thermodesulfovibrionales; family Magnetobacteriaceae; genus JADFXP01. The sequence continues at coordinate 1,249 of JADFXP010000007.1, forward strand.
TGGAATCGCACATGGGATTATCTTGAGATAAAGGATATAACGGACGGCTTGATAAAGGCGTGCTTTTTTGGCGCTTCAATTTCAATAGTTAGCTGTTATAAGGGATTTTATACAACAGGCGGGGCAAAAGGCGTTGGACAGGCAACTACTGGCGCTGTAGTGCTTTCATCTATGGCAATATTAGTCTCTGATTATTTTATATCAGTGATATTAGCAAGTTAAAATGATAACATTAACTGATTTATATAAGGCATTCGGCACTAAACGTGTTTTACAAGGAGCAACTCTTCAGATAGAGCAAGGCGAAAGCATGGTAATAATTGGCGGCAGCGGTTCAGGGAAAAGCGTATTAATAAAACATATTATAGGACTACTTGCACCTGACAGCGGAAGCGTTAAGGTTGAAGGGCAAGAGGTTACAACCTTAAAAGAAAAAGAATTATATAAGATGCGCAGAAAATTCGGTATGCTTTTTCAAAATGCTGCGCTATTTGATTCTCTAAAGGTTTGGGAAAATGTCGCATTTACACTTTTACGGCAGAAAAAAACCTCTCTTGTTAAAGCAAGGGAAACGGCTACTGAAAAGCTGCGTCTAGTTGGGCTTAAGGATATTGAAGACCTTATGCCTTCTGAACTTTCAGGAGGTATGCGTAAAAGAGTCGGTCTGGCAAGGGCTATTGCTCATAACCCTGAGTTTATACTATATGATGAACCAACAACAGGGCTTGATCCTATAATGGCAGATGTAATTAATGAACTTATCATAGAATTAAAGCAAAAATTAAAGGTAACTTCTGTTACAATAACTCATGATATGGTAAGCGCATATAAAATAGCAGATAGAATAGCAATGTTATATAAAGGAAAGATAATTGGTATAGGAACCCCTGAAGAGATTAAAAATACTTCTAATCCAGTTATAAAACAATTTATAACCGGCAATGCCATAGGGCCTATAACAGCAGAGGGAGCATAATTGTGAAGGGATTTACAACAGAACTTAAAGTGGGGGCATTTGTGCTAGCGGCATTGGTTGCCGCAGGGTTTATGACAATGAAGACTGGTAAGACCTTTTGGTATAAAAAGGCTGGATATAATGTTTATACATATTTTTCAGATATTTCAGGGCTTGATAAAAAGACAAAGGTCAAGATTGCTGGCGTTGATGTTGGAGTGATTGAAGATATAACATTAGAAGGAGACAGAGCTAAGGTCAAGATTCGTCTCAATCCAGAGGTTATAATCTATGAAGACGCTGTTGCAGGGATTAAGGCAACAGGACTTATGGGTGATAAGGCCCTTGAGATTCAACCCGGAAGCTCTGGTAACGTGATTAAAGAGGGCGGATTCATTAGAAATAATAAGGAATCATTTGATATGGATAATCTTGCCTTAAAGATGGGCACGCTTGCTGATGGACTTCAGAATCTTATAAGCAATGTGAATAGTTTGGTGGGATCTGAAGACACCAAAAAAATGGTCCTTGAGATTCTGAAAAACGTATCAGAATTAACAACAAATCTTAAAACAGTCATTTCATCTAATGATCAGCGTTTTGGTGATACGCTTAAAAGTATAAACGAGTTGTCTAATTCAGTAAATCAGCTTTTACATGATGAAAAAGGCGATATAAATCAGACAATTGCTAATTTACGTGATGTAAGTAAAGCGCTCAAAGAATTTAGCGATAAAAATGCCCAAAAGCTAAACACTATTACAGATAATGCAGATAAAACCCTTACTTCAGTAAGCAAGATGACGGATAAGATTGAAAAAGGTCAAGGCACTCTTGGCAAGATGGTTAATGATGATACACTTTATAATTCTATAAATAATACTGCTAAGAAGGTCGAAGAGATGGTTCAAAAGGTTGACCGCGTTCAGACATTTGTAGGTTTAAGGGGCGAATATTTAACTAATCCAAACTCATATAGGGGTAATTTTGATGTAACTTTAATGCCTAACCCTGATAAGTATTACATCTTAGGAGTAGCTTCAAGCCCAGTTGGAATTGTCTCTACTACACAGAAAAATGTTACAACTACAAGTGGACAAGTTTTTGGCTTTACGGAAAGATCTGTTGAGCAAAAATTTACATTTAATGCTCAGTTTGCAAGAAAATACAATGATACAGTCTTAAGATTTGGACTTACCGAAAATACATTTGGTTTAGGGGCAGACCAATTTATATTAAATAATAATGTAAAGCTGTCAGCTGACATTTGGGATTTTGGCAATACAGAGGTAAATTCAAGCTATCCCCATATAAAGCTGGGAGCTGATTATTTTTTTTATAAGAAATTTTTTGTCACAGTTGGTGCGGATAATTTACTTAATCATTCATGGTCAGGTGCGTTTATTGGCGGAGGATTTACGCTTGAGGATAGTGATCTAAAATATCTCTTTGGTGTACTTCCAAGAATCTCTCCTTAATTGAGCTATAACTTAAACCTAAAAAAAAAGGGCAGCCACAAGGGCTGCCCCTACTTATAATGTCAATCACGATTAACGTTACTGAAAGCGGGCAGGGCGAGAGATTAGATAATCTGGTCTCAAAAGAGGCTGCCATCACTCGTTCAAGGGTTAAAACCCTTATTGAAAGCGGTTTAGTAACCTTAAATAATCAATCTGTAAAACAAGGGGCAAGGCTGCATATTGGGGATACCATAGAAGTTTTCTTGCCTTCGTCTAGTGATAATATCTTAATCCCTGAAGATATTAATCTTGATATTAGTTATCAAGATAATCATCTCATAGTTATTAATAAACCCGCTGGTATGGTTATGTATCCAGCTCCTGGAAATCCAAGCGGAACACTATTAAATGCAGTTGCTGGCAGGGTAAAAGAATTGCCAGATATTGGTTCGCCATTAAGGGCAGGGGTTGTTCATCGTATAGATAAAGATACCTCTGGATTAGTAGTTATTGCACTTGATAATCAATCATATTATGGGCTGGTGCAACAATTTAAATCCCGCACAATAAAAAGAAGTTATATTGCCATAGTCAACGGAAGGATAAAAGGGGATCAAGGCAGTATTTCTGCTTCAATTGGAAGGTCTCAGTCTAATAGAAAGAAGATGTCTACTGTTTCAAGACACAGCAGGCCTGCAGTTACAAATTGGCGGGTTATAGAGCGATTTAATAATGCCACAATGATTGAGGCAAGATTAATAACTGGCAGGACACATCAGATAAGGGTTCATCTTTCTTCCATTGGACATTCTTTGCTTGGTGATGTCACTTATGGTAATAAAACAGTAATTGGGCTTTCAAATAATAATAAATTTATAGTTAGCCGTCAGATGCTTCATGCCAAAACGCTAGGATTTATCCATCCCGTAACATCAATACCGCTTGAATTTACCTCGCATCTGCCTGATGATATGGTTAATCTTATAGGTCTTTTTAATGGGTTTAAAGGGAGGGTCTCAGACCCGTTTTAAAAATCCCTTTGCGGGTGCCCGTAGATGAAAAGGGCAGAGCCCCCATTCTTTAATCTTGTAATTTTTTCTTTACAACCTTGTAAAATAATTTTTTTATGATATACTAATATATACCAATAAAGTCTTATATTGGGGCAGATAATTCCCCAGACCGATTATAAAAGGAGAGTATAACATGAAAAAATTTATATGTTCAGTATGCGGTTATGTTCATAACGGAGATAATCCTCCTGATAAGTGTCCTCAATGTGGTGCACCGAAAGAAAAATTTTATGAGCAAAAAGGCGGAGATTTAGTTTGGGCTGATGAGCATAGGATAGGGGTTGCAAAGGACGTAGATGCTGAAGTCCTTGCAGGATTAAGGGCAAATTTTACTGGAGAATGCACAGAGGTTGGTATGTATTTAGCTATGAGCAGGCAGGCAGACAGAGAAGGATTGCCAGAGGTTGCTGAGGCTTATAAGAGAATTGCTTTTGAAGAGGCTGAACATGCCGCAAAATTTGCTGAGCTTTTGGGCGAGGTCTTAGTTGCAAGCACAAAGGAAAATCTTAAAGCAAGGGTTGAGGCTGAAAACGGAGCATGTAAAGGCAAGAAAGACATAGCTACAAGGGCTAAACAATTAAATCTTGATGCAATTCATGATACAGTTCATGAGATGTGTAAGGATGAAGCTCGTCATGGTCAGGTATTTGAGGGTTTATTAAAAAGATATTTTGCTTAGATTTATGATAAGATAAATATGATGCAGGGGCACGGTGCACCGCGCCCCTGCTGGAATACGTTTTATATAATGAAATTTACAATTGATAAAAAAATTGGTTTATTATTAATTATGATGGCAGCTATTGCCATCATTAATCTTGCTGTTGTATATCAATTTCTTTCCTCTCAAAAATATAATTCACATATTATAAATATTGCAGGAAGGCAGAGGATGTTGTCTGAAAAGATAGGAAGGCTTTTTCTATCTGTAAAAAATGGTAATGACAATGATAGAGAAGAAATCCTTGGGGCTATAGAGTTTTATAATTTTTCATTAGATAAGTTACAGCATGGAGGCGCAATAGAGGGTTTTACTATTGCTGCAGCCCCAAAATCTATGGATGCTATTTTTAAAAAAAATTGGGATGTATGGCTTTCTATCAAAACATCTATTGAAAAAATCCTCAATGACATACAAGATCATAATATACAATTTTCCGCTGCTTTATTTTATATTAATGATAACAGCAATAACTTTCTGAAAAAAACTGCTGCTTTACCTAAAGATTATACAAAACTAACTAACCTCTCACAAATGATTGTAAAATATGCCGTTTCAGTAGGAGAGGGTAATGATTTAGACAGAGAAAAATTAAGACAATACATTGATTTATATGATAAATCACTCAATGCGTTAAGTCAAGAAGAAGCAATAACTTCTGATCTTAAGAAAATGTGGCCTGAGTTTAAGAAAAATTTAGAGTTTTTGGTTACTAAAGATCAATTAGATAAAGCCCTTAATGACCCTGCACTTAAAATTAATTCTAATATTAATGATCTTCGTGATATAAGTAATGAGATAACAAATATTTATGAAAATATTTTTATAAATAAGATAATTCTTTTAAAAAGATTACTTGTCATAATGTTAACCATTGATATTATAATAATTATTGTTGGTTGGTTTTTGGCGAATGCTCAAATTGTTAGACCTATAAAATATCTCTCAAAAACCGCTATTAAAATTGGCAGCGGTAATTTTAATCAAAAGATAATCATCCCAAATTCCAATGATGAAATCTGCGAACTTGCAAATTCTTTTAACACAATGTTAAGTGACTTACAGCATACTACGGTTTCTAAAAAATTTGTAGATAATATAATTGCCTCAATGATGAATTCGCTTATTGTAGTTTATCCTGACGGGTCAATTAGCCAAGTCAATCAATCAACATTGACTCTGCTTGGGTACAAAGAAGAGGAACTTTTAGGCAAACCATTTAGCATGATTTTGGGTAATTGGGATGAATTAAACAAAAATTCAGAAACTATTGGAGAATTACTCAAAGAAGGTGATTTTCAGAGCGAGGAACACAGTTATATCACAAAAGAAGGCAAAAAGGTGCCTGTTCTTTTTGCAAATTCAATCATGCTTAAAGAAGACGGCAGTGTTCAAGGCGTTGTCTGCGTAGCTCAAGATATTACTGCAATTAAAGCCGCTGAAAAGCAGTTAAAACTTAATGAAGAGAAATTCCGCTCCATCACAACTGCTGCTAATGATGCGATTATCTTAATGGATGATTCTGGAACTATAACCTATTGTAATCATGCTGTAAGTAAACTCTTCGGTTATAAATCTTCAGAGTTGATTGGAAAAGAACTCCATGCCACCCTTGCTCCAAAACGATACTATGAGGATTTTAAAAAAGGTTTTGAAGGATTTAAAAAAACAGGGCATGGGAATGTTATTGGTAAAACTACAGAATTTACAGGTTTAAATAATAGCGGAATAGAATTCCCTGTTGAAATATCTCTTGCATCTTTTCAGAGTGATAATAAATTATACGCTCTCGGAATCGTTAGAGATATAACAGCTCGAAAACAAATGGAAGACCAACTTAAACATTTAGCCACTACAGATAGATTAACAGGCGCATTTAACAGACTGAAATTTGACGATATTATCGTCAGAGAAATAGAAAGAACAAAGAGATATAATAGCCCTTTATCATTACTGATGTTTGATATTGATAAATTTAAACTCGTTAATGACCAGTTTGGACATGACACAGGTGATGAGGTTTTAAAGGTTGTCGCTCACAAAGTAGCAGCTAATATTCGAAAGATGGATTATTTCTTCAGGTGGGGAGGCGAAGAATTTATCATCCTTGTCCCTAATACAAATTCAAGCGGAGCTAAAATATTTGCCGAAAATATCAGAAAGACCATTGAAAATCATGAGTTTAATGCTGTGAAAAAAGTGACAATTAGTATCGGGGTTTCACAATATATTGACGATGAAAATACGGATACATTTATCAAAAGAGCCGATGAGGCTCTCTATAGAGCTAAAGAAAATGGGCGGAATAGAGTTGAGGTTGGATATTAATAAGTAACCTTTTAAGGACTCCGCCCTTAAAAATCCCGCAAGGGGTCTAAGACCCCTTGACCCGTTAATAAAAAATTTACTTCTTGGCTATTGCGTCTGTGAAGATCTTTAACATGTCAATTGGGATTGGAAATACTACTGTGGTCTGATTTTCAGTGGAGATTTCTGTTAGGGTTTGTAAGTATCTTAACTGGAGTGCTGCTGGTTCAGTACCTATAATCTTTGCAGCATCTGCAAGTTTTTGTGCTGCTTGGAACTCGCCTTCTGAATGTATTATCTTTGCCCTTCTTTCTCTCTCTGCCTCTGCCTGTCTAGCGAGTGCGCGCTGCATCTCAACCGGAATATCAACATTTTTGACTTCTACAGCCGTTACCTTTATTCCCCATGCCTCTGTTTGAAGATCAATTATCTTTTGAAGTTCTGAATTAATATTTTCCCTGTTTGAAAGCAGATCATCTAAATGACTCTGACCAAGAATACTTCTCAATGTAGTTTGAGCTATCTGAGATGTTCCAAAGAGGTAATCCTCAATCTCTGTAACTGCCTTTATTGGTTCAACTACCTTAAAATATACAACTGCATTTACCTTAACGCTTATATTATCCTTTGTGATTATATCCTGAGAAGGTACATCCATTGTTACTGTTCTCAGACTAATTTTGACGATTTTATCAACGATTGGCCATAATAATATAATACCAGGCCCCTTTATTGGAATAACCCTTCCAAGCCTAAATATAACACCTCGCTCATATTCATTGAGAATTCTAACAGCGCTTGAGATGAAATAAATGATCGGAACAATAATAATGATTATATTCCACGGAAATTCAGAAATCATGCTGCCTCCTTTTGTTTTAAAGATTATTATTAAGTTTCGCCCGCACCTTGACCTTTAGGCCATTTCTCTCTAATATAATTACTTGAGACCCTTTTTCAATAAATTCATCACTCCAAGCGCTCCAAAGCTCGCCTTGCATCATAATTGTGCCATTTTTAAATATATCCGTTTTAGCTGAAGCGGTTTTTCCAATATATGCTTCAATACCAGTAATAGGTTTTCGTTTCCATGCCTTATATACAAGCCTAAAGGTTAATATAAAATATAACGCAGTAATGAAAACTGCAGGAATGATAATTCCTAATGAGATCTTATAAAATGGTTCAGAGTCTGGAAACAGCATCAATGATCCTATCATCATAGATATTATCCCTCCAATAGTCAATATTCCGTGCGATATAATCGTAACCTCTAATATAAATAATATAATTCCAATGATGATTAAAAACACTCCTGCTATATTAACAGGCAGGGTTTGAAAGGCATAAAATGCTAAGATTATTGATATTGAACCCATTACGCCCGGAAATATTGCCCCAGGAGAAGTAAATTCAAAATATAATCCATAAAATCCTAATAACATTAAGATATACGCAACACTTGGATTTGTGATAATCCCTAATATCTTATATCTTAGTCCCATCTCAACATTAACAATCTTTGCGTCTTTGGTATTAAGAGTGATTGGTTTATCATTGATGGTGATTACTCTGCCGTTTAATTGTGTAAGAAGGTCATCAATATTATTAGCAATAATATCAATAACATGCTGTGTTAGCGCATCTTTTTCAGTAATTGAAACGCTGTTTCTGACAGCTTCTTGTCCCCAAACCTCATTTCTGCCTCTTTTTATGGCAATGGATTTAATAAAGGCAGCCATGTCATTTGTAACTTTTTCCTTCATTGTTGAATCTAAATTCTGTCCGTTTGAGTTTACTGGATGAGCTGCGCCTATATTTGTGCCGGGAGTCATAGCAGCCACATGTGCTGCCATTGTGATAAAAACCCCAGCTGAGGCTGCATGAGCGCCTGATGGATTAACATATACTATTACAGGGATAAGGCTTTGATTTATATCTTTTATAATTGAACGCATAGATGAATCAAGCCCGCCTGGAGTATCTAATTTTATTATAATGGCGGTAAATCTCTCAATGTTAGCGCGTTGGATATTACTTTGTATAAATTCTGCGGAAACCGGGCTTATCATATCATTTACACTGACAACTAAAATATCATTTTTGGCAAATACAACCGCAGGGATAGCGAGAATTAAAAACAATAATATGATAAATTTATACCATAGAGTTTTCATACAACATTATAACATATTTTTGTTTAATTTGATTAAACTTTATTACTATTCACAAGTCGTGTAAAGTGTTCAAAAGACCTGTCGTAGGTTGCTTCAGCGTCTTTTGGGAAAAAACAAGCTGGTATTTCACGGTTTTTGCGATGATGGGTAATACAATCACAACATGTTCCCTTTCTACCGCAAGTATAACTGCAGTTGCAAGACGTTAGGTTTTTTTCTTTTTTACATTCCATAGTTTTATCCTTTAATGATGGTCATATTGTCTCTATGAATTACCTCATCAGAATATTTAAATCCAAGAATTGTTTCAATATGAGAGGTCTTTTTCCCATATATTTTGATAAGTTCTTCTGAGGAATAATTTACTAGACCTTTAGCAATTTTATTTCCATTTTTATCAATACAATAAACTGCGTCTCCGCGTACAAATTGTCCTTCAATTTTATTAATACCTGAGGGTAAAAGACTTGTTCCCTTTGAAATAATGGCATTAACTGCGCCGTCATCAAGAATCAGAGAACCGTTAGATTTTATCCCTGAAGCTATCCAGCCTTTTCTTGCTCCATAGCGTTTTGTCTGCGGTTCGAATTTTGTTCCAACTTCAATATCTTCTAAAATATCCAATATTTGACCGCTGTTATTACCATTAATAATATAAGTTGGGATGGAATTATCTGTGGCAATCTTGGCTGCCTGAACTTTAGAACACATTCCGCCAGTGCCTACAAGGCTTTGGGTAACGCCTGCGCATTGTTCTATTTCAGTGGTTATTTCCTTTATTATAGGTATAAGTTTTGCTGATTTTGATTGAGGGTTTTCGGTATATAGACCATCAACATCAGAGAGGATTATGAGTTTATCCGCATTGAGTAAAGTTGAAACAAGGGCTGCGAGTCTGTCATTATCTCCGAATTTAAGTCCCTCGATTGCAACTGTATCGTTTTCATTAATAATTGGAACAACCCTATAGCTAATAAGGGTAGAGAGTGTATTTTTGGCATTAATATATCTATTTCGGTCGGAGAAAATTTCTTGTGTAAGCAGAACTTGGGCAGCCTTTTTCCCGTGTTTATTAAAAGCCCTTTCGTAAGCCCAGATCAACGAACTCTGCCCAATTGCAGCAGCAGCTTGTTTGAGATTAATGTCAGTAATTTTACCTTTGATATTAAGTTTATTTTTTCCAGCTGCAACAGCGCCTGAAGATACAATAACTGGGTCTATCCCTTTGTCGTGAATTTCAGATATATTATTAACGATAGATTCAATCCTCTTTTCTGAGAGTCCGAAATCATCGGTAATAATGCTGCTTCCAATTTTAATAACAAATATAGTCATCTTTTATAATGGGTTCAAATTTGGGCAATAGCCCCAAACCCGAATAAATTCTTTGCGGGATTTTTAAGGGCAGGGTCGTAGACCCGTTATAAAAACCCTTAAAGGGTTACTTCATAATATTAACATATTATTTACTAAAGGTTATTATAAAATATAACGATACAATATTAAATACATATTAATTAGGAGAAATAATTATGAGCGAACAAATGGATATATATGAAATTTTAAGTATTACAATAGCTGGGGATGACAAGTCTATTATTGAGTCTGAAAAAGTTGAACCGCAGAAAAAAGTTATAAAATGTCAATTTTTTTGTTATCCAGGTTTTTAGGATTTTATTTAATCTTTGGTTTCCTGCCCAATTGCAGTGCTCTTGACATTCTTATTGATAATACTGTACTTTAGTAAGAGGGTGTATATTAATTATTTTTCTATTTTTATATAGGCAATCCATAAATATTTATTTAAGTCACCCCGAGGAATAATTTCATTTTTCACTAAACATAAAGAATGTTATCCTTTAATTTATATCTTATAACAGACAGGTCATTGACTAAAAAAGGGCTTATAGATTCAGTCAAGCAGGCGTTAAATGCTGGTATTAAGGCTGTGCAGCTGCGTGAAAAGGATTTATCTATAAAAGAATTAGTCACACTTGCAGATTCTTTAAGAAAGATTACTGAGCAATACGGCGCGATGCTTTTTATAAATGACAGGGTTGATGTAGCTCTTTGCACAGGGGCTGATGGGGTGCAGCTTAATTCAACTTCCATACCTGTTAAGGCAGTCAGAAAATTTGTCAAAGACGATCTCTATATAGGTGTAAGCTGTCATTCTCTTAAAGAGGCAGCTAATGCGCAGGACGAAGGCGCTGATTTTGTTACGTTAGGGCCTGCGTTTGAGACTCCTTCTAAGATAAAATATGGAAGTCCTATTGGGTTATTACCTATACGAAACGCAAAAAAATCTCTTAAAATTCCAATCTTTGCCATAGGCGGGATAAAATTAGATCATGTTACTGGAATTATGAAGTGCGGCGCAGATGGAATTGCCCTTATATCTGGAATATTAGCGCAAGATGATGTCTACGGCGCATCAATTAAATATTTGGAGCTATTAAAATGACTAGAATAGAAAATGCTAAAAAAGGTATTATTACAGAAGAAGTAAAGACTGCTGCCCTTATAGAAGGCGTATCTGCTGAGAAACTCTCTATTGATATTGCTGAAGGCAAGAGTGTTATTGCTCGAAATAATATTCATAATATCAAGCCTCTTGCAATCGGAAAAGACTTAAAGATAAAGGTTAATGCAAATATCGGCACTTCTAAAGACAAATCCACAATAGATGAAGAAATAGAAAAATTAAAAGTCCTTGTAAAATATGGTGCAGACGCAGTCATGGATCTCTCAACAGGAGGCCCTATTATTGAAATTCGTAAACGTCTAATTGAAGAATCCCCTATTCCCCTCGGAACCGTCCCAATCTATGAAGCAGCAGTTGAAGGCGCTGCACGCTACGGCTCAATCATAAAAATGACCCCTGATGATATGTTTAATGCAGTAAGGGCTCACGCTGAGGGCGGAGTTGATTTCGTTACCATACACTGCGGACTAACCATGCGCGCAGTAGACAGACTTAAATCTCAAGGCAGAATTTTGGATATAGTAAGCCGAGGTGGCGCGCTTATGCTTGAATGGATGATATATAATAATAAAGAAAATCCTTTTTATGAATATTACGACAGATTATTAGAACTCGCGCATCAATATGATCTCACGCTAAGTCTCGGCGATGCTATGAGACCGGGTTGTCTTGCGGATGCCACAGACAGGGCGCAGATTGAAGAACTCTCAACCTTGGGCGAACTTCAGGCAAGGGCATTAGATGCCGGCGTTCAAGTAATAATTGAAGGCCCAGGTCACGTGCCCCTTAATCAGGTTGAAATGAATATGAAACTCCAAAAGACCCTCTGTAATGGAGCGCCTTTTTATATATTAGGACCGCTTGTAACTGATTGCGGTATGGGTTATGATCACATATCTGGAGCAATCGGAGGCGCGATAGCAGGAGCTGCTGGAGCAGATTTCCTTTGCTATGTTACACCAGCAGAACACATTAGACTCCCTGATTTAGATAATGTAGTTGACGGCCTTATCGCTTCTAAAATCGCAGGGCACGCTGGAGATATTGCACGCGGACTCCCTTCTGCAATTGAACGTGATAAAAAAATGGCTCGATTTAGAAAAAACCTAGACTGGGAAGGCCAAATGTCCATGTCTTTTAACCCAGATAAGGTCAGAGCTTGGCGCGCCGCTGCACCCCCTTCTGAAAGTGATGTCTGCAGCATGTGCTCTGATTTGTGCGCTATAAAGACTGTTGAAAGAGCTTTAAAGAAGAAGTAACCCTTTAAGGGTTTTTATAACGGGTCTACGACCCTGCCCTTAAAAATCCCGCAAAGGGACTCATCCCTTTGAACCCATTATTAAAAGATAGAGTAGATAAATTGGATATTCAAAATATTGAGAAAAAATGGCAGAAATATTGGCAAAAGAATAAATTATTTGAAGTAAATAAAAATAAAGAGAAATTCTATTGTCTTGAGATGTTCCCATACCCTTCAGGTAAAATACATATGGGACACGTCCGAAACTATACCATCGGAGATGTCATCGCGCGTTATAAACGCATGAGAGGTTTTGATGTCCTTCACCCAATAGGCTGGGATTCATTCGGTCTGCCCGCTGAAAATGCAGCTATCTTAAATAAAGTCCACCCTGCAGTTTGGACTTACGAAAACATCGCATATATGAAAAAACAGCTCATGGCTATGGGCTTTAGCTACGATTTCACCCGCGAAGTCACCACATGCAGCCCAGAATATTATAAATGGAATCAATGGTTTTTCCTTAAAATGTATGAATTAGGTCTCGCCTATAGAAAATCCTCTATGGTCAATTGGTGTAATGACTGCGCAACAGTCCTTGCCAACGAACAGGTTATTGACGGGCAGTGCTGGAGATGCGGGAATGTGGTCGTTCAAAAAGAACTTGAACAATGGTTTTTTAAAATAACTAATTACGCTGAAGAATTATTAACTGGCTGCGATACCCTTATAGGATGGCCTGAACATGTAGTATCTATGCAGAAAAATTGGATAGGCAAAAGTATTGGCACAGAAGTGGATTTTCCTATTTTTGAATCTAATGAAAGATTAAGGATTTTCACTACAAGACCAGATACAATATTTGGCGCAACATTTATGTGTATAGCTCCAACCCATCCCCTTGCCTCTCAATTTTTAGGCAATAATTCAGAGTTGAAGGGTTTAATAGATAATTATGGAAAGATAGATGATAAAATTGGAATCTTTACAGAACACTTTGCGATAAATCCTCTAAGTGAAGAAAACATACCAATATTCGTTGCTAATTTTGTGCTAATGGAATACGGCACTGGCGCTATAATGAGCGTCCCTGCACATGATGAGAGGGATTTTGAATTTGCCCGCAAATATGGGCTTGCAGTCAGGCAGGTTATTATCCCTAAGGATGTACAAGTTGATGATATACTTACCAATGCCTATATAGGCGAGGGCGTTTTGGTTAAATCTAAACAATTTAATAATCTATTTAATATAGAGGCAATTGAGGCAATCTCTAAATATATTGAAGAAAAAGGGATAGGCAAGAGAGTTGTAAATTATAAACTAAGAGATTGGGGGATTTCCAGACAGCGTTATTGGGGATGTCCGATTCCTATAGTTTATTGTAAGACCTGCGGCGTTGTTCCTGTCCCAGAAAATGAGCTTCCAGTAGTTCTTCCTGAAGATATAGAATTTAGCGGAGGCAGTGTTTCGCCCCTTGCACAAGTAGAGTCATTTTGTCGTGTGAAGTGTCCAAGATGCGGGGCTGATGGCCGCAGAGAGACTGATACTATGGATACATTTGTAGATTCTTCATGGTATTTTATACGTTATTGTTCAACTAAGGAAGAAGATGCCCTTGATAAAGAAAATATCAAGCGTTTTATGCCAGTAGATCAATATATTGGCGGGGTTGAACATGCGGTACTGCATTTATTATATTCGAGGTTTTTTACAAGGGTTCTGAGGGATATTGGGGTAGTGGATTTTGATGAGCCGTTTAGACGTTTGCTTACCCAAGGTATGGTTTGTAAGGAAACCCTAAAATGTCCAGAGCATGGATGGTTATTCACTGATGAAGTTAAAGAGGATAAATGTATTCATTGTGGTAAAGAAGTTTTAAAAGGGCGTACTGAAAAGATGTCCAAATCTAAAAAAAATGTTATTGATCCAAATGTTTTAATAAATAAATATGGAGCGGATACTATAAGGCTTTTTTCATTATTTGCAGCGCCTCCTGAGAAGGACTTAGAGTGGTCTGATCAAGGGGTAGAGGGTGCGAGCAGGTTTTTGAATAGGTTATGGAATTTAGTAGAGACTAATGTTGATACTCTTAAAAAAACGGATATAAAGGGGTTTAGAGGTAATTCTGGATTATTTAAAAAGACGCATCAGACGATAATGAAGGTAACGGAGTCAATAGAGCGTGATTATCATTTTAATACAGCGATAGCAGCGATGATGGAGTTATTAAATGAGATGACTGGGCTGCAGCATGATGATAAATCACTAAAATTTGCAGTAAGGGCGATGATTTTATTATTAAGTCCATTTGCTCCGCATATTGCTGAGGAGTTATGGGAGGTATCTGGTGCGGAGAGGGGAATATCTAAGCAAAGTTGGCCAGAATATGACAAAGAGGCAGCAAAAGAGGATGAGATTGAATTAGTAGTGCAGATAAATGGAAAGGTTAGGTCAAAGATAATGGTTGATGTTGGGTTAAATGATGACCAGATAAAGGGTATCGCATTATCTGATGAAAGGGTAATATCGTTTATAGGGAGTAGTGTGGTTAAAAAAATAATTGTGGTAAAGGGCAAGTTAATTAATATAGTGGTGACCAATTGATTTTTATAAAAGGGTCAAGGGGACGAGTCCCCTTGCGGGTCAAGGGCAGAGCCCTTGTAATAATCCTTTTAGCATTATCTATAATTTCCTGTGGCTACACAATAGCTAGCAGGGCATCGTTGTCAATTGATTCTATTAAGATTGGTAAGATTATAAATAAGACGAGTGAGCCGTCTTTGCAGGACATGTTGAATATAGCGCTTGTAGATGAGTTTCAGAGGCGCGGGGTGAAGGTGACGGACAGCTCGGATAATATTATAGATGCTGATATAATCAGTTATAAACTTGATTTATTATCTGAGAAGAAGGAGCTTGGTTTAGAATATCAAACGAATATAAAGGTTGATTTCAGGGTGAGGTGTAATGGAGAGGATAGGGAATATAGAGGGGTGACGTCTCCTTCGATAGATTATTTTGCAGGGCAGAGTGCTTTAAATTCAACTGCTGCGCATAAGCAGTTATCTGATAAGCAGGCGATGGATGGAATTGCCTTTTTTATAGTAACGCAATTAGCGTTGAATAGTCCTAAATGATAATTTTATTTAAAGACGTAAACTATACTTACAGATGGGATCAGATTAATTGAACCTTTTGGGAAGTAAACAAAATTATCATTATTTGTTGGGGTATTCATATTTTGGGTAATTATATCATTGAATATAAAGGTTCTTAAATAAGCGCCAACTGTAATCATAATAGAAGAAACATTAAACGCAACGCCGCCTCCGATATTCAACCCCAAACCATAGAAACTCATATTTTGAAAAAATGCTGTATATGCGTTTTGGTCTAGTGATAACCATGGAAATGATAATCCAAATTGAAAAAATGGTTGAATTGCAGAATTTGGCATTAAATAATATCTACCGTCGAGACTAATAATTCTATATTCAGCTAATGTATGATTTTTAAAAACTCCGTTGATGTGACTATAGGCATCATGAGTGGAAGAAAGATAACAAAATTCAAGGCTTACATTATCATTTCTGAC
Source organism: Candidatus Magnetominusculus dajiuhuensis (assembly GCA_015233465.1). Taxonomy (GTDB): domain Bacteria; phylum Nitrospirota; class Thermodesulfovibrionia; order Thermodesulfovibrionales; family Magnetobacteriaceae; genus JADFXP01. Next base: position 17,265 of record JADFXP010000007.1, read on the forward strand.
TCCGCCAGTAAATCCATACGCAAAAGCATTTTTAAGATATGGGAAAACTGGAGTAATCGTTTGGGTCAATTTAGAACCTTGTTGAGCTATTGAGACATTTGTTCCATTGAAATCTCCAGAAAGAGAATTATAAGCTGCAACTGGACCTAAAAAAAATGTATATTTATCTTCAAGCTCATCTGCCAAAGCTGTGCTGCAAAGGCATAATATCATCATCATTACAAATATTTTGATTAGTCCAAGTTTTTTTAATAACATCAATTCCCTCCTGAGTTTCAAAAAAAATCTATAATTAGAACTCTAAAATTTGTTCTCAATATTCAAGTATACATTGATTAATATGAAATTGTAAACTAGTTGAGATAATTATTCAATCAATATAATATATTGCAGATTAAAATATAAAGGATTTAGTTAATAATAAACCAGTCTCTTCGTAATACATAGAAGAGACTGGTTTATTAGATAGTTTAAAGTGTAATAGAGATTATTTTTTATGCGAATTATCGCTTTATTTCAAATGTGACCCATCGCAAAAGGGAAGATTTTGAGATTTACCGCATCCGCAGATATTAACGGTCTTTTTTTCTTTTATTTCTACTTTAAAGGGTTTGAATGGAGACCCCTTATGTGAACCATCACAATATGGAGGTTTTTTTGTCTTATTGCAGCCACAATATTGTTTAATACCAGGTTCTTCTTCAATTACATAAGGCTTTTTTTGTTCGTACATGAAATTCACCTCATATTATTTATAATCATGGACTAATGTCCAAGCGGGGTTAATAGAATATCTTAACATAAAAAGAAATCATTTAAATGTATGAAGTATTTTTTTTGCCTTATCAATGTCTTTGAGTATCTGTTTTTTTAATTCATCAGGACTGTCAAAGGTTCTTTCGCTTCTAATTCTCTTCACAAAATAGACTCTAGGTTTTACGCCTCTAAGGTCGTCTTCAAAATCAAATAGATGTACTTCATAACTTAGGTTATTTTGACCAAATGTGGGATTTTTACCGATATTTGAAACGCCGTCATAAATCTTATCTCCAACCTTTACCCGCACTGCGTATACTCCGTCCATTGGCGCTAATTCATCATTAATGGTAAGATTTGCAGTGGGAGTGTTAAGGACCTTAGCCCCGCGTCCAGCGCCATATCCAACAGTGCCTTCAATAAAATAGGTTCGCCCAAGCAGAATATTTGCTAAATGAACATCTCCATCAAGTAATAATTTGCGTATCCTGCTGCTGCTTATAGTACCGCCAGTATTTTTAACGTTTCTGATGACATTAAGCGTAAATCCATATTGTCGTCCTCTTTTACGTAGAAGATCTGTATTGCCTTGTTTTTTACTGCCAAATCTGTAATCATGTCCAACTATGATATGAGAGGCATGAAGTTTATCAACAAGTATGTCTTTAATAAAATCTTCTGCCTTCACCTTGGCAAATTCGCTGCTGAATTCAATACATAAAAGTACATCTATATCAAATTCAGCAATAAGTTCTGACTTTATGTTAAATGGCGTTAAAAAGACAAGTTCTCTTTCAGGGTCAATAATCCGCAGTGGATGGGGTTCAAATGTAATGATCATAGAAGTTGAGTTTGTCTCTTTTGCCTTATCTCTAACCTTTTGAATGGTTTTTTGATGACCTAAATGGACTCCATCGAAATTTCCAAGCGTTATAACAGGATGAGAGTATGTATTTGTTAGATTTAATAGACCCTTAATGATCTCCAATTATTGCCTCCAGCAGATGAAAAAAATCAATATAAAGCATAACTATTATACAATTTTAAAAAAAAATAGTGTTATAATTAATTTATGGCTAAAAGAGAAATATTAAAATATCCTCATAAGTTATTAAAAAAGGTATCTGCTCCTATTACAGAGATTGATGGAGAGGTTCAAACTCTTATTGATGATATGTTAGATACTTTAAATCAAGATGTCATAGGCGTGGGACTTGCTGCTCCTCAGGTTGGCATTAATAGCCGTGTAATAGTTATTGATGGTAAGGTTGTGACCAAGACTTATTCTGAGATTGTGGTTATTAATCCTGTGATTATGTATTCAGAGGGTGAGATGGAGTCTTACGAAGGATGTCTAAGTATACCAGAATTTTTCTCAACTATAAATCGTTTTGCGAGGATATTTGTCAAAGGGCTTGACAGGGATGGAAAAGAGATTGAATTTGAAGCCTCAGGCCATTTATGCAGGGTATTCCAGCATGAGATTGATCACCTTGACGGCATATTATTTGTAGACAGGCTAACTGATGATCAATTAAAAATCTTTAAAAAAACATATCGAAAAAAACGATGAAGACTATATTTATGGGCACTCCAGAATTTGCGCTGCCAACACTTATTGCGCTGGTTGAATCAACTCATACAGTTGAACTAGTTATCACTCAGCCTGACAAAAAAAAGGGACGCGGTAGGTCTTTATCTCCTCCTCCTGTAAAGGTTTACGCCCAATCAATGGGATTAAAGGTAATTGCGCCTGATAAATTAAATGACCCGTACCTTGTTAATTTAATAGCCGAATATGCCCCTGATGTTATAGTTGTAGTTGCTTATGGCAGGATTCTGCCTTCATTGATATTAGAGATTCCAAAAAATGGATGCGTTAATCTGCATGGTTCACTATTGCCGCAATATAGGGGGGCAGCTCCAATTCAATGGGCTATTATTGACGGGAAAAGTGAAACTGGCGTTACAACCATTAAGATGGATAAAGGAATAGATACTGGCGCAATATTTTTATCACAATCAGAAATCATCCATAAAGACGATACATATGAGTCACTTGGAGCGCGGCTTTCAATCATTGGGGCAGGATTATTGATTAAAACCTTAGACCTGTTACAAGCTGATAATATTACGCCAATTGAGCAGACTGGAAATCAAACATACGCAAGGATTTTAACGAAACAAGACGGGTTGATTGATTGGTCAAAGACTGCTGATGAGTTGTCATATCTTGTTAGAGGATTGTATCCTTGGCCTTGTGCGTATACATTTATTAATGGTGAGCGTGTAAAGATTATAAAGGCTGAATCTGTTGAGTATGGTGGTAGCGGGGAAGCTGGTAAGATTATAAATGAGGATGATAAAGGTTTTTTTATTGGCACAGCCTCAGGGTTACTATCAATTATTGAACTCCAGCCTGCTGGGAAATCGCCTATGTCTTATAAGGCATTTTTAAAGGGCAGGCTAAATAAAACTGGAGACCATTTATATGTGGGCTAAGATATTTAGGGGTCTTATCTTAAAGATATATTACCCTATATTAATGTTTATAACCGCTTTTTATAAGAGAAAACGCGAGTCTTGGCAGGGTCATATTATAAGATTAAATAATAAATTTGTACTTATTCAAGGGATAAAAACTAAAAGAATCCTATTACTCCTTCCTCATTGCATCCAAGTAGATACCTGTAAGATACGAATCACGCATGATATAAATAACTGCAAGAGATGCGGCAAATGTGAGATTAAAGATTTAATAGGAATATCCGAGTCTAAATCCCTAAATCTTTATGTTGCCTCAGGCGGGACAATAGCGCGAAAGATTGCCTCAGAGGTTAAGCCTGAATTAATTATAGCAGTTGCTTGTGAAAGAGATTTGTCGAGCGGACTTGCTGACTCATATCCCATGCCAGTATACGGTATCCCAAATCAACGTCCATTTGGTCCTTGTTTTAACACAAGGGTTGATATAGATTTGGTAACTCAGGCAATAAGTTTATTTTGTGAATAAAATGGAAAATAAACTTAATAGACGTGATTTTTTGAAAAAAGCCGCCCTGACATGTTCATTAGCTGCTGGGGCTGGGATTATCGGCGTATTATCTTATAGCGATCAACCTGTAAGGCATACAGCAGAGAAGATTTATACATTTAAGGATTTTAGGGTTTCTAATAATAATCTAAAACCTGTCTTAGCCATTGTGCACGGTAAATCCCCTGAAAAAATGGTAGCTGCAGCCCTTGATCAACTTGGCGGAATCAGCAGGTTTATCAACAAAGGTGAGCATGTGTTAATAAAGCCTAATGTCGCATGGGACAGGCAGCCTGAACAAGCCGTTAATACCAATCCAGAAATAGTCTCTGCAGTAGTTAAACTTTGTATTGTTGCAGGGGCTAAAGAAGTCTGGGTTACTGATGTATCAATAAATGACCCGCAGCGCTGTTTCAAACGCTCAGGTATAGGCGATGCCGTAGAGCGCGCAGGTGGAATCATCAAAATTCCTTCAGGCAGTGATATGCTTGATACTGATTTAAAAGGCGATGTCTTAAAAATATGGCCTGTTAATAAATTCTTTCATCAGGTTGACAAGGTTATAAATCTCCCGATTGCTAAGCAGCACTCCCTCAGCCATTGCTCATTTTCTATGAAGAATTGGTACGGAGTCCTTGGCGGTAGAAGAAATCGCCTTCATCAGGAAATTGATCAGTCCATTGCTGACCTTGCCTTTGCTATTAGACCTACATTTACTATACTTGATGCAACCCGTGTGCTGAAACATAACGGCCCTACAGGCGGAGACCTCTCAGATGTCTCTGTTGAAAATACCATTATAGCAGGACTCGATGAGGTCGCTATTGATTCATATGGATTGAAATTTCTTGACCTAAAAATAGAAGATGTCAAATTCCTAAATATCGCTGTAAAAAAAGGAGTCGGGATTACTAATTATAAAAGCCTAAATTTTGTTGAGATTGAGGTTTAAAAACATGAGGGCTCTGCCCTCAAACTCCCGCAAGGGAACTCGTTCCCTTGACCCTTTAATTTACTATGCCTATTGCTTATATAAAAGAATCTAATTATGAATATACTAAACTTAAAAAGGATATTTTTGAGATTATTAATAATTTAGATAATAATTTAATAAAAACTGGCTCTATTGTTCTTATAAAACCAAATCTCCTTGCGCCTTCAAAAATTGAACAAGCAATTACTACACACCCTCTGATTATCAAGATTGTCTGCGAATATGTCTTAGATAAAGGAGGCATTGCTATAATATCTGAAAGCCCAGCTATGGGAAAATTTAAAAAAAATATGAAAGACTGCGGAGTAATGGACGCAATTAATGGAATGGATATCAAAATTAAAGATTTCATCGAAAGCCGCGAGATCTCCGTAGATTCATCTATTAATAAAATAGAAATAGCTCAAGATGTATTTGATGCTGACGTTATAATAAACCTGCCGAAACTCAAAACTCATTCCCAAATGATGCTCACTCTTGCAGTTAAAAATCTCTTTGGCTGCGTTATAGGATTAAAAAAACCAGAGTGGCATTTTAAGATTGGCGAAAATAGAACTGTGTTTGCAGAATTATTATTTGAAATCTATAAGGCAATAAAACCAAAGATTAATCTCATTGACGGCATCCTTGTAATGGAAGGAAGAGGCCCTGGCACTGGCGGAACACCTCGTAGGCTTGGAATACTAATGGGATGCTCTGATGCCCTTTCCTTAGACAGGGCAGTTTGTGATATGCTCTCAGTATCACATGATTTTCTCTTAACAAATAAAGTTGGAAAGGCATGTGGTTATAACGAGGAGATTATTATAAACGGTAATATGCCAAAGATTAATGACTTTAAATTCCCTCCAAAAGGAGATATAACATTTGGCCCTGCATTTACTCGGAGTTTCTTACGGAGAAATTTAACCAAACGTCCAGCCACTTTAAATGAGAAATGTAAACTCTGCGGTGAATGTTTAAAGATTTGTCCTGCAAATGCTATTACATTAGGGACTACAGAAAAGAGATTAAAATTTGATTATGATAAATGTATACGATGTTATTGCTGCCTTGAAGTCTGCCCGCATAGCGCAATTAATATTGACAAACCTTGGTTAGGGCGCGTTATTAATAAAATAGGCAGTAAGTTTATCGGATGAATAAAATTATTATCCTGCTTGGCCCAACTTGCGTTGGAAAGACTTCTGCTTCAATCTCATTAGCCAAATTCCTTGATTCTGAAATAATAAGCGCTGATTCTATGCAGATATATAGGCATATGAATATCGGCACTGCTAAACCGTATAAATCAGAAATGGACGGGATTGTTCATCATATGATAGATATTGTAGAACCAACGGATATGTTCAGCACTGGCAGATATGTGGAAGCAGTTATCCCAATAATAAACTCCATTCTCAAAAAAGGAAGGATTCCAATAATCACAGGCGGGACAGGTCTATATATGGAGGCAATCACAAGGGGTTTTTTTAAGGCAGCGGAAGCAGATTGGCCGTTAAGAAATAATTTGCTTGAAATTGAAAGAGAAAGGTCTGGGTCTTTGTATCAATTGTTATTTGAGATAGATCCTCTTTCTGCGGTTAAGATAATGTCAGGGGATATTAGACGGATTATTAGGGCTATTGAGGTTTTTTTTGAAAATGGGGTGGGTATTTCTAATCTTCAGGCAACAGGTACAACGTCTTTGCCGTATGATTTTATAAAGATAGGACTTATGAGAGAGCGGGTGGAGTTATATCAAAGGATTGAAAAACGGGTTGATATAATGATTGGCAGCGGCTTGATTTCAGAGGTTAAAGAATTATTGAGTTTAAATCCAACGCAAACCCCTATGCAGGCAATTGGATATAAGGAGATTGCAAGATATTTTTCAGGATTAAGTACAATGGAAGAGGCAATAGCTGAGATAAAACAGGCAAGCAGGAGATATGCAAAAAGACAGATTTCATGGTTTAAGCGAGATAAAGATATTATATGGGTAGATATTACAGGTGTCTATGATAAGACACAAATATTTGAAAGGGTGATGCAGTCAATTTCAAGGTTTATATAAAAGTAGGGGCACGCTGAGCGTACCCCTACATAATATATCAATTTTAACTAGTAGTTATTTTCCGCCAAGGTCTTTAACTGTTTCAATAGCCTTAGAAACAGGGATTGCCTTTTGTGACCAATTTACATCTATACCGCAAAGAAATACCTTTCCTTTATCTTCATGAGTTGCTGCAACTGTGGTACCAGTTGCGCCGTGACAAGATTTGCAGGCTGAGTAAACTTTAACAATTCTCTTTGTAGTTGTATCAACTACTACAATAGCGCTGTCTAAAGCGTCAGGCATCTGTCTTGATGTAACTAATGCGTATTTACCGTCTGGGGTAAATGTTACGTCATGAGGGTTTCCGCCGATTATGACATAATCAATTTCTTTATTGGTTTTTGTATCAATTATACTTACTCCGCCCATTGAAGCTGCGCTCTCAGCATAACCAACTCCGATGAATTTTTCATCCTTTGTGCCAAGTTTGTAGATTTCATTACCATCGGAAATCCAAAGCTGCTTGCCGTCTGGAGTTACTCTTCCGCGATGTTCAAAGTTTCCAGAGGTTTTAATTGTACCAGTAACTTTTTTTGTTGCTACGTCTACTATGTTTACAAATGCGCCAGGCATATCAGCTACATATGCCTTCTTTCCATCTTTTGAAAATGTAATCGCACATACTGACTTGCTGACTGGAAATGAATCCTTTAATTTCTTGGTTGCTGGATCATAAACATAAACATGACCGTCAGTCATGTCAGATACCCATATTGTTCCGTCAGGAGCGATTGCAGAACCGCAATGCTGTTTTCCAACTGTAATCCATGGGGTAGATTTACCTGTCTTTAAATCTGTCTCTGTTCCGTTTCCTTTAAGTGAAAATGTGTAAATAGTGTTGCCGTCTTTTGAGAGTGTAACTGCATCTGAAGGTTGTCCATGAGCTATTCTTGCTACTTCGCCAGTTGCGAGATCTACTACAGCTATATGTCCACCATGACCCTGAATATATGCTACTCCGCTTAATTTTGGTCCGTGGTCATCGGCACTAGCTATTCCCAAAAAAGCAACTAAAGTTAATACAAGCGCTAATACTACAAGTGACTTTTTCATTCATTATCCTCCTGAGAATTTATTCACTTAAAAAGTGATTAGTTAATAAAAGTAAATTTTTCTTTACATTGTATATCAAGATACACCTTAATCATGTCATATGTCAACTTGAAGTTTAAATTTTAGAGTTAATGATAGTTATAGTTTACATAATTGACTTTGAATTTAAATTTATGGTAATTTTAAGGGATATTATACTTCCTTGGGGGTAATCTATGAAGATCTTGACAAAAATTCCTATAAGGATAAAACTTCTTTTTTTGTTAATCATAGTAGTTACTGGTTTAGGCACAGTTGGATATATATCATATAATAGTCTTGATCTGATTAAAACAGGGCTTACCAATGTATATTTTAGGGATATGATACCAATTAAAGAGCTTAAAACAATATCTGATTATTACACTATAAATATAATTGAAACCATCTATAAAACCCAAAATAATATCATTTCAATCAGGCAGGGCAGGGAAATTATTAAATTTGCTCAAAAAGGAATTCAAGATAACTGGCAGGTAATTACTAAAAAATATCATCTTCCTGAAGAAGAACACCTTATATCACTGACAAAATTAGATATGATCAAGGCAGATTATTTTATTGAAAAGGTTCTTTCTTTTTATAATAATGAAGATATTAAGGCTATTAATGACCTAAAAGATGAGGAAATATTTCAAGTAATTGATCCTGTCAGAAATAATCTCGCTAAACTCATTGATAATAGTTATAAAAAGGCAATGGAAGAAAAAAATATCACAAATACAAATTATAATGACACTTCAAATAAGATTATTACCATATATGGGATAATTATATCTCTTGTTATATTACTTTTTGTCCCAATTCTTAACAGCATCAGAGGCACTCAGAAAGAACTTGAATTAAGGACGAAAAATCTCAAAAAATTAAATCTTAGATTAACTGAAGAAAAAGGTCATCTTGCAAGTTTTATTGATTTTTTATCTTCATTAAATACGGTTGATCTAAATAATATTTCTGTTAATTCCATAAAAAGGATTGTTCATGATACAAATTCCCAGATTGGTTTATTTTATCATTATGAAAATAGTAATTCTCTTAGACTGATTGCAAAGGAATGTGTAGATAGCAACTCTTTAGAATCAGAGTTTTTTTCTTTATCTAGTAAAGGACTTCCAAAAAGGGCGATAGAAGAAAAATGTGAGATAATGATAAATAATTTTGATGAAATAGATATGCCGATTATTGATACAGGTCTGCTTAAAGTTAAAATCAAGAGGATTACCGCATTTCCTCTTATCTTTAATGACCAGAGATTGGGTGTTATAATACTTGCATCAATATCTAATACCTTAAATATTGTAGAAAATGAATATCTAAAGGGATATATCAGTTCGCTGTCTCAGACTCTAAATAATGCCTTGGCATACGCTACTATTCAGATACAGTCTGAGAAACTTAAACAGGTTAATGAACGGCTGCGAAATCTCTCTATAACTGATCCGTTGACAAAATTATATAATAGAAGATACCTTGATAATGTATTTAAACGAGAATTAGACAGGGTTAAACGCGATAAAAAACATCTCTCTTTTATGATGTTAGATATAGATTATTTTAAACAGTATAATGATACATACGGCCATCCTGCAGGAGATGAGGTACTGCAAAAAATAGCTCATTTTTTAACCATTAATCTAAGGCGGCCGGGAGATTTTGTATTTAGAATTGGAGGCGAGGAATTTGGCGCGCTCTTTATTGATCTTGACCAGTCCAAATCTATAGATTTAGTTAGTCAGATAATCTCTGGTATTAATGAACTTAATATTAAACATGAAACCAGTAAGGTTATTGACCATGTAACCGTCTCTATTGGACTGATAGTAGTGTATAATGATTTAGAGATTTTACAGGATGAGGTTGTTTGCAGGGCTGATTTAGCGTTATATAAGGCAAAACATGAGGGGAGAAATAGATTTGTCCTATGGAATAAAGATGATTATACTTGTGTTCCTGATGCAGCTTCTAATCCGCAGGTAATTTTTAAGAAAACCACTTGACTACATTAGTAAATAAATATGACGTAATTATTATTGGGGCAGGCCATGCAGGGTGTGAGGCAGCCCTTGTCTGTGCACGATTAGGGTTATACACATGTTTATTTAGTATGAATATTGATAATATTGCCCATCTTTCGTGTAATCCAGCAATTGGCGGGCTTGCTAAGGGTCATTTAGTTAGAGAGATTGATGCCCTTGGCGGTCAAATGGCAAAGACCTCTGATTCTGCAGGGATTCAATTTCGTGTGCTTAATCGTTCAAAAGGTCCTGCTGTCTGGTCGTTAAGGGCGCAGATGGATAGAACCCTTTATAAATTGTCAATGCAGAATACACTTTGGCAGACCAAAAATCTTGAAATCAAACAAGACACTATTGATGAAATAATGGTAGAGGATAATATTATAAATGGAGTGCGGTCTACACTTGGTATTTTTTATCAGGCTAAGGCAGTTATTGTAACAACTGGGACATTTTTAAAGGGTTTAATACATATTGGGTTAGATAGTCATGCTTCAGGCAGAATTGGCGAATTTCCATCTGTAGGGCTCTCAGATTCTTTGCGGAGATTAGGGTTAGCCCTTGGAAGATTAAAAACTGGAACGCCTCCAAGACTTGATGGTACTACTATAGATTTTTCTGATCTAACGCCTCAATATGGGGATAATCCTCCAATGCCGTTTTCATTTTCTACAACGTCTCTTCTATTAACACAAGTGCCTTGTTATATAACCTATACCAATCAGACTACACATGATATTATTACAGCAGGGCTTGACCGCTCGCCGTTATATAGCGGAAAGATAACTGGAATTGGTCCAAGATATTGTCCGTCAATAGAAGATAAGGTCGTTAGGTTTAAAGAAAGAATTCGTCATCAGGTATTTTTAGAACCAGAGGGTCTGAATTCTCGTGAGTATTATGCAAACGGCATCTCCACAAGCCTTCCAATTGATGTGCAGCTAAATATGGTTAGAAGTATTAAGGGGCTTGAAAAGGCTGAGATTATGAGGCCTGGATATGCGGTAGAATATGATTTTGTCTATCCAGTTCAATTAAACCATACCCTTGAGACAAAATTGATAAAGGGATTATATCTTGCAGGGCAGATAAACGGTACCTCTGGTTATGAAGAGGCAGGGGCACAGGGGCTGATGGCTGGGATTAATGCTGCTATGTCAATAATGAATAGACCTCCAGTGATACTACACAGGGATGAGGCATATATTGGGGTATTGATAGATGACCTTGTTACAAAGGGGACAATAGAGCCGTATCGCATGTTTACTTCAAGGGCTGAATATCGGCTGCTGCTAAGAAATGATAATGCAGAGGTGAGATTACGGCAGATTGGATATGATATAGGGCTTGTTAGTAAGGATGATTATCAGGGGTTTTTAACCAGAGTTGAGTTGATGGAGAGAGAGATCTTAAGACTTAAAAATACCTCTGTAACACCAAATGATATTAATAATGAGTTGACTTCATTAAATACATCTGAGATCTTAGAGAAAACGACTCTTATACAGTTATTAAAAAGGCCTGAGATAGATTATGGATTTATAAAGAGGGTTTGTCCATCTACAGAGATAATCTCTGATGATATTGCTATGCTGGTTGAGACTGAGATAAAATATGAAGGATACATAAAGCAGCAAAAACAGCTTGCAGATAAGATGAAACGACTTGAGCAAAAGACTATACCAGTTGATTTTGATTATAATTTATTAAAGGGTTTATCTAATGAGATTAAAGATAAGCTGATTACTGTAAGGCCTAAGACAATAGGACAGGCAGGAAGGATTCCGGGCGTTACGCCTGCCGCGGTTTCATTAATATTGATTATGCTTGAAAGGGTTAAGAGAACTTGACGAAGGAAGAGGTCTTCCGCACGAAGAAGTTGAAGAAAAAATGGCTAAATGGCTGCGTTGATAAGTTGATCGCTAAAGTTGTAATAAATATGATAGGAAAGATTTAAGTGGATAGTACAATTCTTGCGGAAGGTTTAAAGACGTTAGGGATAACCCCAACGGAAATAATCCTACAATCCTTTGAGATATACTTAAATGAACTAAAAAAATGGTCAAAGGTACATAATCTTACTGCAATTCATGACGATAAAGGGATAATTGAGCGGCATTTCTTAGATAGTTTATTGTTTTTAAAGGCGCTCCCAGATGATGTTATTACAATAGCAGATATTGGAAGCGGGGCTGGTTTTCCGGGTATACCGTTAAAGATTGTAAATAGGAATCTAAAGATATGGCTTATTGAGGCGCGCCAAAAAAAAACTGCCTTTCTTAGAAATATTATCTATAAATTGAATCTTAATGATGTAAAGGTTATTGAAAAGAGGGTTGAAGATATAATTGATGGAGAGATTGATATTGAGATTGATGTTGGAGTAGTCAGGGCATTATTTAAGGCTGATGATTTTGTGAAAATGGTTTCGCCGATAATAAAAAAAGATGGTATTATGATCCTTAGTAAAGGACATGATTATAAAAAAGAGTTAGATGGATTTATAGGGAGTTATAATATCATGTCTTTACAGATACCAAATACTGAAATCAAGCGGAATATTATTTCAATTGTAAATGTGTCATAAAGAAGCAGCTGGTCTGTTAATTAAACTGTGTTAAGGTATAAATTTTTATAGATAACCCTCACATCTTCCCTTTGTGTAGGCACATACCTTTAGTCATCCTCATATAGAGGCTCATAATTTTTTATACGATAAATATTCATTTTTTTAAACTTATAAAGTCCCCTACAACTTATCATCCCCTAATTTAGCCTTTAATTTAATCACAGCCTTACTATGGAGCTGACAGACCCTTCCTTCTGTAATATCAAGCACAAGCCCAATTTCCTTCATCGTCAGCCCCTCCCAATAGTATAATGAAAGCACAAGTTTTTCCTTTTGTGGAAGCTGGTCTATCAAATTTGCTAATATTTTTCTCCTTGAATTCTCTACCACATTTGCTAGCGGATCTACTGCCTTTGTATCTGGTATTGTCTCTTCAATATTCATGCTTTCACCATCTGGCAAGTTTGCGCCAAAGTCTTCAAACCTTAGTGTAATTGCTCCATATGCCCCTTGAAGGGTTTTATAATATTCATCTAATGATATACCTGCTGCCTTTGCAACGTCCTCATCCTCTGGGGTAGAACCCAACTCAGCTTCAAGGGTTGCAAATGCCGCCTTTATTGCCTTTACCTTTTTCTTTAGAGACCTTGGGACTTCATCAAAATTCCTTAATTCATCAAGCATAGCGCCTCTTATTCTGAACTCTGCAAATGTCTTTAGCGATGCCTTTGTTGCATCAAAATTCTTCATCGCATCCAGTAATCCCATTATCCCTACGCTTATTAGATCATCTACTGTTAAAAGAGGCGGTAGACGATTCATCAAACGAAAGGCATTATATTTTATAAACGGCAGAAAATCCTTTAGCGTATCTTCTACCCCTGTTCCCATTGCATTACTATAAGCATTTTGAGCAATCATATGTATTCACCAGTTGTTATAATTTTTTTTTATTTAATGTTTTGGAGTTTTAAGAGTAATCCTAACATTAAATATTATCATAATGCAGTCCATTGCTTAATGATATTCATTACTATAAAGGTACCTTTTGAACTGCATTTAGCAGTCTTCTTATAAATATTTGAACCGTACCCTTTACATTGATTTCACTTTGAGAAGATATAATTTTTGCAAGTTCATTTATCTTTTCAGCAGCCTTTGATTCTGGAAATGCTAAGACAAACGGTTTTTGTGTCATTACTGCTTTTCTAACCGCCTCATCAAAAGGTATATATCCGAGATAATCTAATGAAATGCTTAAAAACCTCGCTGTTACAGCAGATAGATTCTTAAAGACATTTTTTGCATCATGCTCACTTCTTGCCGAATTGACAAGCACCTGAAATTTCATTTCTTGATAATTTGAAGAAAGCACCTTTATAAGTCCATACGCATCCATTATGGATGTTGGCTCTGGAGAACATACAATTATTATTTGCTGAGCAGCTGTACAGAAAAATGCCACATTATCAGATATCCCTGCTGCTGTATCTACAAGCAATATATCAACATCATCTGCAACATCATCAAATGCCTCAATTAAATTTAAACGCTGAAACTCATCCAGTGAGGTCATCTCTTGTACGCCATCGCTTGCAGGTAATATCTTTATCCCTGCTGGGCCTTCAATAAGTATTTCTTTTAAGGTTAGGTTGCCTAAGAGTAAGTGTGAAATATTGAATTTGGGCTTTAAATTCAACAATATATCTATATTATGCAGCCCCAAGTCAGCATCAAATACCATTACCTTATTATTTAATTTGCTAAGGGCAATGGCAAGGTTTGCTACTATATTTGATTTTCCAACGCCGCCTTTTCCGCTTGCAACGGCTATTGTTTTGACGGGTTTATCCCTTCGTTTAGCTGTGTGCATTTCAGAATCATTCATAACGCTCCTTTTTTAATATCAGGTCTGTCAGCCTGTCAATGTCAGCAAATTCTATATCTCCTGGCACATTTTGACCTGTAGTAATATATGCAATTGGTTTTTGATACGTTAATGATAAATTATATAATGAGCCAAATCTTACCGCCTCATCAATCTTTGTAAATCCTAGATAATTAATCGGTAGTCTCTTATAATGTTTATAGGCATCTAAAATAAAGCGGTCATCACTGTTTGCGCTCATTATTAAATGAACCTCTATTGGCGTTTCAGGCACTTGGGCTCCGCATATCTTTATCAAATCGTTTAAACTTGCTTCATCCTTTGGATTTTTTCCCGCAGTATCTATGTATATAATCTCTCTGTCTTTTGAAAACCTTAAAAGTCCCTGCGTTAGTTCCTCAGCGTTTGTGGCAACTAATAGTGGAATGCCCATTATCCTTGAATATATCCTTGACTGCTCCACTGCCCCAATTCTAAAGGAATCATAATTAATAATTGCTGCCTTTTGGTGATTTTTAATTGATACTGCCGCTAATTTTGCTATGGTTGTTGTCTTGCCTACTCCTGTTGGACCTACTAACATTACCGCCTTTTTAATTGCGCCCCCTGTAGTTTGAGGTTTTATCTTGAGGTCTGAAATTATTAAGGCATGAAGTTCAGAAATATCCCTTGCCCTCTCGCATAATCTTAGGGCATATTCTTCTTTTATGGATCTTTCCATTAGAAAATTAAGCATCTTTTTCTTATTAGGAGATAAAGATACTTCATAGCCTAGGTTTCTCATATCTTCTATTGAATCTCGTAAACTCTCTATCTCATTGTGAATCCCTGATGTATGGGTTTTGAGGTCTGCTGCTATAATATTAGCTATATTTTTTAAATCTGCCTCCGAATATTGCGGCGGTGTGGGAATGGAAGGGGGTGGAGATGGAGGAGGCGGCGTTTGTATTGGTTCTGGTTTAATCTCCACACGTT
This sequence comes from Candidatus Magnetominusculus dajiuhuensis, assembly GCA_015233465.1. Taxonomy (GTDB): domain Bacteria; phylum Nitrospirota; class Thermodesulfovibrionia; order Thermodesulfovibrionales; family Magnetobacteriaceae; genus JADFXP01. The sequence continues at coordinate 32,689 of JADFXP010000007.1, forward strand.
CTATTATTTTTTTTAGGGCTGCCTTTGTAGATGCCTTAATTGGTTCTTTTTCAACGACTATAAATTCATTATCTGGTTTTTCTTCGGTTAATTCATCATTAAAAGAATCTTCAACCAGATTTTCTGCAATCATCTGGTCTATTTCATAATCAACTGCTGCAGTAACCTCTACGTAAGGATTCTTCCCTTTTTTCTCATCAGAGGACAGTATTATAGCATCTTCGCTTAGTTCTTTTTTAACCAGCTTCAATGCCTCAGCAAACGTCTTAGCCCTAAATCTTTTTATTTTCATAATGGGTTCAAAGGGACGAGTCCCTTTGCGGGTGTTTGAGGGCAGAGCCCTCATGTAGATGCTTTTTGTTCTTCATAAGTAACAGTTCCAATTGCAAATAATTTTGCAGATGACGTTATCTCCGTATTAGCTATAACTACAACAGACGGCAGGAATTTTTCAATTATCCGTCTTAGATGTCTTCTGATATGTGATGAACAGAGGATTATTGGCTGCATTGACACAAATCCCTCTGACCTCATAACCTTCTCTATCCCGCTTATCACAATGTTTATCACATCAGGGCTTACCGCATCTCCAGTTCTTGCAGAATTAGCAAATACGCCTTCTATCTTTGAATCAAGCGTTATGACATGTATTCCTCCGTCTTGAAGCATATACTGTCTTGTGATATATCTAGCGAGAGCCTGTCTTACATATTCTGTAAGTATATCAAAGTCTTTAACAGTAGCAGCATAATCAAGCAGAGTCTCAAGTATTGTCAGTATATCATTGATTGGAACTCTCTCTTTTAATAAATTCTGCAGCACCCTTTGTAGTCCTCCAAGCGACATAAGCCCTGGTATCAACTCATCAACAATCTTAGGATATGCCTTTGTGACGTTATTAAGTATGCTTTGTACCTCTGTCCTTGAGAGTATCTCCCAGCTTTGATTCCTTATAATCTCTGTTACATGGGTGGTTATTACAGTTGATGGATCAACTACCATATAACCTGCCTGTTTTGATATCTCAATATTGCTCTCTTCTATCCAATACGCTGGAAGTCCAAATGCAGGCTCTCTTGCAGGGATGCCTTCTATCTCTGCTACTCCCTCTGAGGCTACGGCAAGCCAATAACCCAGCATTACCTCATTCTTTGCCTCTTCAACGCCCCTTATTAAAAATGAATATTCATGAGGCCTTAATTGTAGATTATCCTTTATATGAATAGATGGAACTATAAATCCAAGTTCCTTAGCAAGCTGTCTCCTCATTGCCTTGACCTTATTCAAAAGCTCTGCCTTATCGCCTTCAACTAGCGGTATTAATCCATATCCTATCTCAAGGGTAAGCGGGTCAAGTTCCACAAGTGATTCCATAGTAGGCTCTTCATGTTTTAGTTCTTGGGTTAAATCTGGAACTACAACTTCATCCTTTACATTTGAAAGCACATATGCAAGCCCTCCAGCCGCTGCTGAAATAAAGAAAAATGGAATATGAGGAAGACCAGGCACTATCCCAAATACAAAGAGAATTCCAGCGGCAGTATATAAAGCCTTTGGATCCACCAGCATCTGGCTTGTAATCTCTGATCCAATATCTCCATCCTTACCAGCCCTACTGACAACTATACCAGCAGCGGTTGAAATTAAAAGGGCAGGTATTTGTGTTACTATACCATCACCTACAGTCAGTACTGTATAGGTCATGCCTGCCTCAAGTATCGGCATATCTTGTTGTAATATTCCTATTAATAATCCTGCAAATATATTAACCCCAGTTATTATAAGACCAGCAATTGCATCGCCTCGAACAAACTTGCTCGCACCATCCATAGCTCCATAGAAATCTGCTTCTTGTCTTATCGTGTCACGGCGTTTTCTTGCCTCTGCCTCGTCTATTAATCCAGCGTTTAGGTCTGCATCAATTGCCATCTGTTTGCCGGGCATTGCATCTAATGTAAACCTTGCTGCTACTTCTGCGATTCTTCCAGAACCTCGTGTGATTACTACAAAATTAACCAATACCAATATCAAAAATACTATCAATCCAACTGCGTAATTGCCCCCGACAACAAAATTACCAAATGATTTTATTACATTACCAACTGAATCCACTCCCTCATGCCCATGCAGCAAGATAAGTTTTGTAGAGGCTATATTTAGTGAAAGACGATATAATGTCGTGATAAGCAGTAGTGACGGAAATACTGAAAAATCAAGCGGTTTTTTAACATAAACTGCTGTTATCATTATAACTACACTTATGGCAATTGACATAGACAGAAGCAGGTCTAATACAAATGGCGGAAGCGGTATAAGCATTACCGCAATTATCGCAATAAGTATTACAGAGACCAATAAATCTGACCTTTGTCTTAGCATTTTTAGAAATTTGCTCATTGTATTGTGCCTATTTTTTTAATGTTTAATAGCATTTTTATAATTTCCCTTTAATCTTATAAACATGTGCAAGTATCTTAGCAACTGCCTTATATAGATCAGCAGGGACAAAGTCTTTTATCTCAAGCCTAAATAAAATCCTTGCCAGAGGTTTGTCTTCAACTATTGGTATATTATGTTCTCTTGCTATCTCTCTGATCTTTTCAGCAATATGATCAGCCCCCTTAGCTATAATCTGAGGGGCGTGCATGACCTTATCCTGATATTTTAACGCTACAGCAAGATGAGTCGGGTTAGTTACAATAACCGTTGCCTGCGGGACCTCCTGCATCATACGCTTTTTGGAAAGTTCGCGCTGAATCATGCGTATCCTTGATTTTACAACCGGGTCTCCTTCACTCTCCTTTGTTTCTTCCTTTATCTCTTGCAGTGACATCATTATTGACTGCTCAAAACGCCATACATCAAGCAGGTATCCTATAAAGGCTATTACAAAAAACACCAAAAATGAATAAAATAATGACCGAATTATCATATCCCCTGATTTAGTGACAATCTGATTTATCTCAAGCGTCATAAGTTCAGGGTAATCAGTTATGCTGTTTTTTATTACATAATAAAAAAGAAGTCCGCCAATCACAAATTTCATCAGGCTTTTTATAAATTCAACAAGCCCGTTTTTTGAGAAGATTCTCTTTATTCCCTCTCCAGGGTTTACCTTATTAAACTCAGGCTCAAAATTCTTTATAAAAAACCCGCCCTGAACTATACTTGTCAATATTGAAAGCATAAACGCTACACCTAACATTGGAAGTATTAACACCAATGCCTCAGATGATGCAGTCCTAAAAACCTCTAACCCATTTGTTCCATACTGCATTCCAAGCAGCTTTTTAGTCATCAGCATAAAACTTTGCAGAAGTCCAGCCCCGCCAAAATATAAAACCGATAACATCCCCCCTAATGCCACAAAAGAGGTTAGCTCTCGGCTTCGCGCAATTTGACCTTTCTCTTTAGCCTTTTGCCGCCGCCGCGGCGTGGCTTCTTGTGTTTTTTCGTCGCTGTCAGCCATTATTTCGCTCCAGCTGCTACCAAGACCTTATACATCTCTGTCCTGATCTGCTCTATTGAGATGGTTAAAAACTTAAAAAAAATCGGCATACTCAATATTATTATTATAAAACCTACAAATAAATATACCGGATAACTGACAAAAAAGATATTTATCTGAGGCGCTGCCTTATACATATATCCAAATAGTAAACTTGCAACTGCCATGCCAACCATTATCGGAGCTGCCATCTTTAATGCCATTATAAATACCATACTCCCAAATCGTATCCCAAGCGGCAGCATCGTCTCTATATTAATTACCCCAAGCGGCAGTATCTCAAAACTCTTTGCAAATAAATATATTATCTCATGGTGAGCATCCAACGAAAAAAATACCAACATCACTATTATCCCAAGCAGCCTCGCTATCTCAGCCGACTGCCCATACTCAGGGTCAAATACCGTTGCCATAGACATGCCCATTGAATAACTCATCAACTGCCCCGCCATATTGACCGCCATAAAAATCGTCCTCACACATAGCCCAAGCAGCACACCTAATATTACCTCTTTCGCTATCACTGCCAATATGTTATGCGTGTCCATCACAGGCTTCACAATAGGCGTAAGCACAACCGCCAAAGATACAATAAGCCCTATCTTAAACTGAGTAGGAAATGACTTGCTCGCAAAAAACGGCAGCATTAACATAAATACCCCTATACGCAAAAATACCATCAGGAATGTCTTCCCATATTCTGTTAGTCCTGGACCTAAAAGCTCTGCCATATGATTAAGTAACCTCTTGAAGGCTCTGCCCTCAAACACCCGCAAGGAAGCTCGCTCCCTTGACCCTTTAATGTACGTATTTTGGGATGTTTTCTATTAAATTTGTCGTGAATGCTATCATTATCCTCGCTATCCACGGCATTGCTATAAATAATGTTAAAAATACCGCTATTATCTTTGGCACAAATGTTAGCGTAAATTCCTGTATCTGCGTTATCGCCTGCAGGAAACTTACTACTAGACCCACCACCAGACTAACAATCAACACAGGGCCTGAAACCAATAATATGGTCTTAAATACCTCGGCTGAAATATCTCTTATAACATCTATTGTCAATGGAAACTCCTTACCAATGAACCGATTACTATATTCCATCCATCTACTAATACAAATAATAATAGCTTAAACGGCATTGAAATCATTACCGGAGGTACCATCATCATACCCATTGACAACATAATACTTGCAACTACCATGTCTATTATGATAAACGGCAGATATATCAAAAATCCGATCTCAAAGGCTGTCTTTAACTCGCTGATTGCAAAGGCAGGCGCTACTACCTTTAATGGTATCTTCATCGGTTCAGATGGCACAGGTTCTTTTGCCAATCCTAAAAATAGCTCTAAATCCTTTTCTCTGGTGTTTCGTACCATAAATGCCTTCGCAGGGTCTTCTGCCCTTGAGAGAGCCTCTTTTATGGTTATCTTTTTGTCTAAATAGGGGTCTATTGAATTCTTTGAGATAGTATCTATCGTAGGATACATGATGAAAAGTGTAATAAATAATGATAATCCTATGATTACTGGGTTTGGCGGAATCTGCTGACCTCCAAGAGCCTGACGTAAAAAGGACAATACTACAACTACACGCGTAAAAGATGTAAACATTATCAGGATTGCCGGTAAAAGAGACAGAAATCCTATTACAAAAAATACCGCTACAACTGGATTATTATGATTTATTATGTCATTCATGAATCACCATTTTGTTTAGAAGTTTCTGTATTTACAAGATTTTTAAAATCTAATGATTTAAATATTTCCTCATCATAGGTCTTTAGGAGTTTGAAGTCCGTTGGCGTTATGCCAACTATCATGATCTCATTGCCGACCTTTAAGGCAGCAAAGCCGCGCTTTGGCCCAAGAGACAGATACTGCTTGATGCTCATTATCCCTGCACTATGCTGTTGATTTTTCTTATAGATATATGCAAGCAGAAATATCAGTATTATTACTACAATCAATCCGCCAGTCATATTTATGACCATATCTATCATTTTAGTTGTTTTAACCTCTCTTCAGGGCTTACAATATCTGTAAGTCTGATGCCGAACTTTTCATTTACTACCACAACCTCGCCTCTGGCAATGAGTTTACCATTTACAAGGATTTCCATAGGGTCTCCTGCCAGTTTGTTAAGTTCAATTACAGAGCCTTGTCCAAGCTGCAAAAGGTCATTTATTAACATTCTGGTCTTGCCAATCTCTACGGTAACCGTTAGAGGCACATCTAAGAGAAATTTAATATCCCTTGCTGGAGCAGATTTTTTATCTCCATCAAGTTCATCAAAAGAAGGTTCTAAAGGATTCATTTACGTTCTCCATTTATTTAAATAATTTATGATAAACTTCTTTAAAATATCATTCCGTTTGAATTACATCGCCGGTTATCTTTACTGCCTGAGCGCCCTTAACTATTCCCGGTTGACATGTAAATTTCGGCATATTTTCAATAGTAATAACCATATCTTCAGTACTGCTTTTATCTAATGTGATGACATCTCCTACCTGTAGATTCAATAACTTTGATACAGTTAAATGAGTGCTGCCGAGTTCTACATTTACATCTATTAATGAGTTTTCAATCGCCTCTTGAATCAGTTCAGCCCATCTGCTGCTACCTGCTACCTTATCGCCTTGTAGTCCTGATGCGAGTTTTTCTTTTATAGGCTCTACAACTGAATATGGCACGCAAAAATACATCTTTCCAGTAAAATCTTCTACCTCAACGTGTATCTCTATCTTGATTACAACCTCTGTAGGGGTAACAATGGTTACAAATTGAGGATTCATTTCAGAACTGACGTATACCGGCCTTATTTGCGCCATGCCTGACCACGCCTCTGTCAGATCTTTTAGCGCCATATCTACTACCTTTCTAACTATCCGCTGCTCAATTGGAGTAAAATATCTGCCCTCAGTCTTTACATGACGCGCAAAATTTCCACCAAAGAAAAACTCTATAAAGGCAAATACCATCGGAGCTTCAATTACAAACAGCGAATATCCCTTTAAGGGCTCCATCTTAAATATATTTATACTGGATGGAAGGGGAATGCCTCTCATAAATTCATTGAATTTTACTGTCTCTACCCCATGAACGCTTACATCTATGAACTTCATGATAACCTGAGATATGGAATTACGAAATAGCCTTGCAAATCTCTCATTTGCCATCTCAAGACCCGGCATCCTGCCTCGAACTATACGTTCCTGCCCAGCTAGATCATAAGGCGTAACCTCAGTCTCATCATCATCTCTGCCTTCAGTCTCAACCTCGCCGGTTTGAACCCCTCTTAATAAGGCATCAATTTCATCTTGTGTAAGAACTTTATTCATTGCATCACAAAATCAGTAAAATATATGTTTTTAAATATTTCTCTATCCATAACCTGATTTAATCTCACTAAAAGTTCATCTTTTAGTTGGAGCTTTCCTTCTATTGTGCCAAGGGTGTCAGATGATTTACTGCTAAGGAGGATTATTATCGCATCTCTAAGATTAGGCATCTTTTCAGTTACTGTTGCTTCATATGCCTTGTCAACGATCTCTACATCTATACTAATCTTGACATATCTGTGTTTATCCGTAAGATTGGCTATAAAAGGCTCCATCTTCATAGTAAGCGGCGCGCCGAGAAGTTTCACATCTGATTGAGTTTTTTCTTCGTGTTTAGCAGAACTCTCTTTATCGTCCTTATGCCCGCCTCCTAAAAACATCTTAAATGCCAAAAAACCGCCAGCACTTAATACTATTACAGCTACAGCTATTATTATTATTAATTTAATCTTACCCTTAGAAGGTTTCCCTCCTTCTGGTTGTTCCCCTTCTCCTTGCTCTCCTTCTTCAAATTCATTTGCCATTCATACACCTCCTTATAGAATGCAAGCAATAATTATGCCAAAAATTATCTAAAATACCCTTAATTTTGACTCTATTTTAGATTAAATTACGATTAAAACACAATAGTAGTGTCATATAATTGACACAGTGTCGGTTTTCCAACGTTTTTGAATATTATTTGAGGAGACATTGTATAAAGTGTAAGACAAAAAATAACATAATGACTTTACAAAAAAAGGAGTAATGATATATTATATATATGTTTTATAATATTTTGGCAAGAATATGAGGAATTAAGTATGAATTTGTCTGATATATTAAATATTGTATTAATTGTTGTGATTATAATCGGCATATGGGTGATATATAGTCAATTAAGGAATTATAAACAAGAGGCATCTATTTTGAAAATATCAGCAGATCAGATGGACGCTCCTGTTTATATTGATGGTTCTTTAAAGGGTACGTGTCCTCTTGAGTTAAAGATTGCTGTAGGTGTGCATAAGATTGTAATCATTAAAAATATAGATGCCTCAAGTTATTATTATTATGAAGATAGGATTGTACTAAATGAAGGGGATGAGAGGGTAATTCATGCAAATCTTACTTTAACGCATACTGAGGTTCATTATTGGAATAATGTAAAGGGTTTAGGGGAAGTTTCGCAGTATCAAGAATATATTGATAAGTATCCAACAGGAAAGTTTGTTCAAGAGGCTAAGGATAAGATTGAGGAGACATTTTATAGTCAATGTAATACGATAAACGGCTGTAAGGAGTATATTAAAAAATTTCCTACAGGCAAGTATTATGCAGAGGTAAATACGAAGCTTGAGGAGTTATATTTTGCAGACAGTGATACGCCTTTGGGATGTAAGAATTATCTTGTTACGTATCCAAATGGCAAATTCAGTGATGATCCTAAGCTAAAAAAGATGAAAAAAATGCTTGAGACCGTAAAATTTAAGGTTATCAAGACATTTGCAGGTCATGCTGGAGGCGTATTATGCTGCGTGGTTAAGGGCGATAAGCTCTTTTCAGGCTCAGAAGATAAGACATTGAGAATCTGGGATACAAAGATTGCAAAATATATCGCAACTTATGCAGGACATGAGGCTCCGATAAATACAATTGATGTAATAAATGATAAGATAATAACTGGTTCAGATGATAAAACTATAAGGCTTTGGGAGCTTGAATCAGGCAAACAGACTATGCAGCTTGAAGGTCATCAGGGATGGGTAACTTCTTTAGTTGTTCATAATAATGTAATTATATCTGGTTCTGATGATGCAACCATCAAGATTTGGAACTTTGAGACAGGGGCTTTACTAAAGACCTTGACTGGTCATGAAGATAGTGTTACATCTTTAATTGTTGCAGATAATAAGGTTATCTCTGGTTCTTCGGACTGCACAATTAAGATATGGGATATTTATAAAGGAGATGTGGTTGCAACCTTGACTGGACATTCTGATAATGTAAGCGCTTTGACATTTTCAAGCGGATTGTTAATTTCGGGTTCTTGGGATGATACCATCAAGGTTTGGGATTATAATACCAAAAAAGTTATACTTGATATCAAGACTAATTCCAAACGGATTTATTCAGTAAAGGTATTAGGTAATTTAATTATCTCAGGTTCATGGGACACAAAGATTAGGATATGGGATATTGAGACAGGCACATTGTTAAATGTTCTTGATGAACATACAGAAAGCGTTCGGACTATTGAGGTGGTTGAGAATAAATTTTACTCAGGGGCTGGAGATAAAAAAATATTAGGATGGGGACTTAAAATGGAATAATAACTATTTACTTTTATCCCCCAAAAGATATAAAATAAATATTGAGAAATAGATCATGTTAATTTTAATAACGATATTTGGCATATTATTAATACCCTCAAACGCATTTGCATGGGGGCCTCTGACGCATATCTTTATAGGCAATGAGATACTAACTCTTTCATCTTTACTGCCTCCCGCGGTATATTCTGTCATCAAGCAGTATAGAGAGGATTTTTTATACGGAAACATCATTGCTGATCTTGTAATTGGCAAAAAATATCTTCCGCCTGATAAAAATGTACACGGCTGGGATTTTGGTTTTAATTTATTAGATTCTGCGCAGAATAATCAGCAAAAGGCATTTGTATATGGGTATCTTGTACACTTAGCGGCAGATACTGTAGCGCATGAATTTTTGACTCATGAAAAAAAGAATATAGCTCATACTTTATATGAATTAAAGGCCGATAGTTTACTCCATAAAAAATATTGGCTTCAGGCTGTAACGATTAAGAAAAATGTTCAGAGGCGAAATGATGAATTTCTGGGCAATTCTATCAGCAGGCTTTTTTTATCTTTTAGGACATTTAAGCGTATATTTAAGGGTATAACCTTTTTCAGTTTGTTTACTTCTGAGGGTATGAGTAATTTTATGGATAGGCATCAAGGTGTTATAGCTGTGCCTGAGGATAACAAGATTAAAAATCTTAGACAGCAATCCTTAGTTAGGGCGATAGATGTACTTAATAATGGAAGGCTTTCTTCTATACTGGAGAAAAATCCATCTGGTAATTATAAAGAAGTTTTAAGATATTCCTCGACTTTGATTTAAACTCTTCCATGTCTGCTTACGCAATTTCTTTTTAATGGGTTCAAAGGGAGGGTCTCAGACCCGTTTAAAAATCCCTTTGCAGGTTATAAGTGCAGAGCTCTTATGAAAAAAATTATCTTTTATGTTATAATAAGTATATGAAGATTTTCGCTCAAAATCGCAAGGCGTATCATGAGTATTTTATAGAGGAGACATTAGAAGCAGGGATGGTGTTATTAGGCACTGAGGTCAAATCTATTAGAGAGGGCAGGGTTAATTTAAAGGAGGGATATGTATTGATAAAAGACGGTGAGGTTTTTTTATTAGGATGTCATATCAATCCATATTCACACGGCAATATTACGAATCATGATCCTCTTAGAACAAGAAAGTGCTTATTACATGCAAAAGAGATAAATAAATTAACAGGCAGGGCGAAGGAAAAGGGATACACATTAGTGCCTTTAAAGGTATATCTAAAGGGGCAGTTGATAAAATTAGAGATAGGCTTAGCAAAGGGCAAAAAACAGTTTGAAAAAAGAGAACAGATAAAAGAACGTGAAGTAAAGCGTGAGATAGAACAGCAGTTTAAAACAAGAACTTAGATTTATAAATCATAAATCTAAAATTATAAGGGGGCGTTAGGATTCGACGGGGACGTGAATCTTTAGAGTGCATGCCGTGTGCCGTCAACACGATAAAAGGCGGAAAAACACAAACGCAAACGACGAATTTGCACTAGCAGCTTAAAGTTGCTACGCCTCTCCTGTATAAGCCTGCGATACGGAGAAGGCGTCATAATGCGGGCTGGCATCTGATTAGTACCCTGAAATCAGATGTAAGATTCAAGGGAGTAGGGCTAAAAGAGCCTGTCTGACAGCGCTTTAAAACCCGAAAATCAATAGTCAGACTAAGCATGTAGAGTTTAAAGTGTAGTGTTTTCGGACGCGGGTTCGATTCCCGCCGCCTCCACCAAGTTTAAAAGATTGAGGGCTCTGCCCTCAAGCTCCCGCAAAGGGACTCGTCCCTTTGAACCCATTAACTTTGATTACAACTTATGTTATTTCTTTTATAAGGGTTGAAACACAATTTGTCCCAAAAAAAGTCCGCCATCATTTGCCGGTACATTTTTATGCGTTAATATCGTAATGCCTTTTTTTATTCCCAATTCTATTATCTTCTCTGTCAATACCTTATTTTGGAATACCCCTCCTGTTAATCCTATCGGAATACCAATCTCCTCCGCAATCTCTACCACTGTCTGAGCAAGGGTATTGATGAATCTTGTTATCTTAACGTTTATCTCTGATCTATCCTCTATCATCGCCCTTATGAATCCCTGCCAATATATTATTCCATCCTTTATCATATATGGATAGAAATCTTTCACCCTATGATCATAAATATCCTCCATCATCATCCCTGACTGCCCTTCATATGAGATTACTTGCAAGAGATCTAATATTGATGCTGCCCCATCTATAATCCTTCCAACTGAACTGCATAATGGGGAATTTATCCCTTTTTCCCACGCTGTGAATAATCCTTGTCTTTCTATTTCTGTAAATGCCTTTAAACATGTTAGGTTCATCTCTAAGGCATCTCGTCCATAGATATGAATCAATAGTGACAGCGCAGTTCTTTTTGGCTCTAAGACTGCCTTTTCCCCTCCTAATAATTTGAAATAATCAAAATGATAAACCCTTTTATATTCATGATAACTGCTTAATAAAAACTCTCCACCCCAAATAGTCGGGTTTGGGTCTATAGACCCAAACCCGTATCCTGTTCCATCCCAAGTAACAGCTAATATTTCCTTACCCAATTTCACTTCATTATCCGCCATCACAGATAAGGCATGGGCATAATGGTGTTGAATGCTCACTAAAGGATAGTTACTAGCCTTCGCCCATTTTGTTGAATAATAGCCGGGGTGTTTGTCATGTATCACAAGGTCTGGCTTAAAATTATACATTGACATTAGATTAGTTATAACCTCTTTAAACCGTAAATGTGATTGTATATCCGATAGCTCGCCGATATATTGACTGGCTATTGCCTTATCTTCTATTCCGAGGGCAATAACGCTTTTTTGATGACTGCCAAGTGCCAAGATTTTTTTCTCTAATTTAAACGGCAGCCTTATTGGTGATGCTGCATATCCCCTTGCCCGTCTAACCAGATGCGGCCTTTGATTTATTATTTTTGCTACGCTGTCATCACAATGATTTTTAATCTCCCTGTTATGGAGCAATATATAATCGCTTAGATTGAAGAGTTTTGAAAGTGCTTCGGCATTATCTTTAATTATAGGAAGTTCAGAGATATTTGCAGATGTCATTATTAATGGAGTATCAATTAGAAGGTAATGGAGTGGAGTATAGGGCAGCATTACACCTATGTTTTGTATATTTGGGGCTATATTGGGCGCTAATTGTGTGGTATCATTTTTCTCAATTATTGTTACAGGTCTCTCTCTTGACTCTATACATTTTAAATCTTTCATTGTGGGTCTTGCATATTTTTGTATTGATGCTATGTTTTTAAACATCACTGCAAGAGGTTTTAGAGGTCGTTTTTTTCTTTCTCTGAGCAGTTTAACTGCCTGATCATTTAAGGCATCACAGCATAGATGAAATCCGCCTATTCCCTTTACGGATATAATAGCGCCGTCTTTTATATACTTTATTGTAGTCTCAATTGCCTGTTCACCTTCAGAGATTAATCCAGCATGTCCGTATAGTGATAAATGAGGCCCGCACTTTGGACAGGAATTGGGTTGTGCGTGAAATCTTCGTGAATGAGGGTCATCGTATTCTCTTTGGCAATCAGGACACATCGTAAAAGCGTTCATTGTTGTATTAATTCTATCATAGGGAAGGTTTTCTAATATTGAGAACCTTGGCCCGCAGTTTGTGCAGTTAATAAATGGGTATCTATATCGTCTATCACTAATATCGTTTAACTCTTTATAACAATCCAAACAAATAGAAATATCCGGTGTTATCACTGCCGCTCTATCTCCAACAGAGGAGCTTTCTAATATCTTAAAATCGCTATAATTTATAAATTCTTCAAAATATTGTGTCTTACAAGTATCAATAGAGGCAAGAGGAGGACATTGAGTAACAATGAATTTTCTAAAGTCTTCAATATTATCTTCATCTCCTTCTACATCAATCTTGACTCCGACGGAATTATTTATTACATATCCTTTTAATCCTAATCTCTGGGCTAAGATATAGATAAATGGACGAAATCCAACTCCTTGAATTGTTCCAGATAGTTCAAGGGTCAGCCGCTTCATTTCATCTCCAGAGTCTCTAATGTCATGGTATCGCCTTCTATTGTCTCAATATCAATACTTCCGCATATTGGGCAGATGAATATAAATTCCGTTAAAATGGACTGCTGATTACACTGATTACATCTTATCACTACATCTCTAATATCCATAATCAATTCGGCGCAATTGGCAATGGTATTTTCTTTGAATGTATCAAATGCTGTCTTTAATAGATAAGGCTCAACTCCAGAGAGTCTGCCAAGTTTGATCTTTACAGAGATTACAGTTGCTGCATGATTATCTTCTGCATATTTTTTAATGAGTTTTAATAGATTTTGGACAATATCAAATTCGTGCATTTCGCCTTTTTATACTAATTCTGCTTTCATAAAAGTAAAAACTGTTGGTTCAATCTTGTAGATTGAATCGTAATGTTTGGGGATTAAAGTTAAATTAAAATCTCCAAACAATACGGAGTAGGGGTAACCCTTGTGGTTACCCAATATTTGAGCAGGCACAAGACCTGCCCCTACGTATTTGTATTTGTACTATTACTTTTAACATATTCTTGGCAGCAGTTCCCCTGATGGAAGTTCCATTAACCTGCTCGTTCCATAATCTGATTTTAAAATCACTTGGGGATGGGGCAATTGCCCCAAACCCGATTTTGACTTAACGCTTCCAATAATTGACGCATCCCTTCCTAATGGATGGGTTTTTAATATCTCCAATGTCCTTTGAGTGTCTTCAATATTAACCGCAATTACCATCCTGCCCTCAGACGCAAATGTCACCGCATCAAGTCCAAGCAGCTCACATATTCCAAAGACCTCTGGCTTTATTGGAATTGCAGTCTCAATAATCTCAATCTCTACCTTTGAAGCAGCAGCCCATTCATTTAATACTGCTGCAAGACCGCCCCTTGTCGGGTCGCGCATTGCTGATATTTTGATACCGCTGTCAATGAGGCACTTAACCAATTGCCAAAGAGACTGGCAGTCGCTCTCTAAGGATGTCTCTAGTTTAATCCCTTCTCTTTGAGCAAGTATACAAGCCCCATGATCTCCAACTGTTCCTGACACTATAATAACGTCGCCTGTGTTTAGATTCTTTGAAGATAACCCGTCATAGACAACCTCGCCAATCCCTGATGTGTTTATAAATATCTTATCAACTGCATGTTTAGGTACAACTTTAGTATCTCCAGTTACTATCTGCGCTCCAGATTTATCAAGTTCTGCTTTCATAGATATTATAATCTTCTCTAAATCGCTTAGCAAAAAACCTTCTTCAATTATAAAAGATGCGCTTAGGTATAATGGTCTTGCCCCCATCATAGATAGGTCATTGACTGTGCCTGCAATAGAGAGTTTTCCAATATCTCCGCCATTAAAAAATATTGGAGATACAGTAAAACTATCTGTTGTAAATGCCAATTTAGATTTAGTGTTAATCACTGCGGCATCTTCTAATCTATTTAATATTGGATTTGAAAAATGTTTGAGTATAAGCTCATGAATCAATTCTTGACTTTCAAGCCCGCCGCCGCCGTGTGACAACATTATATTTTTTAATAATGGGTTCAAAGGGACGAGTCCCTTTGCGGGTCAAGGGCAGAGCCCTTGTAATATTTGTAATACGCTGAACAAGCCCCTTCGTTAGAAACCATACAAGCTCCTATTGGTGAATCAGGTTTACAGGCATTTCCGAATACTGTGCAGTCGAACGGTTTTTTAATCCCTCTTAGAATATCTCCGCATATACATAATTTATGGTCATCTATTGGTTCATAAGACAGCATTTCCTTAAACACAATCTCTGCATCTATTTGTGAGAATTCTTTTTTCAGGCAGTATCCGCTCTTTGGTATATCTCCAATCCCTCTCCATCTTACGCTCTCTTTTATATCCAGATATTTATCAATCAATCCTTGTGCCGTCTTATTTCCCTCCCATGTAACTGCCCTGTTATATTGAATCTCTACCTCTGCCTTAGTTTCCTTAAATTGTTTGACAATCCTATAAACCCCATCCAATACATCCACAGGTTCAAACCCTGTAACTACAACTGGTGTTTTATAGTTGGTTACTAATTCCTGATATATCTTAGCCCCAGCGATTACGCTTACATGCGAAGGCCCAATAAAAGCGTCAATTTTAGCGCCAATCATTATTGCCTTTATCGGAGGAGGAACCATTACGTGATTAATATGGAAAAATACATTCTTAATCTTGTTTGATAAAACCCTTTCTATCAGTGATGCAGTCATTGGAGTCGTTGTCTCAAAGCCAATTGCAATGAATATTATATTTTTATCTTTATTTTGATGCGCAATAGATATAGTGTCAAATGGAGAATAAACAACCGCAATATTCTTCCCCTTAGCCCGCTCTTTTTGTAGTGAACTGATACTCCCCGGAACTCTAATCAAATCTCCAAGCGTAACAACTATATTTCTCTCTCCCTGAGCAAGGGCAATCGCTTGATCTATCCGCTCCTTAGGCATTACACACACCGGACACCCAGGCCCATGTATAAAATTTATCTCTATAGGCAGCAACCTCTGAAGCCCATATCTCATAATAGTATGCGTATGCCCCCCGCATATCTCCATGATATTTATCCGCCTATCAATATCCCTATTAATTAGTTTAGATATATCGGAGATTCTCTGCGGATTACGGAAATCTTTGAGATAATCAATGCTAGACATCAGACATTTCTCTATACATATTCAACGTCTCCATCGCCTGTACTTCATTCAACTTTGTTATCGCATATCCCACATGTATCAATACATAATCCCCTATAGAAACAGGCTCATACATCAGGTCTAATAATACCTCCTTCCTTATGCCAGATATTTCACATACGGCTATATTATCAGATCTTATCTCTACTACCCTAAATGGTACGGCTAAACACATAAGCAACCTTTTGAGGGTTTTTATAACGGGGTCTTAGACCCCTGCCCTCAAACTCCCGCAAGGGAACTAAGTCCCCTTGACCCCATAATTTAAAAGATTTATCCAACCATCCATTCCTATATTATTTTTAATCGATAACTCCATAACCTTAATAGCTGGATTAACCTTTCTCGCCAAAGAAATAACCTTTGAAATATCAAAATCTACATACGGTAATAAATCACTTTTACTAATAACTAATACCTGAGCAAATCTAAACATCACCGGATATTTTGCAGGTTTATCATCACCCTCTGTCACAGATAACACCACTACATTACAATCAACTCCTAAAGAATACACAGCAGGACATACTAAATTCCCTACGTTTTCTATAAATACTATGTCTAAGTCAGATAGAGGAATATGGGACATAGCGTGCCTTACCATGAAGGCATCAAGATGACACGCAGAACCTGTCGTGATTTGATAAGCTGGAACACCCTTTTGCCTTATCCTTTCAGCATCAAGACTTTCCTCTAAATCACCCTCAATTACCCCAATCTTTAATCTATCTCCCAAAAGCTCTATGGTTTTTTCAAGCAACGATGTCTTCCCAGAACCTGGACTCCCCATTATATTAAGACTAAATATGCGGTTCTCTCTAAAAATCTGAATATTTACAAGCGCCTGTTTATCTTGTTGATCAAGAATTTTTATTGCTGGAGAAATTGTTAATGTACATCCACAATTATCACACATGACTATATATCCTTTATTATTTATTTAAATTATAACAAAAATATCTTGTAGAAAAGTTAAGAGTTTTATTATTATACAGTGAAATAAAGAGGAGCGTATGGCAGAACTACCAAAAATTAGTATTTATTGGGCATCTTCATGCGGGGGATGTGAGATTTCTGTAGTAAATCTCAATGAAAAAATCCTTGATGTCGCTGCGAATTTTAATCTATTTTTCTGTCCCTGCCTGCTTGACACCAAAAAAACCGATATTGAGGCGTTGCCTGATAAAGATATTTTGATTACATTTTTTAACGGCAGTATAAAAAATGAAGACAACGCAGAGATGGCGCATCTCTTAAGAAAAAAATCCCAATTATTAATCGCATTTGGCTCGTGTTCCTCTGAAGGCTGTATCCCAGGACTCAGTAATCTCCACTCCCTTGATGACCAAATGAATGCTATATATTTAGATAACCTAACTACCATAAATCCAGACCGCATCATTCCAAGACATGAGACCATTGTGCCTGAAGGTGCTTTAACCATTCCAGCAATTTATGATAGAGTCAGAACTCTGTCTGAGATTGTAGAAGTTGATTATTATATTCCCGGCTGTCCCCCAGAACCTCATCAGATTTGGAATGTTATTGATCATGTCATCAAACAAAGGCCGCTTCCAGAAAGGGGCAGTGTAATAGGCGCTGGAAGGTCTACTGTATGTGATGAGTGTTCTAGGAAAAAAGGTAATAAAAGCATAAAGAAATTTTATAGGACTTATGAGATTGTGCCAGAGCCTGAGACCTGTCTCCTTGAACAAGGGCTGATATGTATGGGAATTGCAACAAGAGATGGCTGCGGCGGGCTTTGTCCTAAGGTAAATATGCCTTGTACTGGTTGTTATGGCACGCCTGAGGGTGTGCTTGATCAAGGCGCAAAGATGGCTGCTGCACTTGGCTCTATCTTAGATATTGGGGATGTAAAAGGGCTTACAGATGATGAGATCAATAAAAGAATTGATGATATAATTAATGAAATCCCTGACTTTGCAGGGATGTTTTATAAATATTCCTTGTGCTCATCTATTTTAAAAGGAAAAGTAATTTGAATAAGATCACAATAGAACCAATAACAAGGTTAGAAGGTCATGGCAAGATAGAAATATTTCTTGATGAAAAGGGGAATGTCGCTAATACCTATTTTCAGGTGCCTGAGTTAAGGGGATTTGAGCAATTCTGTGTGGGCAGGCTGGCTGAAGATATGCCTGTTATCACAAACCGCATATGCGGTGTATGTCCTGAGGCGCATCATATGGCATCAGTCAAGGCGCTTGATGATTTGTTTGGAGTTGTTCCTCCCCCTGCTGCTGTTAAGATTAGAGAATTAATATATATGGCATTTTATGTTACTGATCATACCACTCATTTTTATGCCCTTGGAGGTCCTGATTTTATTATAGGCCCTGAAGCCCCTCCTGCTGAACGAAATATCTTAGGAGTTATTAAAAAGGTCGGGCTTGATATAGCTAAGCAAGTGATAGACTGCAGGGCGCGGAACCATCATATACTTGAACTTTTAGGAGGCAGGGGGATTCATCTTGTAGCTGGAGTTCCGGGCGGCTGGTCAAGGGCTGTATCTGTTGATGAAAGAAGGCAGATAGAGGATATTGCAAGGAAAAATATAGATTTTGCTTTATTTACATTAAAGATATTCTCTGATATTGTATTAAAGAATTCTGCATATCTTGATCTTATTACCTCTGATATATATCTGCATAAGACATATTATATGGGGACTGTAGATGATAAGAATCGTGTTAATTTTTATGATGGGCTTGTCAGGGTGGTTGACCCAGAGGGTAAAGAATTTGTCAAATATCATCCCAAAGAATATGCCTCTCATATTGCAGAACATGTTGAACCTTGGACATATCTAAAATTTCCATATCTGAAAAATATAGGTTGGAAGGGTTTTGAAGATGGGATTAATAGCGGAGTATACTGTGCGACACCACTTTCAAGATTAAATGTCTCTGATGGAATGGCTACTCAATTAGCGCAGGAGCATTATGAGCAGTTTTATGAAACCCTTGGCTCTAAAAAGATAAATGGTCGTTATCAACCTGTTCATTACCGACTTGCAACGCATTGGGCGAGGCTTGTGGAGTTATTATATGCAGCAGAGCATATGTTAGAACTTGCCATAGACCCTGAGATAACCTCTGATCATATTAGAAATATTCCTAAAGAGATTAAGGGCGTTGGTATTGGTTCTGTAGAGGCGCCAAGAGGCACATTAACTCATCATTATATATCTGATACACGGGGCGTGCTGACAAAGATTAATCTAATAGTAGGCACAACAAATAATTATGCCCCAATGTCAATGTCCATAAAGCGTGCTGCTCAGAAGTTTATTTATAATGGACAGATTGTTACTGAAGGGCTTTTAAATAAGATAGAGATGGCTTTTAGACTCTATGACCCTTGTCTTTCATGCGCAACACATACGCTGCCGGGCAAGATGCCTATGGAAGTAACCATTAGAGATAAGGACTGCAATATTATAAGGACGCTTGCAAGAGATTAAGAAAAAAACGATTATTATTGGATTAGGAAATCCAATTGTCTCAGACGATGGGGTTGGTATAAAGGCTGTAAGGATATTAAGTGAAACGATTAAAGATGATGCCATTACATTTAAAGAGATTTATATTGGGGGAATGCAGTTAATGGAGGCAATGGTTGGATATGACAGGGCTTTGATAATAGATGCCATTGCGGCTGGCGGTGTTGTAGGCAGCTTCTATGAGTTAGCATTATCTGATATAAGTAGGAGCAGGAATTCTTATTCAAGTCATGATACAGATTTATTATCTGCCATTGATTTGGGCAGGATGGCTGGACTGCTACTTCCTAATGATATAAAATTCTGGGCTATAGAGGTTAAGGACGTTATTACATTTAGCGAGGGATTGACGGAAGAGGTGCAGAATGCGCTGCCTGATTTTATAAAGGTAATTGCACAAGATTTATTAGATGGGGAAATATGAAGACAGGCGTATATTTTTGTAATTGCGGATCTATTATTTCTGATAAGATAGACCCTGAAAAGGTCAAAGAAAAACTTAAAGATGCCTCTTATATTAAGTCATTTGGACTGATGTGTTCTGATGAAGGAAAGCAGTTTTTGGAAGTCGATATAAAGGCAGAAAGACCAGACAGGATAGTAATAGCCGCATGTTCTCCTCGCGACCATCAACTGACATTTATGAATGCCATTGAAGCTGCAGGTATGAATCCATATCTAATGCAGATGGTAAATATCAGGGAACAGATAGCATGGGTGGTTGAGGACAAAGCTAGGGCAGTAGATAAGACCGCAAGTTATATTCAAGGAGCTATCAAGAGGGTAAATCTTCAAAAACCTCTTAATATAAAAGAAATAGACGCTGAGATATCTGTGTTGATTATAGGGGCAGGCCCAGCAGGGTTAAAGGCAGCAAGCGCGATAGCTGAGGCAGGCAGAAAGGTTATACTTGTAGATAAATCTCCAGCTATTGGAGGCAAACCAGTACTTTATGAAAAGATTTTTCCTAATATGGAGTGCGGGCCTTGTATGCTTGAGCCAATATTAGATGATGTGCTTTTTGGAAGGTATGCTGATAACATTGAGACCCTGACAATATCAGAGGTTACTGAGGTTACAGGATATTACGGCAATTTTACTGTTAAGATAAAACAGTCCCCAAGATATGTAAATCTCAAGACCTGTATTGGTTGTGGAGAATGTGTTGAGCCTTGTCCACAAAAGGCAATTGCCGTTCCATTTACAGGTGCAATGCCGAATTCTGTATCAATAGACGACTCAGCTTGTTTGAGGTTTAAGGGGAAGGAGTGTTCTTTGTGTAAAGAAGCCTGTCCTATCCCTGATGTTATTGATTATGATGATAAAGAGTTGATACATGAGCGAAGGGTTGGGGCGATAATTATTGCAATTGGAGCAGGGCTTTATGATTGTTCTCGTTTTCCAAATCTGGGGTTTGGTTTATTAAAAGATGTATATACAGCAGATCAATTTGAGAGGCTGCTTAGTTCAACAGGGCCTACAGAAGGGACTTTGGAGACCTCAGATGGAGGGGAACCTGAAAGCATTTCTATTATTCATTGTGTAGGAAGTCTTGATAATAATCATAATGGGTATTGTTCTGAGGTTTGTTGTCAATATGCCTTTAAATTTAATCAAATGATTAAAGAAAAATTACCTCAAGCGAAAATTTATCATATTTATAAAGAGCTAGTGTTGACTGGTAAGGATGGTTTTATCCTTTATGATAAGGCTAAAGTCTCTTCTGATACAAAGTTTATTCGTTATAAAGATATTAAAGATATAAATATAATTGATCAAGATGCTAAAATTTTAATAAGTATTGAGGGAATAGACGTTAAGATCAAATCTGATATGGCGGTTTTATGCCCATCAATCGTGCCAGTTGAGGAGTCAAAGCAGATTGGTAAAATGCTTGATACAACCCTTGATAGGTTTGGATTTTTTGAAGAACTGCACGGAAGATGTGATTCAGCACAAAGTAAGATAAAGGGAGTATATTTGGCTGGAACATGTCAGTCCCCAATGGATATTGCCGCTTGTATGAATCAAGGTATGGCTGCTGCCAGTTATATTCTTTCAGGGATAGTAGAAGGTAAAAAGTTAGAGATTGAGCCGATAACTGCAGTAATTGATAAGGAGCGGTGTTCTGGATGCAAGGTATGCCAATTAGTTTGTCCATATAAAGCGATTGCCTTTGACGAAAAAGATGGTATTTCTATTGTAAATGAGTTATTATGTCATGGATGCGGTACATGTGCTGCAGCATGTCCGATAGGCGTTATTGAAGTTAATCATTTTACAACTGAGGAGATATTTGCAGAGATAGAGGGGCTTCTTGCATGAATAATGGCATGAATAGTTTTGAACCAAAGATAGTTGGATTTTTATGTAACTGGTGTTCTTATGCTGGAGCAGATAAGGCAGGAGTAGCTCAAACTCCTTATCCGTCAAATGTTAATATAATAAAGGTAATGTGCAGCGGAAGGGTTGATCCGCAGTTTGTGTTAAAGGCGTTTGCCTCTGGAGCAGACGGGGTATTAATTTTAGCGTGTCACCCAGGGGATTGTCATTATAAAGAAGGTAATTACAAGGCTTTACAAAGATATAAAATACTCTCAAGACTTTTAAAGCAGTTTGATATAGCAGAGCAGCGTCTTAGGTTTGATTATGTTTCAGCAGGCGAAGGTGAAAAATTTGTAGAAGCTATTACGAGTATTGTAGATAACGTTAAGTCGCTTGGACCATTATCAATTAAAGGAGGTAATAACATATGGGAACAACAACATTAGATTTAAAAGGGTTGACATGTCCGCAGCCTACTCTCAAGATGACTATAGAGAGCAGCAAGATGAAAAAAGGTGATGTACTTGAGGTAATGGCTGATTGCCATAGTTTTGCTGATGACGTGAAAAATTGGTGTGAAAGAAGAAAAAAGGTGCTTTTATGGATAAGAGATGAAGGCTCTTATAAGCGCTGTCAGGTGCAGATGTAATATGAGTGTTTTTAATTTCAAGAATATAAAGATTAAATCGAAATTATTTATATTAATAATGATTGCTGCGTTAGGTCTTATCATTATTGAGATAACTTCTTTCTGTTATTTTAAAGATATCCTGTTGAATGAAAGAAAGACTAAGACCAAGCAGCTAGTAGATGTTGCTTCTGGAGTAGTTGAAACCTATTATACTCGTTTTAAGGCAGGAGAAATTACAGAAGAACAGGCAAAGACCAGAGCTATAAGGTATATTAAGGCCATGAGATATGATGAAAAAGAATATTTTTGGATAAATGACATGCACCCGACTATGTTAATGCATCCTTATAATCCAGAACTTAATGGCAAGGATATGACAGATCTTAAGGATTCAACAGGTAAGCACTTTTGTGTAGAGTTTGTTAAGGTGGTACAAAAGGACAAGGCTGGATATGTCAGTTATCTTTGGCCTAGACAAGGTGCTACTAAGCAAGTACGAAAAATAGCTTATGTAAAAGGCTTTGAGCCATGGGGTTGGATTATAGGCAGCGGTATATACTTGGATGATGTAGAAACAGTTTATTCTAATGCGGTGTTGCATGAATCTGTAATGGCTGGGGTAATATTTTTAATACTTGCCTTAGTTGCTTTGATGATTATAAGGAGCATAAACAAACCTATTTCTAAAATAATTGGGAAGATGCAGAATCTGGCTAATGGAGATCTAACTATTGATGTTAAAGTAAAATCAAACGATGAAATTGGACAAATAATTGGCGCCCTGAAAAATATGGTTGATAAATTAAAAGAGACATTATTGCTTTCAGTTGACGTTACAAATAAGGTGAATTCCTCTGCCGTTGAAATTGCTGCTGCCATTCAGCAGCAGGCAATAATAACAGAGCAGCAGTCTTCTTCAGTGCTTGAGATAAGCGCAACAATGGAGGAATTTTCAGCAACTTCAACTCATATTGCAGACAATGCTGCAACTGTTGTAGATATTTCAGATAAGGCATTTGAAGAGTCAAAAGAAGGCGCTTATGCAGTTGAAACTATAATGGGCAATATGGATGAGGTAAGCGAAGATAATCAAAATATTATCAATGAAATAGTTGAATTGGGTAAGAGATCTAAAGAGATAAATAAGGTCATGGAATTTATAAATACAATAGCAGATCAAACCAAACTGATAGCCTTTAATGCAGCAATTGAGGCAGCAAGCGCTGGGGAGTCAGGCAAGAGATTTGGAGTGGTTGCGGCTGAGATACGCAGGCTTGCAGACAGTGTTATGGAGTATACAGAAGAGACAAGAACTAAAACCGTTGAAATAGGCGAGGCAATAAATCGTTTAGTTATAATCTCTGAAAAAGGCTCTAACACGATAGAGCGCGCAAAGGAAACCTCGCTTAATACGGTTACCATTTTAGATAAAATAGTAAATGAATCAAAATCTACATTTGATGCTGCAAAACAGATTTCTCTTTCAACATCTCAGCAGAAGACTGCAAGCGCTCAGGTAGTACTGTCATTAAAAGAAATTGCTAATGGGGCAGAACAGATCTCTACTTCTATTCATCATATATCCAGCACTACAACTGCTCTAACTGATTTATCAAATCGGCTGAAGGAATTGATGGAGAAGTTTAATTTGTAACTATTTTATTTTAGACATTTTTTTGGCTTTAAAGACTAAAAGTTTTGATCAACTCTTTTTGAGTAATACTCTATAAACACATTTCTTATCCCCATTTCTACGACATTCTTTAGTGGCATGTTCAACAGTAATTGGAGTATGAAAATAGGCTGCATAACCATAAAATATTCCTTCATCAAAGGAGCATGGATATGGCACATCCACTGTAAGTAGATATTCAGTATCAGAGATTTTATTGCATATGTACGTGCCAATCTCGCCTTGAACACAACCTTTGTGGTTCAAGTAATAAGCCTGAGTTGTAGTCATCAAGACCTGCTCAAAGTCTATTAAAGGAGGAAATATAGCCTCTTTGATAATCTTTTCTCCAATAAGTCTCATAATTGCCGGTATGCGCTGGTCTATATCATGATATAAACATAGCACTTTTTTCAGCGGGTAGAATTTTGTCTTTTGGACATTGTTAAGGTGATATTTTTCAAATAAATTATTTATATACGTGCCAGTTTTTATTGTGGTGATAACAGTTTGAATAACATGTCCACTTACCTCAATATGACTTAAGTGGTCAAAACTATTAGTATTAATCTTCGAAGCTCCTGTCTTATATGTTACCCCATTATAGATAAAATCATCTAATTGTTCTACGTGTAGTTCCTTCATGGCATATTCTAAAACCAGACCTGATTCAACGAATAAATCTATAATATCCTTATCAAGATGTCTGTCTTTGATCATATATTCTAATATCTTGAAGGCTTCAGAGAGGGTTTTGCCCTTTTTATACGGCCTGTCTGCTGCAGTTAGTGCCTCAAATACATCTGCTATAGCTATAATTCTTGCTTGAGTAGGCAGAGATTGATCATCAATATGATTTGGATACCCTTTTCCATCAAGGGTTTCATGATGCGCACCTGCAAATTCAGGAACCCTCTTTAGTTCCTCTGGCCAAGGCAGCTGCGTCAGCATCTTAATAGTAAGTTTTACGTGATTTTGAATTATTTCTCTTTCTTGATCATTCAATGTACCTTTTCGAATACAAAGATTTTCTACTTCATCGCTGGTTAATAATTGTTTATCTTGTCCATTTATCTTGATAGTCTTAAGGGCAATCTCTTTAATCTTGCTTATCTTAATATCTTCCATAAATTCCCCGCCTGTATTTGCATTCTTAAGCAGTTGGAGGTCTTTATCAAGATCTACAATTTTTAGGTTAAATTCATCTTCAATTTTTTTGATCTCATCGTCTGTAGGGGCAGAACTATGTGACTGCCCAGAGGATATTAATTCAATCTTATTTTTTAGAAATTCATTTTCAAATTCTTTTTTAAGTATCTCTGCCCTTGTATAGATTAGCTCAATCTTGTCAACAATGGTTTCTAATTTTGTTGCTTTATCTACAATATGCTGAGGTGTTGTAATCTTTCCAATATCATGCATCCATGCTGCAATCCGTATTTCATTTTGCTCAGATTCTGACAGGTTAAAATCTACCCATTTTTCATCCTTTGAGTCGCACAATTTTTGAGTAATTGCTTGAGTTAATTCAGCAACCCTTCTTATATGTCCAGCAGTATAAGGAGATTTCTCGTCAATTGCAGTTGCGGTTGATTTTATAAATGAATCCAATAAATTGCTTAATAATTTATTGGCAGTGTCTAATTTTATGATTCCTTCATATGAACGCAAGGAAGATACAATAGTTGTAAAAAGTCTATCTACTGTCAATTCACGTTTTTCTCTATAATCATTAATATCATAATGAAGCACTACATCAGTTTCAGGCACTTCGCCGGGCTGACCTGTGATCATGATTATCCTGACATTATGATTATTCAGAGTCTGCCGTATGTATTTTATTAACTTTAGCCCGCTATCATCTTCTTCCATGATTACATCCAAAAATATCAACGCAGTATCAGGATGTTCTTTTAATAGTGCCTCTGCTGAATTTACTGAATAAGCGCTTAAAAATGATAATCCCTTATCATTATATTTAAAGTTCTTTAATGCTATTATTGCTACCTTATGAACGTCAGGCTCGTCATCTATGATCATTACCTTATATTTAGGGTTAGAAAGAGTTTGGTCTTTTATTTCAATTTCTTCTGCAAATATTGATTCATCTGGATAGTTCATTATTATTTCACCTTATATTGTTATTGTGCAATATTTAAAATCTTGGGAAGATTAATCTTAAATGTCGTTCCTTTTCCTAAAACGCTCTCACAGCTAATCCCACCCTTTAGAGTCTGACAAATAATATTATATACCACGTGAAGACCAAGTCCTGTGCCTCCTGAGCCCCTTTTAGTTGTAAAAAATGGGTCAAATATTTTTTTCAAATTTTCCTCTGGAATTCCCTTGCCATTATCGCTGTAATCAATAAATATCTCTGATTCGTTGGATGTTATAGCTATTGTAATTATACCAGAGTCTTCTTGGGAATAGGCATGGATTAGAGAATTCATAATAAGATTTGTAATAATTTGAGCAAATGCACCAGGATAACTGTCTATCTCTATGTCATTTGGACAGTTTATCTCTAATTTGTGTGTTGTAACTTTTAACTTTGGAGAAAGACTTAGTAAGATATCTTCAATATATGATTTGACGTTAAATACTCTTTTTTCACTGCTTGTTTGATCAGCAGAGACCATCTTGAAACTCTTTACAAGTTCGCTTGTGCGAAAGAGATTTTTTGTTATTATATCGCAGTATTCATTTGAATCTGTAAGGAATTGCGTGAGATCTGATTTCTTCATTTTCTGCTCATTTAAAGATGTTGTGATCTCTTTTGTCATTTTATGCAGATGAGATATTGCTGTTGTGCAAACTCCAACAGGGGTGTTGATTTCATGAGCAACTCCAGCCACAAGCAGTCCCAGAGATGCCATCTTTTCTGATTGGACAAGACGTTCTTGGCTGGTTTTAAGCTCGTCTAAGGTTGATTCTAATTCCTTGTTTTTGATGGATAAATCAATTAACAGTCTTTCATTTTGTTCCTTCATAGCCTGTTTTTCTAAGACTTTATTAACAGACATTATGATTGTATCTTGGATATTTTCATCCTTTAATAGGTAATCGTTTGCTCCGCTGTTTATTGCTTCAATGGCTATGCTTATCTCGTTATTGCCTGTCAGAATAATAATTGGGATGGAAGATTTGGCTTCTCTGATTTTTTTTATCAACTCAAGCCCATTCATTTCAGGCATATTCATATCTGAGACAATAAGCTTGAGGTCAGTATTTTGATTATGTACTTCTATTGCATTTAGCCCATTATTAGCAGTAAGTACATTAAATCCGCTGTCTTTTAGTATTTCAGCAAGCATCTCGCTTGTAAAAAGATCATCGTCTACAATTAGGATTTTCATATCCTTGATTTCCATATTTTAATCTCCGTATTTTTTATCAACTAAATTTTCAAAAAGTTTTGATAATTGGAAATATTTATCAATCAAATTATCTCTTAGTTTTATTTTATTTAAACAAGAACCAGTCTTTGAAGAGAACTCCATATTAACGCCTTGTTTTTGCATATACATAATAAATATTGTCACTGCCTGAATATTTAATTTCATATTTTGAGGATATGAATTTAGCGCCTTTTCAATATTCTTTAAGGCATCATCAAGATTACCGCTCTTAGTAAGGTTTGCGCAGGTGTTGCATAAATTATTAACTTTTTCTTTTAAGGCAGTGATTATTTGATTTATTTCAGGGTCTTTGAATTTTTCTGATATAATTGAAAGAATGCTGTCGTTATCTGTATTATTGCCTATAATATTTTGAATCACCTTTAGAAATTCTTGTTTCTCCTTGTTGAGATATAAGGCATGTGCCATATCTATTCCAGCTTCCACAGAAACGTCTTCAATTAAGATATTATACATCTCAAGGGCGCTGCTAAGAGCGGACTTTGCTTCTTTTTCTAAGACTTGTTCTATATAGATAACTGCCTTCACTGCGCTTGAGTGCATTAAGCAATGTTTATCATCTTTATAAATAACTGAAGCTATTTCAAGGGTCTTAATTGCCTTATCTTTTTCATTTAATAAAATCAAAGCCTTTGAAATGCCTATATAATCTTTATAATCTTTGAAAAAAGAATTTTTGCCGTAAAAAATAGCTGAATTAAACGATTTAACTGCGATGTTGTAATTGCCGTTAGTAAAAGCGATATTAGCAAGCCTTCTCAAAAGCAGCACAGACTTTGGCGCTAATTTTATTGCTTGAGTCAGTATATCTTCAGCTGTTTTTAGATCTTTCATCTCAATGTAAATTCTTGCCATCCAGTCATATGCCTCTACGAACAACTTATTTAAATCAATGAGTTTTTGAAATGTCTCTAGAGATTTCGAATAATTCTTTTCATAAAATAATGCTGTTCCAAGACCAAGAAATGCCCATGGCACCTTGACCATACCAAGAATTTCGTCATACATTGCATGCGCTGTTGCAAATTGTCCTGTCTTGATAAACAAAGTCCCTTTTATCTTGAGAAATATTAAGATATTATCCCCATTTGATTCTTCAAGATAGTTATCACAGATATTTATTGCCAAGTTTAAGTCTTTTTTCTTTACGGCAGTATCAATTTTGTGGTAGACCTTTCTTAATTTAAGGATTTTTCTTATTCTTGTATCTATAACGCCTTTACTTAAAGGTTTAATAAGATAATCATGAGGCTGATATTCTATTACTGAGGCAATATTTTCAACTGTAGCGTTCCCTGTCACAATAATAAATATATTGCTAAAGCCTATAAATTCACATACCTTTAACTCTTCAAGCACCTGTTGTCCACTTTTCTGATCAGCTCCAAGATCATCATCGCAAAAGATTAAGTCATAGGACATTTTTGATATCTTACTGATTGCGCTTAATCCGTCAGGCGCAGTTTCAACCTCTTTTATACCTAAAGATTTAGAGAGATCTTTCATCATCGCTCTTTCATATCCGCTGTCATCTATGATTAAGACCTTTAAAGCGCTCATATCTATGTCTTGAAACTTTGCAGAATAATCTTTACTACTGACATGTTCCCGCAGCTCTTTTAGAGTCTCTTTGTTGTGTCTTGCGCTTAAAACTGTAGGTGTTGTTGCCATATTATATTATTACACCTCTTGGGCAATCTCAATAACCCTCAATACATTTCCATTATTATCTTTAATAGGGACTGCCTTTATGTTATAGGAAATGCCTTCTGTTGTAGTTATCTTTGTTTCTTCCTCTTTTCCAGATTTGAAACACAATGCTGCTGGACAGATCTCGCACTTTGTATCATTATTGCCTAGTAATTGATAACATTGTGGCTGTATGTGTAATAAGGTATCAGCGTTTGTCCAAATAATGCTAAAATCAGACGAAACGCATGTTATTTTATCATGGCTGCCGCTCAACACTGCCTTAAGTTCTTCTTTAACTTGTTTTAGTTTGATATTATTTCGATTTAATTGCGCCTCATACAGTGTGCGTTCAATAGTATCCTTTACTATGCCAATAGAGTGCCACTGTCCTTTTATTTGAACTGAGGAAAGAGATAATTCTATTGGAAATTCTTCACCGTCCTTAGTTAAAGCCGTTATATCTATATGAGAACCAATTGCAGCGCCTGTCCCTGTAGACTTAAAATGCTCTAAAGCGGGCATAATAATATTATGATATTTCTGAGGGGCAAGCAGATTATGCAAATTCTTACCAATAATTTCATCTTCTGTATAACCAAATATCCTCTCTGCCGCATTATTCCAAAATGAAACATTTCCGTTATTATCCATCATTATTATAGCGTCATTTGCCTGTGAAGATAAAAGCCTGAATCTCTCTTCACTTTCAAAGAGTTCTTTATTAAGCTGGTCTAATTTAATCAGGTCATTATATGATCTAAGAGAAGAGATAAGGGTAGTGAAGAGTTTTTCGATGGTTATATCCTGTTTTGATTTATAATCATTAATATCATATTCAACGATTACTTTTTCCTCAGGTGCCTGCCCCGGCTGTCCTGTACGAAGTATTATTCTTACAAGTTTATTTTTAATAGTTTCGCGAATATGTTTTACTACTTCCAATCCTGCGTGATCGTGTTCCATGACAACATCAAGTAAAATCAGAGCTGTGTCAGGATTGTCTTTGATTGCTTCCATTGCATCTTTACCGGAATATTTGCTTATTAACTCAAGTT
This sequence comes from Candidatus Magnetominusculus dajiuhuensis, assembly GCA_015233465.1. Classification (GTDB taxonomy): domain Bacteria; phylum Nitrospirota; class Thermodesulfovibrionia; order Thermodesulfovibrionales; family Magnetobacteriaceae; genus JADFXP01. The sequence continues at coordinate 63,012 of JADFXP010000007.1, forward strand.
TCTTTCCGTCATAAGAAAAACCTTTAAGTGCAAGGGCCGTGACTTTATGTACCTCTTCCTCGTCATCAACTATTAATATCTTCCATTTATTATCTTTGGCATTTTTGGCAGATGTGAGTTTTTCTTCTTCCTCCTCTGCAAATAAAAAATCATTTGTATCCTCTACCATAACTTCTCCTTTATGAATTTACACAGTAAGATTTCGAATAGTCTCAACCAAGTTATTCTGTTCAAATGCCCCTTTAACTATATAAGCATTTGCCCCAACGCTTATTCCCCTTTTTTTATCTTCTTCTTTTTCTCTTGAAGTCACAATGATAATAGGAGTATATTTATAATCACTGTCCTTTCTTAGTGTTTGCGTCAAGGTAAACCCGTCCATTCTCGGCATTTCAACATCTGTGATTATTATATCATATTTAGATTTCTTTGACATCTCTACTGCGCTGATACCGTCAAATGCTAAATCAACATTGTATCCATATGAAACAAGTATATCACGCTCTATCTCTCTTGTATTAATTGAATCATCTACTACTAATATCTTTAATGCCTCAGTTTCTTTTTTAGGTTTGATTGTAACATTTGAAATCTTTGAGGCCTCCATCAGCATTGGGGCATGTAAAATATTAATCAGATCATTATTTCCAGATATGATGATGCCAGATACTAATCTGTTGTTTTTCATAGTAAATGGGAGAGGTAATATTGCCATATCTTGTTCATCTATAATAGCATCAATAATAAGCCCCATTCTTTCATTGCCAGCCTTAATTATCAAGATAAGTATGTTATTATTTGGGGCTAATGTCTTATTTTGTTCTTTTTTAAATAAAATTAAACTAAGATGCGTTACTGGTATAAATTGTTCTCTTAATCTTATTGCAGATCTATTTGCAACTGGAATAATCTCTTTCTGCGATACCCTTAAAAGTTCTTGACAATAATATGATGGAATGGCAAAGGTTGTATCATCTACTGAAATTAATAATACTCGTGTGATTGCAAGGGTTAAAGGCAGGCGAATATAAAATATACTGCCTTGACCTTCAACCGATTTTATCTCTATTGTGCCTTTTAAATCTTCAGTAATGCTTTTCTTTACAACATCCATTCCTACGCCCCTTCCTGATATATCAGTTATTATTGGGCTTGTACTGAATCCTGGATAAAATATTATATTAATTATTTCAGAAGGAGTCATTTTATTAAGTGTTTCTTGATCAAATAGTTTTTTAGATAATGCCTTTTCTTTTATCTTTCCCAAAGCAATGCCCGCTCCATCATCACTTAACTCTATTAATACTGAGCCTCCTTCATAATACGCACATAATTTAATTGTGCCAGCCTTTGGTTTTCCAGCGTTAATTCGCTGCGCAGGAGTTTCTATCCCATGATCAACAGAGTTTCTAAGGAGATGTATAAAGGAATCTTCAATTTTTTCTATTATTTTCTTATCAAGTTCTGTGCTGCCTCCTTCAATCTGCAGTTCAACCTCTTTCCCAGAAGATCTAGCTATATCTCGAATTAATCTCGGAAATTGTTCAAATACAGTGGATAACGGAAGCATTCGCAGATTTATTGCACGCTCTCTGAGGTCGTCAATTAATAGATCATAAAGGGTGAGGTCATCTTTGAACTTCAGAAGATTGCTCGTTATTCCCTGCTCAAGTAATACAATGTTTTTTGAAATGGTTTTTGAATTTATCATTGTCTCGCAAGAGCCGCTTTCACAGTCTATAGGCTGTCTTGATTTCCTGCGGGAGTTAATTCGTTTATAAGTCTCTTTTATGCGCTCTTCTAAAGAGATAGGCATAAGCCCTATGCCTTCGTTTGAAGGATTGCTGCCTTTAACGCTATATTGAGAAGATATTTTTTCTAGTTTTTTGAAATCTGAATATCTCTCTTTTATCTTGATGTGGCTTGAGAGAATCTCTCCGATTAGCTTTATCAGTTCATCTAATTTTTTAGCATTAACCTTTATGACTTGATTTTGTTCACTAATCTGTGTTTGGAGGTGTGATTTTGGGAGATTTTCAGACTGTGGTTTTTCCTTTATTTCAGGTATATTTTTTTCTTCCTTAGTTTTTGGGGAGATTTCATTAATCGGAGTTTCAATTATTGGGGTGATGGTTTTAGCCCCTGCCCCTGTATCAGCCTGAGACCCTGCGCTGACTTCTTCATCTTTTATGAAGATTTCTAATTTGTCACAAAGATCCTTAATTGGGACTGGGTCAATAGAACTAATCTCTCCGCCGCCTGCAAGGACATTAATCATATCTGAAATTGCATCTACTCCAGCAAATAAAAGATTTGACATCTCCTTAGAAAATGTAATTTTTTGCCCCCGAAGTTCATCAAGTATATCTTCCATCCTATGAGCGACATCTGTTATAGCTGTTAGTTTCAACATCTTTGATGCACCTTTGATGGTGTGGGCTGAGCGGAAAATCTCGTTTATGGTTTCTGAGTCATTAGGATTTTTCTCAAGGGTAAGCAGACCGTTATTTAGCTTTTGAATGTGATCATTTGCCTCTTGAGCAAATCTGAGTATAAATTTTTTTGTATCAAATGCCATAAAAATAATTCCGCTAAACTATTTTTTCTAATCTGCTTAAATTATTACGGCAAAGATGCTGTAATTGTTCTATAGACCCTGACATTGGAAACATTGTTAGTCCATGGTCTATTATACTGCCAGTTTCAAGTAATTTTAACACAATTTTATATTCTTTATATGCCTCAATTTTTTCACCGCTATTTAAATGGGCTTCAGCTAGATAAAAATGTGCCAGCCAGTTATTAGGCTTTAGATACAGCGCTTCTTTCATTCTTTTTATTATACTAAGATCATCCTGCTCAATCCTTGCAATCAACCCTAAAAGAATATACGCCTCAATATTTAGCGGATCATTCTTTACGATAAATAAGGCAGTATCTTTAGCCTCTTTTAAACAATTAAGATTTATAAGTATACTGGTTTTCAGAGTATATGCCTTATAAAATGTTTTATTACTATTTATTAGGGTATCAATTGCTGATAGAGCTTGATCATATTTTTTGTCCATTCCTAAGGCTAATGCCTCTTCAAAAAGATTTGGAGTAATGGTTCTCCTTTCAATTCTTTGAGTTTTAGGTAATCTTGGGGCTATTTCTTTGGTTTGAACAGGAAGAGATTTACGGTTATGTTTTCTTCTGTCTACAATTTCAATTGGGTTTGTACATGGACTCGTATCAGTTACAATATCTGTGTTTTTATGATATATAAATAATCCGTTTATCTCTTTTAATGAAAGTATGCCAATATTGTGGAAAAATGTCTCTGTTGAACTTAAAATTAGAAAACCCTCATTATTTAAAATCTGGGAGAGTTTTTTAAAGATTTCTTTTTTTGTATCAGATTGAAAATATATTGATACATTCCGATAAAAGATAACATCTATGTCTTTTAAGTTGTCTGGATAAACTGGACTTTGAAGATTGAGCATATGAAAATCTACGGCATCAATTACAGAATTCTTTAATTGATGACATCCATCGTTGGTCTCATCAAAATATTTTTTTTTCAGATCATCATCAAAGTTTCTAAACGATTCTCTATTATATTTACCAATTTTGGCTTTTTTTAAGGTGCTGGAATCAATATCAGCTCCTATAATAGAACAGAATTTTTTAAAACCTGAGCCATATTTTTCATACATTGAGATTACAATTGAATAAGGTTCTTGTCCAGTAGAGCATCCAGCGCTCATAATCTTTATAAAAGGTTTTTTACTAAGCAATTCTGGGACTATAGAATCAGTGAGAATTTTTAAATGTTGAGATTCTCGAAAGAAATATGTTTCATTAACTGTCAGCAGATTAATTAATTCATTGAATTCAGAACTATCTGACTGTAGGATTTGCAAATAATCTTTGGATGACTGACTATTAATAGTCAGCATCCTTTTATTGATAGCTTCAGTCAGAGTCAAGAGCCTTTCATTTTCAAAAAAAAGCCCGCATTTATTGATTATTAAATTATTGAATGCGTCTAAGTCCAATAAATATATTCCTCCACTTCTTAACCCTTTGAGATAAGATTAATAATCTCATTACCAATAATATCTAAAGGTAATATTTTATCAATGCACCCTTTTTTTATAGCGATGTTTGCCATGCCAAATATGATAGAGCTTTCCTCGTCTTGAGCAATTGTAATTCCACCAGCCTCTTTAATATCCTTCATCCCCTGCACGCCGTCTTGACCCATTCCTGTTAGTATAACCCCTATTACAATCTTCCCAAATGCGCGCGCAGTAGATGTTAATAGTTTGTCACATGATGGATGATATATGTCTGATTCTATTATTTCAATTAATTTTATCTTGCCAAAACTAGTGATCTCCATATGTTTATTAGAAGGAGATATATAAATTGTGTTTGGAGAAATGCTGTCACCATCTGTGCCTTCTTTGATTTTCATTTTAGTATAATCATGCAGGTATTTTATAAGTGGATCAATGTATCCATTTGTTATATGCTGGGCAATAACTATAGGTGTTGTAAAATCTGGCGGAAGATGTTTGACTATAGCCGATAATGCCAAAGGACCTCCTGTAGATGATGCAATAGCGATTATTCTATTAAATAATAAAGGAGAATTCTTATATATAACAGATGCCTCTGAAGCAGATTCTTGATGTTTGTGAATATGTGTAATAACCTTTACCTTTGACAGTTGAATTACCCTATTATTCAAGAAATTTACATTTTTTATATCAATCTCAGAAGTTTTAATTACCTCTAAAGCCCCTTTTGAAAGCATGTCTTCGATTGTTTTTTTATCCAAAGATTCACCCCAAACAAGTATTGGCGCTGCATGAGTTGACATGATCTCTTTTATGGCATCAAAACCAAAATTATTTGAAACAGATATATCCATTAACACAATATTAGGTTTAAGCTCTACAGTCAGCTTTAATGCCTGATAACTATCGTAAGCAGTTGCTATTATTTTTATGTATTTTCTATTTGATAGAATATCAGTGATTTTATTAATCATAGATACATCATTGCTTGCTATCAAAACATTAATTGTTTGAATGTTCATTATTATTTCTCACACTTTTATTTTTAAAATCAAATCTATAAATATCTATAAGGATTATAATATTATCATCTTGAATAATCACCCCCCAGATTGCATTTTGCACGCATCGCTCAATAAAAAATGGTAAGGGTTGAATAGATTTAATATTTATCTCAATAATATCTAAAGGCATTTCTATTATAATACCATTTCTATAATTATTTATTTCAATGTCTTGCGGGGTTTGGGAGGCAGTCTTAATACTTTCATTGATTATCAGCGCCAGAGGAAAGTTATATGTGATTTGAACGTCGTGAAATTGGATTAACTTATCAATATAATTAAGCTCAATTGACTCCTCTTCTGCTTTTTGCGGGTCTAACATTTCATAAACTTGTGAAATATCTATTCCAAAGGATATATCTGATATTTTAAATATTAGTATGTTTAATTTAAGGGGGTTAGTAATCTTTAAAGATGGGAGATCCCCGCATGGATTTAATAAAGCATTATTTGTCATGCGCTTATTTTATGAAATATCTTTTCTAAATCAAGAATAATAACATATTTATCATCGTAATATATCCCGCCCTCTACAAATTCAGAGTTTGATGTTAGATCAAGCGGGGGCAATATTTTGTTATTATCAATATCCAATACATCAATAAGTTTAGTAAGCAAAAGACCTGTACGTTTAGTATTTGTTTGGTCGCTTATTTGAGCAATAACTAAACGGCATTGTTCATTAAGTTCTATCTCAGGTAAGGCAATAAGAGTTGAAATATCAATAACCGATTCAATATCTCCGCGTAAACTAATTATTCCTCGTATATATTGCGGTGAACTCGGCACATATGTAATCTTAGGTACTATAAGTATCTCTTTAATAAAATCTGCTCTGAAGGCATAGTAGTTGTCAGAAAGTATAAAGATTACGAATTTAGTTTTTTGTTCTTCTACATATAGAATATTGTTGTCAATCTTAAATTGTTTGGCTTCAGCTATTATTTGGTCAGTTTTTTCTTTATACTCATCTTTAAACATTTTATCACCCATAAGTCGAAGGCTAACACCTACTAACATAGTCTAAAATAACCTAAGTATAACTTCAAAGTCAATAAGAGCAAAAATGAATGATTTATTTAAAAAGAAAATGTGGTTTTGAGTGATATTGGTGTGATACAATGTCTTGATATGAATAAGAGTAAACTTTATATAGTAGGAATTGGACCAGGCGGTTTATCTCACATAACCCCTGCTGCGGTTTCTGCTATTAATCAATCTAATGTGATAGTGGGTTATTCCACTTACATAAAACTTATTGAAGAATTAATAGAAAGTCAAGGAACGACACCCCAAAAAGAGATTATTGATACTGGAATGACTAAAGAGATAGAGCGGTGCACTTTGGCAATTCAAAGGGCTATTGCTGGAAATATTGTGTCAATTATCTGTAGCGGTGACCCTGGCATATATGCAATGGCAGGATTGGTGTTTCAATTATTAAAGATTTATCCAAAGATATCAGTTGAGGTAATACCGGGAGTTCCAGCGCTAAGTGCAGCAGCATCAAGGCTTGGAGCGCCGCTTATGAATGATTTTGCCTCAATTAGTCTTTCTGACAGGCTTACGCCTTGGGAAATGATTGAAAAAAGAGTTCATGCAGTATCTTCTTCAGATTTTGTCATCGTCTTTTATAATCCAAAGAGTAAAGGCAGGAAGGATCATCTTAAAAATGCTGTTAATATTATCTTAAAATATAGAGACCCAATAACGCCAGTTGGAATTGTTAAGTCAGCAACTCGTATTAATGAAAAGGTTATTGTCACAACCCTTGATAACATACCTTATGATGAAGTTGATATGCAGACTATCGTTATAGTTGGAAATTCTAAGACTTTAAATATAGATGGTTTGATTGTTACCCCAAGGGGATATGAGTATAAGTACGAGTTAAAATGAAGATTATTTATATATCAGGCGGCACACGTTGTGGAAAAAGCGCATTCGCATTAACAGAGGCGTTGAGAATTAAAGGTAAAAGGGCATTTATAGCTACGGCTATACCTATAGATGAGGAGATGTCACAGCGTATTAATGCTCATATTAAAGAACGCGGCGATAGTTTTGTAACTATAGAACAGCCCTTGGACATTGAAAAGGCGTTAAAGGATAATGCAGGTATATATAATGTAATATTGATTGATTGTTTGACAATATGGTTGTCAAATGTAATGGAGAGGGACATTGATAATACAAATAATGAGATAGAACGTTTAATTAAATTTCTAAATGAAATCAGGTCAAATAAAAATCTGAAGGCAATATATATAGTATCAAATGAAGTAGGGATGGGGATAGTTCCTGAGAACAAGATAGCGAGAGTTTTCAGGGATTTTTCAGGCAAAATGAATCAAGGTATAGCATCAATAGCAGATGAGGCATATTTTGTCGTAAGTGGTTTACCTCTTAAAATTAAGGGGTCAAGGGGTCTTAGACTCCTTGCGGGGTTTTTTAAGGGGCAGAGCACCTTAAAAGGAGTTTAAAATGGAAATTCAGCCAGTATCGCAAGATTATATGAAGAAGGCTCAGGCGAGGTTAGACGTATTAACCAAGCCGTTAGGAAGTTTAGGGATGTTAGAGGAGTTTGCGGCTAGGTTAGTTGGGATATATCGTAACGAAATGCCGCCGATTCCGAAAAAGGTAGTATTTACATTTGCTGGGGATCATGGCGTATGCGTTGAGGGGGTGAGCGCATTTCCAGCAGAGGTAACGCCGCAGATGGTGCTCAATTTTTTAAGGGGCGGGGCGGCAATAAATGTGCTAGCGAGACATGCTGGGGCTGATGTAGTGGTAGTTGATGCAGGGGTTAATTATGATTTTTCAGAGATTACTGGGCTGATAAACAAAAAGGTAGTGCATGGGACAAAGAATATGGCAAAAGGGCCTGCAATGACAAAGGATGAGGCATCAAAAACAATAGAACTTGGGATTGCCTTGGCGCATGAATATAAGGAGAAGGGGTATAGGCTATTTGGGACAGGAGATATGGGGATAGGGAACACAACGTCTTCGGCTGCTATAGCGTCTGTGATTACAGGGAAATCAGTAGCGCAGGTTACAGGCAGGGGGACTGGAATTGATGATAAGGTTTATAAACATAAGATTTCAGTAATTGAGCAGGTGATTTCTATTAATAAGCCAAATCCAAAGGATCCGATTGATGTGCTTTCAAAGGTTGGAGGGGCTGAGATTGGGGCAATTGCAGGGTTATGTCTTGGCGCTGCTGAGTGTAATATTGCTGTGGTTATAGATGGGTTTATATCAACAGCAGGGGCGTTGATAGCGTATAGCATTAATCCAATGGCTGGGCAGTATATGTTTGCCGGTCATAGGTCGCAGGAGATTGGCCATATAGCGATGCTTGAGTATATGAAATTGCGCCCGATTTTAGACCTTGATTTAAGACTTGGAGAGGGAACTGGGGCCGTGCTGGCAATGACATTGGTTGAAGCAGGATTAAAGATATATAGAGAGATGGCGACATTTGAAGAGGCTCACGTATCTGATAAGGAATAGGGTAAGTTGATACGGATATTTTTTAGTCAATTGGCACGTGCGTTTGAGTTTTTAGGGATAATACCTGTGCCGTATTTTAAAGCCTCAATGGCTAAGGAAGAAGATATTGGCCGCAGCAGTATATTTTTCCCATTAGTTGGGTTTATTTATGGATTAATACTTGTTATAAGTTCATTGATTATTGCCCCCTTTGTTTCTAAAGAGGTCTGCGGGATTTTACTTTGTTTGATATTATTGATATTAAGCAGGGGGCTTCATATTGATGGACTTTCAGATACATTTGATGCCCTTGGATGCAGCAAAAGTATTGAAAGAAAACTTGAGATAATGAAAGACAGTACTGTAGGCCCATTTGGGGTTACTTCCATTATCTTCATATTACTATTAAAGATATTTTTGGTAAGCAGTTTGGTAGGACAGGGTGGGCTTTTTTATATATCTATACTGCTATTTCCAGTGCTTGGAAGATGGGCTATAGTTATTGCCTTATATTTTGGAAATCCAGCAAGAGATGAAGGATTGGGTAAGTTATTTTTTACATATACGAAGAAGATTGAGATGTTCTGGTCGGTATTTATAACGGTTAATATATTGGGTTTAGCGGTATTACTTGATTATGGAGTGAATTATTTTTCATCAAGTAAATATCAGGGACTAAAGATGTTTATAGTTTTGCCAATTGTATTAATGTCATGTATATTTTGGGTAAGGGTATTTAAGAAGAGTTTTGGAGGGCTGACAGGAGATAATCTCGGGGCAATATGTGAAATGACTGAGGTGACTAGTTTGCTTGTGTTTATAGTGATTGGCGGTGCTGTTAACTGAAAGACATTATTGTTAAATGTAATATAAAATTATACGGAAAAGAGTGATTATATTCTTAAAATAAGTCTACTGGATTAAAAATAAAACTTAATACTTAGGATGTGCAGATGTCTTATTTATTAAGTTCTCCTAACAAACTCGTTTAAATACTGCTCTTAAATCAAAACTTGAGGGACAACTATGGTCAGGTCATGAATTTTAACATTTATTGATAATAAATAATAAAATCAAAATTGACTGTTTTTGACACTATAACATGATTTACACTGATGATTATCAATCCAATATTTTTAAAGGAGAAAGAAATGAGAAATGTATTAAGGATTAAACTATCAATCGGTGAGGTTATGTTGTATGAATTACAGGCCAAACATATCAGGCAATTGGTGCGGGGAGAGATTGTCCTTGATTTAGAGGGCGCAGATGTTAGTGATACAGTTGAGATATTAGGATTTATTCATATGCTTGATTTGACAAATATCTCTGATGAGCAGTTTAAGAGTTTGAGTAAATCTGAGTTGCAGCAGGTTTTAAAGGCTTTTTTAGATGTAAATGATACATTTTTTAGCCCTAATGAACAAAACAATATTAATAATGATGAAATGGATGTGTCCGAAGAGTTTGACAAATGGATTTGCAGACTGATTAATTCTGGTCATGTGATGTGTATGGAATATGGTTTTGGGTTTTTTATGACTGCATTAAATGGATTAGCTGAACAGAGAAAGGAGTATATAGATGATGTATCATATTCAATTAATAAGGCGTTTAGTATAGGTTTAAGTGAAGCAGTCTTGGATGATGAAGATACAAACATCAAGGCGATTGAACAATTAAAGGAGCTTGGAATAGCGAAATAAAACTATAGAATTCCTAAGGTTGGATTTGATAAAATATATAAAAATCCAACCTTAGGAGGAACAAAGTGAAGAAAGTTTTAATAATTATCTTAATATGCTTACCAATATTGGCTTATGCAGATGACGAGCTGCCGATTCAACAAAAATCAGACCCAATCCATATCAAATCTGGAACAATACCTTCAAAGCCAAAACAGGCTGAAACGCCTGCGCCAAATATGCCTGTAAAATCTCAACAAAACAATGAGCAATATTCACCTTTTGCTCCGCAAAATTGCTGTAATCTTGCTGGGGTAAGTACTGATACAAACTATAAATATTTTAATAATGATAAATCTCATTATTTTTGCAGTATAAAACATATTAAGTTTGATTATGTTAATAGAGAAGATGAACTTAAAGGAATGCGAAACAATTTTATCTATTATTCAGCTTCTGGCAATCAATTTAGAGCTACCGAATTGCATGCTGATTTGGGCATAAATAATATTAATGGTGCAAAAGAAGCAAGAGAAAGATTTGGAGAGCTAACAAATACATTATTAGTAAACGTATTAAATGCACAAATAAAGGTTCTATATAATGGCATCGAGACTTAAAAGATAAGAAAAGAAGTAGATATAGTACTAAAAGAAGTAAAGGAGTATGCAGTAGATGACTTTATATCATATGGAAGAGTTGATCATTGGGGAAATACGGCGGAACAACTGAGCGTATGTCTAATTCTTGGCAATCAATGACGGATAAATTACATAAAGATTGGGCAGATTTGGGGTATTAGATTATGGACTCTGGGGTCTTTGATATGTTAGAAAAAGGACTAAAAGGTTTAAATGAATATATTGCGCAAAAAGGCCCAAAGATAAAAGAATATGCAGAGGATATCGGCGGATATATACAAGATGTTATTGAATTTGATAAAAATGCCGTTGAGGCGTTAGGCAGACTAAATGTTTTGCTATAAAATAAGCATTATAACGTTAAGGCAGGATTAAAAAATGCCGCTTATTTTTGGCATGATGTCATCTTTGGAGATAATGAGCATGATGAAACTCTAAAATCAAGCAGAAAATGGGAGGAAACTCATACACAAAATCAAAAAAATGCCGCCTTAAAGGCTAAAGAAGATTCTAAAAATGATATTACCTCAAAAAGTTTAGATAAAGCTGAAATTGATAGAAAAAAAACAGATAATTGAGCTTAATAAACAATACTCTACTTTAAAGTCTCAGGAAACAGAAAAACAAAGGCAGTTAAATGATATAACTATTAAGGGGCTTGAATCGCAAATAAGCGACTATGAGAAACTAAAAGAAGCTGGCGTAAACGCTATAAAAGATATAAATGATCACCAAAAAAGCGTTGTTGAGTGGAACCAAAAGATACATCAATCATTAGAGCCAACTAGTGGAGCAAAGGCTGGATCTGGCATAACGGAACAAAATTTTGACCATAAAATGACCGCAGCATTAAACGCAAGCGCAAATGCTAAGACTCAGGAAGACGTCACAAAGTCGCAAAAAATGATTGAAGAATTAGTTGCTGCCCTTCCAAACTTAAATATACAAAATAAAGATCAAGCCAATTCCCAGCTTGGAAAAATGGCGGATATGCTCACTGAACAAAGCTCACAAGTCAATAAATCTAAAATTAATGAGCATCAAAAAAATCTTGATACAATTGCAGAAAAGATTAAATCTATACAAGTTGATATCGATAAATTGACTGGCAAGGCGAATAAAATTCAATTGGAATTAGATTTAGAAAAAATACATGCTCAAATGGAGTCCCTTAAAAAGGGTTTACATGTATTAGGAGTTAAAGCGACTGCTGTTGATGCAGAAGAGAAAAGCTCAGATGCGCAGTCTTCAGAGAAAGATTCAGAGTCAAAGGTGAACAATGTAGACGCAACTACTGGTGAATCTCTTGTCCCTAATCAGCAGACAAAGCCTGAAGATAAAGGTATAAATCCACAAAGCGCGCAGTCAGTCCAAACTGATAATTTACCAGATAAATTTATTGAAAAAGTTTTAGAGTCAAGTAATTGGGATTATATCTTAAATACTATAATAAAAGACAAACTCTCAAGTGACCTTGGAGCAGAAACCCATGCAGCAGGCGGGCTAGTCACTCAAGAAAAAGGGATTGCAGGAAAGGGTGAGTTTGTAATAAACAAGGCAGCAGCTTCAAATATAGGAACTGATGTATTATCAAAAATGAATAATTTTCAAATACCTGCCCTCCCAAAGTGGCAGACACACTATGTTTTAAGTGAAGATGGACTGCCAAAATTGTCATCAAATCTCTTACAAAAATCAAAAGAAGTTGGAAACAAATATATAGTAAATCTAGATTTTAATCAAAAGTCATATCCAATGATTACAAAAGAAGGCATATTTAAAGAGTTGGTAACTGATTATAGGCGCTTTCAATCTGGTTATTCAAGTAAAGTAGATTTCGGAGATTTTTTGCAAAAAAAATATAACAGTTACTAAACTATGGTAATATAAAGGATAATAATCATTTTTTTAACATTTGTCTAATTTTTTTATTTATTGCTAATGTTTTTTGAAAATATGACGATATATATTCAAACAAATAGTTGTGATTATTTATAAGATTGGAGAGAATGTGATTAAGATTGCTTTTATTATTATTGTATTAGGTGTAATAGCATTTATAGTTTATCGAACATGGAGTATTATTACCAAAAAACAATCCGCAATTGATGCCCTTATTAGTATAAGAGATTTGATTGAACAAGATGATCCTGAGAGTATTAATGATGCCCTTGATAAATGTATTGATATATTTTCTAAGATTACATCAGACAAAGATCCTTTGATATTTGGAGAGGCAAAGTTCCAAAAGGGTGTTTGTTATCTAAAACTTGCGCAAATCTGCAGCAGGCGTGATAATATTAATAAGGCTATTGATGCCTTTGATAAGGCAAGGTGGATATTTAATAAGGATAAATTCCCTCTTGAGTATGCCTCCATCTCAAATAATCTTGGCAATGCCTATAGGCTGCTTTTTGAAATTGTTGATACAGAAGAAAACATTGTTAATGCAATTACTGCATATCAAGAGGTTATGGAGATCAAGACAGAGTCTGCCTATCCCAAAGAATATGCAGCAACTCTAAGTAATCTTGGCAATGCCTATAAAGCCCTTGCAATGGCAACTGAAACAGAGAATAATCTCAACATAGCAATTACAAATTATGAAGCTGCACTTAAATTAGCAGACATTGAAACCTCGCCTATAGAATATGCAAATATTAAAAATAATCTCGGAACTGCTTATAAAATGCTTAGTGATATAGTTGAGCCAGAGGAAAATATAATTAAGGCAATTGATGCCTTTGAGGATGCCCTTGATGTATTTACTCCAGAGGAATATCCTTATAAGTATGCAGTTGTGTTAAATAATATTGGGGCATCTTATTCAACTCTTTCGGTTGAAAAGGGAATAGAGGTTTATGAAGAGGCATTAGAAATCTTATCAATAGATCATCAAAGACCAATTGAATATGCAATGGTTCAAAATAATATAGGCAATGCCTATAGGAGCGTTCCAGCAATTGACACAGACGATAAAATGATACAAGCAGTTTCAGCCTATGAAGAGGCTTTAAAGGTGTTTACAGAAGACGCTCATCTTTATAATCATAAAATCGCGCTTACGAATTTAGAGAAGGCTCGCGAGAAGGTCACGGTACATCAAAACATAAATCTTACTCTAAGAATTCACCTTCTCAAGCGAATCCTCGACAGAGAGACTGGATAATTGCGTTTGCTTGATCTCTTTGACCCGCTTAGCAAGATAAATTAACAATTCCATTATTCCAATATGAGCAGCAGATGAGATCTGAAAGAAGGGAATATCCCTTGACAGCGCAAATTCTTTAAGGATAATCAGATTTTCTTGATTACTTGCAGCATCAATCTTAGTTGCAACAATGGCTAATTCTTTTTTTGATAGTTCAGAACTGTAATCATCCAGTTCCTTGCAGACAGTTTCAAATGAAGTTATGGGATCTATATCAGACATATCTGAAACATCTATAAGATGAAGCAGCATCTTAGTGCGCTCTGCGTGTCTAAGAAATCTCACTCCAAGTCCTGCCCCAAGATGTGCATCTTTGATGATCCCTGGAATATCTGCAATAACAAAAGATGTATAATCAGGGGATTTAACAACCCCAAGGTTTGGGACAAGTGTAGTAAAAGGATAATCAGCTATCTTTGGCCTTGCCTCAGATATAGTTGCTATCAATGTAGATTTGCCTGCATTCGGAAGCCCGATAAGACCAACATCAGCCATGAGTTTTAGCTCAAGTATGAGATTAACCTCAACACCTGGTTCGCCGGGCTGACAAAACCTTGGAGTCCGATGAGTGGATGACTTAAAATGGGCATTGCCTTTTCCGCCCCTTCCGCCTCTAGCTGCAATATATGTGTCGAATTCAGAGGTTAGGTCAGCTAAAACCTCGCCTGTATCCTTATTTTTGATAATAGTACCAGCAGGCACGGATATTTTTATATCCTCGCCGTTTTGGCCGTGACAGTCCTTGCCCATGCCATGACCGCCGTTTCTTGCATTGTAAATTCTGTTATATTTATAGTCTAAAAGTGTGTTTAACTGCTTATCAACTATAAAAACAACATCACCGCCCTTACCTCCGTCACCGCCGTTAGGGCCTCCGAAAGGAATATATTTCTCGCGTCTAAAGCTAAGGCATCCCCTGCCTCCATGCCCTGAACTGGCAATAATTGTTACATAGTCAACAAATTGCATATTTAATTCACCTCAACTCTTATATTATCATATATTATGATTTATTAGTTCATTTTTAAGTTTATGTAATTTTATTATTTGAGGATTAAAAGTACCCTTGTTATCTCTATTAAAATAGGTTATGAGATTGCCTATTTGATTTTCTTTTTCGTGTTAAATTTAGAATTATTGAGGGATTGCCTTTTGGAGTTATAAAAGCGCTAAGAAATTGATTGGAGTCCAAAACAACTTCGACTATATCCATTATTACAGTTTTTTTAATTCCTGATTTTTCACATTTATTATTGTCTTTTCGATCGCTGATTCAATTTTTTCAAGCGATATGTCTCTTGTTTTCTCTCTATCATTTTTAAGACGTTCATATTCTGCAACTGAAATAACAGCAACTAAAGGATAGCCTGCACGCTCAATAATATATTCATCGTTTCTAATAGAAACCTCGTTCATAATTTGTCCTAAGGTTTTTCGGGCTTCCATAGCAGATATCATTTTAAGCATTTGTATTGTCTCTATCTTAGTTGATGGAACTATAATAACTAATATGATTAGATAAGTCAATAGCTATAGTAATTCAAAAATTTCTTAGTACACTCACATTTTCCTTTAACCTGTTCGCATAAAAATACTTGACATGAGTTGTATAAAGTGTTATGCTAAACAAATACTAAATAGGAGTGAGGCAATGTCAACGACTACTAAGGATTACTATAATGTGTTGGGCGTAAAAAAGGATGCTGATCAGGCAGAGATTAAGAAGGCATTTCGTAAATTGGCAAGGAAACATCATCCAGATCTAAATAATGGAAACAAGGCATCTGAGAAGAAGTTCAAGGATTTAAGCGAGGCTTATGATGTCCTTGGCGATGAAAAAAAGAGGGCAGAATATGATAGGTTTGGCAGTTCTCCATTTGGGTCTGGCGGGCAGGGGCAAGGATTTAATGGCGGCAGCGGCGGTCAGGGATTTTCACAGACATTTAATTTTGGCGGCGGCGGTGGAGGATTTGGAGATATTTTTTCAGATATATTTGGAGGAGGGGCAGATTTTGGTCAGAATAAGGCTGCATTAAAGGGATCTGATCTATCAACAACCCTTACTTTGACTTTAGAAGAGGCATATGCAGGGGCTTCAAAGACAATAGATTATTATAGAGCCATGTCTTGTTCGGCTTGTAATGGAAGCGGTGCATCATCATTTAAAACTTGTGATATGTGTCACGGAACTGGAAGGGCAAATGTCTCACGCGGGCTTTTTGTGATGGGCGGCGGTTGTAGTACATGCGGCGGTACTGGTAAGCAGATGGTAAAGGCATGTTTAAAGTGTCACGGACAGGGAACGGTAAAAGTCTCTGAAAGCGTTAAGGTTAAGATTCCTGCTGGAGTAGATACGGGTTCAAAGATTAAGGTCAGCGGTAAGGGCGCTGCAGGCCATGGGTCTGGCAGCAATGGGGATTTGATTATAGATATTGAGGTAGCGCCACATAGATTATTTAAACGTAAGGGAGATGATCTGTATATTGATCTGCCTGTAACATTTGTAGAGGCATGTTTAGGGGCAAAGATTGATATTCCGACTATGGAAGGGAAGTCTAAGATGACATTGCCTCCAAACACTCAAAGCGGCAGGGTATTTAAGTTAAAGGGCAAGGGTATGCCTTCAAAAAATGGCGAACCCGGCGGGCTTTTTGTAAATATTAATATTGTAGTGCCAGAGAATTTGACTGAAATAGAGAAGAAGAATATCGAAGGTCTATGTTCATTCTATAAGGAAGACCCGCGTAGAGGCATGAATAATGATAAATAAAGACAAGACAAAACCTGTTTATATGATAGGGGTGGTGGCTGAGATACTTGGCGTACATCCTCAAACCCTTAGGTTGTATGAAAGGGAGGGATTTATCTGCCCTGTAAGGCAGAATAAGCAGAGGTTGTATTCGGATGAGGATATAGAACAATTAAATTTTATTATTGAATTGACAAGGGACTTAGGGGTTAATAGGGCAGGAGTAGAGATAGTGCTGCGTCTTCGAAAAAGACTTGGGCTTGTTCGTCAGGAGATGGATGAGATGATGACATTTCTTAAAGATGAAGATATAAAATTGAAATTTAGAGAAAAGTTAGCGATGATCTTAGAGAAGGAGGAGATATGAAAATTGATAAACTTACCATAAAAAGTAAAGAGGCTCTTTCTAATGCGCAAAATATTGCAGATAAAAAAGGAAATCAGGAACTTAGCCCAGAACATCTTATGCTTGCGTTGATAGATGATAAAGAGGGATTTGCGTTACAGTTATTTAGTAAACTTGGCGTTTCTCAGCAAGAACTGCAGAAGGAATTAACTGGAATGATTAACAAATTTCCAAGCGTATCTGGTTCGTCTCCGCTTGGGCAGACATACATCTCAGCAGCTTTAAAGGATGTAATGGAAGAGGCTTTTAATCAAGCAAAGGCATTAGGAGATGAATATATAAGCGTAGAGCATCTTATATTAGGTTTGACAATAAAGGGCGGGTCAGCTGCTAAGTTATTAGGCAGGCATAATATTGATAAAGATAAGGTGCTGCTTGCCCTTATGGAATTAAGAGGCGGGCATTGTGTTACGGATGAAAATCCAGAGGATAAGTATCAGGCATTAAATAAATATTGCAGAGATCTTACGGATTTTGCAAGAAGGGGCAGGCTTGACCCTGTAATTGGAAGGGATGAAGAGATTAGAAGGGTGATACAGGTACTTGCTAGGCGTACAAAGAATAATCCAGTATTAATCGGAGAACCGGGCGTTGGAAAGACAGCGATTGCAGAAGGACTTGCCCAGAGGATTATAGCAGGCGATGTCCCAGAGTCCTTGAAAGAAAAAAGGGTCATGGCATTAGACCTCGGAATGTTGATAGCAGGAGCTAAATATAGAGGCGAATTTGAGGATAGATTAAAGGCGGTTTTAAAGGAGATCGAAGACGCTCAAGGAAGAGTGATATTATTTATAGATGAGCTTCATACGCTTGTTGGAGCAGGAGCTGCTGAAGGTGCAATGGATGCCTCAAATATGTTAAAGCCAGCCCTTGCACGAGGAGAGTTGAGATGTGTTGGGGCAACTACATTAAATGAATACAAGAAATATATAGAAAAAGATCAGGCACTTGAGAGAAGGTTTGCCCAAGTATATATTGGCGAGCCGAGTGTTGAGGACGCAATTTCAATACTTCGCGGTCTAAAGGAAAAATATGAGGTACATCATGGTGTAAAGATAAAGGATACTGCTTTAATATCAGCAGTGGTGCTCTCAAATAGATATATTACTGAGCGGTTTTTGCCAGATAAGGCAATAGACCTTGTAGATGAGGCTGCCTCTAAACTGAGGATGGAGATAGACAGTATGCCTGTAGAGCTTGATGAAATAGAGAGAAAGACCATGCGCCTTGAGATAGAGAGACAGGCGATATTAAAGGAGGATTCTCCTGAGAGTAAGGTACAGCTTGATAAGCTAAATAAGGAGTTGTCTGAATTAAAGGAAAAGGGTTTGATACTGCGCGGGCAGTGGTTATCTGAAAAGGACATTATAACAAGGATAGGAACTCTTAAACAGAAGATAGAGACTACAAAGATAGATGCAGAAAAGGCTGAGCGTCAGGGTGATCTTCAAAGGGCTGCTGAGCTAAGATATGGAACCTTGCTTGAGTTAAATAAATCGCTTGATTCTGAGGGACTGCTCTTATCTCAGAGACAGTCAAGCCAGAGGATGTTAAAGGAAGAGGTAACTGACGAAGATATTGCAGAGGTAGTTTCAAAATGGACTGGGATACCTGTAAACAAAATGCTTGAGGCAGAGGTAAATAAATTATTACAAATGGAGCAAAGGTTATCGGATAGGGTAGTTGGACAAAAAGATGCCATTACCGCAGTCTCAAATGCAGTGAGGCGATCACGCGCTGGTATTCAGGAGCCTAATCGTCCAATAGGTTCATTTTTATTTCTTGGACCAACAGGTGTTGGAAAGACAGAGCTTGCAAAGGCGCTGGCAGAGTTTCTCTTTGATGATGAGAGTTCAATGTATAGGATAGATATGTCAGAGTATCAGGAGAGACATACAGTTGCAAGGCTGATAGGCGCGCCTCCGGGTTATGTGGGGTATGATGAAGGCGGGCAGCTTACAGAGTTGGTGAGGAGAAGGCCATATTGTGTAATCTTGCTTGATGAGATAGAGAAGGCTCATCCAGAGATAGCAAATGTTTTATTACAGATTTTAGATGACGGCAGGCTCACGGATGGACATGGCAGGACTGTAGATTTTAGTAATGCGGTGATAATCATGACCTCAAACCTTGGAAGCACGCATATTCAGGAACTGCTGGAAAAGAGAGAGAAGCAAACAGAAGATTGTTGGGAGCAGCGTCCCCAAACCCAGCAAGACGTTAAGGTAATTGAAGATATTATTAATGAAGGAATAGATTATGAGTTGAGAAACAAGATAATGGATGATGTAAAGGATTCATTTAAGCCTGAATTTATAAACAGGCTTGATGAGATAATAATATTTAATCCTTTATCAAGAGAGGTAATAACAAAGATAGTAGATATACAGATTGAACGTATGAAGGGATTTTTGAGGTCAAAACAAATAGATATAACCCTTTCCAAAGAGGCTAAAGAAGCTCTTGCAATAAAGGGATATGATCCGATATATGGAGCGAGACCTCTTAAACGCGTAATTCAAACAGATATATTAAATCTGCTTGCAACAAAACTGCTTGAGAGGGCAATAGTAGATGGCGATAAGGTTGAGATTGATTATCATCATGGAACTGGGATGACCTTTCATAAGGTTATAGATGCTGCAGAAGTAGTTTTTTAAGTAAGAATAATGTAAATATATTGAAAAGTTAATTGAGTGATACTTTTAATTGACTTAGGCAGTAATTATGTATATAATAGAGAATTATAAAATTATGGGCAAATATGGAAATCATGTTAGAGAGGATAAAAGCGTATTAACAGCGCCGAGGTGTCCTTTTTGTAAACAGGAATTTGTACCGCCTGTGGAGATTTCTACGAGGCTTGGATATTTTACAGGAGGAAGCTGTAATTGCGGTGCAGTATACTGCTTTGATGCCTCAGGAAAGAATATGGGAGAGGCATTTTTAGATGCCCTGTCTTTTGCTTGCAGAGAGGATTGGGATAAAGCGATGTCACTTGAGTCAGATGTTGACTATGAGGAGGTATATCTAAATTACAATCCTAATAGGCATTCGCTTCAAAATAGAGGTAATCATAATTACGGCAGCGATTTAGTATTTGTAAGGCTTAAGACCAATGGAGCCAATGTAGAATATGGAGAATATGGGGATAATGGAGATGGAGATCATGGGGATCATGGAGAATGTGAAAAAAGTATATAATGCTTGGTCTATAATATAAAAAGTCTAAGCAATGATATATTAAGGGAATTTCCCGAAACTATAAACATCCTATAAGGAGGATTTAACGCAATGCCAACAATAGAATTTCAGGGCAAACAGATTGAGGTAGACGAAGATGGCTATCTAATGAATCTTGATGATTGGACAAAGGATCTTGCTAAGCAATTAGCAGATGCTGACAACTGCACCCTTGATCCAGCTCATTGGGAGGTAATTGATTTCTTGAGGGATTATTATCAGCAGTATCAGATTGCTCCTATGATCAAGATACTGGTTAAAGAGATCAAGAAAAAGATGGGTCCAGATAAAGGAAATACAAAATATCTATATCAGTTATTTCCAGATGGTCCTGCAAAACAGGCATGTAGATATGCAGGTCTTCCAAAACCTACTGGCTGCGTATAAAGATAGCATTAATTGTCAAATAATTAAACTATCACTCTTTAAAAGTGTGCGTTAAATAATATTATTTACGTTCGCTTATTATAGGTGATAGTTTTTTTATTTGAATTTTATAGATGGATTTTTTATTTGAAATATAATATGAGCATATTAATAGTAGATGATTCACTTATAATCCGTGAATTCATTCAGGAGTTTTTAACTGAAGGCGGGTTTGCTGACCTTATAATGACTGATTCAGTTTCTGCAGCATTTGAAGTCTTGGGTATTGATTCAAATAAGCCGATGAGTTCACCAATTGAATTAATATTAATGGATATAATAATGCCTAAGATAGATGGGCTTACAGCTTTAAAACGTATTATGGCAGATCCTCGGACTTCAGAAATACCAGTAATAATGATAACAGGGAAAATAGATGATGAGAGCCTTCAGAGTGCATTTGATATTGGGGCATCGGATTATGTTAAAAAGCCTTTTAGTCAGATAGAGTTGGTGTCACGTGTTAAATCTGTCCTACGTCTAAAAAA
Organism: Candidatus Magnetominusculus dajiuhuensis; assembly: GCA_015233465.1. GTDB lineage: Bacteria > Nitrospirota > Thermodesulfovibrionia > Thermodesulfovibrionales > Magnetobacteriaceae > JADFXP01. The sequence goes on from JADFXP010000007.1 coordinate 84,490, forward strand.
TGAAATCAACCAAAATATAAAACTTATGTGGGAGCTTGAGCAGGCTAATTCTCAGTTAGTGCTTTTATCTCAAAGAGATGGTTTAACTGGACTTGCTAATCGTCGTTATTTTGATGAATTTATAGAAAGGGAGTGGAGAATTTGCAAGCGTAATAAGCAGCCTTTGTCATTAATATTAATGGATATAGATTTTTTTAAAAGATATAATGATACTTATGGACATATTGGGGGAGATCAATGTCTGAAAAAAGTTGCCTCTGTAATAAAACAAATGGAAAAGCGGGGAGGCGACCTTGCTGCGCGTTATGGAGGTGAGGAATTTGTAGTGGTTCTTGCCAATACACCGTCTTATCAGGCTGAGAGATTGGCGGAATTTTACCGTATGAAGGTTGAATCAATGGGGATCTCTCATAAAAGCTCAGATGCTTCAGATGTTGTTACTATTAGTTTAGGGGTAGCAACCGTTATTCCGACAGACGAGTATAATTATAAAAATTTAATTGAATCAGCAGATACAGCGCTTTATCAATCAAAGGAACATGGCAGAAACAGGGTAACTACAGCATTAGAGAATTTGTGTTGAAATAATAAGTATATTTATATATAATTAAAAGGATTAAAAATGCGCCTGTAGCTCAGTAGGATAGAGCAACTGCCTTCTAAGCAGTAGGTCTGGGGTTCGAATCCCCGCAGGCGTACCAATTTAATATTTATATATTGACATTATATACGCACATCTGATTTTTTCCTTTATCATTTAATATTTTAAAATCAAAATAAGATGGATAATAATATAATAAAGAACTTAATTCTAAAGGTCTTAGAAAGACACAATGTACAACGGGCATCTCTTTTTGGCTCTTTTGCAAGAGGTGAGCAGGTTGAGGGTAGTGATATAGATTTGCTTGTTGAATTAAGCGGGCAAAAGAGTTTATTAGACCTTGTTGGGTTAAAATTGGAGTTGCAAGAGGTTCTGGATATGAAAGTAGACGTGCTTACCTTTGACTCCATTTATCCACCTCTTAGAGAAAGTATCTTAAATGAGCAGGATATAATTCTATGAAGAAAAACCCGCTAATATTATTACAGCATATGCTTGAATGTATTGAGTTGATTGAAAAATATACTGAGAATAAAACTGAAGGAGATTTTATAAAGGATGTTCAATTACAAGATTCTGTAATTCGACGTATTGAGATCATTGGCGAGGCAGTCAAAGGGATTCCTAAGGAATTGAAAGAGAGTAATTCTGAAATCCAATGGGCACAAATTGCTGGTATGAGAGATGTTCTCATCCATGGGTATTTTGGGATTGACTTAAAACTAACATGGAAAGTAGTAATAAAAGATATACCACATCTTAAGCCTGTTATTTTAAGAATCAGAGATGAAATAAAAGGTAGAGGATAATTGTGTCAAGCAATTTAGGTGATATTGAGACATTTATTAACAATTTTTATGATGAGAATAAAGATAATCTGATGAAATTATTTTATAATTGAGATTAAATTAAATTATAAAAAAATAAATGGACATAAAAGTGATAAGACATGGGGATATGAAGAAGCTATCGGTCAGGTTTTAGTTTATCGTTTTAGAGTAGGCTCAAACATTCCTATTATCTTCATAATATTAGATGAAATCGTTAATGGATGTATATTTGAAGAAGAGGGGTATAAAAAACTTTTTGAGATTTTGAAAAGACAGAAGATATATTTTGTTAGGTTTTTTCTACTTAAAGACGTTCTAACGATGGGAGATAATATTTTTTTTGAGAATAATATGATAGAGAAACCAATAAGCAAAAAGAAGCCCCTTAATTGATTTATCTAATAGGTGTATTCTCTTTTGCAATAGCTATAGTGATTCCTGAAAAGGATGTCTTATTAAGGATTAATTCCCCTCTATAAGAGGCTATTAATGCACATGGTTCACATACCCCGTATACTCCAGTATGCCTAAACACAAGATCAGATCTGCTTATATTTGTCTCATTTGAATAAAAAGAATCTATAAGTTCCTTAGGAATAAATCGAATATTTATCCCAAGATTTGAGGCGCATTCAAGCAGCCCAGTTTCTCTTTGCTTAATCCATGCGCTCGTTATTAATCGTATTTCACTTATATCAATGTCAGTCTTTTCACATGCCTCAATTAATGCAGATTCTATTTCTTTAGATTGGGTATTTTTTTTGCAGCCAATACCGCAGACATAGTTCTTGGTTGTCTCTGTCATTGTGGTGATAACAGGTTCACACCCTATAATGGAGCTTATAATGCAGGCAAGGTGATTTGCCCCTCCTTCATGTCCGGATAGAACGCTGATAGCATATCGTCCTGCCTCATCTATTGACACAACTGCTGGGTCGTTATATTTATTTGTAATCATGGGCGCAATCACTCGATTTACAATTCCTAAAGACATTATAAATATCAGCCCGTTATATCTATGAAAATTATTTCTTATATGTATAGATAATCTTTCAAAATAATTAATCTTAGAGAAATGATCTGTTGGCGGGATTAGTCTATTTATCAAATGAAGTTCCGCATTTATTACAGAGCATAGCCTTGCGCCAATCCTTGCCCCTGCCTCTGTTACTGCAAATACTGCAAGTTTATTATCCTTTTGAATGGAGAATCTCTCTGTCATAGTGAATTTTATTTATAATTGATGGGTAATGTCAAATAATTAAAAGTGATAATAGAGTTGATTGCTTATGAAAATATTTATATTGTATAATTAGTCAAAAAGGAGGACATTTATGACTTCAGGCGAATCATTGGCATGGGAAAGGTTGATAAGCGCTGATCCTGCCTCAGTTTGTAAGAGCGCCAATGTTCAATTTGATTCTATAAATCATTGCTATAAGATTGAATCATTTGGATTTGAGTTCAACATATCGTTAAAAGACAAGGTTATCTCAAGTATATATGGTCAGCATCTCCTTAATAATTTATCAATGTATTACATGTTTTCAGTATTATGGTATCTCTTTAGCGCAAAGAATATCCCCCTTTCAGGCAGACTTATTAAGCCTGAAGATATAAGCGGAGGACAGTTATTTGTTCAAGGCACTCACATACTTCCTTTAAATGATCTTATTAATCGTTATAATGATGACTTAAATGGCTTTATTGATAAGGCTATGACCTTAAATGCTGATAAAACTAGTTATGGCGATGTATCAGTAAGGTTATTTCCTTTTCCATTAACACCTGTGGAAATTATTCTCTGGCGTGGAGACGAAGAATTTCAAGCAAAGGCAAGTCTTCTCTTTGATTCAACATGTGAGCGTCATCTGCCTGTAGATGTATTATGGTCAATTGCTATGATGACCTTGGATTTGATGCTATTATGATAAAGATATTCAAAAACATAAGGCCAACTCTTGGTTTTAAAATTATAGTCACTATAACAATACTGCTTGCAGTATCATTATCTGTAGTGTTTTATACAATAAGTAAGAGATATGAGGATTTATTGTTTTCACAATTGCAGTCTCAGGCAAGGATTCTCTTTCAACATATCAAACTCACAAGACGCTGGCTTGCGGATCAGGGCGGTATATATGTAAAATTACGTAAAGGTGTACTGCCAAATCAATTCATTCCAAATAGTACAATAACTGATATTAACGGGCAGCAATATGTCTTAGAAAATCCAGCCCGAATCACTCGTGAAATCTCAGAATATTCTAAGCAGGAAGGGACTTTTTGGTATCATATCACATCGCTAAAACCAATAAATCCAGCAAACGTCCCAGATGATTTTGAACGCTATGCGCTCAATAGGTTTGAAACTGAAAAGGATTTAACGGAACTTCAAACTATTAAAAAAATAAATGGAAATAGATTTTTCATCTATACTGCCCCCCTTCATGTACAACAAGGATGTCTAAAGTGTCATGCCTCTCAAGGTTATAAGATTGGAGATATTAGAGGTGCTATAACTATTTCCTTGAGTGCTGAGGAGATTTATAATCAGATTGATGAAAATAAGAGGATTACAATTATATCTGCAATTATTATTACTATTATAATAATTCTATCTTTTTCTTTAACAATGACACAGCTTGTAATAAAACCTTTAAAAACCCTTACCAATTCAATTAAGGATTTTGCTCACAATAAGTCTTCAACTGTAGAAGTAATAAGTTCAGGCGATGAGATTCAGGATATGAGCAAGGCGTTTTCAGATATGGTCTATGAACTTCAGTTATATCATAATCAGCTTGATCAAAAGGTAAAAGAAGCTACATTAAATTTGCAGCATTCAAATAGTGAACTTCAGGAAGTAAATGCTAAATTAAAGGAATTAAATATTAATAAATCTGATTTTATTGCCTCAATATCGCATGAGATGAGAACTCCGCTTACTTCAATAATTGGGGCTATGGATTATATCCTAAAAAAAATCACTGACTCTAGTAATTCTGAAAGGGCAATGGATGATATTATAGATTTTTTTGTTATAATAAAAAATAATGCCAATCGTTTAAGCAGAATAGTCAATGATACAATAGATCTTGAAAGAATTGAAATGGGAATGTATGAGATGGTCGAGACTCAAATAGACCTTAAATATGTCATTGACGATGTTGTTGCAGGGTTAATGGTTATTTTCAATAAAAAATTAATACAGGTTGATGTAAATATAAAAGAATCTTTAAATGTAGTCGTTGATGAGGATAGAATTAGACAGGTTTTAGTAAATTTATTAAATAATGCTGTAAATTTTTCACCTGTTAATGGAATAATAAAAATAGATTCCTTTATAAAAGATGGATATGTTATCACAGAGATAGCTGATCAAGGGCCAGGGATAAAAAGAGAAGATTTGAAAAATATATTTAAGAAATACTATAAAAAAGGCGGACATCATGGAAGTGGGCTGGGGCTAGCAATTTGTCAAGGTATTATAGATACATTTAAAGGAACAATCGGCGTAAGATTAGGGGAAACTGGAGGCAGTATATTTTATTTCACTATACCAATTGTGTTGGAGGTTACACATCCAAACCTGGAAAGACATTATGAATAACATACTAATAGTAGATGATGATATTGATATTTTAATGGTATTAAAGGCTAATCTGGAGATAAACGGTTTTAGAGTTACCACTGTAAAGACAATAAGCGAGGCTAATGAGCAGTTATTAAATAATAGTTATGATTTAATGATCTTGGATGTAACGCTGCCTGACGGTAATGGCGTAAAATTATGTCAGGATCTGCGTAAAGATGGAGCCAGCATGCCAATAATAATGCTCACAGCTCGTGATACGCTTTCTGATAGAGTAATGGGTCTTGAATGCGGGGCGGATGATTATATCGTTAAACCCTTTGAAACAATTGAACTAATGGCAAGAATGAAGGCTTGTCTTAGAAGAATAAAGAGTGTCACTACTGAAAATATCGTAATTGGCGAACTTGTAATTGACAATAAACATAGAACGGTAAAGGTTAGAGGCGTAGAAGTAGAGTTGACACCAAAGGAGTTTGACCTGCTATTTTATCTTGCATATCATAAAGGACAGGTAATCTCAAGAAAAGAGATAATTCAAAAGGTCTGGTCAAGTTCGCATCTATATAAATGGAGCAGGGTAATTGATGTACATATTCAGCATATCCGTCAAAAGATTGAAATTGACGCCTCAACTCCAAGATATGTCACAACAATTCAAGGTATCGGTTATAAAATTGAAGGCTGATTAAATACAGGGGGTATTAAAATAAATGTCTGATTTAAAGAAGATGTATAAAACGATTATGGATGATGATTTCCCAAATGAGGTCACTATCAGTTTTGGAGATCAACGTCTGATTTATAAAAAACGTTTATGGAAGATTGCTGATGATAAAACTGGAGAATTAATAGAAAAAGGTCTGCGTTATGGAGATAACCCTGATCAACAGGCTGCCCTTTATCAGCTTGTAAGCGGTAATCTGACACTTGCTGGTTGTACATATATCAATCCTGGAAATGGTTTGATAAGCAGTATCACTGAGTCTGATATGCTTCAGGCAGGAAAACATCCAGGCAAGACAAATCTTACAGACCTTGATAATGGGTTAAATATCCTAAAATACCTTACAGACAAACCCGCAGCAGTGATATTAAAGCATAATAATCCCTGCGGCGCTGCCTACGGTTTAAACATATCAGATGCCTATTCTAAGGCAAATATGGCAGATAGAATTGCCGCATTTGGCGGTTGTCTTACAGTTAATCGTCCAATAGATAAAGTCACTGCTGAGATGATTGCTCTAAATTATCTTGAGGTTGTTGCAGCTCCTGATTATGAAGAGGGTGCATTTGAGATTATATCAAAGAGAAAAAATCTGAGAATCATACGGCTTGATAAATTAAATGATCTTTCATCTTATAGAAATATCAAATATGTTGAATTTAAGTCACTGATTGACGGAGGATTAATACTTCAACAATCGCAGAGCAGCGCTGTTAGGTCAAAGGAAGATTTGCGTATAGCTCAAACCATTTATAAGGGTAAGGAATATAAGATTGACCGATTACCTACAGATAAAGAATACGAAGATATGCTCTTTGGCTGGAGCGTTGAGATGGGTATAACGTCAAATTCAGTAATTTATGTAAAGGACTGCGTAACAGTAGGCATAGGCACTGGAGAACAAGACAGGGTAGGGGTAGCAGAGATTGCAGTAAGTAAGGCATATAATAAATTTGCAGATGCGCTGTGTTTTAAAAAGCACGGGATACCTTATGCTGTTTTTAATCTAGAGGTTACGCAAGGCAAAAGAGATGTAAATCTGTTAGAAGAAATAGCATTAGATACAAGAGAAAGTAAGGGCGGATTAATAGGATCTGTAATGATTTCAGATGCCTTCTTCCCATTTAGAGATGGAGTTGATGTAGGTATTGAACAAGGAATAAGCGCAATTGTACAGGCAGGCGGATCAGAACGTGATTTTGAATCCATTACCGTTTGTAACGAGGCTGACCCAAAAGTAACAATGGTATTTACAGGTCAGAGAGTCTTTAAACACTGATAGTTTTCTTTAAGGGCTCTGCCCTTAAAAATCCCGCAAAGGGACTCGTCCCTTTGAACCCATTAACTATTGTTTATTCGTTTAATGAAAAACTTGTTATTAGAAATAACCTAAAATTATGGGGTAAAGGGGACAAGTCCCCTTTTGGGAGTTTGAGGGTGAAACCCTCAAGATAAATAAATTAATCCCTTTGTCTGGAATGCTCAATTATTGAGTAGTCCGGGCAAAGGGTTTAAGCGCAGTCTTAAACCCTTTGCAAATGGCATTGATAATTAACACGATAACTATATTATAGCAAATCTGATGCCACAATATTCAAGAAATATTTATTATTTTGAGGGCTCTGCCCAAGGGCTCTCTTTAGGGATGGCTCCCGCAAAGGGTCATAACCCTTTGAACCCTTAATAAAAACAGTCTTTTATATAATCAGATAAGCAAAAATTAATGGGTCAAGGGGACGAGTCCCCTTGCGGGGATTTTAAAGGGGCAGCGCCCTTTTAAGGGGGAATTTATTTCCAACCATGAAAAATCTTCCTAATAATTTTCATCCATATATTTTATTCTGCCTGCCATATCTTTTAGAAATTTTAATACAATATCAGAGTCTTGGGATAGGATCTCTATAAAATTCTTTTTCGGGATAGCGATGACTTGGGTGTCATTTTTTGTAACTATTACAGTAGCTGTGCGGGGGGTATCTAGCAGCATGGAGATTTCTCCAAAATATTCCCCTGAATTAATAGTTTTTAAGTTTTTTTCACCTTTTTGTATCAGAGCTTCTCCTGACAGCATATAATACATTTTATTTTGAACAGTGCCATCTTTAAATATTATGTCTCCTTCATTAAACGTCTCTACAAAACGATCTAAAAGTTTCAACTTTAATGTTTGATTTTTAAAGAGGTCTTTTAAGATTAATGTATCTTTTTTACTTAGACAATTGATTATTTCAGCTCCGAATAATATCACGCTAAAGGAACAATATACCCATATTAAGATAACAAATATTGCCTTTAATGAGCCAAATGTGAAACCGAATCCTGTATTATAAGTAAGAAATAATGTAAAAGACGGTCTAATCAATGTCATAATTAATGATGTAATGGTTGAACCGATTAAAAGATGCCTATAACGCACTTTTATTGGCGCAAAGATAAAATAAAATACGCTCATAAATAGTGAGATTAATATCAATGGCATAATAATATTACTGATATATAAAAGAAACGGTATATATTTAAATAATAAAACGATTATCTTTGAATATAATATCTCACTTATAACCAATATTATAAAAAGCGCAAGTATTGCTGTTACAATAATTACATCTAATAGTTTATCCTTTAAATACGCTGTGCCTTTTTTAACATTAAAGATAGCAGCAAATGATTCACGTAAGGCGCTAACAAGCGGCGTTATCGCCCATAACAATACACCAAGACTAACCCATTCCCAAATATTTTTGTACTGCGATAGTACAGAGACTTCATTAAAAATCACCTTGTTAAATTGAGGTATCATCAGAAAACTAAGATGCTCAAGTTCTTTAGCTGCTGATTGCGAGGATATAATATAATTACCAAGCAGATATATGGATAAAAGAAACATAGGTATCATAGCAAAAAGCCCATAATACGCAAGAGCTGCAGATGTCTTGAAATTGTTGTTACGATAAAACGCCTTCAGTGATTCCTTTATTAAAAGAATAATTTCAGTCATTTGTTTGTTTTGAGGGCTCTGCCCTCAAACTCCCGCAAAGGGTCATAACCCTTTGAACCCATAATTTTAGGTTATTTATGATAATAAGTTTTTTATTAAGCAATCAAACAAAAGTTAATGGGTCAAGGGAACGAGTTCCCTTGCGGGATTTTTAAGGGCAGAGCCCTTAAAGGGAAGCCTTACATTTTTCTATCATTGAATTAGAATCCTCTATTTCTTTGGTTACATTGCTATTGATGCTGACTGTGTGAGCCCTTTCAAAGAATTGCAGAGCGTCAGAATGTTTGCCTTGATTATAGAATCCGTTTCCAATGCCCATTAAATCGTTGAATATTTTTTCTGTAATATCGAGTGTTTTATCAATAGTTAATGCTTGTTTATAGGACTCTATTGCCTTGATAAAATCGTTGTTAAGCATATAGGCATCACCTTGCAGACGATAGGAATTAGCAGTTTCGTTTTTTTCTTCGTTTTTCATATTTGATTTTAGTGCAATGGCTGCATTAGATAGTGCAGATTGTCCATCTTTATTGAATAATGAGATTCTTGTAAGGATATTATATATAGTTCCAGAGCTGTTACATTTAATTTCATTACAATGCGAGAGGGCTTTATAAGATAGTGAAGTGGCGTTTAAGTAGTCGTTATCATCCATTAAGAGCATGATTTTAAGGAGTTCTGCTGAATAGATGTTAGACTTGCTGTAGGTATTATTAGTTGAAGATATAATTGTATCAATACATTGAGATGCCTTTGTTTTCTCGCCCATTTTGCGGTATACCATGGCGATATTTATCTGGGAGATGGCGATGCTGTTAAAGTTTTCTACTGATAGGGCAAGTTTAAGGGCTTCATTAAAATGACTTAAAGCATCATCATAGTCGCCGTAATAAAATGACTTATTACCTTCTTGATTATTTGCGAGAATTCCTTTTTGCACAGAGGTATATACAGGCAGAGGAGAACCGCAGTTTAGAAGAAATAAACTGAGTATCAGGATGATTATTTTTTGATTAATATTATTCATAACTGTCTATCTTTATGATGTCTTCTTTTTGTGGTTTAATATTATTGCTTATAGGCCAAGTTTGTTTAAGGGAATCCACTATTTCCTGCGCGCCGTCAGTAATGCGTTCTCCTTTTTTCATTAAGCGGGGGACTGTAGGCAGTATCTTTGGGACAGATTGCTTTGCATCGCCTGTGATACTTTTTGCGTCCCCTGTGATACTTTCAATATTAGCGATGATTTTATCGGTTTTTTTGATAGTTTCTTCTGTGGTTTCTATGGTCTTTTTTGTTGATTCAATGGCTTTTTGGGTTGATTCAAGCAGTCCATTAACTTTATCAAAGGTTACTGGTACTGATTTATCTGTTGTTTTAACGATGCTTTTAATGTTAGTCATGGTATCTGATAGTTGAGCGGATATTTTTCTTAAGTTTACTACTGTCAGTTTTAATTCGCCGTTTGGATCATTGACATATTCAAGAATACTTGCCACATGAGCTATAACTGGCTTTATCTGATTATTTAGATCCTCGGCAATGCCTGTAAGCCCCTTTTCTCTTTCAAAAGGTATTAGTGCATCACCTGAGACTTGGACTGCATTATCAGATCCCCTTGATATTTCAATAATACTGTCTCCAATAAGGTCTTCTTTTTTAAGATATGCCTTTGAGTCAATCTTTATCCATTTCATATAATCAGTAATAATGCTCATTCCTACCTTAACCATTGCATTATTATCAAGAGTGATTCTATCCACTTTGCCGATCTTAAAACCGCTTAATTTAACGGCCATGCCATTATAGATGCCTGTGCCTGTGGTGGTGAAGAAATACACCTTAGACTTTGAGGTAAAAATATCCTGCTGAATTCCTATAGTTATGATGATAGCGCATAACGTGATTATTGCGCCAAGGACAAAAATGCCGACTTTCCTTTCAAGGTTTTTGAATCTAGTATCTTTGTCACGAAGTATTTGCATAATCTATCTCAGTCCTTAAAGATATAGGATATATTTATTATAAGTTAGTTTTAAAAAAAAATCATTATATTTAATATTCAGTTAATATTTTTTTGAGTTTAATGGTTCTACCTTCAATATTTTTGAGAGTTTCATGTTCATCTGAAAAAAATATGCTTATTCTGTCAGGTTTTTCAAGATGGAATTTTATCATTATCTCTGTGAGTTTAGCAATCATATCAGATTCAACTCCCGTAAAAACAGTATCATAGAGAATAATATCAGGATCTGTAAGCATTGCTCGTATGAATCCAGAGATTTTTTTTTCAAAAATAGTTAAATGAGCAGGCATCTTACCCATTAAATCAAGCAGGCAATCTTCATCAATTCCAATCTGTCTGCATATATCTATAATTTTCTCTTCAAGATTATCTTTTTTGACGCCATAATAATATTTAGGAAGAGTTATATTCTCCCATACTTTAAGATTACTGATAAGACCGCCATATCTCCATACTACACCAACTCTGCTTAGCAGTTTAATAGCTGATGTCTTTGGAAGGGCGTATAAGTCATTATTCAATAAAAAAACCTTGCCTGAAAGTGGTTTTTTTATATATAAAATAATGTCAATAAGCGTCTTTAATTCTGTATTAGAGTTACCGATTATCTTGCAGACAGTACCTGCCTTAATCTCAAAATTGAGAGAATCAAAACAATCTGCTGTAACATCAACAAGTTTTATCATATTGGTGCTACGCCCCCAAGGGGTCTTAGACCCTCCTTACCTGCAAGGCATTAAGATGTTTATAAAAATGTTATTAAAGTAATAATACCGTCAAATAAAAATATATAAAACAGGCTTTGAGTAACCGCAATAGATGCAGCCTGTGGAATTTCTGTTATAGATGACTGCACAAGCATACCATGATAACAGGATATTATTGATATTATTATACCAAAAACTAAGCTTTTAAGGGCTGAAACCATGATTTCATATACATGGAGTGATGTAGTTATAACAGAGAAATGCTGATATAAAGGAGTATGAAACAAAAACGACGAGAGCGCTAATGCGCCAAACATAGATATAATCTGAAAATAAAAGGTCACGATAAATACAGATATAGAGATTCCAATTATTCTTGGGAGTATTAGATAAATATCCGAGTCAATCCCCATAGTTTTAAGATAATCCATCTCACTATTAATCTTCATTGTACCGAGTTCTGATGCAATTGCAGGAGAGCTTCTTGCGATGATGATAATTGCGCAAAGTAAAGGCCCAAGCTCTCTAACGACAACCCAAATCAGAATCTTACCAATAAGTTCTGCATTATAACCAACTATATTTGAGACCTGAGTGATTATAACCACTCCAATAAGAAGCCCTATAATGCCAAGTTTGTTAAGAGACTGTAGGCCTGTAAAATATATCTGTTTATAAAGCACAGTTCTAACAGGCGCAATTGTCAGATAAGGGATATGAATTATAGCGTCTTTGAGCATAATTAAATAATCCCATAACTGCAAGATAGAACCGATAGTTTTTTTACCGATTAATTCTACGTTAATAATTGTTTTCACGTTGGGTGTTGCACTCCCAAAGGGTCTCAGACCCCCCTTTCCCGCAAGGCTTTAAGATGTTCGTTTATATTATTTCTTATAAACATCCTCTTCAGAAAAGGTCTTATCAGCAATAATATCGCCATTAATATTTCTATAAAAACAGCTTCTATAGCCGGCATGACAGGCGCCAGGACCGAGTTGAACTGCCTTAATTAAAAGGGTGTCAGCATCGCAGTCAATTAAAATCTCTTTAACCTCCTGCACATGCCCAGAGGATTCGCCTTTTTTCCAGAATTTCTGTCTTGACCTTGACCAAAAATGTGTAAATCCTGTTTCAATGGTCATCTTTAGAGATGCTTCATTCATATATGCAACCATTAATATTTCTCCGCTTGGAAAATCCTGGACTATACATGGGATAAGTCCATTACTATCATATTTAAGCTCGCTAATCATAATAAACTGCTCCTTTTGAGATTATAATTTACTACATTATAACATATTTGAATATTGAAAGGTTATAGATGTTATGGGTGTTACAAATTGAAACATTTATAGCAGCAACGCAATCATTAAACTAAAAGACTCATATAGAATTTATAACTAACTGCGCCTGATATTTTATTCGCTTAAAACTTGATAATTTTTATAGCTGGAATGCTTTACTCAAAGAATACAATATTGATATTTAGTTGAAAATTCAAAAATTATCCTATCATTAATAGTCATTTAATAGTAAATATTGTTATAATTAACTTTCAAACTAAAGGATGGAATGAAACAATTGAATTACACTACTATAAGAGATAATCCTTCAAATGGAACGGTTGGGGAATTTCTTAAACAATCAATGTATTCAAATTCTAAGGTATCTATTATATCAGAATATTTTACAATAAATACGTTCAATAATCTGTATTTTAGAATTTAAATTATGCCTGACTCATTTAAAATAAAAAAAGTATTAAAATGAAGAAAGAAAAGTATCTACAATTATTTAGATATTTATTTGAGTTTTCAAAGCTCAGGAATAAGTCTGTAAGAGATATTGAATTCTCTGAAAGTCAATATACTGAAATCCTTTGGTTTAACGATATACCACAAAATGAACTTTTTGAAAATATAATAAGACCTGAATTTAATGCAGATAATGATTATTGGATTAAAATCTCAAAACCCAAAGAACCATCAAATCCTGTCTTTGCAACTCTTCCTCAAAAAATTCAATCTTGGGTAGAACCATCATCTTTATTAAATGAAGACAAAGAGCCTACTATAAAAGAAACTATTATTGAAAATGGAAAGACTTTAATATTAACTGATTTTCCAGAAATAAAAGATGAATTTAATAAATATGTTAAAGGTAAATGGTTTGATGATTTAATAGATTATTCTGATAAATATGATAAATATTTAATAGAGAATAAAAAATATGAAGAGTTAAATGAAACATACAAGAAATTTATTAAAATACACAATAAAAATCAACAATTCGGTGAAGAATATGAATTAATAGTAGGTGTTGGGTTATTAAATTTTAAAGAAAAAGTTGATATGCCCAAAATATGTAGGCATATAATTATACAAAAAGTAGATATTAGCATACCCAAAAACGATAATTCAATTAATATAACCCCAAATATTGAATCATTCCCTAAAATAGAGACTGATGCGATAATTGACCTAACTGAACAGTTTGATACTTGGGATATCTCAGACGCTGAAATAAAAGCAGAAGCAAAAATAAAAGAAAAAGAAATTTATCATTTATTTACTGATAATCTAATAAAGGATGCTTTGCAAATTTTTGCAGACAGATTTTCTCCAGATGGTGAATTTAAAGATATTATTGAAAAACCTAATAAACTTAATAATAAACCAATTATATATTTTTCACCTGCCTTAATATTAAGAAAAAGAAATACAAGAAGTTTAACTGCACTATATGAGACAATTATTAAAAATATTGAAAATGGAAACGATACTGAAATACCTTCTATAGATGATATTATTGGTTTGCAAGAGAATATTGACAACGACCCTCAAAATTCACAAGATCCAACCTTTGGGTGTCTTTATGAGCCAATCTTTTTTCCAAAAGAATATAATGGCGAACAGATTGAGATTGTTGAAAAAGCAAGAAAAAATTATAAAGTCTTAGTACAGGGCCCCCCAGGTACTGGAAAATCTCATACCATTGCTAATTTAATTTGTCATTTACTGGCTAATGGTAAAAAAGTGCTTGTTACAGCATATACACAACGTGCATTAAAAGTTCTAAAGGATAAACTTCCTCCTGAATTTCAAAATTTAACCGTTAATTTATTAAGTGGCGATAAATCTTCATTGAAGTCTCTTGAGAATAGTGTTGAGGTTATCAAAGATGAACTTTCTAATCTAAGACTTGATTATCAAAAAAACGAAATTGATAGTTTAGATAAAATGTTAAATATATTAAGAGAAAATATTGCTTATAATACTAATGAATTAAAAAAAATTAAAGAAAAATCTTATAAAGAAGAATTTAACCCTAATTACAAAGGGACTTTAACAGAGATTGCAGAAAATATTGAATCTGATACATCTCATTTCTCTTGGTATAAAGATTCTTATTGTGATATTAAACATGAGACTATAATTAATGATTTACAGTCTTTTATTGAATTAAACGATAAATATTATCAAAAAAACACATCTGAATTTGATTTTGAATTTCCTAATATTTTAGAACTCCCTACTATAGAGCAAGTCAAGTTGTTTGAATCTTCAAGAGAAAAACTATTAAAATATAATTGTGATAAAAAGTATAATACTACAATAAAATGTGCATATTATGCTGAATTGAAATCTATCCTTATTAAACATCTTGATTATGTCAGTCAATTAAGAGATTTACATATTGATATTAAATTAAAAAATAAACTTATTAACTCTTATTTAAAAGATGGCAGAAATATATTAAAACAAAAACTAAATTTATCTTCAAAGATAATTGATTCATTAAAAGAATTAGATTTTAAACAAGTTAATTTAATTGAATATGATATTTTTGACTTTGATTTAATTCAAGTAAAAAAACAAATACAAGATGATGCTGAGACACTTTTAAAATATATTGAGGAAGGGAATTCAATTTCAGGATGGTTATATACTATAAAAAAACTATTCTTGGATAAGAAAATAAAAAATGCAATATGCAATATAAGAAACATAAAAGTTAATAGAAGACATTGTTCTGCGGATAAATTAAAAATAGTAATTCAGGATATTAAATTTCAACAAGATTTTATAGAATTATCTGAGTTATTAGATCAGAAAATTCTTGAAGGGAAATATATAGAAAAACTTTTGTTTTTCCAAAACGTATTATCAGAAATAACAACTCTTATTAAGATTTTAGATGATTTAAATTCTTTAAAATCAAATATTAAAGATTATTCAAATATTGATGTAAAACTTATTGATCATTCAAAAGTAACAGAACTTATTAATGAATGTGGTTATAATCAATTATTGAATGAGTTTGAAAAATATGAAGGAATTATAAATAGAACCAAAGAATATTTGTCTCAAGACGATTTTCACCCAATTGCCAAAGATATTTTTAACGTCGTAACCCAAATCCCAATTAATATTAATAGTTATGAGCAACTTTTTAAAAAAACTCATTCAATCATTCAAAATAAAAATGAATATCAAGAGTTTGAAAATTTAAAAATTCAACTGCAAAAAATATTTCCAAATCTTATTAAGGAAATAATCACTACTAATAAATTTACAATAGATGACTTATCAAGACTTAGAGATGCCATTTATTTCAAGCACGCTCAAAATGAACTAAATAGACTTATATCTACAGGTTATGAAGAAAGTCTTTTAGAAAAACTTAATGAATTTGAAAAACAAGAAAAAAAGTTTATAGCCCAACTTGCATCAAAAAAAGCATGGTATAAAGTTATAGAAAGGTTGGAACAAAATAAAAATTTAAGACAACACTTAACTGCTTGGGTACAAGCAATAAAAAGAATTAGCAAAACAGGAAAAGGGAAAAGTGACCTCAAGTGGAAGAAAACAGCCCAAAAGGAAATGGATGAATGTAAAATCTCAGTCCCATGTTGGATTATGCCTTTATATAAAGTTGCAGAGACAATCAATCCAATGCAAGAGATGTTTGATTGTGTAATAGTAGATGAAGCAAGTCAACTGGGACCAGATGCAATTTTTTTACACTATATTTCAAAAAATATCATAATAGTTGGAGACGATAAACAAACTTCCCCTGAATATGTTGGTATAAATACAGATAGTATGCAGCCCAATATAAACAAGTATCTCAATAATATACCATTTAATGAGTTCTACAATATCGCATTTAGTTTTTTTGACCATGCAGCCATATTTTGCAATGGACGAACAGTATTACTTGAACATTTTAGATGTATGCCAGAGATAATTGAATTTTCAAATAAGAATTTTTATGACGGCAAACTTATTATACTAAAGCAATATTCAGAAAATAGACTTGACCCTTTAATTTCAGTTTATTGTCAAGAAGGATATGCTGAAGGTACTGGTTCAAATATATTCAACAAACCTGAAGCTAAGAAGATAGTTGAAACTATAGCAAGACTTATTAGAGATAAAAAATATGATGGTAAAACATTTGGAGTAATATCACTTCAAGGAGACAAACAATCAGGATTTATAGAAAATTTATTGTTAAACGAAATAGGTGCTTTAGAATTTAATAAACGTGGAATTATATGTGGAGATTCTGCTTCATTTCAGGGTGATGAGCGTGATATTATTTTTTTAAGTTTAGTAACAGCCCATAATCATGACAGAAGAGCCTTAACATCAGATAAAGATGGAAGAAGATTTAATGTTGCAGCAAGCCGTGCAAAAGAGCAGGAGTGGCTTTTTCACTCTGTTCAATTAGATGAACTATCAAATACAAATGACCTTCGCTATAAGTTATTGGATCATGTAAAAAATTATAGACCTAAAATAATTGTTCAAAATACCACTATTAAAAGAACAATAGGCACACAACCAGAGCCATTTGATAGTTGGTTTGAAGTAGATGTTTTTAATGATATAGTTAAAAAAGGTTATAGTGTAATTCCTCAATACAAAGTAGCAAAAGGGAGATATAGAATTGATTTAGTTGTTTTATGTCCAAATGGCGTAAAATTTGCAATTGAGTGTGATGGAGATAGATGGCATGGAGTAGAACAATATGAACAAGATATGATGAGACAAAGAGTCCTTGAACGCTGCGGATGGCAGTTTTTCCGTGTAAGGGGCTATGAGTATTATACAAATCGAGTAAAGGCATTAGAACAACTCTGGAGACTGCTGTCAAAAAATAATATTAATACTCATAGAGAAGCAGTGCCTCAATTTTCTACTGATTTGAATTCTTCCGATAACACTGAAGAATCCGAAGACTATAAAGAAGATATAGAGCAGAATGGATCATTGGAGCAGAATAAGGCAAATAATGATACACAATTACCACTATCAATTCAAGAGGACTCATATAATCAAGAGACCTCTTCTTTTAACGACACTATTAGAGATTACGATAAAACAATTGAGCCTCAATCTACAGGTTATTGCAGCTATCTCAATGAAAAAGGACTTTCTCTTTATAATAATGGTAATTATGAAGATGCTATTAATCATTTCAATAAGATAATTAAAGTTAATCCTCAATATTCAGATGCTTATTATAATCGTGGGAATTCTTATTACTGTTTAGGCAATTATCAGCATGCTATTAATGATTATAATAAAGCAATAGAACTCAAGCCTCAAAATGTAGAATCATATTATTCTCGAGGATTGTCTTATCAGAAATCAGGCAATTATACACAAGCTAAAAAAGATTATAACAAAGCTATTGAAATCAATCCACAAAAAGATGTTGATTATTTTTTCCAAGGTAATTCTTATCACGAATTAGGCAATGAAAAGCAGACGATTAAAAACTTTAATATTGCTGCCAAAATGGGGAATAAACTGGCACAAGATTACTTAAATAAGATAGGGATTAATTGGGAAGATAAATTAGTTGAATCTGAAAAAGAGAAAAAAGAACAAAATATAATAAGAAATAGGATTGATATTACACCATTGAAAGTACCAACAACAAAAGATTTAATTAATAAGGGGCTTTCTTTTTGTAAAAATGGTAATTATCAAGAAGCCATTAAATGTTTTAATATAGCAATTGGAATAAACTCTAAATATGCTATGGCTTATTTAGTACGAGGCACTTGTTATGATAAATTAAGCAATTACCAGCAGGCAATTGAAGATTTTACTAAAGCAATTAAACTCATTCCACAATATGCAGAGGCTTATTATAATCGTGGGGCTTCTAACGGTAAATTAGGTAATTACCAGCAGGCAATTGAAGATTTTACTCAAACTATCAAACTCAATTCTAAAGATGCAGATGCTTATAATAGTCGAGGGTTCGCATATAGCAAGTTAGGTAAAGATGATCAAGCTATAAAAGATTTTGAAATGGCAATTATGATTAACCCTCAACTTGTAGAGGCTTATGTTCAGCGTGGGTTATCTTATCATAGTATAAATAATGATTTGTTATCAATTGAAGATTACAAGATTGCTGCCCGTCTTGGAGATAACAATTCACAAAAATATTTAAAAGAAAAAAGTATTAATTGGGAAGAAAGTAAAAAAGAATAAAATGAAAATGTTATTAAAAGTGAAGAAGCTTCAGAAATTAAATTAGGAAATCAAGGAATTTCTAATCATAATTTATATAAATCTATACAGGAGACGGAAGACTATAGTAAAACAATAAAAACAAATATAGATAAACGATTTATGAAACCGATTTTAGTTGTAGAAGATGACACTCGGTTAAGAATTAGCTATGAAAGGGTATTGCTGCGTATGGGATATAAGGTACTACTTGCAGAAGACGGCGAGCAAGCCCTTTCAATGATTCTTCGTATCCCTGTATTAATGGTAATAACTGGGATACAAATGCCTAAAATGGACGGATTAGCTTTATTAAAAGAAATCCGTCATAGGGTTGGCAGTCTTCCAGTGCTTGTAATAACAGAATATTACTCACCATCAATGATTGAATTGGTTATGAAGGCAGGTGCAACAGACTATAAAATCAAACCTATTAACCTTGAAGAGTTTATAAAAACGATTGAGTCTATAATGATACGGTTTTATTATAATGTTGAGATAGTCACAGATAGTCAAAATGGTTTATAGACTATACAACCTCACCCCAGAGGAGATTGAGATTGTTGAAGGGAAAAGGGATAATGCAGATTAAATATTCAAAACATATAGAAACAAGAATTGCCATGCGAAAGATTAATTATGACCTGCCAAGAGAAATATATAATAATGCAGTGGAACGTTTTATAGACTCTGAAACAGGACATATAATCGCAGTAATAAAGACAATAATATATGACAAAGAGAGAGATGTAATGGTAGCATATAAATATGAGGATATGGACATTAAGTTATTAACTATACATCCCTTAAAGGAAGGGCAAAAAGAAAACCGCATTCAAACTGGAAGATGGAGGAAAATATAATGGAAGGATTCAAGATTTATTATGATGAGGAAGAAGACATCCTATACCTTGCAAAAGAAGGCGAAGAAGCAGAAGTCGTTGAATTAGAGGCTGGAGTAAATATGGAACTTGACAACAACGGCAAACTCATTGGAGTAGAAGTATTTAAAGCATCTCACGTGTTCAAAAATGTCCTCAAACCAATGGAAAAGAAACTCCAATTTGCATAACTATTTTTTCGCCTGCCCCTTCAGACAGTAGATTTATTTTCATGGGGAATCTTTCGGAAATATGAAGAAAATGATACGGAATGGTTTGATGTCTTTAAGGGGAAAATCAAATACGATGAGATATATTTGAAATAAAAAAAGAGCGTGCCCTGTGGGTGCGTATCATCTGGCTTAGCCAAATATTATGAAAACCCTCTTTCTCATCGGATTTTCTTTATTACTAATGGAAGGGAACACCAGTTGAACCCTCAGCGGTCTTACCGCTCATACATGATATTATATTAAAGATAATTGCTTATGTTTGTCAATAGTAAAATCTTATTAAATCGGGGCAGACACTATTACTTGACAAATCCCTTATCGGTTAGGGCAGAGTTGGACAAGATTGTTTGTGATGCCCTTGAACTTACCGAAGATAAACGCTAAAAAGTCTACCGCTCCGTCTGCCGCTCCGTCTGCCGCCTCGTTTGGAGTCGGATTAACAAGGCTAAAAGTGTATAAACTTTATGACCTTATGCTAGAGGAGATAAAACTGTCTGTCCCCTGCTTATACCAACAATATATAAAAATAAGACACTAATCATGAGATTTTTTTAATAATTTGTTTATTTTAAAGTTATACTTGATATTAATTTTGCAAAAAGTAATTTTTGGTAGTATACTTAAATATATGAATTATCATAATCTTATTACTAATAATTGAGGATTTTATCTTCAATAGATAACCTTGCTTAAAAATAGAGGGGAAAATGGGTAAAAAATTTCTAAAATTTTTTTTTATAATTCTAATTATAGCAATAATAGCCGCGCTAACGCTAACAGGTTATAAATTTTTTGCTGGAAAACCCCCAGTAGTAACTGGTACAGAAACCCTCAAAAAGCTCTCTGCTTCTACTAAGGCTAATATTGGAGTTGACTGTAATGGTTCTATTCAAAGCGTACATGTAACAATCCTGCAAGGTACTAAAGAGGTTATAGTATTAGATGATAAGCCTCAGCAAAGTCATAAAGAATATCCAATCTTAATTGAACCAGCAAAACTTGGCCTGAAAGATGGATCTGCTCAGGTCATTATCAAGTTATCTGCAAACAGGTTTTCTAAGTCAGAGGTTAAGATTGATACTTTAATAGACACGGTTCCTCCGATAGTAGGTGTCTTGAATAATTCCTATATTGCATTTCAAGGAGGCGCAGCGTCTGCATTGATAGAGGCAAAGGGCGCTAGCCGTGTATATGTCAGTATTGGTAATGATGAGTTTGAGGCAACTTATAAGATTACTGGCAAAGAGAATTTATATTTTGCCATTTTTCCTATCAAAGATGATGTAACTCCGACTACCGCAATATTAGCCGTAGCAGTTGACACAGTTGGAAATAAGGCAAAGGCATCTATTTCAACAAGGATTAAGGAATGCAGATATAAACATGACTCTATTAATGTTTCAGATGATTTTATAAATAAAAAAATATATCCATTAGTAGATAGAACAAAGGTCAGTGGTGAATTGACTCCAAAGCTTGCATTAAAGATTATAAATGAAGATATGAGGACAGAAAATGAGGCTTTTATCAGGAATATTTGTAAAAGTGTATCAGAAAAGATGCTATGGGAAGGCGTATTTTATCAGATGCCAAACAGCAAGGTCTTTGCAGGATTTAATGATGCAAGGGACTATAAATATAATGGAGAGGTAATTAGTCACAGTAAACATCTTGGTTTTGATCTGGCTGCAAATAATAATTCGCCTGTTGTTGCTTCAAACAGCGGGATAGTAAAATATGCCGGCGCTATTGGAATATATGGAAATACAGTGATAATAGACCATGGACTTGGAGTTATGAGTCAGTATTCTCATTTATCAAGCATTAGCGTAGAAGTTGGTAAGGCGGTCAAAAAATCAGAAGTAATTGGAATAAGCGGAGAAACAGGTCTTGCTGGAGGAGTTCATCTGCACTTTTCGACACTTGTGCAGGGGGTATATGTTACTCCTATTATATGGTGGGATAATAAATGGATAAGAGAAAAGATAATGGATGTGTTACAAAATAAAGGCACATCATAAATTGAATAGAACCATTGGAGGATCAAGATGACTTCAAACGAAATATTAGTAATACATGATGATCAAGATATATCTGAAGAGATACGCCGAATAGTTAGTACTTCAGGATTCAAGACTCATCTGGCTAAAAATAAGTCGCAGGCAATAGAAATCTCATCTGTAACAACGTTGCGAACCATTATTATAAATGCCCTTTTAGCAGATGTAAGCATAGTTGCCCTTATTACAGAATTAAGAAAGATACCTCATTTAAAAGATACTCCGATTATTTTACTTGCAGAGTCTGACGGAGTATACAATGAGATATTGGCATTAAGTAAGGATAAGGCTGCATATGGTACGATAAATTCTATAAAACTGCCTGCAAGCGAGGAAGATTTAGTGTCATTAATTGCATCTTCTGCCGCATCTAGCAGTGAGGAGTCAACTAACGATAATTCAGATGAAAATTGGAATTCAGTAGATTTAAATTTATCAGAGGAGAAATCAAAGATAGAGTCAGAGGATGAAGTAGAGATTAATGCCTTGAAAAGACAAGATGAAGAATTTATAGAAAATGTAAATACAGACCCAGTCAGTGAAAAAGAGATTTTACAAGAAGAGTTAAATTCTGAAGAGTTTAAATCAGAAGAGATTTCTTTAAAGACTGAAAAAATAGAAGAATCAGAATTACTGCCGCAAATAGATTCAGAGGAAGGCATAACTGAAACAGAACAAGAGACTAAACCATTTGCTCAAATAATAAATGATACAGTGCCTACAAAGAAAAAACTTATTGAAAGATATGACGGTAATATACCTGAATCAATTGAAAAAACCTTTGATTCTGACCAGTTAAGACTCTCTGAAGAGGTGGATGATTCAAAGAAGACTTCATTGTTTTTTAAAAATAAGAGGGTATTATATATAGGAGTTATTCAAATACTTTTTGTTATAGCTGCTGCAGTTGGCGGATATATGTTTTTCTTTAAAGATTATATAAAGACAGCCATTGTTGATAATAAGAAGGCGATAACTGAAA
The DNA here is from genome assembly GCA_015233465.1 of Candidatus Magnetominusculus dajiuhuensis. Lineage (GTDB taxonomy): Bacteria > Nitrospirota > Thermodesulfovibrionia > Thermodesulfovibrionales > Magnetobacteriaceae > JADFXP01. The sequence continues at coordinate 107,668 of JADFXP010000007.1, forward strand.
CTGCTCCAAAAGATTTAATACCTACAAAGCCAGTACCAGAAGCCCCAGTAGTGGTTTTAGAACAAATTGGAGCAAAAGATTTATTGGCAAAAAAACAAGATGAAACTGTAACTAAGGGATCTGTTGTCCCTAAAGATTCGGTTTTAAATCAAGGAACTAATAATAAACCAGCGGATAAGTCAGCTGCGGATAAGTCAGCTGCGGATAAGGCTGCTGCGGATAAGGCTGCTGCCAATAAGGTTGCAGCGGATAAGGCAGCTGCGGATAAGGTTGCTGCAGATAAGGCAGCAGCGGATAAGGCAGCTGCGGATAAGGCAGCTGCGGATAAGGCTGCTGCCAATAAGGTTGCTGCGGATAAGGCAGCTGCCAATAAGGTTGCTGCGGATAAGGTTGCTGCGGATAAGGTTGCTGCGGATAAGGCAGCTGCGGATAAGGCTGCTGCCAATAAGGTTGCTGCGGATAAGGCTGTTGCCAATAAGGTTGCAGCGGATAAAGCAGCAGCGGATAAGGCAGCTGCGGATAAAGCTGCTGCTATAAAGGCTGTTTCTGATAAAGCTGCTAAAGAAAAAGATCTCAAAGAAAAGAATTCGTCTAAAAAGACTGTTTCTGAAAAAACGGTTATTGAAAAGCCAGTTAAAGAAAAGATTGAGCCTAAGAAAATAGTTACTGAAAATCCTGCCCAAGTTAAACAGGCAAAAAAGTCAGAAACTAAACCTGCATCATCTGAACAAGAGTCAAACTATTCTGCTCAAGTCGGTATGTTTAAAGAAAGTTCAAATGCTGAAAATATCGTAACCAAAATCAAGGGATTTGGTTATCAGAATGTTATAATCAAAGAGGAAAAACGTACTAAAGGGACTGTTTACAGGGTATTGGTAGGACCTTATGAAGATTCTGAAGGGGCTGCTAATATTGTTAATCAGTTAAAAAGCGTTGGTGTTGACTCTTATATTTATAAGTATTAATATTGGGCAGCGCTGAATAAATTCTATAAAGAGCCGAGAATCATGGGGATATTTAAAAAGAATAATACCTTAATGGGATTATCGCGCACATGTGGTTGAGCTGCTAAAATAGGTCCGACAGTTTTGTCAGACGCGCTTATTATGCTCAATTCATCTACTGATCCAGATTTATTGGTTAGTTATGAGACCGATGATGATGCTGCGGTTTATCGCTTGTTTGATGATACTGCAGTTGTAAGCACAACGGATTTTATAACTCCGCCAGTGGATGATCCCTATTGGTTTGGCCAAATAGCTGCTGCAAATTCATTGTCAGATATATATGCAATGGGAGCAACGCCTTTTATGGCTTTAAATCTTGTGATGTTCCCGTCTTCAAAATTGGATACTGGAATATTAAGGGAGATTTTAATGGGTGGCGGGGATAAGGTAAAAGAGGCTGGGGCACTTATAGCTGGAGGCCATTCAGTAGACTCTCTTGAACCAATGTATGGACTGGCTGTTACTGGTAAGATAAATACTAAAAGGATTCTAAGGAATAATACAGTAAAAGCAGGCGATGCCTTAATATTAACTAAACAACTAGGAACTGGGGTAATATTTAATGCCTGTAGGGCTGGAGTATTTTCTTGGGAAAAATTACTAGAGATCTTGCCTGAAATTGCAATGCTCAATAAAAAGGCTGTAGAGACCGCCTTAGAGTTTGATGTAAGTGCTTGTACGGATGTAACTGGATTTGGCTTAGCAGGACATGTATTAGAGATGACAAGGAGCAGCAGATTAACTGCTGAGATTGAGTATAAGAAATTGCCATTTTATGATGGGGCACTTGAGATGTATAAAAAAGGTCAGGGTACTGGTTCAAATAAAGCAAATAAAACGAATACAGATTTATTATTAAAGGTTGAAACAAGATTAAGTAATGCAGAACTCCAGATGTTATTTGATCCTCAGACTTCTGGTGGGCTTTTGATCTCATTACCTAATAGTCAGGCTGATGGATTAATAAAATTATTGAAAGAAAGGGGAGTAAATTCTGCTGAAATTATTGGGAACTTAGTGGAATCAGATGATAGCGTGAGGATGAAGATAATTTAATAAAGAATGAGGGCTCTGCCCTACTCTCCAAATTTTATGTTATTTGTGATTTTTTATAAATTCAAATATTTCGAAACAGCTGCCCTTTGGGACAACTGCTCCTGCGATAAAATAACTATTTTATCTTACAAGTAATCTGGGTAACCACAAGGGTTACCCCTACGAAATACGATGACAATAATTATACCTTTTTTATAAATGGGTTCAAAGGAACGAGTCCCTTTGCGGGTGTCATCCCTAAAGGGATCCCTTGGGCAGAGCCCTCATTCTTTAGATTAATTATAATAAATCTGCAAAATTTAAAGTATGTCCTTCTTCATCTTCTAAGAGTTTTCTAAAATTTTCAGCTGTTAATGGTTTGCTAAATATATAACCTTGTATGGCATCACAGTTAAAGGTTCTAAGCAGTTCTAATTGATCGACTATTTCAACCCCCTCTGCAATAACCTTGAAATTCAAACTATGAGCCATATTTATAATTGTTGAGGTTATAACCGCATCTGATGAGTCCGTTGTGCTGTTTCTTATAAATCCTTGATCTATCTTTAATATATCAATAGGGAAACGTTTTAGATATAATAACGATGAATAACCAGTACCAAAATCATCAACGGATATTTTTATGCCAAATTTTTTTATCTCATTCATCATATTTATACTATGCTCTATATCGTTCATTATCCCGCCTTCAGTTAGTTCTATGTCTATGCGGTTTGCATCAACTGAGGTCTTCTCAATGGTGTCTTTTAATTTTGTGACAAAATCCTTTTGCAGGAATTGTTTACTTGAAAGATTAACAGAGATATTAATATCTTTAAACCCTGCATCATACCACTGTTTACATTGTGTGCATGCCTCTTCAAATACCCAGTCCCCAATCTTATTAATCATCCCAATCTCTTCAGCCACAGGTATAAATTTGGCAGGCGAAATAAGGCCAAATTCCTTGTGTTTCCATCTGATCAGGGATTCAGCGCCTATAATCTTGCCAGTCTTTAACTCTATTTGAGGCTGATAAAATAATATAAATTCCTTGTTTTCAACTGCTCCTCTTATATCATTTTCTAATCTTATACGTTCCATATTTGCAGCATCCATAAGTGGGTCATAGAATTGATAAGAGTTTCTGCCGCGCTCTTTTACCTGATACATCGCTAGATCTGCATTTTTTAACAGCGTTTCCACCTCTTCACCGCTTTCAGGAAATAAACATATCCCTATACTTACGCCTATAAAACACTCATTGCCATCAAGTAAAAACGGTTTCCCAAGCGAGTTGATTATCTTTTCAGCAACAAGAGCTGGGTCTGCTTGTCCTCCAGTATTGGAGAGTAAGATTTGAAACTCATCCCCTCCCATTCTGCTTACTGTGTCTGATTCTCTAAGACATTGATTAAGTCTTAACGCTACTTCTTGAAGTAAAAGATCTCCGATATTATGACCAAGCGTATCATTGATATTTTTAAATTTATCAAGGTCTAAAAACATTATGCCAAATTTCTGATTTGTTCTCTTTCCATAAGTTATCGCCTGATTTAAACGGTCTTCAAACAGCACTCGGTTTGGAAGTCCAGTCAAGGCATCATAAAGGGCAAGAAATTTTAGTCGTTCTTCAGCCTTTTTACGTTCTGTATCATCTATTTTAACGGCTATAAAATGAGTGATAATACCCTTTGAATCCTTTATTGGTGAGATTGACATAAATTCCCATACTAAAGAGCCGTCTTTTTTCTTGTTACAGATGTCTGAACGAAATTCCTTGCCAGCTATAATGGTCTCCCAAAGTTCCTTATAGAATGCCTCATTATGAACCCCTGATTTCAGGATTCTTGGAGTCTTTCCTTTTACTTCTGTGAGGGTATAGCCGGTGTTTTCTGTAAATTTTTGATTAACAAATTCAATCTTTCCAGTTTTATCTGTGATAACAATAGCGCTCAGGCTCTGTTCAACTGCGGCAGATAATTTTCGCAGATCAGATTCATAACTCTTTTGCTCAGTAATATCTTTTGCAATACAGACAATTTCAACGCTTCCTTTATGCTTATCCTTCATCTTTGAGAAACTGCATAATACAGAGACCTTTTCGCCAGATTTTATAATCATATCTGTCTCAAGATTATAACTGCCATTTTCTAAAATAGATTTTGATAAATGAACTCCCTGTCCCTCTTCAAATAAAATATCAATAGATTTTCCAATTAATTCTTTTTGAGAATATCCAAGACATTGATATGTTGAGATATTTGCAAGTCTGATGATACGGTTTTCACTAAAGACAAATAGCATATCAGGGGTTGTATTTATGATATTGTTGAGGAATTCTTCAGATATAATAGTATTATAGAGATTTATTGACATATCGTTAAAAACAATTGCAAGGTCATAAATCTCATCATTAAATCTGGGGATAGGAATTTTTTGAAAATATTGTCCTTTACTTATATTTATGGCGGCTTTATATAGGTTTTTTATAGGATTTATCAGGGTGTTTATGCCTATGATTCCAATAATAAATACCATTAAATCAAGCCCAGTCATAACACAAAGTGCAATCATCATAATGGAATTCTTCCTTTCAGACATCTGTTCATAATAATTAGTTAGTTCATCATTTGTTGAAAGGAGAGCATCACTGTGATCATAAATAAATTTAAGGGCATTTTTAAAAGATGGAGTATCTATGTTTTCTTTTACAACAATTTCCGCATTTTCTTTAAATGTCTCCCAAAGCAGTTTATTCTTTGAGAATATCTGATTATATAAATTATCTTCTGCGTATATTTTTCTTAGAGATATATTTTTTTTATCTTTTAATTCCTTAAACGCTGAATCATAACGTTCAATATCTTTTACTAAACGCACACGTTCATTCGTATTTCCAGTTCCAATGGCTATTGCATATTTGGTAATTCTTTGAGTGCGCATTCGTTGTCTGCCTGAAAGGTTGATTATGTATGAATCATTTTTTTGCAGGGTTTGAAAATAAAATATTACTATTAGATTTGTTATGGAAATAACAAGCATCAGAAATAATAGAAAGCCGATTTTATTTTTTAGTAATATTCTCATAATATATCTGAATATCTTAACATATTATCTAAGATTTTTGTCATTTAGTATGTTATGATTAACTATGTTTGGACACTATAATAATACATTTGAATTGAAATATGAATCCTTTAATATTTCAGTAAGCAAGCAGGATAGTATATTTATATACAGAAGAAAAACTGCCCTTGAATTTATTGAAAAGGCAATTGCAGTAGAGAACTGCCAAATCTTAATCAATCCTGTTGAGCCGTTAAATACTCCAAAAAAAATATCTAATCATTTAATGATTGCCTTAAATGTGCCATTATTGTTAGAACCTAAGACCACAAAAAAGATTTATATAAAATTCCCAATTGAGTTTGGGGTATTTTTGACTAATGATTTAAAAAATATTGAAATCATTGATATATTTACGCTCTCTAAGAATAAGTTTACATTATATGGCGATTTAAAAGACGGAATAATCTGTAAGTATTATAAGAGCGATGTGTTTTTGACTCAGCCAGATTGCAGCCCAATTTATGAAGGGATAATTGAACTTGATGTCTCTAATAAAACAGCTAAATATGTTACTGTGTCCATGGTTATATTTAATTCATTTGGCATGAGGATTTATTATAACAACGATAGAGTTTTTATAAAGGCTTCTATGTTAATCCTTAATGAGGGCGCTGCTGAGGTTGATTTTGACAACATTTCTGCCCCGCAAGATATGATAAAATCCTATGAACTTTATCTGCTAAAGATGATGTCAATGACAAAGACATCGTTTACAATGGAGTGGGGGCTATGATCTTAAATGATGTAGTCTATGGATCTGTTACGGTGTTTAATATACTTTCAGCTATATTTACATTGATTGTGTTGATTATTGCCTCAAGGGTTTTATCGCTTTACGTCAAGAGAAATTTAAAGGATAAATTAGATAAGTTTCATTTAAATATTCTCAATAAGACAATAAATTATGGGTTGATTTTTATAGGATTATTTTCCATTCTCTCAACGTTAGGGATAAATCTGTCAGGCATAATGGTAGCTGGAGGGGTTACAGGTGTAGTGATTGCGTTTGCCAGTCAGAGAATGGTTGGAAATATTATTTCTGGGATATTTTTGATACTTGAAAGACCGATAAAGATCGGGGAACAGGTTAGTATTGACAATGTATTTGGAACAATAGAGGATATCACATTTTTATCTACCATAATAATAACCCTTGAGGGATTATATGTTCGTATTCCAAATGAAAAGGTCTTCACAAGCAATATCTCTAATTATAACTATAATAAGGTCAGACGGTTTGAGTTTATAGTTGGGATTAAATATAGCAATGACACTCAAAAAGCGATTAATATAATCAAAGAAACCATAGATAATCATCCAATGGCATTGGTAAATCCTGCCCCTAAGGTCAATTTAAATGAAATTGGGAAAGATTTTGTAAATATATTGGCTCAAGTATGGGGTGGAAACTCTGAATGGTCTAAGGTCAAGACTGAACTAATATGGGAGATAAAAAATAGTCTGGAAGATGCAGGAATAGATTTGCCTGCACCGATCCGTATGAGTTAGAGCTTAAAATAAATAATTTTATCAAGGGTTATAATTTCTTGACAATATAAATATCTTTGTGTAATAATTTTTATGGTAGGCGTAGTGATAGTGAAAAGTTAGAGGCAGTTAAAGAAATTAAGCGGGTTCGGGGCTATTGCCCCAACGGTGCTTTTCACTTTTAACTTTCTTACGGCGGGCGGATAGCTCAGTTGGTGGAGCACAGCCCTTACAAGGCTGGGGCCGCAGGTTCGAGACCTGCTCCGCCTACCAAATAATAATAACATTTATACTACCTATCTAATAACTGATGCGCCAGGTATGCAAAAGAGGCACAGAAAAATCAAATCCCATTTATAATAATTTATAACAATATTATATGTAGTGACAAATCTATTAGGATTCTATATATTAATTATATTTTGTTATAATAATTAAGATTATAACAAACGGAGGTATTAAAATAAGATGCGAGTAAGACAAAAGGCAATAACAATAGGTTTTAGCCTTATTATTGCAGGGTTTATTATTGGGTTAGTGGTTTCATCTTCTTTAGATTTGCAGAACAAGTCATCTGCACAAGTAAGAGAGGTTTCTAAAGAGAGCAAGGATTTTCTTAATCAATTTACTAAGGCTCTTACAGAGGTTTCTGAGACTGTTAAACCAGTAGTAGTTAATATTTCTACTGAGAGATCAGATAGTGGAGAGAGAAATCCGTTTGGACATTTTTTTAATGATCCTTTCTTTAGGAAATTCTTTGATGATAATGAAGATTCAATTGGACCAATGAGAAAACATAAATCAACCTCGCTTGGTTCAGGGGTCATCATAAAATCTGACGGTTATATCATAACCAATAATCATGTTGTTAAGGATGCTGATAAGATTAATGTTCTTACTGTTGATAATAAGACGTATACAGGCAAGGTCATAGGCTCGGACCCTAAGACGGATATTGCGGTAATTAAGATTGCTGCAAATAATCTTCCAACCATAAATATAGGTGATTCAGATAAGCTGCGTGTTGGAGAGGTTGTGATTGCAATAGGGAGCCCGTATGGACTTAATCAAACCGTAACAATGGGTATAGTGAGCGCTATTGGAAGGTCTAATGTAGGAATCTCTGATTATGAGGATTTTATTCAAACAGACGCAGCCATTAATCCCGGCAATTCAGGAGGGGCTTTAGTAAATACAAAGGGTGAACTTGTTGGTATTAATACTGCGATATTTTCAACAAGCGGAGGGTATCAAGGCATAGGATTTGCCATACCAGTAAATATAGTAAAAAGGGTAGTTGACAGCCTCATTAAGACTGGTAAGGTTGTACGCGGCTGGTTAGGTATATCTATTCAGGATTTAACACCTGATCTTGCTAAACAATTTGGAATAGACGGAACAACGGGTGTGTTGATTGCAGATATTGTTGAAGGCGGGCCAGCGGAGAAGGTTGGCATAAAACAAGGCGACCTTATAGTGGAACTAAATAATAAGCCAATGACAAGCACTAAAGATCTAAGAAATATGATTGCAAATACACCTCCGGGCAATGCAGTAGAACTTGTAATTGTTAGAGATGGGAAAAAGAAGAAATTTTCAGTAAAGGTAGGTGAACTGCCTGATAAAATAGTTGCATCTGCTGACGGACAGTCTACTAATAATCTAATGGGTGTCAGCGTTCAGACCCTTACGCCGATTATTAAAGAGAGGATGGATATTCCTTCAAAGGTAAAGGGCGTAATAGTTGTTGATATAGACCCTGAAAGTCCTGCTGGGAGCGTATTAAAGCAGAATGATATTATTTGCGAGGTCAATAAGACTCGTATAAGTGATATAGAGGAATTTAAAAAGATTGCAACAAAGCTCCAGCAGAAAAATAGGATACTTTTGCTTATCTATAGGGGCGGGGCATTTTTATATGTGATAATTGAATGAGGTTTGGCAGAAAGTTTAGTTTTCGTAATTACAATTGATGATGCGGGTTCAAGTTGAAACCTTGAACCCGTTTTATAAATAAGGGGTCTGTAGATTAAAGAGTTTCTGTTTACTATTACCCCAAATTAAGGCAGTTGCTACCAACCAAATTTTTTCTCTAAGAATTCAGAAAAAGTTGTACTACTTTGAGATGGGCCTCTAAAATGATACTCCATGGCAAGTTCTTTGAATGTTTCTTCTGTCGTCTTCATTTGATAAGTTTTTTCATTAGGAAGGTGTAACTCTACGATATAATTATTACCGCTAAATTGTGATCCATTTTTCAGCTCTGTCAGTTCCGGCATTTTTGGCAATGCTGGCATTTGGAAATTATTTAAAGAGTTTAAAATATCAGTCCCCCAATTCTTAGTAGCAGCTCGTGTCATGACAAACTCGCCCCCGCCTACAACATCGCCTTGCTGCGCGAGTCCGCCTGAGGCTTTGGTTTCGGGTGACTGTGGTGCAGTTCCGTTTTTTACATTATTTTGTCCGCCAAAGATATTTATATTGGCAATTTTATCTGAAAGTTCATCCAGCATAGCTGAGAAATCTTGTATACTTTCCTTCATTATTGTAAATGGCTCGCTATCCTTGATCACTGTATGAAGATCTTGGAAGGATTTCTGTAAGTTATCCAATGTAGTATTCCAACTTTCCTTTGACGCTTCAATAAATTCATTTTCACCATTATCGACTATAGCCTTAGTGTCAGCTTGATTAAAACCAATCTTAGAATTTTTGGCATTTTTTGAGGCAGCTTCAAATTCGACTTTTGACTTAAGCACTTCTTTTGCATATTATTTTAGAGCATCAATCAAAGTATGAAATGCCTCACTCAATTCTTTAAATGAGTCTTTAAGTTTTATTATTTTCTCACCTGCAACAGTCTGTATATTAGGGTTCATATTTGCTGAGGTATGAGATCCTACGGATGCATTAACGTTCTTAACATCCAAATGAAAATGGAATTCTGGGTTTACTAAACCTTTAAATGCGCCTTTACTACTCATGTTCTTATCTCCTTATGATCTATTTTTCTACCCGAGGGTTGACAGTAAATATATACACATAACTTTTTGATCGTCTATCAATTTCTTTTTTTATAGTCATCGTTGTACCTAGTAACTCCCAATGCTCAGTTTTGTCATACATTAAAGTAGTCTTTAAAAGATAGTAATAGATACCATGCCAAACATTATTTGCTTGTTCATCAAGACTCTGAGTAACCTCGCCATTATATAAAACCTTTACTTGTTGATAACATACATTGGTAAATATTGTTTGTACTAAACCAGCAAATTTCTCTCGCGCAAAATTTGAACCTCCAAAATCAGCTATTTTCAACTGCGCAAACAATTCATTCGCACCGT
>JADFXP010000008.1 GCA_015233465.1 Candidatus Magnetominusculus dajiuhuensis
TTACAGGGTTTAGAGAATTCTCAGGTGGTAATATATTTAATACCTCAATTGATGAAGCCCTTGATTCCGAGCCGTTTCATAAGGTCAGAAGCCGTCATGTTGAAAATATTTCAGAATGCAGTGACTGCGGTCTAAGAAATATCTGCGGGTCTCCTTGTCCAGCAGAAATGTATGGAAGAGGCGATATATACAAAAAGGCAGAGTTTTGCGAGTTTTATAAGGATATTATTGGCTATGCCTTTAAGTTGATTGCTGAGGATAAGGTTGGGCTTTTGCTTAGGAAAGATTCACTGGAACAGATGGAGTTTGAATATAAATTAACCTCATGAGGGTTTCACCCTCATACACCCATAAGGGGACTCGTCCCCTTAACCCCATTATTAAAAAAATTCAATATCTGCCTAAATATTAGCCAATAAATTGAGAAATATTGAGATAAAGCATTAATCCTGTCAGACAAACAATTACAAAATTTTCAGCTAAACACAGCTATTATTTTTGATATTGATTAGTCTATACTTATTTAGACGAAGAATACACAAAATAGAAAAGGGGATTAGATGGTTTTGAAGTTTGCATTATTTCCTAAGACAATTAAAAAACATTCAAATAGCTTGATTTATATTTGTACCGTTGTCTTTTTTAGTATAATCATATTTGCCCCGCTTCATGCTTATGCCCTTGAACCAATTGTCTTAACAGATAAACAGGAACGTTATCAGCTTGGACAATCTATTGAATATTTAGAGGATAAGGATAAAAAATGGACTATTGAGGATGTTTCTTCTGAAGATATGAGCAGACAATTTAAGAAAATAACTACACAAAATCCATCCTTTGGCTATACAAAATCTGCATATTGGCTAAGATTTAAGTTAAAAAACAATACAATGAAAACAAAAGATTGGCTTATTGAATCCAGCTATTTAATAGAAAGTATTAATTTATATATTAAGAAAAGTAATGGATTTATAATGAAAAGAAGCGGTATCTCTATTCCATATTCTGAAAGAGAGTTTAAGAACAGAACCTATGTCTTTCCTATAGAAGTCAATTCAAACAGTGAAAACATATATTATGTCAGGTTACAAACAAGGTCTTCTATGGTTTTTGATGCTGAAGTCATGACGCAGTCAGCCTTCTTAACTAAGACAAATAATGAAACACTGTTTTATGGCATCTATTTTGGCTTTATTATAGTTATGATTATTTATAATTCTTTCATATATTTTTCTGTAAAAGATAAGGCCTATTTATATTATATTCTACATCTTTTCTTTTGGGGATTTCATATGTTCGCTATATTGGGGTATGGAATCATATATTTTTATGATAATTTTGCTGTTTTTAATCAAGCATTATATTTGAATGTGTTTTCATCAATAAGTTTTATGACTTTATTTGCTAAGGAATTTTTAAAGACAAATATTTACGCTAAAGGATTAGATATTGTCATAAATATTATGATAATACTGTTTTTTTTAGTAACAACTTTAACTTATATTGATGTATATAATATGCGCTTTGAAGTACTATTTTTATTACTTATCCCTTTAGTAGTATTTTCTGCTAGTATTATTTCATATAAAAACGGTAATAAATCAGCTCGGTTTTTTATAATAGGATGGGGTTTTTACTTGAGTTCAATTATTATATTTCTATCAAAAATTATTGGAATAATTCCATTCAATTTTATAACAAACAATATACATATAATAGGTTCAGCACTTGAGATGACTCTTCTATCTTTAGCCCTTGCAGACCGAATTAACATCATGAAAAATGAACTTATTGAAAGTGCCGAATTCAAATTAAAGGCAGAGACAGAGATAGCCAAGACTCAAAAATTAGAATCCATTGCCCTGCTTGCAGGCGGCATGGCACATGATCTTAATAACATCCTTGCAGGTCTATTTATGAAGGTTCAGTTGTCAGAAAGGACTATCACAAAAGACACTTTCAAGGCAGCCAGTTATTTATCCGATGTTAAAACTATCTTTAATATGGCAAAAAATATATTAAACCGACTTCAAACTTTTTCAAGAGGAGACGCTTTATTTATCAGACAGCAATCTTTAACAAAGCTCCTTAGCGAAGTTGGCAATCTTGTGTTATCAGGTTCTAACTCTCAATGTGAGGTAACAATCTTAAAAGACTTATGGGCAGTAGAATTTGACAAAACACAGCTTAATCAAGTTATAACAAATCTTTTAATTAACGCTGATCAAGCAATGCCTAACGGCGGTAAGATTAATATTGTTGCCGAAAATATTGAAATCATTGATACCAAAATACAATATCTTATCAATGGTAAATATATTAAAATTACCATAAGAGATAACGGCAAAGGCATCCCTAAGGAAAATATCCATAAGATATTTGACCCCTTTTTTACCACAAAAGAATCAGGTCAAGGACTTGGGTTAGCAATGTCATATTCAATAGTCAAAAAACATAAAGGTCATATAGAGGTAGAAAGTGAATTAGGCAAAGGCACAAGTTTTTATATCTATCTCCCAGCAAGTGAATCTGAACAAATAGAGGAAGAACAGGAATTAATCCCAGATCAGTGGCAGTTATTAGGAAAGAGTATTCTAATAATGGATGATAATGAAACCCTGCTTGAAAGTATCACTGCCATATTATCAGAAAAAGGCTGTATAGTTGATGTAGCAAGAAACGGAGATGAGGCAATTGCTCTATACACCAAGGGATTAAAGAGTACTGAGCCATATGATATTTTAATAATAGATGTTACGATCTCAGGCGGGATGGGAGGGATAACTGCAATTAAAAAATTAAAAGAGATGGATCCAAAGGTTAAGGCAATCGTATCAAGCGGATACAGCGAGATTCCAGTGATGAGTAATTTCAGACAGTATGGATTTGTCGCAGCACTGCCTAAACCATATACAATTGAGGAATTAAATTATGTGCTGCAAGAGTCTTTAGAATATAAATAAACTTATTATATTACTGTTATATTTTTAATCTCAAGAGGAAGAATGAGGAGTTTATAGTAATATTTCGTTGTCTTTTAAATTTGTAATTGTTAAATTAATCGAAATTACTTCCAAAAAAGTTCATCTTATACATAAATCACCTGATTTAATTGTTATTAATAATGTTTTATTATTATTTTATATTGGGGGAAGACATAATGATTACAATAATAATATCTGATGATCATAAAATATTTAGAGAAGGACTTAAGTCTTTAATTCAGGAGTATAGCGATGAATTTAAGATACTTGGCGAGGCTTCAAGCGGAAGTTCTACCATCAAATTAATCGATGAAACAAAAGCAGATATAGCCATATTAGATTTTTCTATGCCAGATATGGACGGGCTTGATGTTTTAAAAAAAATAAAACAAAATCACAACAATATTAAAACCATTATGCTTACAGCCCATTATGATCCTATTATATTTAATTGCGCAGTGGATTTAGGTGTTGACGGGTTTTTATTAAAAGAGGATTCCTTTCAAGATATTTTAACTGCTATAAAAACCGTAATAGTCAATAAAAAATTTATTAGTAAAACTATTGATATCAATTCAACATATTATGCTCTTTTTGAAAAACTTACAGATAGAGAGATGGAGATATTTAAGCTCTTGGCTAAAGGTTTAAGTATAAATGATATCTCTAAAAGATTTCAGATAAGCGTTAAAACAGTAGATACTCATAAGGTCAGAATAATGGGCAAACTTGATATTCATACATCAGTAGATATTGTTAGACTTGGATATAGATTAGGTCTTCATAATGAACGATAGATATATTTACAACAAAGGGAAGGATTATAAAAAATAATAAAATTTTACGATTGTAAGGTATTCACCTGACTTTTTTTCTATTTTATTCCAAGTATTATATTCATAGTTATAAAACATGTATAAGAAAAAGGGGAAACATAGTATGCAAAAAATGTATTATCTTTTAATAATATTGCTCTCTATTATATTAATATCATGCGGCGGGGCAAATAACATTTTTAACGGTGGAGGGGGAGGAACTTCAGATTTAGTTACGCCGACTCCAAGCAATCCTGTTACTCTTCCATCAGCTGCAACGCCAACTGTTACTATAAAGACTGGAAGATTTATTGATTCTCAGGTTGCTGGTATACAATATGAATCTGGAGGTCAGTCTGGTATTACAGATGCTAATGGACTTTTTACATATGAAGATGGAAAAAACGTCAAATTTAAGATTGGAGATATTGTTATTGGTGATATATCAGCCAAGTCGCTAATGACCCCTGTAGATTTAGTAGCAGGGGCAACAGATCAAACTAACCCTGCAGTTACCAATATAACCAGCTTACTAATGACAATTGATGACGATGGGGATCCTACTAACGGTATTCAGATAACCTCAGCCGTACGAACTGCTGCTTCTGGAAAGACTGTTAATTTTAATGTAGCTACTAATACTTTTAGCGCAAGTGCAAATACAACAACAGTTGTCAACGCATTAGGGGGGCAAACCACTGCTGGAACAACTACGTTAGTCCCTTCGGCAACTGCTCAAAGTCATCTTCAAAATACCTTAAGCGTGAAAAATATACCATTTTCTCCATTAAACGTAACAGCAGTTATGGGAGATGGGCAAGTTACGCTTACATGGGATGGAGACAGCGTTATAGGGGCAGACAGTTATAATGTTTATATGGATACAGTAGATACAGTATCAAAAAACAAACATACAGCGGTAAAATCCAATATAACATCAAACTCATATACATATACAGGGCTGACAAATGGAGTTAAATATCACTTTGTAATAACATCTGTAAACGGCTCTGGCGAGAGCAGTGAATCGCTCAGAGTTTTTTGTACGCCTTTTAAAAAAGCAAACTTGGTGTCAATAGCAGTAACGCCAGCCAATCCGACTATTGTAAATGGTACAACCAAGCAATTTACAGCAACCGCTACATTACAAGACACAAGCACATTAGATGTTACCTCATCTGTGACATGGAGTTCATCTAATACAGCGGTTGCAGCTATTAGTAATCAAACTATGTATAATGGGTTTGCCGCAGCAGCTTCTGCCGGCACAACGACTATAACCGCAGCCTTAAACGGTATAAGCGGAACTACAACCCTAACGGTTTCTACTGCGCAGCTAATTTCATTAGCAGTAACTCCTACTACTCCCTCAATTGCAAA
Source organism: Candidatus Magnetominusculus dajiuhuensis (assembly GCA_015233465.1). GTDB lineage: Bacteria > Nitrospirota > Thermodesulfovibrionia > Thermodesulfovibrionales > Magnetobacteriaceae > JADFXP01. Next base: position 5,180 of record JADFXP010000008.1, read on the forward strand.
AGGCACAAATCAACAGTTTTTGGTAACTGGGACATTTAGCGATACAACCACTCAAGATATGACTTCGCAGGTTACATGGCTTTCATCAGATGTTAATGTTGTGACTGTTAGTAATTTACCCGGCTCTCAAGGAAACGCTGCTGCTCAAGGAGTTGGTTCAACCACTATATACGCAAAATTAGGCAGCATAGGATCAACGCAGGTAACTATAACGGTTACTCCAGCAACGCTGACATCAATAGCAGTAACTCCGTCCAGTCCAACAATTGCAAAAGGTACAACCAAACAGTTTACGGCAACAGGGACATATTCGGATTATACTACGCAGGATATAACTACGTCTGTGACATGGACATCCTCTACAGGAGCGGCAACTATAAGCAATACAAATGGCAGTAATGGACTTGCAACAGGTGTCAGCACAGGTTTAACAACAATAACTGCTGCCTTAAGCGGTAAAAGCGGGACTTCAACCTTGACGGTTGTAATCCCTTCTATTGCTGTTGGAGGCTGGGAAAATACCTTTGCCTTAAAGCCAGATGGCACGGTCTGGGCCTGGGGATATAATTATTCTGGTCAGTTGGGCAATGGAACTTATGATTCAAATCCACATCCTACACCAGTGCAAGTAAACGGGCTTGCTGGAATTGTGGAAATTTCATCTAACATAGCCTTAAAATCAGATGGCACGGTCTGGGTTTGGGGGAGTAATAGTAATGGTCAGTTAGGCAATGGAACTTATGATTCAAATCCACATCCTACGCCAATACAAGTAAGCGGGCTTTCTGGAGTTGTGGCAATTGCAGGTGGAGGTTCTCATAACTTAGCCTTAAAATCAGATGGTACTGTATGGAGTTGGGGGTATAACAGATATGGTCAGTTAGGCTATACAACAACTTCTATGTCTAATCCTACACCAACACAGGTTAGTGGTATTTCTGGAGTTATAGCAATTGCTGCTTACTCCCCTAATTCCATTGTCTTAATGTCAGACGGTACTGTATATACTTGGGGAAGTAATCTATCTGGTCAGTTAGGAAATACTACAAATGCTGGTAATCAAAATGCTAATCCTACACCAACACAGGTTAGTGGTATTTCAGGGGTTATTGCAATTTCTGCCGGATATTTGAGTTCTTATGTCCTAAAATCGGACGGTTCTGTATGGGCTTGGGGATATAATGGTTATGGTAAGTTAGGTAATAGTACAAATCAGAATAATGGAAATCCAAATCCAACACCAACGCAGGTTATTGGTATTTCTGATGTTACAGCTATTGCGGGTGGAGGCTATCATGCAATGGCCCTAAAATCAGACGGCACTGTATGGACTTGGGGAAGTAATCAATTTGGTGAAATGGGTAACAATACAAATTATATGACTGGTAATGCTAATCCAACACCAACGCAGGTTATTGGTATTTCTGGAGTTACGGCTATTGCTGCTAGTAGTTATTCTGTTGTACTAAAGTCTGACGGTACTGTATGGGCTTGGGGAAGGAATTTTTCTGGTGAGTTAGGCAATACGACAAATATTGGTTCTAATTTAGGAGGAAATTTTATCCCAACACAAGTTAGCGGTCTGAATTTAAATTAGCAGAACTAATGTAAAGACCATATATTATATAGATAATGTTTTGGGTAATGACTTACTATTTTATATTTTATTACTTTTAGTAGGCAGTACAATATAACTATGAATATTGAGGTGAATTATTGCAAAAGCTAATAATCAAATGGAATAAGAAAATGTCCTTATACAAAAAAACAGTTAAGCCTGAAGCTGGCTGGACATTAATAGAATTAATGATTGTAATTGTAATCTTGGCAATTATGGGAGGGGCTGTATTATGGAATATTTCAGACAGTCCAGAAAAGGCGCGTGTTGTTATAGCAAAAACAGATATAAACACTATCATAAGCGTATTAAAACTCTATAAAACCTCTAATAGCTCCTATCCAACTACACAACAAGGACTAAAGGCATTAATTGAAAAAACAGATATCCCGCCTATTCCAAAATATTTTCCTAAAGGCGGGTACTTTGAGCGCGCTGCTATTCCCAAAGACCCTTGGGGAAATGAATACATATACCGCAGCCCAGGCGAAGACGGCAGAGAATATGAAATTATTAGCCTTGGTTCTGATGGCAAAGAAGGAGGGGAAGGTTTTGCAAATGATATTAAGAGTTGGGATATGGATAAAGAGTAATATACAGTTATGACAACTCACGGCTTCACACTTATAGAACTGCTTATAGTAATCTTTATACTATCTTTATGTTTATTTACACTTATACCCATCTTTGACGTAAAGTTTTTAGATACCAAACCGCCTGTAGAAAGTGAATTAAATAAAATATTAAATGATGCATCCATCAGATCTAAAGAATTGTCCGATGTTGTGGAGATTACATTTATTATAGGCAGCGGCAATATACACTTAAATAATAAGATATATAAATTACCCGATGATATTTTAGTGTCCAGCGCATCTTTAAATGATGAACCAATTCATGGTCTTGCTTTTTCAGCAAAGGTATATCCTGAAGGGTTATGCGACTATATAGAATTAAATCTTTCAGATAATACCATAATAGTCAGTTTACCGTTATTTAATATTATGAGGCTGCAATAATGAATCATAGAGGGTTTACTCTATTAGAGGTATTGATTGCTGCTTCAATATTAACTATATCTTTTCTTAGTATTTACACACTGATTAATTCAAATATAAACTTATCTAATAGTATTCAAAATAAAGCAGAATTATTAGGGGCTGAAAATGAATTATTATATAATCTATATCCTCAGAATTTAGCGCAAACATCATCCATACCTGTTAAGCTGGATGATTATAAAAATATTACATATAACATAAAGATATTACCCTCTGGGGTATTTGATTCCAAGATATATACAGTTTCACTCAGAAATAAAGGGGATGAACTTGAATTTATTTTCTACAAATAAGGGGTTTACATTACTTGAGATACTTATAGCCATTGTATTAAGCGCTATTATTATTACAGGAGTATACAATATTTACCATACATTACTAAATGTAGAAACCTCCCTTGAGGAAAGAGAAAAAGGCTTAATGTCCTATGTTAAATTAACCCGCATTGTTCAAAAAGACCTTAGATGTATGATAGATTCTCCGTCTATTGTAAATAATACTCAAGGGGAATCTTTAATTTTCACTTCAACGCATTCTCTTTATTTCAATTCCTCGCTTCCTGTACTAATAAGATATTTCTTGGAAAAAAAAAATAATAAGCGATATCTAATGAGAGAAGAAACAGAAAATAATAAAAATGTTAAATTGACATTAAGACTCCTTAAAGATGTGGATGACTTAAAGTTTTCTTTTTCACAAGGACAATGGGAATGGTTAGAAAGCCCAAATAGTAAAACAAAAATCGTTAGATTAAACTACATTTATGAGGGCAAGGCGTGGATAATAACAGGCGGAACATTATTGTAATAAAAATAGGCAATAGCGGTTCTGTCTTATTAATCGTCATGATGATAATTACAGTTGTCTTATCTATTGCCCTTTCAAGAAATGAAAAACTGCTGACTTATTATAATGAATTAACATCACTACAAGATACTCAACAAGGATATATATATTGTATTTCAGCTCTAAAGGGGATTACTATATTGTTAGAAAGAGATACAAATAGATATATATCCGATAAAGATACTTTTGCAATGGCACAAGTTATACCTACGGAACATGGCAATATAAGTATTACTGTAATACCACTTGATTCTAAGATATCTATACTTGGGCTTTTATCAAACAATAAGGATATTGCAGAGAGAACAAAAGGAGCAATAGTTAATTTAATCCCTGACATTAATGATATTTATTTAATAGACCTTGCTAAAAAAGAGGAATTTTTTAGTTTAGAGGCATTGCAATATAGTGGAATTAAAAATGAGAAACGTAAAGAGATCGGCTTTTTAACAGTTGAAAATACCGGCGGAAGGATAAATATTAATTTTGTAGAAAAAAAAGTTCTCAAGGCATATCTGCCTGAAATAGAATCAGCAGCAGATGAAATAATTAATTATAGAAAAGAAAAACCATTTAAAGATATATCTCAGATAAGAAACGTGCCTGGAATAACTGATAGTGGGTATCTCGCAATTCAGCCGTATATTACTGTTGAAAGCTCAATATTTTACGTTTATGTAGAGGCATTAGTAAAAGATTCAAAAACATCTATTAGTGCAATTATAAAAAAGGATAAATCAGGCAAGGTTGAAATTATTAAATATTTTGAGAAGCCTAATGAGCTTTATATGTATAACGCTAAGGCAGAGAAATCTATTATAAAATGAAAAACTTATTGCTTTCTTTTCGTAAACGGAATATGAATGAAGTAATATTCCTGTATCAAGATCATCTATTAGTCTGCTCATGGCAGGGCGGTCAATATATCAAAGACAGAGTTGAACTTAATGCGCCTATAAAGACATTGGCCTCTAAGCGTGGATATGTACTTGTAATACCAGATAATTTAATACATTTGGTCTCAACAAATATCACTAAGACAAAGTCACACAAGGTTAAAGATACGGTGAAATACCATTTAGCATATCTTTTCCCTGAGGAAGAAATACAAGGACGGTTTGGGTATATTTTATCGTCATGCGCATATCCAATTATTGCCTGTATGTATAACGAAAAACTTAAATCAATTTACCTTAAGAATAAGAAACTATTCGATTCAGCAAGTATTATTACCACACCGTCTATAATCATTCTTTTATCTAAACAAGAGGCTTCTACGCCTTTTTCTATACGTACTGAATCAAAAATGCTATTAAAACATGACAATAAGTTTCTGCATATTGTCGGTAATTTAACCGATTATTCATTTCCTATGGGGATAGAAAATATTGATATAAATACAACTAATAGCGATGTTTTGCTTGAATTTTTGACAAACATTATAAAAGGTCAGAAGGATTTGACTCAATTGACTCTCAGATTATTCATAGATGATAATAAAAAAAATTCATTTACCTTAAATAAAAAAGACTTTTTTCTCATTGCTATTGTGTATATTCTCTTTATTGCTGCAATGTTTCTAAAAACCATACCTATTGAAAAAAATATTAATAACTATAAATTCGCTTTAAATGAACAATATAAAAAAGCCGGCGTTTTAGGCGAGGCTGATCCATATGGACATCTACTTTTTAAGGTAAATCAACTTACGAAACAAGACAGCCAAGGGCTAAATATTCTGCAGGCACTTTCAGCCATAGGTAATGCTTTTAACGATGAGCTGAGCGTTGAAAATATTTTAATAACCCCTTCATCAATTAAAATGAAAGGAAAGATAAGCAATTATCAATCCCTTGAAAAAGGTCTGATTAAATTATCTAAATTAATTAAAATTCAACTTGCTATTGATAATACAGATATTCAAGATAATATAGTAAGTTTTACTGTAACAGGTATGATGGATAAATGATTAAAAATCTAATAATATTATTTACAATTATATCAAGTCTAATCATTATTTTTATTTCATTTAATAGATATACTAATAATCTCGTAAAAGAGAATGAAAATTTATCAAAAAAATATGAAAAGGTTTATGATCTTGCCGATAAATATGCGCTTCTCTCAAAAACTAAGACAGACAATAAAAAAATAATTAAAGCAGGGTTGTTATCTTATATTCAAGATGTAAGTAATGGTTTAAATATTAAAATTACGGCAATAAAACCAATTCAAGGAGATACAGACAAAATAAATATTATTTACCAAAAAATTAGCTATAAAAATATATTAGACATAGTAACTATGATTGATTCAGTATCAAATATAAAAATAATCAATTTTTCATTGATGAAGAGATTTGATGACCCAGAATATATGAATCTTGATTTGCAGATAGAAAAATTATGATTAAAAAGGTATCACTTATAATTATCTCTTTTTTAATAGGGATATTTATATTTTTTCCTTATGAAAAGTTTTATAATGCACTGTTAGATTCACTGATAAAAAAACATAATATACCAGTTACCTTTAAAATAAAGAGCGCAACACCCTTAAAAATTAATCTTTCAAGTGTTTCAATCTATTTTAATAATGACCAGCTTGAATTAAACGATGTTCTGCTATCCGTTAATCCATTAAAATATCTTCTAAATGGCAGCATGGCTTTAATCACTACTAATAATATTAAATTGAATATCATAAAAGAAGATAATCTATTTAAACTATACTTTAATATAAATGATTTTAGTAATAAATTTTTTGATGATACCATTATTTTTATCAATGGCAGCGCCTATTTTAATAAAATTATAGCAGAAGAAAAAAAGATACAATTAAACATCAATGATTTAAAATTAATAATATCAAATCGTAATATTGTTTTGAATAATGTAAAAGGTAATTTTCTTATCAAAAATAATATTATTACTATAGAAAAATTAAATATATCTGGAATGGTACATCTATCTATAGACGGCAGGATTATAATAAATGCCGACGATTTGCAAAATTCAAGCTTAGAGATTCAAGTTCAGAACAATAATCTTGATAGAAACCAAATGAAGATCACGCTCAAAGATACAGTTGATTTGTTAAAAAACGGGTCTGTAGGGTCTTGAGCTGTGTTAGTCAGAAAAATCGTTTTAAGTGACAACTATTTAGCAAATATTATAAACCTCTCCATTCCAACAGGCACGACTGCAACAGGTTTCTGTACGCTGTCAATGACTTCTTCTTCACTTTTTTGTTTAACGCTTACACCTCTATATAAACCAAGCATTATATCACGATTCAGTCTTGGCACCTCTCGGTCTACATAATCTTTTAACTTTAAAAATGGCAGAAAATTTGCCTCATATGCCGCTTTTCCGTCAAATCCGCTTACCATTGATAATGTAAATACCCCTCCCTTTAACGTTTCTTTGCCTGATTCCTGTCTGGATGTCCCTGAGTATATGATTGCATTCACATCGTGAACGTCTTTGACAAGTCTTTTTATATCTGTTTTATTGTCAGAAAAAACCTCGCCTGCCTGACATGTATCTACTATAACCACGCGCCTGCCCATTGTTTTATCTAATATTCTGTGAAGACGTTTCCAATCAAGGCTTGTGCCTTCCTTTAAGCCGCCTGTTATCTTTGTGTCAGCAGTTACAAAGTGATAACTCCCTAAAGCATCCGTTACCCCATGGCCTGCCAAAAATATTATCGTTGTATCAGAGGCCCCTGCCTTTTGGGTCTGTTCCTTTAATGCCTTTTCCACCATATCTGATGTTATGACCATCTTTTTGGCTACTATAGTATCAATATTTTCTGCAAGGACTTTAACCTCAACCTTTTTATAAAGCATTCCTTCTAATCTCTTAAAATGCTCGGCAATTGATTTTGCGTCAAGAGGCGGGGATTTTAACTGATTATCAAGCGGCAGTTCTGGATAATTACTGATACCTACTGCTACCACGTAAAGTGTTGAATTCTTTGTTGATAACATATCATTACCGTTTGGATTATCAACATATGTTTCATTACTGTTTTCTGCCCATTGATTTTCAACTGTAACCTTTATCGTGTTTTTGTTGTCTGGCAGTAATATTTTGTATTTAAGTATATCCCCTGGTTTTGCTCCTTTTAATAAACGCTGCTTTTCTGTTAATTGCTGCGCCCCATTTACATATAAGGTTATCCGCTCTGGAGCAGTTGTATTATTATTCCCAAGCCTAATTGTTACATCTGCTCTTCCGTCCTTTAAAATTACTACTTGAGCTATCTTTACATCTACTGGCGCTCTCTTTATAAGTTCTGCTAAGGTAATATCTCTGATACTCGGCTCTCTTTTGGCGATTTCTTCTATTGCTAATTTACTTCCGCCAAGTTCAATAGTCTTTTTTATTATATCAGGTCTATAAAGATACCTTCTAAATTGTTTAGCAGTAAATAACTCTGCAGCAGTTTCATTACCCTTATTAACATGCCAGCCAACGTATTGATCGCCATTAGGTGATGCGTTATAGAAACCCTCGTTAGTCCAAGCCACCCATTGTTTATCCTCTGAAATAAAAATACTAAGGAATGGATAAATCTCCTTATTATTCTCTAATACCATACCAAATTTTTCATCTATCTTATCAATAACAATGGTTTTAACCTCTTCTTTTCGCTTAATTTGAAATAAATATTGTTTTTTAGGAGTTATATAATTTATAACTTCCATTGCATCTTTAAATGGCTTACTATCTACTTTTAATATTATATCTCCAATCTCTAAACCTGATCTCTCAGCGATACCAGACTTTACAATAGATTTAATCCTAACCTTAGCGCCTCCTGACTTTAAGTCCCTTAAATTCCATAGTTTTATAATTTGGTCTTTAGAGCCTGAGACAAGGGTATCCCCGTCTATTGCAAGAGCCTGTATATCTGAGACATGACCTATGAATTGGGCAGTCTCCTCACCTCTTTCGTTATAAGCATTTAAGAAACCATTCCCCCCGCCTGAGATTATCGTCCCATCAGTTGTAAATCCATAAGCAATATTTTTGCTTCCATTTGTACTATCTCTATAAATCTGTCCAGTCTTTCTGCCATTATTCATAATATCAAGGACTTGCCCATCAATCCCCACAGTAAAATTAAAGGAATACCCAAGATACTTCTGATCTATCTTCTTAAATCCACTCAATTGAGATGAGTTGTTGATTAAGTACGTATCAAGATTTATTGAATCTTCTAATTTTATTTGTTCATTATAATTTTTGTTTTCAAGTGCTGCCTTACGTTCTAAATATTTATTAATATTCATATTCTCTGACATTGCTTGTTTTTGAAAATTGTATAGCTCCAAGTTTTTCTTTTCAACTATTTCAGTATCAGCATATCCAAATCCTATCTCCTTGCCTTTGATACCTACTGACCAAACCTCATTGCCAATACCTTTTATTTGCCTTTTTATATCGCCTGTATTGATATCCCATAAATAAATCTCATTATGTGTTCCGCCTGCTGTAATAGCAGTTCTATTATCTAAAAAGGCGACTGTTCCTGCTACATAATCGAACTTTTTAAATGATACTATCTCCTTAAATCCATTTTGAGAGTCATATACCTTAGCAGCAAATGGAGGATATTGAGTTCCAGCGAGTAGAAGTTTCCCGTCAGGTGAAAACGATAGTCCTAATGGCAATGTATCTGAAACTATCTCCTTAATTGGCTTAAAGTTGTGTTCTAATATAACTATATTATAGGATCCCCCTACTATATTACTCCCAATTGCACCTGTAACTGCGATATAACCAACGCTGACTGCCAAAGATAATAATCCAGTTGTGTGCACATATGTCTTTAAAACGCTTTTTTCATTCAAAGACCAAAGTATAACCTTTCCATCAACGCCTGCTGATATTATTTTATAATCACCGTCTTCTTTAATTATACTAACGGCTGAAACCGTATTCGTATGTTTTTTAAAGGTATTGACAAGAGAGAATTTATCTGAAATATCCCATACCTTTAAAGTTGTATCCGCTGAACCTGATACCAAATACCTTCCATCACTACTTACAGAAAGACAATTAACCGTACTTTGATGAGACCTTAGAACCCTTGAAATCCTTCCAGTCTTTAGGTCATATATGCGAATATTCCCCCATGTATCAACACTCTGACCAAACCATCCCCCAACAGCAAGCCATCTTTCATCAGGACTAAGGGCTATGGCAAATATCACACCTTCAGGGCCTCCGCCAATCTGTCCTAATATTTTTTGAGTCTCCATGCCAGTGACAGTATCCCAGATGCGAATGGTCTTATCCATTGATGAGGTGATTATATGCCGTCCATCCTTCATGGGTATAACATTTGTTATAGAAGCCATGTGTCCGCCAGTATTTAACTTAAGTATTGGGAGATCGGCAAAGGCAAAAGGTGCGGTTATCAATATATAGATAGATATTAATGTAAAAAAGCAATAAATCCTGTGTCTCATGAATTTTCCTGCCTTAGAAGAGATTCTGAAATATTTTATATTCCCCGCCCTAATGGGAGGGGAAATCTAAGTTAATAATACAACGTTATAAGTTATCTATTTCTTTGGTTGAGCATCTAATCTTTGCTGACAACTTACTACAAACACATTTGTAGAATTAAGACCTTGTTCAGTACATTTATGGTACCACTCAACAGCGTCTGAAGTATTTTGCGGACAATCTAATCCATATTCATAACATAATCCAAGAGAAAGCATAGCCCCTACGAAACCCTGTTCTGCCGCCTCATTAAGTAACCATTTATATTCTGCTTGGAACTTTCTTGGAGGTTGTGGAGCACTTATACCTTCTGAGCCCATATGTGCTATAAGATTATAACTATTAATTAAATTATATACGTTGGCAATCAAAAATTGTGCTTGGGGGTAGCCTTGATCAGATGCTCCCTTATACCACTTTAGAGCTTCAGTGTATTCGCTCTCAGGTACAATTTGAATATACTCTACTGGTCCAATATCATGTCCAGGAGGCAAAGGCTTTCTCATTTTAGAATCTACAAATTTAGCCTTGCCTTGATAATAACTTCCGATATTGGTTTGAGCTATGACTTCTCCCTGCTCAGCAGCTTTCATTGACCATTTAAGGAAATTCTCTTCACTCTTAGGGACTCCAATGCCAAGAAGGTATATCTGTCCGATAAAGGTTTGAAACAATATGCCGCCTTTTTCTGCTTCTGATAAGATTTTTGGTGCAATTGGTAAAATTAATGTTTTTAATTTATCCATATCCAAAACTACAATTTGTTTATCCATTCCAATTATCATGGCTAATGCAAATTTCCCCAATAGACTATTATTATCAGCAGCTTTTTTTGCAAATTCAGATGCTAATTTATAGTTTATGTGAGTGCCAAGACCTGTTAAGTAAGAAAGAGCGACCATCGCTTGAGCATCAGGGTTTCCAGAAGCTGCAGAAGTTTGATATAATTTAAAGGCGCTCTTATAATCTTTTTTCACACCCTTGCCATAAAACAAGGCCTCAGCCTTTGCAAACGTTTCTTTAGAGGCATTATTACTCTTTGAATCTTTAACGCTTGCTGCAACGGCATTATCCACTATTACTAATACGCTTAAATACATAACAATAATAAACAGATGTTTGAAACTCTTGATGGTCACTATTTTCTCTCCTTGATTTTGTCAAGATCTCTTATCCTATTAATAATTACTTCGCACTTGAATTTAAGGAAACATTCCTAAACTCACCTTTGAAAATCTGAGAATTTACTGAGAAAAGCATTTTTTATGGGGCTCAAGGCTTCAAACCCGTCAAAACTAAAGGATTTTCACCTCGTTTTCATAAGGGAAATTTTATGCCAAAGATAAGACTCATTATACCTTAACAAGTAGTTGTATGATAAATCAAGATATTAAAACAGATGTCAAAATAGACTCTAAGTTAATTCTATCTATAGTAATTGTCAAAAGTAAATTCCGTTTAAATTCCCCTTTTAGAAAAAGGGGTAGATGCGTAGCAGACGGGGTATTTGAAGGTTATTCAAAATACAATTTCGTTTAAAACGAAGATATTTTTGACAACCAATATAAAACCGTATTTCGTAGGGGTAACCCTTGTGGTTACCCTGATTACATGTAGATTAAACGTAAAACAGGGCAGCCACAAGGGCTGCCCCTGCTGAGTTAAGAAGGCATTAATTGTTTTTAAAGGGAATACAACCTTGATGTCAATTCCTATTTTCCCCAATTATAAATATCCTGAGCTTATATCCTTCTTTTTAATTGAGCATATACAGCATCATCATTACTCGATCCAATCAATTCTATAAATAAGCAGTCATCTTCAATCCTATAAATAATACGATACTCACCTATATCTACACGTTTAAAGTTATAACCTTTTAGGTCTTTAGAATCTTGTGGGATGGGATTTTTTAATAAGGAAAATATCTTTGTGGTTATTTGTTTATAATATTTTAACGGCAAATTCTTGTCAGTTATAAAATTATAAGCAGCATTTGTAACTTCAAGCTTCACAATACCTATCTCAAGATTAACGCTTCCTGTGCCTTCTCATGATCAACGTACCCGCTTTTTTGAGCCTCTAACGCCTTATCCGCCCAATATCTGTCTTCTAATTCCTGCAGTTGTTCAAGATATTTAATAGAAATCATCGCAGCTGCTGCCCTGCCGTTTCTCTCTATCACAATAGGCTCTATTAAAGCAGATTCTAAGTGAAGTCCAAATTTTCTTTGAATATCTGTAGACTTTATAGTTTTCATTAAATTACCTCCATATTATACATTGGGGCTGCACCCCAAACCCTGTAAGGCATTAAATATATTTATTATACATATTATTTGTCAAAGAATATGACAGCGATTTAAGCCTGATCTCTCAATTCTTTTGGTTTATATGGACGTGCCGTTATTTCCTTATTCAAATTTATCGGCAGTTCCATTATAAATGTCGTCCCAAGCCCTGGGCTGCTCTCGCATCTTATAGTTCCTTTTAAAGCCTTATTTACAATATTATAGACTATATTTAGACCAAGCCCTGTGCCTCCTGCACCTCGTTTTGTTGTAAAAAATGGATCAAATATCTTATTTATATGTTCAGAAGGTATGCCTTTTCCATTATCGCTATATTTTAATACAATTACATCAACTACTTGTTTACACGAGATAACTATCTGACCGTTATCGCCTTCATCAAAACCATGTATCAGAGAATTCATTACTATATTTGTTATAATCTGGGCAAATGCACCTGGGTTACTTTCAAGTTCAATGTCATCGATACAAGATAAATCTATAAAATGCTGAGTCCTTTTAAGTTTAGGTCTAAGGCTTATAATAATATCATCAATATATAACTTTAGATTAAACTTCCTGACTTCCTGGCTTGTCTGATCTGCTGAAACCATCTTAAAACTCCTGATTAACTCAGCAGTGCGATTTAGATTTCGTAGAATTAAGTCATTTCCTTGAACACAATCTTTTAGATACTGCTCAAATTCAGATTTCTTCATATTTTTATTATCAATTGTAGTTTGTAAGTTATTTGTCAGGGTTACAAGGCTGGAAGCAGTGGTTAAGGCTATTCCTATTGGGGTATTTATCTCATGAGCAACACCAGCGACTAATTGACCAAGCGATGCCATCTTTTCTGCTTGAACCAACTGCTCTTGGCTTTCTTTTAATCTTATATTTGATTGTGTTAATGAATTAATCAGCAGCAACTGTTCTTTTTCCAATAACTTTCGTTCAGTAATATCTCTTATTATCATTACAATCCCAGAGTCTTCACCATTTACATCTAACATTGCCGCACAAGATATTGAAGATGAAAATTCCTTCCCATCCTTACAAACATTTAAAACCTCAGCCTTATATTTACCCCTTCTTATAGTCTCATAAAAAATATCTTCAACATTTTCCAAACGCGAAAATATTACTGCCAAACTCCTGCCAATAATCTCATCCATGTGATAGTGAAATTTTTCTTGAGCAGCTAAATTAAATTCAGCAATCCTGCCGTCTTTATCAGTTGCAATTATCATATCCATTGAGCTGTCAATTATGCCTTTTATATATTGTACTAACTTGTTTAGATTCTCTTGTAATTGAGTTTGTTCAGATACATCTCGAGAAATACCAACAGTGCCAATGATATTAGAATTTTCGTCTAACATTAAAGACGCTGATAAGGCACAGGGAAAGGTCGAACCATCTTTACGTATTCTGGTTACTTCACCTCTGAATGAGCCTTTTTTAATCACTAAATCCAAGAGAGATTTACCGCCAGAAAGTATATTTACATTTTCTCCTATAATTTCTTCTAAACTATACCCATAAGTATCCTGAGCTGACTTATTAAATTCAATAATCCTGCCATAATGGTCAGTTGCAATAATCATGTCCATTGAACTGTCTATTATATTATGAATAAACTGTAATGATTTTCTTAAATTATTTTGAAGTAAAACTTGTTCTGTAATATCTCGCGCTGTACTAACACCGCCATTGAAATTCCCCGATTTATCTAAAAAAGCAGCAACGGATAAAGCACAGTGAAAAGTCGAGCCATCTTTACGCCTTCTGATAACATTGCCACTAAATGAGCCTGTTTCCTTTACTACATTCAAGACATTTATTTCTGATTGATGTCCATCTCTTAAAATATTTATATCTTTCCCTAAAATCTCTTCTTCGCTGTATCCATAAACCTGCTGAGCTGCATTATTAAATGTATCAATCCTTCCGTACTTATCAGCAGTAATTATCATATCCATTGAACAATCGATTATGTTTTGAGTGAACTTTAATGATTTATTTAAATTATCCTGCAGTTGTTTACGCCTAGTTATATCTCTAAAGACACCTACCAAAACGAGCTTTTCTATAACAATATGATAGCTGTTTATATCTGCATATAAAACGCTGCCATCCTTTCTTAACAATGGGATATTTTCACTTAAAGAAATCCGTTCATCTACAGCTTTATTAAATTTCGTTGATATCCATTTCCAATCCTCTTTTGGGTGTAAGTCTCTTACAGACAGCATTTTAATCTCATCATTACTATATCCAAGCATCTTCTGAAATTGCAGGTTAGATAATAAAAATCGCTCATCTACTGGATCAAAGATGACCTTACCATCATTTGAATTTTCAAAAATAGCCTTAAATAATTCCAGTGATTCCAATATGGAATTCATATTACCTCTCTATTAATTTAATTAAACTGATTGCGCTTGTCTTAGTCATGGTCACATATACAATATCTTCATTAAAATTAACTTTACAAAAAATTTTAGCACAAAACAAAGCAAACAAAATACAAATATTTAAGCGATTTTAATTGTAAATTATTTGCAGATTAGGTAAAATATATCATGACAACGCTAACCTTTGATACTTTGGCATATGCTAAGAAATTGAAATCAGTTGGCTTTACAGAAGCTCAAGCAGAAGTTCATGCTGAAACTTTAAAAGAAATAATAACCGAACAACTTGTTACTAAAGAATATCTTGATTTGCGTCTAAAAGAACTTGAATTACGCCTTAAACATGACCTAACATTAAGGCTTGGCGGAATGCTCACTGCTGGGATTGCTATTGTTGCTGCAATAGTTAAACTACTCTAAAAAGATATTTAAGATTCATTACTGCTGATTTATGATTTAAAAGATAAAAACTCTTAACTTAAATATTTATCGGCAGTTCCATTATAAATGTTGTCCCTACCCCTACAACACTCTCGCATCTTATTGTTCCCAATAGATTTTTATTTACAATATTAAATACAATATTTAACCCTAACCCTGTGCCTCCAGAACCTCGTTTGGTTGTAAAAAACGGGTCAAATATCTTTTTTAGATGCTCTTCTGGAACGCCTTTTCCATTATCATTATACCTTAAGATTAAATGGCCGCTTATATTTTCACAAGTAATATCAATATGCCCAATATCTCCTACTTCAAAGGCGTGTATCAGTGAATTCATTATCAGATTTGTTATTATCTGAGCAAATGCCCCTGGATTACTCTTTAACTCAATATTATCTGGACAATGAATCTCTATAACATGCTTTGTCATCTTTAGTTTAGGCCTTAGGCTTAAAATTATGTCATGAATATATGACTTTAGATTAAATTTCCTTATCTCTTGGGAGGTCTGGTCTGCTGAAACCATCTTAAAACTCCTGATTAAATCTGCAGTACGATTCAGATTTCGCAATATTAAATCATTACCTTGAACATTATCCTTTAAATACTGCTCAAACTCTGATTTCTTCATGTTTTTATTATCAATAGCAGCCTGTATGAGATTTGTAAGGGTTACAAGACGTGATGCACTCGTTATGGCTATGCCAATAGGCGTATTAATCTCATGGGCAACTCCTGCAACCAATTGCCCAAGCGATGCCATCTTTTCTGATTGAACCAGCCGTTCTTGACTTTTCTGTAATTCATCGTTTGTTTCGCTTAGTTCATCAATCAGAAGCGTCTGTCTCTGCGCAAACATCTTTTGCTCAGTTATATCTCTAATAACTCCAACCATTCCCAAAGTTTCTCCTTCAGAATTCGTTAATACTGAAAAAGAAAGCGCTGAGACAAACTGTGACCCGTCTTTCCGCTGATTTAATGATTCTGTTGAATAGGCCTTTCTTTTTATCGTTTCATCAAAGACATTTATCGAATCTTCTATTGGATCAAACAAATAACTGATAGGAAGACCTATGACTTCTTCTCTTCTATATTGAAAATTATTCTGAGCTGATTGATTAAATTCAACGATATTCCCATCCTTATCAGTAGAGATAATCATATCCATTGAGCAGTCAATCAAACTTTGAGAATATCTATATGACTGATTCAACTGCTGCTGCTTATTAACCAATTCCTCAAGTGTGTTTTGTAATTCTCCTATAAGCCTTGACAACCTGTCTTTGGATTGTTTTCTAATAATAATCCCAGCTAGTATATTTGCCACAGACAACAAAAAATCCTGTTCATTCTGCTCAAGATGATACCCAACGTCCAAATATAGATTTAATACTCCTAGCACCTTCTTATCAAGGATTATTGGCATACAATAATGTCCATGATCCATCATATCATCAAATCTTATATAATGACGATTATCAATACATTCAGATGTAACTGGTTGTGCAGTAGAGGCAGCAAGCCCGCACAAACATCTCCCAAATGGAACTCTATCGCATAATTGCACTAATTCACTTTGAATACCATTGCTAACCTTTAATCTCAAAACCTCAGGTTCATTTTCAACAAGATGGATTGTGCCTTTTGGCTGTACTGATAGATAGGGAAGATGGATAATCAGTGAAAATATTCGTTCTAATTGCTCTTGAAATGAGATATCCTCAATTGATATTATTAATATCTCTGAAATTATGTTATGGAAATAATCACTGCGTTCTATTTTTTTTAGGTTATCAATATAATTATCTAAAGATTGAATAATATTATCATTAAGATTTATAAATTTAATCCCATAAGATGTCTGAAACCCTTCTTTATATAGGTTAATAATAAATCCATCAACTGTAATCTTATCTGTTTTATCTAATAAAGCAAATTGTAAGTTAATGCTCTTATCTTTCAGCAGGAATTTATCTATTAAATCACTATCCTTCATAATAAATCTCTCAATTAAATCGCTATTTCTATCATGAAGCGTCTTTATCATCAATTTGCATCCGTCTTTACTTATATTGATCAGAGTCCCTATACCCTCATGTTCTTCAACTTTGATTGCAACAGGCAAAAGACAGTCAATCCTTTCATTAGACCGAATGCTTATTTGTTCAATTGACTTTGGATAATCTATGATAAGGAGTGAAAATTGGTTAGAAATAACATCTGTAATAATTGATTTAAATGTATATCTTATACCATGAAATAAATAAGTAGCGCTTACTGATAATCCCTTCAGTTTACCAAATTCAGAGGCATTTCCAGAGATACTTACAATAATACATTTTGATGGCTCAATGCCGACAAGCGTACTATTCAATTCATAAGATAAGTTGTCAATAGCAGGTATTTTAAGTATTAATCTCGTACCAGAAGAAGGCAGATTTGTCTTGCTTCCACTATGAATTGTGGAATCCTTCACTTGACTCTCAATGACTTGTGCCATATTTTTAGAGGATATAAATCCTTACTTATTTTTATCAATTGGAAGTAAGAATATAAACCTACTGCCAATACCTTCTTCACTTTCTGCCCATATATCTCCCCCATGATGTTTGATAATCTCTTTGCATATCGGAAGCCCTAATCCTGTACCCTTTGGTTTATTTGTCTGAGCTGATGCAACCTGCTGAAATTTTTCAAATACCTTACCAATATATTCCTTTGGAATTCCGCATCCTGTATCATGTATCTCACAGCGCATCATACTATTTTCTCCGCGCATTATCTTATATGTTATACATCCGCTGTCAGTAAATTTAATTGCATTGCTAAATAGATTAATCACTACCTGTATAAGCCTGTCTGTATCTCCAGTTAGAATAAATCCGCTTTGGCCGCTTTGGCCGCTTTGTGCGTCATCCTCTACATCGCTCTTTAATTCAAGCCCCTTTTCTTTAAACAGGGCACTCGCTGAAAACGCTGCCCTCTTAAAGATCTCTGCCATATCTACCTTATCTTTACCCCATTCAACCCTGCCTGCCTCTATCTTTGCCAAATCTAATACATTATTTATCAAGGCAGAAAGCCTTTCTCCCTCTTGTTTCATTATATCAAATTCTTCTTTAGTATTGGCTATTGCCTTTTTAATCTTTTTATCAGAATCATCTATTAATGGCAGTAATTTCAAATCAAATCTATCAGAGATAATGGATATAAATCCACGTAAAGATGTAAGAGGGGTTCTCAGTTCATGAGCAACAAAATTAAGGAAATCAGATTTTTCAAGATTTGCCTTGTCAGCGGATTCCTTTGCAGCCTTTAATTGAATTGTGCGTTCTTCTACCTTTTTCTCTAGTTGTTCATTGAATTTCTCAAGGTTTTCGTGCATTGAATAAGAGCGTAGAGAGGTAATCAATGCAGTAAATAATTTTTTATCAGTAAGTTCATATTTTTCCTTGTAATCATTTATATCATACGCAGCTATAACTTCCTGTTCAGGAGCCTGCCCGGGCTGTCCTGTTCTAAGTATGATTCTTACCTTTAGGTTTTTGATCTCTTCTCTTATATATTTAGCAACCGTAAGCCCGCTGTCTTCTTTTTCCATGACAACGTCTAAAAAAATAAGCGCAGTATCTGGATGCTCTACCATTAATCTCATGGCCTCTTGCCCAGAATATGCGCTGATAAATTCAACCCCAATACCCATAAATGTAAATCCTGATAGCGCAAACTGAGTCATCTCATGGATATCAGGCTCATCATCAACTATCATCACCTTCCATTTAGTATGAGATAATTGCGGCTGTTTCTCTTCTTCTTCGGTAAAAATAAGTTCGTCTAAGTTTGAATTCATAATTAAATATAATCCCAAAAATAAATATTTGAAATTGGATATTTGATATAGATAATTAGATATTAGATGTAATAATTAGATATTGAGTAACAGAAATATATTTCAATTCTCTCTTTTTTAATTATAATCCTTTAATTAGAAATCTAAAATTTCTCTAAACATATAATATCATATCAAATTATCAAAATAAAACAATTATATTTTACAAAAACAACTCCATCTGCGTTTCGCCCTCATCTGGAAAACTCATTGGATAATTATTATCAAAACACGCATAACAATAATTATCTGGCTGAGGCACCACTCCACGCAGTCCATCAAGAGTCAAATAAGAAAGCGTATCTGCCGTTATAAACTTTTGAATCTCTGTAACCAAATGAGTTGACGCTATTAATTCATCCCTTGTCGGAGTATTTATTCCGTAAAAACAAGGACCTATCGTACACGGTGAACTTATCCTCAAATGCACCTCTTTTGCCTCTCCACCTTCTCTTATCAGCTTGACTATCTTTTTACTCGTTGTGCCCCTTACAATTGAGTCATCCACTACTATAACCCTCTTGCCCCGCAATAATTCCTTTACAGGATTGAGTTTTATCTTGACCCCAAAATGCCTAATACTCTGCTTTGGCTCTATAAATGTGCGGCCTACATAATGATTTCTAATAAGTCCAAAATCAAACGGTATCCCGCTCTGCTCCGCAAATCCTATAGCAGCAGGCACCCCAGAATCAGGAACAGGAATTACAATATCAGCCTCAATATCACACTCCCTTGCAAGCTGTCTGCCAAGCTCCTTCCTTATCTCATTAACATTTACTCCGCCAAATATATTACTGTCAGGTCTTGCAAAATATATAAATTCAAATACACAGTGCGCCTTCTTCTTAGTCTTAATCGCATTTATTGACGTTAGTCCTGCATCACTTATTACAAGCATCTCGCCGGGCTCTATGTCCCTTATAAACTTAGCCCCCAACAAATCAAATGCACATGTCTCTGAGGCAACAACATAAGCCTGCGCCCCATTTATATGTATTACTCCAAGACTCAGCGGTCTGATTCCAAATTGATCCCTTACTGCAATCAATTCCTTTTCCCGCAAAATCAAAAGACTAAATGCCCCTTCTATCTGATTTACAGCCTCTATCAACCGCTCCTTCGCTGTCTTTGCTGCGCTTCTCGCAGTTAGATGTATTATAACCTCACTGTCAGATGTAGACTGAAATATCGCGCCCTCTGCCTCAAGCTCTTTCCGCAAATTATCCGCATTAATAAGATTTCCATTATGCGCAATTGCAAACGAACCAAGTGAAAAATTCACCATTATAGGCTGTACATTCTTTAATGCGCTCCCGCCAGCAGTCGAATATCTGTTATGCCCTATCGCAGATGTCCCAGGCAGCCTCTTTAACCGCTTCTCCTTAAATATCTCAGATACAAGCCCCACAGACTTCTCATTATGTAACTGCACCCCATCAGATGAACATATCCCAGCACCCTCCTGCCCCCTGTGCTGAAACGAATATAACCCTAAATACGCAACATTCGCCGCCTCTGGATGATTAAATACCCCCACTACTCCACATTCTTCATGTATATCAAAGAATTTCATTTTATCTTCATGAGGGCTCTGCCCTCAAGCTCCCGCAAGGAGGCTTGCCTCCTTGACCTCATTATTTTAAAGCATTAGCTAATGAATTACTGTAAACATCTAATAGCCTTGAAACCCCTAAATCTATTACTGATCTATTATTAATAATCACCGTAAACCTGCCATCTTTAACTACTGTACCAATTATGTTAAACGTTAAACCCTTATTTATAACCTTTTCCGAAACCTTCACAACATCCTTTTCATCACAGCTTACTACAACTCTGCTCGCTGATTCACCAAATAATAGCGCATCTGTCCTAATACCAGAAGCCAAAGCAGACAAATCAATAGAAGCCCCAAATCCCTTATCTATACAACATTCAGCCATAGCCGCCATCAAACCGCCATCTGAACAATCCTGCGCTGAATTGACAAGTTTATCATTTGATAGCTCTGCTAATAACTCATGCAGCGCCCTTTCCTTCTTTAAATTCAAAGCAGGAGGAACGCCCATCTCCTTTGAATGAATTAGCGCTAAATAATCACTACCGCCAAGCTCATTTAACGTGTCGCCAATAAGGATAATCTTATCGCCTCCAGATTTAAATGAATGAGATATAACATTTGAAACATCCTCAATCATACCTACAACCCCTATTACAGGAGTTGGAAATATCGCAGAACCCTTTGTCTCATTATATAAACTGACATTCCCGCTTATCACAGGGGTGTTTAACTCTGTACATGCCTCAGCTATTCCTATTATAGCATTTTTTAACTGCCACATGACCTCTGGTTTTTCAGGATTACCAAAATTCAGACAATTCGTTACAGCCATAGGAACTGCCCCTGTACATGCCACATTTCTTGCTGCCTCAGCAACTGCGTGCATTCCTCCAAGATATGGGTCAAGATAACAATATCTGCTGTTACAGTCAACCGACATCGCAAGCGCCTTAGTCGTTGCCTTTATCCTGATGACTCCAGCAGATGTACCCGGAAGCTGCACTGTATTTGTCCTTACCATATGGTCATATTGCTCCCATACAAGGGATTTTGACGCTATAGAAGGCAGACTCAATATCCTTAAAAATACCTCATTATAATCATTAGGCTCTGGAATTGTTGAAATATCAAGTTTATTTAGATCATCTTGATAATCTGGCTTCTTTGAAGGTCTATCATAAAGCGGCGCTTTATCAGAAATCTTAGATGCCTCTATCTCAGCAACTGTATTCCCGTGCCATTTTATCCTTAATTTTCCATCATTAGTAACCCTGCCAATAACTGTGGCATCCAATTCCCATTTTTTAAATATATCTATCAGTTCATCCTTTTTTCCATCGGTACAGACCAAAAGCATACGCTCCTGACTCTCTGAAAGCATTATTTCATACGGAATCATATCACTTTCTCTAAGCGGGACTTCTGATAATTCAAGTTCTACTCCAGTGCCAGCCCTGCCTGCCATTTCAGAGGAAGAAGATGTAAGACCAGCGCCTCCCATATCCTGAATACCAACGATTAATTCCTTTTTCATTGCCTCAAGACATGCCTCAAGAAGTAGTTTTTCTGTAAATGGATCGCCAACCTGAACTGTAGGTTTTTTCTGTTCAGCATCATCTGTAAACTCCTCTGATGCCATAGTTACGCCATGAATGCCGTCCTTGCCAGTCTTTGCCCCAACATATATAACATGATTTCCGACCCCTGCAGCAGAGCCGTAAAATATCTTATCCTTTTTGGAAAGACCGAGATTAAATACATTTACCAATATATTCCCATTATAACAAGGATGGGCAGAGATCTCTCCTCCAATAGTCGGCACTCCCATGCAGTTGCCATAACCAGCAATGCCAGAGACTACTCCGCCAAATAAATGTCTTTGATATGGATCGCTTAATTCACCAAACCTTAGGGAATTAAGGCTTGCAACTGGTCTTGCCCCCATAGTAAAGACATCCCTTAGTATACCGCCAACCCCTGTTGCAGCTCCTTGATACGGTTCAATATACGAGGGATGATTATGTGATTCTATCTTAAATATTGCGGCAATATCATCGCCGATGTCTATAACTCCAGCATTTTCGCCAGGGCCTTGAATTACCCATTTCGCCTTTGTAGGGAAATTCCTTAGATGCAGTCTTGAACTTTTATAAGAACAATGCTCGCTCCACATCACTGAAAATATTCCAAGCTCTGTAAAGCTTGGCTTTCGGCCTAAAATCTCAATAATACGGCTATATTCCTCATCTGTTATGCCGTGGTCTTTGATAAGTTCTTTGGTTATCTCTGGTTCTTTCATAATTAAATTTGTCCTTAATGAAAAAAATAAAAATCTAATCTTTAAATTTTAACATATTTATGTTATTATTTTCTGGTATAAGTTATGTTAAAATTATTTTTATAGAAAAAGTACACACGCTATATTAGGCAGGTCGGCAAAATGCCAGTTCTATAATGGTCTCTAAATTATTTAGAGGTAATAGGGCTATAGCGGAGGAAAAAACCAAGATTTGGAGGTAAGTACATGGTAGTATCAATGAAGGAATTACTTGAATCTGGAGTCCATTTTGGACATCAGGTCAAGAGATGGAACCCAAAGATGAAGAAATATATCTTTGGACAGCGCAATGGGATATATATTATTGATCTTCAAAAAACAGTTAAAGGCATGGAAGGCGCTTATAGTTTTATCAAGGAAGTCGCTTATCAGGGTCAAAATGTATTATTTGTAGGAACAAAAAAACAAGCTCAAGAACCAATTGCCGAAGAGGCAGAAAGGGCAAGCTCTTATTTTGTCAACCAAAGATGGCTTGGCGGAATGCTTACAAATTTCTTTACCATTAATAAAAGCATTGAACGTCTTAAAAAAATAGATACATACTCTCAAGACGGCACATACGATGTCCTGACCAAAAAAGAGGTTTCAAGATTAGAAAAAGAACGCACAAAGCTCCAAAAAAATCTTGGCGGTATCAAAGAGATGAAGGATATTCCAGGGGCTTTATTCATAGTTGATCCTCGCAGAGAACACATTGCTGTTATGGAGGCAAATAAATTATCCATTCCGATCGTTGCAATAGTTGACACAAACTGCGACCCTGATTCAATTGAGCATGTAATTCCAGGAAATGATGATGCCATACGAGCAATAAAACTGATTACAAGCAAGATTGCTAATGCAATCCTTGACGGTAGAGAGACACTAGCAAGGGAGATTGCAGAACAGCAGCAGAATATTGAAATAGAGAAAAAGAAGATGCAGGAAGAGAAGGAGGAAGCATTAGCATGAACATAACTGCAGCAATGGTTAAAGACCTTAGAGAAAAAACAGGAGTAGGCATGATGGAATGTAAAAATGCACTCTCCGAAGCCGAAGGTAATTTTGAAAAAGCAATAGATAATCTAAGAAAAAAAGGACTTGCAACAGCCAAGAAAAAGGCTAGCAGAACTGCCTCAGAAGGTCTGATTTTCTCTTACATTCATATGAATAAACTTGGAGTTTTAATAGAGCTTAACTGCGAGACAGATTTTGTAGCACGCACGGATGATTTTCAGGAATTGGCATTAGATATTGCCCTTCATATTGCTGCTGCAAATCCGCAATATCTTACTGTAGAAGACGTTCCTGCTGCCTTAATAGAGCGTGAAAAAGAGATTTATAAAGATCAGATAAAAAATAAACCTGCTAATATTGTAGAAAAGATATTAGAAGGCAAACTGGAGAAATTCTATACTGATAATGTCTTATTAAAACAGTTTTTCGTTAAGGATACTGAGCAAAAAACGACCATTACTGATCTTATAACCACAAAGATAGCAAAACTTGGCGAGAATATTGTATTAAGACGTTTTGTTCGTTTTCAATTAGGCGAGAAGATAGGCAGCGAATAGATTCCATGAAATACAGGCGCATATTACTGAAATTAAGCGGTGAAATGCTTATGGGGGAAAAGGCCTTTGGTCTTTCTACCCCTGCATTAGATTATATGGCGCAAGAGATTAATTCCTTAATTGAACTCAAGGTACAGACTGCAATTGTTATAGGCGGCGGGAATATCTTCAGGGGCATGGAGATAGCCAAAAACGGCATTGAGCGAACGACGGCAGATTATATGGGAATGCTTGCAACCGTAATGAATGCCCTTGCCCTTCAGGACGCGCTTGGTAAAAAGGGTATTTCTGTGCGTGTTATGTCAGGTCTTCAGGTACATGGAGTAGTAGAGCCTTATATTCAGAGGCGGGCGGTCAGTCTCCTTGAGAAAAACAATGTAGTAATATTTGCAGCAGGCACAGGGAACCCATTTTTTACAACTGACACTGCTGCTGCACTAAGGGCGATGGAGATTGGGGCTGATATTATATTCAAAGCTACTAAGGTAGACGGGGTTTATTCAGAAGATCCAGTTAAAAATCCATCTGCAGTAAAATATGACCGCATTTCATATACAGATGTTTTAGATAAAGGATTATCTGTAATGGATTTAACGGCAATAACGTTATGCAAGGATAATAATATTCCAATAGTAGTATTTAAATTAGACAATCAAGGCAGTATAAAAAGGGCAGTACTTGGAGAATCTGTTGGTACAGTGGTAGGTTCTTTTTAATGGGTTCAAAGGGACGAGTCCCTTTGCTGGGATTTTAAGGGGCGGCGCCCCTTAAGAGGAGGTTAAGATATGGTAAAAGGGATTTTAGAAAAGACTAAGGCTAAGATGAAGAAGGTAATAGAGAACCTAAACAAGGATTTTGCCTCCTTAAGGACTGGCAGGGCATCACTAGCGATATTAGATGGTATAACTGTGGATTATCATGGTACGCAGATGCCGTTAAATCAGGTAGCAACATTATCTTCTCCTGATGCGCAGACTCTGACGATTGCCCCGTGGGAGCAGTCAATGATAAAACATATAGAGCATTCCATTCAGAAATCTGATCTTGGGATATCACCAAATAATGATGGGAAGATAATCAGACTTGGAGTTCCGCCTTTGACTGAAGAGAGGAGAAAGCAGCTTGTCAAGGTTGCTAAAAAGCATGCTGAGGAATCACGGGTTTCAATACGCAATGTCAGGCGTGACGCTAATGAAGAACTAAAGAAATCTGAAAAGATGGAACATATAAGCGAAGACGAGACTAAAAAGGGTCAAAAAGACGTGCAGAGTCAAACGGATAAATTTATAGAACAGATCGACTCATTACTTGCTAATAAAGAAAAAGAAATAATGGAGGTTTAATTAAAAATGCTGAATAATTTTATGGTTAAATTAGAGGATGCAAAACTGCCTGTGCTTCAAAAGGCTCTGAAAAGCGCTGGGCTGAAAATAAGAAGTATCGTTGAGTTACATAAAGAAGGGGTTGATAATTCTGGGGATAGTAAAGAAACGGCTGCGGAATAAACCTCTTATTTGATTTCTTGGATTATTATGACTGCTTAATATTATTTTGTGAAGATGGGGGCAATTTGTCGCTTACATTAACCGAAGGATATCATATCTTTATAATTTTTTGATTGTCCTTAGTGTTTGCAATTTGAAAACCATTTAAATCAGCTTCTCCTATGTGCTTTCCAAACCTGTTAAAAACTTCCAAATGTGCTGATCTTATGCTATTATGAAGATTATCTACATACCAGTAATAATCAGTTTCTTTTTCTTGATATATCATTCTGCTATCGTAATTTTTATTGGTAGGCTTAAACCTTTTGTTATCCCGTAAAATTGTTTCATTGTCAAGAGGAGGACGATTGCAATTAGGATCATAAACGGGTTCTTTCAATCTACCCTTTTTATTAAGCCAAACTTCAAGTTGATTTTTATCTGTGATGCAGTCAATTGGTATCTTATTTGTTGAAGTATTAAGCTGCTTTTCTACCAATCCATTTGTTATGTTCGTAAACATCGAGTCGATAAAGTTTATCAAAAGAAAATCGTCATTTTTATATATGGATTTTCTTTCAGCAACCTCAGCTACCGATGTATTGCAGAAATTTCCATTTATATGAGTACAATGAAAAATTTGATTAGTATCATGTTTTATGTTATCATGCCAATCCTTAGTTTTAAATTGCTTATCTAAAGTAGAAATAAACATCTGCTTAAGTTCACCACTTTCGTTGTTAAGTAAGACACTTAGAGTTTTATTATTAATTGGGTAATAGTAGAGCGGCCATACTTTAAAAGATTCGCTAAAGAAAATTTCTACAACTATTCCGTTGATGGTAAATAGTTCAAATAGATTCAAAAAAGTAATAAATGCTGTTTTAAAATCGTTAAATGTATTATATTGTTCATGTATGGATTTTTCATTTATGAAAATCTGCATCTAAAACCCATATAGCCGCTTCAAGTCTTTTTCGGCTTGATCAAAGAACTTTTCAGGCCATTTTTCAATGCTTCCATCCTTGTTGATTTGTATGAATTCAGGTCTTATTCCCTTTTCTTGCTTTTGAAAATACACTATACCTACTTCAGAAGCATCTATTACTTCATCTTTTACATCAATCCTCAAGGCATTAAGAAAATGTTCGCTATGGGTTTCAATAAATATCTGTACTTCACATTTTGAGACATTAACAAGAAAATGAGCAAGCTGAACTTGCGCACTGGGATGTAAGTGTATTTCGGGATTTTCAATTATAAGTATATCACCAGCTCTAGCTATAAGTCCAGAAACAACAATGGGCAGCACGCTGCTTAATCCAAACCCCTCATTAACAGGCCTGTTTGTATCAGAGATAGAATCGCTTGACCCTAATTCAATTATTGCTACACCTGCTTCGGAAGACTTAACTTTAAGCTTTCCCCCATCAAAAATTTTGCTTAACCATACTGATGTCTGGTCTTCCAATGTTTCGGTTGAAGCTTCTTCCAAGAGTAGAGTTTTATGGACGGTATTATTTCTTAACTGATACAAAATCGTTGCAGTATATTCACCTTGTTTTCCCACATGGATAAATCGGCCTATATTTTTCATAGGATAATAATTACGTGGTCCCAGACGATCAGCTGAAACATAGTGCACTCTTGAAAAATTGAGGTATTTTTTGATGAGTGATGCTTGAATTAACATGTTTCCTTGCATACTTTTTAGATCGTTCTCTGAAATAAATAAATCTTCCATTACATTAACAGTAAAATCACTGTTAATAGAAGAAGTTTCTTGTTTATTATTTTTTCTCAAATCTATGTTGAATTCAAATATTTCGCTTTTGACTATTCCACTAATTGAAATGTATTTAAGATTTGCCGACTGTTCGTTTAAGTGATTTTTATTAAAATAATATTTTACGGTAAATTCATCTTTTCCGATGAAACTCTTATAGCTGAATACAATTGGATCATGCTCAGACTTAAAACGATTTCTTATGTTCGTATATGAACCAAGTTCTATGCAGTTTCCATTTAAAATTATTTCTTCCGTATTACTGGAGTGTTCTATGGATTGACGCATCAATAAAAGTGGTTGCAGCGCCGTGGATTTGCCTTTGCCATTTACTCCAGTAAAAAGGTTAATGTTTTTTACTGGTATATTTACTTCATCCTTATAGCACTTGAAATTACTTATTCCTATTTCAGTTAGTTTCATTGATTCCCGAACCCAATATTTCTTCTGCCCTCTTAAATCTTCTAATTACTCTATTCCTGTCAGCAGTTGCTAATCTTACTGCATCATTGTAATTAGGATCGGACAAGAGAGTGTTGAAGTTTTCTATGATTTTATCTTTATTATTATTTAAAAACTCATTGCTTTTATTTGAAAAAAAATGACCTATAGACTCAAGCATGGAAATATTGATTCTACCTCTGGTTGTCCTTGTAGGAAACCTAAAGTTATTTTTGCCGAAAAAATCATAAGTTTTTTCCATAACTCTAAGAAAATCAGCCTTTATTTTTTCTTCTTCTTTATCTTCCATCATATTCAAATGCTTCATTGTTTTTCCTAAAAAATAATCAATTGAATCCTTATAATCGATCTTATAATCAAAAATCTTAAAGGCAAGATATCTGAGCACAACCTCACGGTCTTTCATTCTATCCGGTGAAATTCCATAGTCTATGGCTTTTTTGAATATATCGAGTTCCGCCAATTCGTTTAAAAACTCGGTAGCTCTTCCCTGATAGATACAATTTCTTACTTCCTGTCTTGTTAAAATTGTACCGCCAGTGTTTATTCTATTAAATATGTCGTAAACAATTTCTATAGGTACAGTAGGCTTTATAACATAGAGCATATGATTTTTGTCTTCTATTCGTACATGTAGGTCGGTGCCGTTTCTTTTATCCAATTCTTTAAGGTCATCAAACGATTTTCCGTTTAAATCAAGCAAGGCTTCTAAGCCTTGCAATTTAAATTTATGTTCTCCTTTTGACATGAAATCACTGATTGTAGTTATTCTTTGCTTACCGTCTACCACGATGTAATTGCCCTTTTTGTCTTGATTCAAGTAAATAGGTGGAAGAGGTATCCCTAATATCATTGATTCAATAAACCTACTCTGTTTTTCAATAGGCCATACAAATGCCCGCTGATAAGCTGGATCCAAAAAGAGGTTTCCCTTTTCTAATTTTCGGATGATTTCAAGTGAGCTTATTTTGTCTTCCCGAATATCTATTGTTTCTTTATCAAAAAGATATCCGTAAGGATAAATGCTTGAACCACTTTCATCATAGAGGTTTTCTTGAGCGTCTTCATCCGTTACAATGGGAGCATCGGTATCGGTAGACTGCTGGTTCGCTTCACTTAGTATATTTTCATCTAATTCATGTTCTTCAGGCATATTATAAAACCAGTTACGAATTGTAGATTCAAAAGAATATCAAGCAACATAATTTCAAACAATCTTATCAAAGATGTTGTTACTTTGTCAATATGAAACAAAAACCCAGTCAAGCCAAAATGAAAAAAGCATTTTTAACGGCTCTGCCCACGAGACTTCAGCAAAGGGATTATAAAAACATTATAATAATGTCCGTACACAAGAAAGCCATACCCTTCCATATTCATGATGATTGAAGATGGATATTGATTTGTGCGATAAAAATACAGTTCCATCTTTTCTTATATTTTCAACTTCCCCCTTCCATACGCCAGAGATGTCAAGGGCTGAAACTATCTCTTTCACCATTTCTTGCGAGTCCTTACCATCAGGAGATAATAAAATAGATAACTTCTGACCTAATACCTCGCCTGATTTATAACCAAAAATATTGTCAAACATAGGATTTGCATATACAATTGTATGCGTTGACGCATCAACTAAATAAACTCCCTCAGCCATATTTGAGGTTATCTCATTTTTTAACCGCAGCTCTTCACTTAACTCATGCAATTTAAAAGTCATATTCTTAATAGAGGCTGAAATCTGACCGATCTCATCATTAGAGCCCATATTCCTATCAGTAATAAGAGAACCTTTTGAGAATTCATCCGTAACATTTTTAAGAACCCGTATTGGTTTTGTGAGACTTCTGATACCAAAAAAAGCAAGAGTCATGATTATTACAAAAGATAAAAAAAACAATAGATATAATAATTGCAATATAAAACGTTTAGTATACTCAGCCTTTAATAAAAATCCCTTAGCATTTTCTTCGGCAATAGATGAAATCTTTTGCATAGAATCAGAAAGGTTTTTGCGATATATAAAGACATCACTATCTAATAACTTTTCAGCTTTATCAAAATTACCCTCACGTAATAATTTAAAAAACTCTTGATGACTATCCCTCCATTTAACTGCCTGCTTCTTTAAGGTTATAATCGGGGTTGGGGCTATTGCCCCAATATTACCGCCAAGAAATTGTCTTGATAAGACATCAATATCTCTAAGTATCTGATTTGTTGCCTCATCAACTATTTTTTTATGATCTTCTATTACCTTTTGATCTTTAAGAGACATCATCTCTCTTAGGTAAAGAGTAACCTTTATGGTATTAGCATTAATGTTATTAATGGTCTTAGTTACTGTATAAGGATGGTCATAAAGGGCGTTTGTCAAACTATACATAAAGTTTATCTTAGAAACTGTATAATAACCCAACGCACTAAAAAGCATCAAGATTATTATAACCCCAATATAAAGCCTAAGACCTATGCCTATTTTTCTCAAATAATCCATAAAATCATGCCCTATTACTATTATTTTAGAATGTTATTAAGGAGAGCGGATACATTTGAAATATAACTTAATCTAATAACCAAAATCAATTAAATCTTTTCTTATTTAGATATCCACGCACTCTTTTCTGGAGCAGTGCTTTCGTAACGCACAGTGCATTTGTCGCCTGACTTATATTTTGAGGCATCTTTTGGATGTAATATGATTTTATCATTGTGAGGTCTGCCGTATAAATCGTTATATGTGTATTGGAGAACAATGAAATTTGATTGCCTAAAATTCGTAAATCCTTCTTTTTTGGTTGATAAAGAAGAGATCACTGTAGCCTCTGCCAAGATGCCGTTTCTTGAAATACGCAGATATTTTAATACGCCTTTTACAGCTTTAAAGAGAAGCACCCCGCCAATTAAGAAAGACAGACAACCTATCGTAAAAATAATAACAATTAATCGATATTCTTCATCTAAATCTATGCTCATACGTGACGAAGATGGATCATTGTGAAGATATTGCACTATAATTAGATTGCCCTCGCGAAACCTTTTCCATATATCATAGCCTATCTTGTCTCTACCTACTTTTATGATGCCGTCTTTAGTTTTAAATTTGTAGTTGATATAATAGTAATGGGACTTTTCAATATGAACAGATTCCTTTGAGATCAATGTTGCGTTTACTAAAACACCATATTTTTCGTAATTCCTGTCTTTCTCATATCTAAGTAAAAACCCAATAATAAATGCAATGCCAATTATTAGACATATAACTCCAATATTAATATTTGAAGTATACTTATAAAGCAATCCTCTTATAAATTCATTATTTAGCATTTTACCACCCTTTTTTACCAAATTTACCACATTATATTTAGTCACTTGTCATCTAATTAACACAACAATAATCAACTTGTCAAAAAATGAGGGTCAACCTTCAAAAATCCCTTATCATTATTTACAATAATTTAGCCTTGACATCATTTTAGCAATAGTGGTAGAGTTGAAAATGTTAGGCAAAATAAATTTAACTACCATTATATTTCTTTTTATTATATTGCTCTCCAGTTCAATTTATGCTGATGATGGAGCTGTTTCAAAGGAAAATACTTTATCGCCAAATCAGCTTTTATTTGAATTTGATTCCAGAAACTATATGTTTAATCTTGAATATATCGGAATTCCTCAAAGAGAAGGCGAGACATGGTTTGGGGATAATCTTAGACTTCTCTTTGAATATAAAGCTGGAAGTGATATAACCTATACAGCAGGTATGTTTGCTGCCTTTATTTATGGCGAACAGCAATTTTTTAACCCTATTGCTCCAGTAGTAACTTTTAATTATGAGCCCAACAAGGATTTTTACCTTACTCTTGGAACCCTTGACAGAAAAAGACATGACCTGCTTGATGCTATATTTGATGAAACCTTAGACTTTACAAGGGCAATATCTGCAATGGCAACTGTTTTTAGACGCGTCCCTCTCAGTAATTTTACTGAATATCCAAGACCACTGGATAATGGAGTAGAGATTTATACAGCGCACCTTAGACCATTTACATTACAGACATGGGGCAACTGGCGTTATCTTGACAGCTATACCCATCCAAATGAATTTGATACTTCCGTAATTGCCTTATTAGATTTCAAGGAAACAACTGGTATAATAATTAATACGCAATGGCATTATATTTATAGATACGGTCTATTAAATAATCAAGGCGTAACACAAGGCGATAATGTATGTGATGCTGGGATTTCTTACAATCCATTATTTTTACAAAACATAAAGTTTTCAGCAAATATTCTCTTTTCTAATGCAGACGTAAACAGCAAAAACCTTCATCTTAATGGAAATGGTCAAGAGGTTAGATTAGATTATAATCTTTACAATTGGAGGTTATTTACAATCTACTGGAACAGCAAG
Source organism: Candidatus Magnetominusculus dajiuhuensis (assembly GCA_015233465.1). Taxonomy (GTDB): domain Bacteria; phylum Nitrospirota; class Thermodesulfovibrionia; order Thermodesulfovibrionales; family Magnetobacteriaceae; genus JADFXP01. The sequence continues at coordinate 37,867 of JADFXP010000008.1, forward strand.
AATTTTTACGCAGAAGATGGAAATGCGATGTATCAGGCAAATACATTCTGGAACTTTGGGTTCACAAGAAAGATTGATATTACAGATGGTGTGAATATTGCCTTTGGTCTTACAGTATATCGTATTGATGACAAATTTACACATTCTGAAAAGGTGTATATGAACTTTGATAAGATTTTTAAACTATTATGATAAAACTATTTAATAAAATGAAGATAACCGCTGTGATGATAATTTTTATCATGTCACTAACTAGTATTGTTATGGCTGAAGACATAAATGCCATTAATAAAATGTCAAATAATCAAGCAGGCCTTGCCTTTAATATTAGTTCAGTTTCTTATCTTTATAATAATGACTACGTTGGGATTCCCACTTATAATTCATTTGGAAGACCTATTTATAATGTAAGCAGACATGGGTTTGATCAAGTCTATTATGGGGAAAATCTTATGCTATTAATGCGTTACAAAGACGGTAAAAGCATAACGTTTACAGCAGGGGTATTTGGAGGACTAATAAATGGTGAAAATGATTTATACGCCCCGCTAATGCCTGTAGCATCATTTCATTATGAGCCTGACAATAATTTTTATTTAACATTTGGAACCCTTGATAGAGGCACTCATAACATGCTTGATGCCATATTTGACGATACATTATATTATCCAAAGCCATCAAAAGAAGCGACTTTATTTAGAAGGCTGCCTCTTATTAATTCTTCTGAAGTGCCAAAACCACTTGAGAATGGATTTGAGATTTATTTTGGGTATCTTAGACCCCTTACTTATCAAGGATGGGTAAATTGGAATTATGTAAATACCGCATTAGACAGAGAATCCTTTGATGCTGCTTCAATATTTTTGTTAGATTTAAAGTCACAAATTGGACTTGTGCTTAATGGAGATTGGCGTTATATTCATAGAGGCGGACAATTATATCATAACGGCACACTAATGGATGGTCATGTATTTAATGCAGGCCTTTCATTTTATCCAACCTTTATCCCAAATGCAAAGATCTCAGCAAACCAGCTTTGGTCACATGATATAGCAAACAGATACGACCCTTCCAAAACGCTTAACGGTAATGGACAAGAGGCAAGACTAGAATATAATCTGTATGGTTTCAATCTTTCTACAACATATTGGAATGGCAGAAAATTTTATACAGAAGACGGTAATCCATTTTATCAGGCACAAAATTTCATCAACTTCGGCATTGATAAAAAATTTATAATTACAGACAGTATAAATATAGGATTTGGCATTACAGCATATGATGTAGATAATAAATTTGCGCACTCTGAAAAGATATTCATTAATTTTGACAAAATTATTAAGATTTTATAAGGGCGCTGCCCTTATAACCCGCAAAGGGATTTTTAAAACGGGTCTACGACCCTCCCTTTGAACCCATTAACTATAACATTGAATAATTATTAATATAAAATTATAGGGTCAAGGGAACGAGTTCCCTTGCAGGATTTTTAAGGGCAGAGCCCTTAAAGAAAGGGAAAATAAAATGCTGACAACTAAACGATATGAGTATTTGACATTTGAGGCGATTCAAATCCATCCGGATATCAAAAATCACAGGTCTATTGATCTGCGAAAGGTAACGCATTACGAGCAGGACATTATTAAAAATGGTCTATTAGAGCCATTAGTAGTATGGGAAAAGAAACATCAGGAATATTATCTTGTCGGCGGATTTCACAGAATGGCAGCTATTAGAAATATCCGAATAAATAACATTGGGTATTTTGACCGTATTGATGTGCGCGTTGTAAGCGGGGATTTTGATGAGATTGTAGCTCTAAATCTAAAGTTAAATGCAGACAGGGTTGATACTAAGATTACAGATTTCTTTGATATAATCATATATCTAAATAATGCAAATTGGGACAAACAGAGGATTTCTTCATTTATTGATAGGAGCGTTTCATTTATTGAAGAGATAATACGCTATGCCCCAGGTATGGACTCAAAGGTAAGGGCGCTGCTCTCAGAAGGCAGGATAACATGGACAAAGGCAAAGGCAATCTGTAAGGCAGTCCTTGACGCTCCAGCAGGCAGTGAAAGAGACGTTTTGAATGCACAATTAAAGGCAATTACTGAAAATCCGTCATCAGCCGACCAGAAAAAACGGCCGCTTACATTTAAATCTGCAAAAGGCAGGATTTCTAAACACCTCAAGACTGGAAAGCCATCTTCCTATACAATTAATACCAAGACCTTATTATCGTTATTACTGGTGCTTGAAGGCAAATCCTATGAAGATGCACATGTTGAACAGATTAAAGAGGTATTCCCGGGTCTATTTTGGGATTAAATAAAAAAATGGCTAAAAACAAACGAAAGGTTTTATTAATAGATGCTGACAAGATTAATCGGGCTGAGATTAGGGCTGCCATCAGTGAGGAATATGAGGTAATTGATGCTGTAACTGGTGAAATAGGAATGATGTTAGCTGAAAAACAGTCTCCTGATATAATTCTATTAGAGGTTATATTGCCTGTTATGGATGGTTTCAGCGTATGCCATTCCTTAAAACATAATAAGACTACCCGCAGAATCCCAGTTATATTTATCTCATCAATTGAAGATCAAAGGGAAAAGGTCGTTGGGCTTCAAATCGGAGGGACTGATTTTATCACTAAACCTGTGAATAAATATGAACTCATGGCACGTATTGAAAAGCACATCAAGACCCATATATACGCCCGTGAACTTGAACAACAGATACAAGCGCGTACCCAGCAGTTAATCCATGCAGACAGACTTGCCTCACTTGGAGTATTTGCAGCAGGGCTTGCTCATGAAATAAATAATCCAAATACATTTATCTCAGGCAATGTTCAGACCCTTAGGAATTTCTGGCAGGTAGCCTTGCCCATTCTTACTAAACATGCTGACGAAAATCCTGAAATTAAGGATTATCTCAGTGAAGTTGACGGCATGCTTGACGGCATTCAAGAAGGCAGCCGCAGAATAAGCGTTATTGTCAATAGCTCAAAGGGACATGCCAAGGTTAAAAGCGATACAAGGGAATTAAATACCTTGTTATTTATAATTAACGAGGCAATGATACTGTTAAAACACCGCATTAAAGATGAAATGACCGTTACAATAGACGTACCAGCAGGCATCAGAATTACCTGCAATAAACAAAAATTATCTCAGGTCTTTGTTAATTTAATAGGTAATGCAATGGATGCAATGGGGAAATCAGGAAAGATTAATGTTAATGTAGTAGAAGAAACTGAGCATGTATCTATAAAGATAGCAGACACTGGGCCTGGAATTCCAGAAGATAATATAATAAAAATATTTGATCCATTTTATACAACAAAAGGAGATAAAGACGGCACAGGCTTAGGACTTTATATTGTTAAAGAAATTATTAATGAACACGACGGCTTAATATTTGTCTCTAAGACCAGCGATACTGGAACAGAATTTACAATAACCTTGCCCAAAGATACATCTGCTTCAAAGGTAAAATAAATTATGGATTCAAAGGCAGCCCCCCTGACCCGTTAAAAAAAACCCATTACTGTAACGTGTAGATAAAAAAAAGACAGAACCATTATTCTTTAGTTATTAATTTAATTATTTTTTTATATCTTGTTCGGCGCAATGCTCTTTCATTGAAACAAGTTCAAATGTAGTAGTCCTGAGACGTTCAACTAAAGCCTTGATAATAACCCTAAAGTGTTCTGCGGTTTTATTTATCTCTTCATCAAGCATATCTTTATTCATTAAACCGACCTGCACATCAGTAATAGCTATAGCATTTGCAGAACGAGGTCCTTTATCAAGATAACTCATCTCACCAAATATATCACCTTTGCCAAGTTTCGCAATTACTATTTTATTCCCATTAACAACCTTAGAGATTTCAACCTGTCCTTCAATTACAACATAAGTCCCTTCGCCATAGGTCCCTTCTTTAAAAATAACCTTACCTGCTTTATGAGCTTCTGTAGTGCCAAGCATTCTTGCCATTATCTTAATCACCTCATATCAATATTTTTAAAATATATCAAGTATTTATATATTATTTATTAATGAATCAATTTATATAATAACCCAATTCTATTATTTTGTCAATTATTCAAGGTTGATTTAAAAAATCTTCAGGTATATACTAATAATTAAAACATATTTTGATTTGGGCGGAATATAAATGGCAGAGAAATGGATACAAATCACTAATGATGAACTAAAACAGATTTTAGTTGAACATCATAAATGGCTTTCAGATAAGAAAACTGGATCAAGGGCAGTACTAAGAAATAAACAACTTAATCCACAAGACCTTTCAAACATCAATTTATCAGAGGCCGATCTATCTGAAACTAATCTCTTTAATGTAAACCTGTCTAATGCTAACCTAACAAATGCCAATCTATCAGGGGCTAAACTTGAAAGTACAAACCTTAAAAAGGCAGTATTAAGAGATGCAAATCTTCAAAAAGCTGATTTATCTCAAGCTATGTTTCTGAAAGAAGAGCAGCTCTCAGGCACTGATCTCACAGGTGCGATATTACCTTCTTTTATAGATTTTAAATGTATAGACCATCTAAATGAATCATCTAAAAATGCGCGCAGTATATTTATGATTATGCTTCTTACATGTCTTTATTCAATTATTACTATTCACTCAACCGTAATTTCTTCATTAATTACAAATTCTGCAAATACAAACCTGCCTTTTCTTAACGTTAATATACCGATTGTATGGTTTTATTACACTGCATGGATATATTTATTAGGGATATATGTATATTATCATATAATAATGCTTAGACTTTGGGAGATAATCGGAGGACTTCCAGCCTTGTTTCAAGATGGCAGGAGTCTTGATCAAAGAATGCACCCTTGGCTTGTTACAGGGATAATCTATGTATATTTTGACAGGCTGAAAAGTAAAAAACCCCTAATTAAGTTACAATGGTTAATGGTTGTTATATTATCATGGGGTTCTATTCCGCTTACAATAATGCTTTTATGGTGGAAATTTCTTGGAAGACGCGAAATCTATTGGACATTTGTGCATATAATAAGTTTTTTAACTGCTATAATATTTGGGATATTTTTCTATCATATCACAGTATCGCAGCTCAAAGGAAGTTATCTTGATAACTCTGCTCACATTAAGTGGTATAAAAGCGCTGCAAACGTACCTAATATTGCTATGATTTCTGCCACCTTAATAATAACAATTATATTATCGTTTTATTCCATTGCTACAGTTAATTCAAAGACAGCTATTGATCTGAGTTTCAAAAAGATTTCACAAACTCCATCAAATTGGAACGGAAACGTAAAGGATGTTACTGGAGCAGTATTAACTGGACGAAACCTTGAAGGCTTAAAAGGTGAAGGAACTTTTTTAGTGCAGGCAGATATGACTAAGATTAACCTAAAAGGCGCAAACCTAAGGGGAGCTGACTTAGAAGATGCAACCCTGATAGATGCAGAGATGCAAAATATAAACCTAAAAAAAGCTAACCTAAAAGGGGCAACCCTTTCTGGTGCAAACCTGACAGATGCTGTCCTTAATAGGTCTAATCTAAGCGAGACATCTTTGGTAAAAGCAATCCTTATAAATGCCTCTTTGTTTGATGCTAATCTTGCCAGCGCTGACCTATCTGGAGCTAAACTCAATAATGCTGAACTAACACAGACGAACCTTGACCAAACTGATTTCTCATATGCAGATTTAACGGGAGCAGACATTAATTCCGCAAATGTAACTTCTGCAATTTTTTTTAAGGCTAATCTTACAAAGGCTGATCTAAGGCTGACAAAAGGTCTTACAATCAAACAACTCAAAGAGACAAAATCACTTTATAAAACTAAACTTGACCCCTTGCTTTTATATGAAATTGAAGAAACTGCTCCTCATTTATTAGAAGAATATAAATCTTCAAAGTAATAATATTTTTACCCCGTAGGGGCACGCTCAGCGTGCCCCTACAATGACGTTGATTCAATCTTGTAGATTGAGCCAAAATATTTAGGAATTTAATTTCTCTAAGTATTATAAAAAAAATTCTTAACAGCAAACTGTGTGGTTCAGACCCCTTGCCTGAACCATCTATATACAATATAAGAATTTGGAGGCGCTGGGACACAATATGAATGAAATAATAGAATTATACGATGAAATGCTGAATAGGCTAATAATAGCTGCAGAATATAGAGATACGGATGTCCCAAAACACATTATAAGGATTAAACTATACTCTGAATGGCTCTCAAGAGAGTTAAAGATGTCTCAAGACTTTATAGAATCTATAAAATTTGCAGCAGCTCTGCACGATATAGGAAAAATCGGGATACCTTACGACATACTCTTTAAACAAGGAGGACTCAGTAGAGAAGAATTTGTAGCTATAAAAAATCATTCACAGATTGGCGCAAATATCCTTGAAGGCTCTAATAATAGCCGTATTCAAATGGCAGCTTCAATTGCCCTTAATCACCATGAAAGATGTGACGGCTCAGGGTATCCAAATGGAATCAAAAAAAATACTATACCAATAGAGGCAAAGATAGTAACAATCTGCGATCAATACGATGCGCTAATGATGAAGAAACCATACAAACCCTCATATGGTCACAAAAAATCACTTGAAATAATAACAAAAGGTGATGGAAGAACACTTCCACAACACTTTGACCAAGATGTGCTTTCAGCGTTTAAGAAAATCGCAGGTGAATTTGAGTCTATTTTTAATACTTATCAAGATTTGAATGATGATATTATATGATTATCTGAAAACCGCCTTTACAGAATTAATATGGTTATGTTAATATTCTAAAATTAGATTCTTAACATTTATAAAAATCAGATTATATCTTGGAATTCTGATAAGAATCCCCTTCGTAGGGGCACGACGCATCGTGTACCTGCAAGATGATAAACGAGATATATATTTAAAAAAGGAGCAAGACAGTGGGCTTAGAAAAAGAGAAAAAACAGCAAGTAATAGGAGATTTTAAGATTCACGAAAAAGACAGCGGCTCGCCAGAGGTGCAGATTGCGATTTTGAGCGAAAAATTAGGTTATTTAACTGAACATTTCAAACTTCATAAAAAAGATCATCATTCACGCAGAGGGCTTTTACGCATGGTTTCAAGAAGGAGAAAACTTCTTGATTATCTAAAATCTAAAGACAATGAACGCTATTTATCCTTGATTAAACGCCTAAGTATTAGGAAATAAGGCGTGGATTGAAAATAATCAGCAACTTGCAATATGCAAAAGACGATAAACGATAAACGACTGACGATAGGCGGCAGTCAACTGGCAACAATAAAGGAGAATATATTTGAAATCCCCATTCCAAGTAGAATTGCAAATAAGAGATAAGAAGTTAATTTTAGAAACAGGACTATTAGCAAAACAGGCTGATGGAGCAATAGTAGCCAGATACGGAGATACAATATTACTTACAACAGCAGTATCTTCAAGACTGGAAAGAGATACATTAGATTTTATACCTCTAACTATAGACTATCAAGAAAAAGCCTATGCAGCAGGCAAGATACCAGGCGGATTTTTAAAGCGTGAGGGAAGACCCTCTGAAAAGGAAACCCTGACATCACGTCTTACCGACCGCTCAATAAGGCCTTTATTTAAAAAAGGTTATAGGTTTGATTCACAGGGAATTTCAAATGTAATATCTTATGGAGATGAAAATATCTCTGATATATTAAGCATTATCTCAATGTCTGCTGCATTTGTCATTTCAGAGATTCCATTTGATGAACCAGTTGGCGCAGTCAGGGTTGGACGTATAAATGAAGAATTTATCGTAAATCCTACGCTTGTTGAACTTGAAGATTCTGATCTAAATCTAATAGTTTCAGGAACAGCAGAGGCAGTAATTATGGTAGAAGGTTCTGCCCTTGAGCTATCAGAAAAGGTGATGCTTTCAGCTATAGAATTTGCGCATGGTTATATTAAGCAAATAGTTGAATTACAAAATGAATTAAGAAAGATTGCTGGCAAACCAAAAAGGGAATTCTCAGTTCCTAAGATTGATGAAGCTCTGGTTGCATTAGTTAAAGATTTATCCTCTAAGCGGATTCAGGAATCCTTTAGTATTCCTGATAAACTCATTAGACAGAGAATCCTTGATGATATATTGCATGAGACAATTACTAAAATAAATACTGATGCCCCTGATACAAACAAGAGTAAAGAAATCTCATCCGTATTTTTTGATATTGAAAAAGACATGATGAGAGACCTGATAATAAATGAAAATAGAAGGGCAGACGGAAGAACCCCTGATCAGATTAGAAAGATTAGCTGCATCGTAGGTTATCTGCCAAAGGCTCATGGTTCAGCGGTATTTACCAGAGGCGAGACCCAGTCGTTAACTGCTGTAACGCTTGGTACTTCTAGTGACGAACAGAGAGTAGATTCCTTAGATGGAGACACATTTAAATCCTTTATTCTCCATTATAATTTCCCTCCCTTTAGCGTTGGAGAGGTAAAACCAATCAGACAGGCTGGAAGAAGAGAGATAGGTCACGGCGCGCTTGCAGAAAGAGGACTGCGCCCAATATTGCCGTCATCTGAGGTATTTCCTTATACAATTAGGGTAGTTTCTGATATTTTAGAATCAAACGGCAGTTCATCAATGGCCACAGTATGCTGCGCATCGCTAGCAATGATGGATGCTGGCATCCCAATAAAAGAGCCTGTAGCAGGAATTGCAATGGGCTTGATAAAAGACGGCGATAAGATAGTGATTTTAACCGATATATTAGGAGTTGAAGATCATCTTGGAGATATGGATTTCAAGGTAACAGGGACAAAGACAGGCATTACAGCATTCCAAATGGATGTAAAGATAAAAGGAGTTGGAAGCGATGTAATGGAAAAAGCAGTTGAACATGCGCGTCTTGGAAGACTGCATATTCTTGGTAAAATAACAGAGGCAATCTCTGGACCAAGAGAAAATCTCTCTTCTAATGCTCCGCGAATTGTACAAATGCAGGTAAAACCTGAAAAGGTGAGAGATATAATCGGAGCTGGCGGAAAGATTATACGCTCCATAACTGAACAGACAGGCGCTAAGATTGATATAAATGACGATGGACTTATCTGTATTGCTTCAGCGGATGAAGAGTCTCTAAATATGGCAATCAATATAATAAAAGGCATAGTTGAAGAGCCTGAGATTGGAAAGATATATAGAGGAGAAGTAAAGAAGATAATGGATTTTGGCGCATTTGTTGAAGTATTGCCTGGCACTGACGGACTGCTGCATATCTCGCAGATATCTGATGCAAGGGTAGCAAAGGTAACTGATGAATTAAATGAAGGCGATATGATTTTTGTAAAGATATTAGATATTGATAGGGGCGGGAAGATAAAGCTCAGCCGTAAGGGATTAACAGAAGATGGAAAAGAGGTTGGTAAATAATCTTCCATGATATGTTTAATCTCTGGTTTATATGTATAAAAAGGACTATCTAGATAACGGCATACCTATAGTGATGGAGAGTATCAAAGGGATACAATCCTCAGCTATGGGTATATGGTTAAAGGTTGGTTCAAGATATGAAAGTTCTCAAAAAAATGGGATTTCACATTTTCTTGAGCATATGTTTTTTAAGGGCACGTCAAATCGTACTCAAAAAGACATATCTATTGCAATAGATTCAGTAGGTGGAGAGTTAAATGCCTTTACTTCTCGAGAAACCACTGCTTATTATGCTATAGTGTTAGAGGATTTTATAGAGATTGCGGTAGACGTCATCTCTGATATTTTCTTAAATTCACAATTCAAACCTGAGGATTTGAAAAAGGAAAAAGAGATAGTAAAAGACGAAATCCGAATGGTGGAAGATACACCTGATGAATATATATTTGATCTTTTTTATAAAGACATTTGGGGAAATAATCATGGTCTTGGAATGCCTGTAACAGGCACAGATAAAACTGTAGATTCATTTAATAGAAGCGATATATTAAATCATATAGATCAGCATTATGGACTAGGTGACATAGTAATATCATGTGCTGGCAGGATAAACATTAAAAAAGTATATTCTCTTTTTAATAAGCAGCTTGGCAGCCTCAACAGGAAATCAACGCCAGCTATAATAGAAGATCAGCATTTTCACCCGGGCTTAAATGTAAATGAAAAAGACCTATTAGATGTGCATATGTGTCTTGGAATAAAGAGCGTAGAGATAAACAATCCGCTTAGGTATGTTTTTTTACTGCTTAATACAATTTTAGGCATGGGAGTAAGTTCAAGACTATTTCAAGAGGTTAGAGAAAATAGAGGACTTGCATATACGATACATTCATTTCTTTCGTTATATAAAGATACAGGCATATTTGGAGTATATACGGCATCAGGGGTTGATAATTATATTGAGGTAATAGAAACCATATTATCTGAAATAAAAAAACTCACGGGAACAATTTCTGATTTAGAATTATCAAGGGCAAAGAATCAATTAAAGGGCTATTTGATAATGGCGTTAGAGTCTTCATCTGGAAGAATGAACAATATAGCTCGTCAAGAGATATATTACAACAATTACCTAAGCACTGATCAAATAATTGCTGAGATTGAAAAAGTAACAATAAAAGATATAGAGTCAATTATAGATCAATATTTAACAAAAGACAAAATGGCAATCACTGTATTAGGAAATGCTGATATAGCTAAGTTATCAGGTATTATATAGCTTTTTATATGGGTTCAAAGGGAGGGTCTCAGACCCGTTTAATAAATCCCTTTGCTGGAGCCCGTAGATTAAAAGGGCAGAGCCCTCAAAATAATAATTAAAGTTTTGTTAAAAAAATAACGATTAATATATAAATGAAAAAGGTATATGAAAGGCCTCAGAGCTTAAAGAAGACTCCGTTTAGATTTTGTCCTGGATGCGGGCATGGGATAGCACACAGGCTGATAGCGCAGTGTATAGATGAATTAGGCATACGCGAGAAGGTCGTAGGAATTGCGCCAGTGGGATGCGCGGTATTTGCGTATGATTATTTTAATTTTGATATAATAGAATGCGCTCATGGCAGGCCTCCTGCTGTAGCAACTGCTATAAAACGGGTAAGCCCTGAGACAATAGTATTTTCTTATCAAGGAGATGGAGACCTTGCTGCAATAGGCACTGCTGAGATAATACATGCGGCAAACAGGGGTGAAAATCTCTCCATATTTTTTATGAATAATGCCACATATGGAATGACAGGCGGACAAATGGCACCAACTACTTTAATCAATCAAAAGACAGCGACATGCAATAAGGGCAGATGTATAACAGCAGACGGTTTTCCATTAAATGTGGTGAAATTGATTTCAACAATAAAGGGCGTATCATATGCAGCGAGGTCATCACTTGCTGGAGCTAAAAATATCTTACAGACAAAAAAACATATAAGACGGGTATTAGAGAATCAAATAAATAAAAAAGGATTTAGTTTTCTTGAAATGCTCTCGCCCTGCCCTCCTGTTTGGGGTTTGACACCGCTTGATTCTTGTAAATGGATAGAGACAGAGATGTCTACAGTATTTAAAAAAGGAGTATATAAAGATATTGAAGCAAGAAAACACTCATGAAAAGAAGCTGCTGATAGCAGGCTCAGGCGGACAAGGAATCTTATTTATGGGCAAGGTGCTTGCATATGCGGCAATGCTTTCAGCGATGGAGGTAACGTGGTTTCCTTCATATGGGGCAGAGATGAGAGGAGGTACTGCAAATTGTTCAATTGTTATATCTGATGAAGTAATAGGTTCACCTGTATTAAAATCTACAGATATATTGGTAGTATTTAATAAGGCATCACTGGAAAGATTTAAGCCTTTCATAAAAAAAGATGGTATATTATTTTATGATTCTTCACTGCTAGATCCAATAAAATCCAATGGATATAAGATATATGGAATTGAAGCAAGCAGGGCAGCCTCTGAACTTGGTGAAATAAAAGCAGCAAATATGGTAATGCTTGGGGCAGTGATTAATGTTTCAAATATAGTTACAAAGGAAATTCTACAGCTTGCATTAAGTGAAAACACCCCTGAAAAGAGATTTAAGACATTCCCTCTGAACAGTCAAGCCTTATATAAAGGATTTGATATAATTGAAGATCAAAAACGCCTCAATAGCTGATGTAACGAAGATCTCCGAGCTTATTTCAACATTTGCCAATATGCAGTTGATGCTCAATAGGCCGCTGAGTGAATTATATGAAAATATCAGAGACTATTTTGTTTGCATTGAAGACGATGAAATAGTTGGTGTCTGCGGTTTACATGTATTATGGGAGGATTTAGCAGAGATAAAATCACTTGCTGTGAAAAAAGCTAAACAAAAAAAAGGGATAGGAAGCGCTCTTGTAAGACACTGTATAGAAGACGCAAAAAGACTCAAAATAGACAAGGTATTTGCCCTTACTTATAATCCACAGTTTTTCATAAAAAATGGCTTTATAATCACAGATAAATCCTCATTTCCACAAAAAATTTGGACAGACTGCGTTAAATGCTCTAAATTCCCTAAGTGTGATGAAGAAGCTGTTATAATTAACCTTAAACCTAAAGAATAAGGGCTCTGCCCAAGGGCTACAGCAAAGGGATTTTTTAAGCGGGTCTGAGACCCTCCCTTTGAACCCATTAATAAAAACTAAGATATCGTTGACAATTACTATAAATCCCCTAACTAAAATGAAAATATGGAAATTTCATCTTAATCTATGATAGACTTATAAAATATTTCATTTTTTATTAAATAATTTGGAGGTATTACTTGAATCTCACACAAAAAATATTACACTCACATTTAGTAATCGGCGATTTAAAAGAAGGCTCTTCCATCGGACTTAATATAGATGAAGTGTATACACAAGATGCAACTGGAACTATGGCTTGGCTTCAGTTTGAGGCTATTGGAATTGAGAGAGTTAAAGTACCGCTTGCTGTGTCATATGTTGACCATAACATGATACAGTCTAATTTCATGAATCCAGATGACCACCAGTTTCTCCAAAGCTCGGCTGCAAGATTTGGCGCATGGTTTTCAAGACCGGGCAACGGGATTTGTCATCAGGTAAATCTTGAGAGATTCGCTAAACCCGGGAATATCGTACTTGGCACAGACAGCCACACTCCTACAAACGGCGGAATGGGAATGATAGCCTTTGGAGTTGGCGGATTGGACGCTGCTACTGTTATGGCAGGCTCTCCATTTGAAATAACTATGCCTAAGATTATAGGAGTTAAGTTAATCGGCGCTCTTCAAAAACCATGGCTTACTGCAATGGATGTTATCCTTGAACTATTAAGAAGATTAACCGTAAAGGGCGGGGTTGGAAAGATATTTGAGTATTTTGGCGATGGTGTTAAGACTCTAAATGTTCCGCAGCGTGCTACAATCACTAATATGGGCGCAGAACTTGGCGCTACCACCTCAATATTTCCAAGCGATGAAATTACGTTCTCATTCCTTAAAGCACAAGGCAGAGAAGGAGACTTTAAGGTCTTTAAGGCAGATAACGATGCTAAATATGATGAAATCATAGAGATTGATCTCTCAAGCCTAACGCCTATGATTGCAAAACCTCATAGTCCTGATGCTGTAGTGAAGATCAAGGATATTGAAGGTCAAAAGGTAGATCAGGTCTGTATTGGAAGCTGCACAAATTCTTCTTATCAGGCGATGAAGAGCGTTGCTGCAATCCTTAAAGGGAGACAGGTTCATAAAGATGTAAATCTTCATATAAACCCGGGTTCAAAACAAGTAGCAGAGATGCTTGCAAGGGATGGCTCACTGGCAGAAATGATTGCTGCTGGGGCAAGGATTATGGAGGTTTCTTGCGGGCCATGTATAGGAATGGGCAGTTCGCCTGCAACTGGGCAGACATCTATTCGCACATTTAATAGAAATTTCAAGGGCAGATCAGGAAATAATGACGCATTTGTTTATCTTACAAATCCACTTGCTGCCTGTGTTATGGCTATTACTGGACATATTATTGACCCGCGTGATTCTGAAATTAATCTTGAAATTATAGAAGAGCCTGATACATTTTTAATAAATGATAATATGCTTATACCGCCTCCAGAGAATTTTAGAGATATTAAGATTATAAAGGGACCAAATATAAAAGAAGTTCCAGTAAAATCACCTGCCTCTGATGTAATTTCTGCCCCAATTCTATTAAAACTTGGAGATAATATCACAACAGACGATATAATGCCTGCAGGGTCAAAGGTACTGCCATACCGCTCAAATATACCTGAGATCTCAAAGTTTGTATTTACCAATATAGATGAGACATTTTATGAGCGAGCAATAAAGACAAGAGAAAAGGGAGGAGGCATTATAGTTGGCGGAGAGAATTATGGACAGGGTTCTTCAAGGGAACATGCAGCTATTGCGCCGATGTATCTTGGAATACAGGCAGTAATTGTAAAATCTTTCGCAAGGATACACAGGACAAATCTGATAAATTTTGGTATATTACCTTTAATATTCTCTGTTCCTTCTATATATGAGAAGATAATGCAAGGAGATAGATTAGAAATGAAAGATTTACTTAAAAATATAGATTCAAGTCGGATCTTAAAAGTTGATAATGAAACAAGTAATTATTCATTTGATTGTATTTTGAATTTAAATCAGCGAGAAAGGGCTATATTATTAAAAGGCGGACTGTTGTCATATTCAAGAGGCTAGTTTTTATTAATGGGTTCAAAGGGACGAGTCCCTTTGCTGGGGTTTAGGGGCAGAGCCCTCAAAATAAATTATTGTTTACAAAATATTAATATGTATGTTATTTTAAAATATTCAAATAATACAGGCTATTAACTTAATAATATAAACTATATCATTAATATTACAGATGGAGAGTAATGATAATAAGATGCTGGGGTTCAAGAGGTTCGGTGCCTGTCTCTGGATGTGAGTATATAAAATATGGCGGAGATACAACCTGTTTTGAGATAAGAACCGAAGATGACCAGATAATAATAGTAGATGCAGGATCAGGGATAAGGCGATTAGGGAACAAGTTATTAGACGAAGGGCGTTTTGAGTATAATTTATTTTTCACACATGCGCATTGGGATCATATCTTAGGATTTCCATTTTTTAAACCGATTTACCTTCCAAAGACGAGGATAAAGATAGCAGGGTGTCCATTTAGTGATAAATTTATAAAAAAGGCATTAAACAGTGCGATGTTTCCACCATATTTTCCAATAAAATTAGATGAAATAAGGGCAAACGTTGAATATGATAATGGTAATTGTAAGAATGAGTTTAGGATAGGATCAGTGAAGGTAACAATGATTCGACTCAGCCATCCAAATCAAGGACTGGGATATAAATTTACAGAAGGAGACAAGAGTTTTGTACTTCTTACGGATAATGAACTTGGATTTCATCATAAAGGAGGGAGGCAAACTTTAGAATATCAATTATTTACTGAAGGCGCAGATATATTAATGCACGATTCAGAATATACAGAAAAAGAATACAAAACTACAAAGAAATGGGGACATTCTACATTTAACGATGCAGTAAAACTAGCCCTTGATGCTGGAGTTAAGACATTTGGCTTAATACATCATAATCAAGAACGCACAGATGATGACCTTGATAAAATTGTATTACAAAGTAAGGAAATAATTCAAAAACATAATTCAAAAATGAATTGTTTAGCAGTCGCAGCATTATCTGAGTTTAAACTCTAAAATGATAAAAGTACAGATATTTATAATGCCAAAATATAGTAATATTTCCACTTATCCTTGAATTAAGCTAAAGATATAATTTAATTCTATTAAAACTCGACAAAATCAATATAAATTATATATAATAAAGCATGAATACATTAATGATCATAATGGGCATAATAGCAGCAATATATATATTTGCTGCATTAAATTTAAGGCATAGTTATAGTAAACTTTATTGAAACAAGGGATCAACCCTCCGTGCCAGAGGGGACAATAATGAAAGCAAAGAAAATGAAGGAATAAAGAAGAATTCCAGTTGTTCCTGATTTGTTTATACCAAGAGAAGTTCTCATCAGATACAACAAAGGAATAAAATTGATCATAACTTATACCTTTTATCCTGTTTTTACAATTTTTTGTCAATACTGGACAAACATATTAAATTAATGCTAAAATTTCAAAGTTTAGAATTAAGGGTAAAAAATCATAAGGACAAAGGGTAATAGACCCAAGCCCGATAATAACCCTGCAAGGTATTAAGGCAATAAAAAATGTATCGGAGGGCTTAATGGATTATTTTTTAAATGAAGAACAACAGATGATTAAAGATCTTGCCCGGCAGATAGCAAATGAAAAGATAATCCCGATAAGGGCTGAGCTTGATGAAAAAGAGACATTTCCATATGAGGTAGTTGATGCCTTAGCAAAGGCAGATATGTTTGGGCTATTTATACCAGAGGAATACGGCGGACTTGGAAAGGGTTCATTTGAACTCTGTTTAGCAGTAGAGCAATTAAGCAAGGCATGTCTTGGAATCTCTACAGTATATGCAGCAAATGCCCTCGGAGCTTATCCAATATTGCTTTTTGGCACTGATGAACAAAAAAAGAAATATCTTCCCTCTATTGCAACAGGTAAAAAACTTGTAGCCTTTGGTTTAACTGAGGCAAATGCTGGCAGTGATGCAGGCGGAATTCAGACTACAGCCGTCAAAGACGGTAATGAATATATCCTTAACGGTACAAAACAATGGATAACTAATGGCGGAGAGGCAAGTATTTATACAATAATTGCCCTTACGGATAAATCTAAAGGCGCAAGAGGGGCATCTGCCTTTATAGTTGAAAAAGGCACACCTGGTTTCACCTTTGGAAAAAAAGAAAAAAAGATGGGCATACGTGCTTCATCAACCTGTGAACTTGTCTTTAATGACTGCAGAATACCTGCTGAAAATCTTTTAAGCGCTGAAGGAAGGGGATTTTTAGTAGCTATGAAGACGCTTGATCAGTCAAGAGTCGGAGTTGGTTCTCAAGGTGTTGGAGTAGCTCAAGGCGGACTAGACGAGGCAGTTAATTTTGCGAGTATGAGGGTTCAATTTGGCAAGCCAATAATCAGTTTTCAGGCTATTCAGCACATGTTAGCAAATATGGCAGCAAAGACAGAGGCTGCAAGGGCTCTTGTTTATTCTGTTGCAAGATATATAGATGGCGGCGCTAAGGATTTTTCAAAGGTCTCTGCTATGGCAAAGGTATTCGCAACTGATACTGCAATGGAGGTTACAGTTGATGCAGTTCAGATTATGGGCGGATCTGGCTATATGAAGGATTACCCAGTGGAAAAGATGATGCGTGACGCAAAGATTCTACAAATATATGAAGGAACAAATCAGATTCAAAGAAATGTCATTGGACAGTGTATATTTAAAGAAGTCGTTAAAAATAAAAAGGGATAACTAATATTGGGAGTTGCATTTATTTATGGGCAAACCCGCAAAGCATTAAGGTGAACGAAATATATGAATATCGTTGTATGCGTAAAACAAGTGCCAGATACTGCTGAGGTCAAGATTGATCCAAAGACCAATACATTAATAAGAGACGGCGTGCCAAGTATAATTAATCCCTATGATATGCACGCCATTGAAGCAGCTCTTGAAATAAAAGAAAAGATCGGGGGAACTGTGACAGTTCTCACAATGGGTCCTCCGCAGGCAGAAACTGCCCTTAGAGACGCAATTTCTCTTGGCGCAGATGAGGCAGTATTATTATCAGACAGGGCATTTGCAGGCTCAGATACTTGGGCAACCGCTTATACACTTGCAGGGGCTATTAAAAAAATTGGATTTGATATAATTATATGCGGGAAACAGGCAATTGACGGCGATACAGCACAGGTTGGACCTGGAATAGCAGAGTTTCTTAATATACCGCATGTTGCATTTGTAAGTAAGATCAAAGATATTACAGAGCAGACTCTGACATTAGATAGAATGATGGATGATAGATATGAGATTGTTGAAGCAGATATGCCAGTACTCTTCACAGTTGTAAAAGAAATAAATGTGCCAAGACTTCCCTCCTTAAAAGGAAAGATTAAGGCTAAAAAGATAGAGATTAAAAAGATGACAAACGCTGAGATTGGTTTAGATGTTGAGTCATTAGGACTTTCTGGTTCTCCAACTCAGGTTAAAAATATATTTGCACCTGATATTGTAAAAGATAGAAAGATGTTAGAAGGCGGAGTAGAGGAGCAAGTCAATCAATTAATGTCGGTGCTAAAAGAGCTTAAATGTGTTTAAGTTCTTTAATAAATTAATCCGAAGTAATAAAAGCGAAAATTGCCCTCAAATAAATACCGACGAATTTAGTGAAAAAGTCAAGGAAGTATATTCCTCTGTTGCTGCAAACCCTTATGATAAACACTCTTTCCCCACTGGCAGAAAATTTGCAGAATCAATCGGCTATCCAAAAGAGATACTTGATAAATTACCAGCAATAACTGTAGATTGCTTTGCAGGTGTTTCTAATGTTTCCATTTACGCATCAATTCCACAAGGTGCTGCTGTACTTGATTTAGGATGCGGAGCAGGTCTTGATACCCTTATTGCAGCACAAAAAACTGGCAGCAGTGGAAGGGTCATAGGGATAGATTTTAGCGAGGCTATGATAAATAAGGCTAATTTTGGCATTAAACAATGTGGATATACTAATGTATCACTTCAAATAGAACATGCAGATACATTATCACTGCCGGATTCCTCCATTGATATTGCCTTAGTAAATGGAATCTTCAATCTAAATCCATTTCGTGAAAAGATATTTATTGAACTTGCGCGAGTTATTAAAAAAGGCGGGGTTGTATATGCCTCTGAATTAATATTAAAAGAGCCAAACATATCTTCAATCGTATGCAGCTTGGATAATTGGCTTAATTGAATAGCTGGTGCTAAAGAAGGCGTCGCCTTCATAGAAGAATTTAGGCAGGCAGGTTTTTCACAAGCAAAAATCCTTAAAACCAGCCGTAATGCACGAACGAAAAATCCAAAAGTTATAGTTGCAGATGTTCAAGTTGTAAAATAAGAGAAAATTCCGCCGCGCAAGTGATTAATATGCGCGGCTAATAGAGATTGACTGCCCGAACCATTAACTAAATACCCTAATAAGTGAACTATCAGGAGAAAGATATTTGTTAGAAATATCCCTTATAAGGCTGTATCTTTCAATCAAACTAAGGTCAAAATAAATATCTGTATCCATAAGTATTTCTACGATTTCTTTAACTCTGCTATTATCCATTATCATTCTCCTTAGAAATTAGTGCACTGTCTCAACAGTATTATAGTTCTCAAAACATGGAACTTCTGTAACTAACTTGTAGCTTTCCCAAATCTTTACATCAAAATATGCATCCGTTGACATCAACATCTCTTCAATCTCTTTTAATTTGTTAATATCCATTTTTTAAACTCCTTAGTATATTTAATAATTACGCTATTTATATAAGCAATATCCATGCCAGCTATATTTTAAAAGTAATACTTTCTTAAAATATAGCTAATACAGCATTAATTAAAGATATTTTAGGTAAATTACGATGAAACATATAAAATGGTTTTGTACAAATAGAGGTAAAAATAGTATAATTATGGAAAATACTTCTATATGAGGCTTGAAGCGTCAAAAATATGACAGAAAAGTACAATTTTGAGTTATATAGTCAATTTGTTTACAGGCGGTTCATATGGACTGTGCCAATATTTATGAGCGTGCTGATAATTGGGACAACTGGATATTATATTATAAGCGATGGTCAGGCATCATTTATAGATTGTTTATATATGACGGTAATAACAGTTACTACCATTGGCTTTGGTGAGATAATTGATCTTCATAATAAGCCTTATGGCAGGGTATTTACAATGTTTATAGCCTTATCTGGCATAGGGGCTTTGACGTATATACTTTCAAGTATAACTGCTTTTATAGTTGGAGGCGAGTTAAAAGAGGTTTATAGGAGGAAAAAGATGAATAAACAGGCAATGGCATTTCAAAACCATTATATTGTCTGTGGAATTGAAGGCGTGGGTCATTATATAGTCAAGGAATTAATTGCCACGAACCGCCCGCACATTATTGTTGATAACAGCGAGGAGCATATAAATGAACTACTGCGCACTATTGATGAAAAAGTATATATAATAGGCGATGCAATGGATGATAACACTCTGATGGAGGCTGGAATAGAAAGGGCATCTGGGCTCTTTGCAGTTACAGGGGACGACAATCACAATCTTGTAATATGTCTGAGCGCAAAACAATTAAATCCAAAGATAAGGGTAGTAGTGCGATGCAGACAGATAAAAAATATGGATAAGATGAGGAAGGTTGGCGCAGATTCCATAGTATCGCCTCAATTTATTGGCGGATTAAGGATGGCATCAGAGATGATTCGCCCTGCAACGGTTTCATTTTTGGATGCAATGCTGCGAGGCGGTAAGAATCTAAGGGTTGAGGATATGAAAATTCCTGATACATTTAGAGAAAGACAAGTTCAAGAGCTAAAACTTGAGGTGTTATTGATGGCTATAAAGACAAAAGATGATGATTGGATATATAATCCATCTCCTCAATATATAGTTAAGTCAGGGGATTCATTGATAATACTTTGTTCTCCAGAAGAGAGAAAGGTGATAAATAGTAAGTTTGCTCAAGAATAAAAAAGGAGATAATATAATATGCCAGAATATGGGGTTAATACTTGGACAGATGAAGAATTTGTTGGAAATTATCTAACTGGTGCAGACATATTTCAAGTTGACCGCCCAAATATGATAAATATTATGAAATCGTTTTACATACACTTTATGTTCAATAAAAGTAATAAGAAAATCCTTGACCTTGGCTGTGGTGACGGAATTATGACGCATGAGATTTTAAAGATAGACCCTGAGATTTCTACAACCTTAGTTGATGGTTCTGATGATATGCTTAAACACGCAAAACTTCGGCTTGCAGAATATGAAAGGCTTACATATATAAAATCAATCTTGCAGCAATTACCTGATAATAAGGAATTAAAAGGAGGGTTTGATTTTATTTTTTCATCAATGGTGATTCATCATCTGAATATGAAGGAAAAGACAGATATATTTAAATTTATCTATAATAATCTAAAGCCTGGCGGATATTTTATAAATTTAGATGTGGTATTGTGTCCTAATGCCGCACTTGAGAAATGGGCACTTGAACTATGGAGACAGAGGATAAAAGCTCATCAGCAAAAAGTAAGTGCAAATAAAGATTATACTAATATTCCAGATAAATATAAAAAACTTGAAGAAAATATCCCTGATACCCTTGATGACCAGCTAAATGCGATGAGAGAGATTGGATTTAAGCCAGTTGATTGTCTTTATAAATATGGGATATTTACTGTTTTTGTGGGTGGAAGATGAATTGGACAACTATAATAATTTTATGTTTAACATTAGGGCTTGCTCCGTTTAATCCGCCGCATATTGTTGAAAAACTACAAATGCTCTTTAACGGTAAGTTAGTAAGACCTATAGATTGGTTTGATCTAATACTGCATAGTACGCCTTGGGCAATCCTAATTTATAAGATTGTAATAACAGGTTTAAAAAAGAATTAAGACTAACGAGGTATTCATATATATTACACTATATCCATGCTATAAAAAATTAATGGGGTCAAAGGTTCTTAGACCCCAGGGACGAGTACCTTTGCGGAAGCCATCCCATCCCATACCTAAAGGGAGCCCTTGGGCAGAGCCCTCATGCTTTATCCTTTATTGATACATCCTTAACATAATCAGCGCATCTTATATCTCTTCCAGAGATTGAAAATTTCTTCTGACAAGTCTCTCTCCAAGCGCACACTACGCAAATGCTTACTGTATCTGCCATATATCTATCTCCTTAGCCGTTACTTTTTTCTCTCTTAACTATTTTTATATTGTCTTTATCTTTAAATAATTCAATATCGTAATAATCAACTTCTCTTTGGGGGAAATCAGATCTATAATGCGAACCGATGCTTGATTTTCTATTTAATGCTGAAAGCGTTATCAATGTTGCAGTCTGTAACATATTTACTACCTCATTTTCAAGCCTTGTCGCATACCAAACGCCCTGTATCTTTGACATCTCTTTTAATGTATCTAAGGCATCTGTCAGCGATTCCTCGCTTCTTATTATACCAACCCTTTCCCACATTATCCTTTTCAATCTTTGTGTTAAGGCATCAATATCCTTTAAACTCTCTGCAAACGGTATTTTCTTGAAAACCAATTTGTCTAAATCCGAAATATCAATAGAATTCTTTGCCGCAAACATCGCAGCCCTTGCTCCAAAAACTATCCCTTCAAGCAGACTATTGCTTGCAAGTCGGTTTGCTCCATGAACCCCCGTGCAAGCTACCTCTCCAGCAGCCATTAATCCCTTGATATTTGTTGCACATCCATAGTCAGTCTTTATGCCTCCCATAATATAATGCGCAGATGGTGATACAGGTATTGACTCATTTGTTATATCTATATCGTATTTCAAACAAGTTGAATAAATCCTTGGAAATCTCCTCTTTACAAACTCGCTATTTAGATGTGTTATATCTAAATATACATGCCTTGAATCAGTAAGTGCCATTTCTGAGATGATTGCCCTTGAAACTATATCCCTTGGGGCAAGCTCTCCATCAGGATGATAATTTTTCATAAATTCTTGTTTATTGATATTTATTAATTTAGCACCCTCCCCTCTTAGAGCCTCGCTTAATAAAAACTGAGGCGCAGAAGGCGCATATAATGTGGTTGGATGAAATTGAATAAACTCCATATTCTCAAATATAGCCCCTGCCCTAAACGCTATCGCCATCCCGTCCCCTGTAGCAACTGAGGGATTTGTAGTTCTTGAAAATATGCTCCCTACCCCTCCTGTTGAAAGTATCACTGTCTTTGATAATATTACTGAAACCTCATTATCTTTTAATATATACGCCCCATAACAACATCCTTCATATATCACAAGATCAAGGATATATGCAAAAGGGTATCTCTTTACATTAGACAAGGTCTTAACCTTGCTGACCAGCACCCTGACTAGCTCCCTGCCAGTTGAATCACCTTGAGCATGTAAGATTCGTTTGCGTGAATGGGCTGCCTCTAAAGTAAATGCCAGCTTACTCCCAGATCTGTCAAACTCCGCCCCCCATGATATTAATTCATTTATCCTCTCAGGCCCCTCTTCAACTAATATCTTCACTGCCTTTGGATCGCAATATCCATCCCCTGCCTTTATCGTATCTTCAAAATGTATCCCTATTGTGTCCTCATCACTTAACGCTACTGCAACTCCCCCTTGCGCATATTCTGAAGAGGATTCTTCTGTTATATCCTTTGTTATGACCAAGACATTTCCGTAGCCGGCAAGCTCTATCGCTGCCCTCAGTCCCGCTACACCGCTTCCTACTACTAGATAATCCGTGGACTCTATCTTCATAACCCTTTAAGAGGCTCTGCCTCTTAAAAATCTCCGCAAGGGAACTCGTTCCCTTGACCCATTATCTCAGAAAAACATTTGAAACCAACATTCATATGAAGGACATACTTTATTCCGTATTCCCTTGCCGCCATAACCACTTCCAATGTATCATCTATAAATAAAGTCTTGTCACAATCAAATCCTATCTTATCTTCAGCCCTCTGCCAAAACCTTATATCCTCTTTCGGACAACCCATATCAAAAGACGTTACAACCTCATCAAAATATCCCAATAATAATGCCTTTTCCATCTTTATCTCTATAGTCTTTGGATGCGCATTTGTAAAAAGTAACAACTTCTTACCTTTATCTCTAAGCTGCCTTAAAAAATCCTCTACATAAGGAACTGCCGTTACAAGCGAACTTATCCCTTCCTTTAATCCAACAACATCTATACCTAAATCCCTGCTCCAATAATCCACATCCGTCCAATTCAATGTGCGCTCTTGAGTTTTATATCTTGCAAATAATATCGCTTTTGAGCTTTCAATAGAAATACCATTAATCTCTGAATATCTTTGAGGCATCAAGGTCAACCAAAAATACTCATCAAAATACTTATCAACTATAGTCCCATCCATATCTATCAAGACATGCACAACATCCGACCATAATGCCTTTTTTATATCTTCTATCACAGATTCTTTTCTTGCCCCTTTGCAAAGTCTACAACCATCTCTGCTATCGTCTTTTTATGTTTCTGAGTATATGAAAATAACTTTCTCATCCTGCCTTCCAAAGTAGCAATCTGCGTATAATATTTTGTGCGGTCAATGCTTCCAGCAGTGACATCAGGATGTAACTCTTGAAAACGATTACAACCTGCCCATGTCTGCACTCCCTTTACAGGGGAATTTAGTTTTGCAGGAAGTCCATGTATTCTGCAGATTAATGGACGGTTTTGATAAATACCACACTTCCCCTCAAAATTTAACGGACACATTATTTTTAGAGATTCAATGTTTCCACGATTTTTTCCAAGTTCAATGCAGTATGCCTCTGAACGTTTAATCGCCTCTTCAAGCTGGTCTGGGTTTAATAATCCAAGCCCCTCTGAGACAATAAAATCCTCAATCAATGTATAATGATTAAACACTGTCGTACAACAATTATCCTGACATCCATCACAAGAAAAATTACCATAAACCCCTTGCATCTCTTTATATTCTTTATCTATTGAGTTAAAAATCTCACTCAGTTCATCAAGAAACTGTGACAAATCAATTGGCATCCCTTAAAACCTCCAATTTAAAATAAATGAAAAACATTCGTAGGGGCAGGTCTTGTACCTGCCCCTATTTTTTGGGCAGCCACAAGGGCTGCCCCTACATTTTCAACTTAAATCATTCCCTTTGTAGTAGGCAGACCCTTAACCCGCGAATCAAGAGTCATTGCATCATCAAGGGCGCGCCCAAATGCCTTAAATATTCCTTCATAGATATGATGTAAATCCCTTCCATGACGAACCATTATATGAAGATTCATCATTGCATTATTGCTAAGTGCGCGAAAGAAATCCTCAAAAATAGAGATCTCTATATCCATAATCCTGCCGTTTGGAATCATTGGCTCATAAACCAGATATGGCCTGCCTCCCATATCTATCACAACCTCTGCAAGCGTCTCATCCATTGGAATTACAGCATGTCCGTATCGTTTTATACCCGCCCTGTCGCCAGAGGCTTTATTAATTACTGCTCCAAGCGTAAGCCCTATATCTTCTATTAGATGATGATAATCTACATTCGTATCTCCAGAGGCAATTATATCAATATCAAGCAAACCGTGTTTTGCCATAAGGTTAAGCATATGGTCAAGAAAAGGGATGGAAGTGTTGATTGAATATTGCCCGCTTCCATCAAGATCTAACTTTATGCTTACATCTGTTTCAAGGGTTTTTCGTTTTATCTCTGCATTTCTCATGTATGCTCCAATCTATTAAAGATTTATAATTCTTTCAATATCTTTGATGAAAACCTCTGATTTAGGTATCCATGGCAAGATTGGCTTTCTTCAAAACTAACAAAATCCATGTAATCACCCTCTTGACGATTATCATTTATCTGACCATCAGTCAAGACTAATAAATCCCAATCAGACTTGGCAGCTGCATCTCCACGTGATCTTGAATCGTATAAAATTACTGTTACATCAGGCTCTACTTCCATAACAGCCTTTTTAACTTGATTAAGTAATTGATTTTTATCCATCATTTTATACAATTCTTTCCCCATTTCTTAAAATCTCTGCTGCAAGTGGATTATCTTCATTAAACTCATTAATTAAAAAAGGATGCGGTTCTATATCTATATCTATATTATGACCAATCTTGGTAAGTAAAAATCTAAAATCTAAATCATCTCCGACAAACTCTTTAGTTATCAGCGCAATATCTATATCACTCCAAACAGTAGCATTGCCTTTTACGTATGAGCCAAAGAGATACGCACCTATAATATCAATATTATTTTTCTTTAACAGATCAAGATATTGTCTCGCTAAGGTCGATACTATTGCTCTATCTTTTGCGTTAACCAATCTCTTAACTCCTTTATTATATTAATATTTCTCTCCGCAAAATCTTTTGTGCATTTCTTGTAGAAATCCTCTTTATAATCTACATATCTTGCTTCTATATTAAATAAAGTTATATATCTTAGATTATCCGTTTGTGTCTCTGTCAGTTCAAGTCCACATCTAATTGCTAACTTGTGAAGATCATGAATATACGGAACATTTTTATCTATTATCTTTACATAATAGCCTTTAATAATTTTTCTAATACAAGATGACCTATAAATAAAGACCACATATATTCTCCAGCTTTAAACATATTCAGCATGGATTGATAGTTTTCGTTAGATTATTTAATCCACATTCCTATTAATTCATCTTTAGACATAACCTCTCTCTAATTTAATATAGAATTTGGTACGCCTGAGAGGATTCGAACCTCCGACCTGAGGCTCCGGAGGCCTCCGCTCTAATCCACTGAGCTACAGGCGCATATGCTGCTAATCGCTTCTTGGTTTAAATGTATAGGTATTCCACTGTCTGCATGACGGACATCTCCCTGTCCATTCATTAGACTCAAATCCGCAATTTGTACATGTATAAGGTATCAATATCGCCTTTTTCATGTTTATTATCTTGGAAAACTCCTTTACTGCCCCTTCATACTGCCCTCTCTTGATTAGAATTCCTACCTTAAGCCTGCGGATTTCATTTTCAAAATATACCCCAGTATCTATTCTATCAATAATACCAAGTGAGTCATCTAACATCTCAAGACGATAATAGAGCTTTGCCATAAAAAATTTTAATACAATATCATTTGGACTATTTGTCGCAGCAGTTCTATAAATTCTCAACAATCTTGAAGGCTCTCCTACGCTTATCAGCAAATCCTCAAGCCTTACCAAAAATATTATTGATTTAGTCTGATCATACAGCTTTTCAAGATAATTAACCGCACCCTCAATATCATTCTCGCTCAACATTACCTGCGCAGTTCCAAGATGGGCTGGGATAAATGTATTATCCATCTTTATAACTGTCTTAAATGCCTTCTCTGCCTTTTCTATTTCATTATTTTCTAATGACCGCCTGCCATATTCATAATGATACCCTACTAAAGACCTTTGAACTTTATCCCTTTCATCATCCGACAATTTCTTCTTAGAAAAAATCTTATCAAGCTCTATAAGTTCATCCCATTTACGCTCTTGTTCAAGGATTGACTGTTTCTTTAACAAAGGATTTATACTCTCTGGCTCTATTGCAATAAGCTCATCTATAATATGCAGCGCCTCATCAAGGCGGTTTGTGCGCTCTTTAAGATCTATTATCCTATAAAGAGTCTCGCTGTTTTCATTGTCTATGCTTCTTGCATGGTTAAAATATTCCTCTGCCTTTGCATAATCCTCTGTCTTAACATAAATATCTCCAAGCTGAAGCAATGACGGAATATGATTAGGGTCTTCCTTTATTGCATTTAACAACTGAGATACTGCATCAGCAATATGATTACCCAACACAAAATGAATTGCCTTTGAATAAAGAGTATTGACCATCTCGCGTTTTTTCTGCCTGCGCTGACTTTGTCTTGATTGTATAAACCGCCGCGTATCATTTACAAAAAAGATTATAAACATAAAAATCGAGCCTGAGACAAAGGAAATAATTATTAATTCAATCGTAAGAGGCTGATAGGCAATGTTGTCCGTTATCGCAATCTTTACTACATCATTATTAAGGTGTGCAAGCCAAGATAATGAAAGCAATATTATTACAAATAAAAGAATAACAAATCTGCCCATTATTACCCCCAGTTAATTATTATTCAAAACTTGGAGGCTGCGCCCCCAAAGGGTCTCAGACCCACCCAACCTGCAAAGCATTAAATTAAATTAAATTAATTCTATTCTATTTGCATCAAGCCACAATGCCTCAAGATTATAACGTTTCCTTGTTGCTTCGTCAAATATATGTACTATAATATCATTATAATCCATTAAAATCCACTGCCCAAAACCTTGTCCATTTACTGAGATTGGTCTTTTACCGCTATCTCTAAGGTTCAACTCTACATCTTCTGCCATTGCATTAAGGTGCATTGCATTTTCCCCTGTACATATAATAAAATAATCCGTAAAAGAAGTCAGCCTAAAAAGTTCTAGTATTATAATATCTCTTCCTTTTTTATTGCTGAGCAGATTTGTTATAACCTTGAGGTTGACAGTTGTCTCAACATCTGGGGCATCTTTAAGGGATGTATTTCTTTCCAGCCTTACTGCTACATTTTCCATTATATTCATAAACTCCTTATACTTCTTTGATATATCCGCAGCCTTCAGATTGTATATACTCTTCTACCGCCTCAGGCACTAAATATTTAATACTCCTGCCATATTTTAAATGATTTCTAATCATTGTTGAAGAAATATCTATTGGCGGTATTTGTAACAATATTAAATCTCTGCCATTTTTTAACTGCACATTAACTCTGCCTTCTGTAAAATCAAGATTAATTGATTGCTCAGTGTCAATAAAAGGTGAATTAAATACAGAATCTGCGTTAAACGGCGGTCTTAAAAGAACAACAGGATTAGTCTCATCCATTAAACTTTGAGGCATATGCCAGCAGGGAAGGTCTAAAAATGTATCCATTCCCATGATAAAATAAAACTCTCCTTCGGGCATCTGCGACCTTAATTCCAAGATTGTATGCGCTGTAAAAGATGTGCCTTCACGCCTTGCCTCAATATCTGAAACCATAAATCGCGGATTATCCGCTACAGCTATCTCTACCATCCTAAACCTGTCAGAGGCAGGCGCTATATTTTCTTTTTTCAGAGGAGGATTTTGAGATGGGATAAAGACCACTCTTTCTAAACCAATTATCTCCATAGCCTCAGTGGCAGCTCTCAAATGCCCATTATGTATAGGATTAAAAGTACCGCCAAAGAGACCAATATTTTCAAATATTCTCGTTTTATCCCGCTTTATTTAAACATAGAGAGGATTTATTTAAGACTTAACTTCTTTAAAATTTTCGCCCTCTTGTTCTTTAACTAATTTATAGAAACTGCAAATACTACAAGTAACTCTGCCTTCATCCATTTTTTCATCTGCTTCTTCTTTTGATTTACATTTTGTATTAAAGACAGCCCAGCACATTCTGCCGGCATTTTTTCCGCCATTACCGCCGTCAAATGACGTATCCTTTGCAGCTGGACATACATCAAATGATAGATCTTCAGGAGATACCTCTCTTCCACACTTAAAATGTTCCCAACAATTTACCTTTCCCTTCATATTTCCCTCCTTCCAATATATGAAATAGATTTAAATATTTGCTAATCTTATAAGACAGTCTCCTATTTCATTCTCTGCACATACAGTATGAAATAGGATTAATTGTTAGTACATCCGTTAGGACAGCCCTTAATCTTGCCTTCTCTGCACATATTTTTACCGCACATGCCCTTTCTTTGGTCAATAGTCGGTAAAATATCTCTGGTTGCATCTATGGCTTCCATTATTTGTGTATAACGTATCTCCATAAATTTACATTCATGACAATTTCCAGCGCATATGTCCAGTTCATTTAACCTAAAACATACCTGCGCAGCATCAAGATGC
Organism: Candidatus Magnetominusculus dajiuhuensis; assembly: GCA_015233465.1. GTDB lineage: Bacteria > Nitrospirota > Thermodesulfovibrionia > Thermodesulfovibrionales > Magnetobacteriaceae > JADFXP01. The sequence goes on from JADFXP010000008.1 coordinate 67,587, forward strand.
CTTATCTCGCAATCCTTTACAGTACAGTTTAGAGATTCATAACATGGAACGATTTTAAGTCCAGACGGCCTTGCAAATATAAATCTTCTGTAATGATTATCATATCGCTTTATACCTCTAATAAAATTGCTGTATAAAGCCGAAGGATACGCATTTTGAGCAGTTACTACAAGTAAATCCTTGTTAAACAACATCTCTTTGATTACTTCAAAATCCTTAAGAATAAGAACTATCTTTGACAATTCATCCATATAATGCTCAGGGGAAACTAAAGTCATATTTTTAAAATCTATTTCTTCTTCTAATTTTGGAATTCCCAATGAGTTGGCTGTTGCAGGCTTATGAGTATCAGTGCTTCTTCTAAAATTAGCCTCCTTAGCATTGTTGTAAAGAAGATTAATAGCACCCATCCCTGATAAACTTGAAACTCTTCTTTCTAACATATATAACCTCCATTGGTATAATAATTTATTCTTTAATGCTACACTTTAGAATATTATAGCAAAAAACATGCTAATTTTCAATTAATTAATACTATATTAAACAGAGTTTATTACGGAAAGATTATCAATAAACCTATCTATATTTTTTCAATAATTTTTTCAATAATCTTTTCAATAATCTTTTCAATAATCTTAAAAGCTGCATCTTCCTTTTTCATCAAAGGATAAGAATATTCGTTGTCCTTGTCTATAATGGTTATCACATTAGTATCACAGTCAAAGCCTGCCCCATCCATTGTTATATCATTAAACACGATCATATCCATTGATTTTTTCAATAATTTTTCCCTTGCTATATCTATTCTATTGCCAGTTTGAGCTGAAAATCCTACGACAAACGGGCATTTTTTTCCTGACGTTACCGCCTCAATTATATCATCGTTTTTTATAAGTTTCAGGGTAAAACTATCGCTTTTAGAGACTTTTTGCTGAGAATAATTCTTTGGTTTATAATCAGCGACTGCTGCTGCCATTATCAAAATATCAACTGCACAATTTTCTAACACCGCCTGTTTCATTTGAGCCGCAGTCTGCACACTGATATGTCTAATCCCAGAAATAGGAGAAAGACAGGTATGTCCGCTTATAAGGGTCACATCAGCCCCCCTTAGATAAGCCTCCTTAGCCAAAGCATATCCCATCTTTCCTGAAGAACGATTAGAGATAAAACGCGCTGGATCTATAGGTTCTCTTGTAGGACCTGCGCTTATCAAAACCTTCCTGCCTTTAAGATGAGCAGGTCTCATTGCCTTTAGAGCAGCATTGACTATTGTATCAAGTGCAGCCATCTTTCCAATTCCAACCTCTCCGCAAGCCAAACTCCCATGCTGAGGCGGAATCTCAATAACGCCTTTTTCTTTGAGATAATTTAATCTGTCATTAAATATTGAATCTTCATACATCCTATGATTCATCGCTGGAGCAATAAGACGCGGACACTTTGAGGTCATAAATGAAGCGCTCAGCAGATTATCCAATAACCCGCATGAACATTTTGAGATAGTGTTTGCTGTAGCAGGGGCTATCAAAAAGGCATCTATATCATTAGTTATATCAATGTGTAAAAGCGGGATGTCAAAAAAATCGCTGTATACAGGATTTTCTGAAGTTACCTCAAGTGAAAGCGGAGTGACAAATCTTTTAGCAGCCTCTGTCATCACGACACTAACATCTATATCAAGACCCCTAAATAACCGTACCAGATCAGGAGTCTTATAAGCTGCAATACTTCCTGTAACCCCAAGCAGTATTTTTTTCATAAAATGAACTACCCTGCGGCAAGACCGCAGGGTATCAAATAAATACCCCACAAATGCGGGAGCAGTTGTGTCACCTGCTCCCGAAAGTTTCAAATTATATAAAGCACTCTATCACAACTTGAAATATGAGGAGCAGGTCACAGACCTGCTCCCGCAAAAATCTCAAATCTCAAATCTCAAATCTCAAATCTCAAATCTCAAATCTCAAATCTCAAATCTCAAATCTCAAATCATAAATCGTCTTCTTCCTCTTCATCAACGCTGACATCTTCACTAACATCTTCTTCTACATCTTCATCATCATCGTCTGAATCCATACTGCTAAATATATCGTCAAACTTGCGTTTACCGCTGACTTCTTTCTCATCAAGATAAAATTTAAGGTCTTTTTCAAGTTCTGAGAGATCTTCTGGTTCGGTTTCCCTGCGTTTTTCCTCAAGGAACTTCTTGTAATCAATCTTTTTAGCCTCTTCTTTAGCTAACTTAGCCTCTGGTCCAACTATGAAATCCAACATTCCGCTTACAGCCTCTTCAAGGGCAATCGTTGTGACCTTTACTGAGGTTGTCTTAATCTTTGGATTTCCCTTTAACGCTAAATCCTTTGCCCTTTGAGCTACAATGTTTACGAGTCTAAAACGACTGTCAATATTTAAATTATCATAAGTGACAGGCACAGATATTACATCTTTCAAATTCTACCTCCTAATTCTATAATGAATTATTCTTCTTCTAAATATTTAGAAATATCTTCAATCCTATCGGTATCCAATAAATCGCGTTTAAGCCTATTAGAGAGAATAATAGACTCAATATCCTTATATGCCTTAATTAATTCATCATTAACAACCAAAAAATCATATTTTTCAAATTCCTTTATCTCAGCCCTTGATTTATCTAACCTCACGGCAATATCCTCTGAGGTATTGGTGTTTCTATCTTTAAGCCTCTGAGCAAGCACTTCTAAAGATGGAGGGAGTATAAAAATAGTTACAATGTTTTTCATCCTTTGCTTTAACTGAATAGCGCCTTGCGTATCTATATCAAGCAAGACATCACATCCTGACAACAGTATATCTTCAACTCTCTTTTGCGAAGTGCCATAATAATTCCCAAAGACCTCGGCATATTCAAGGAATTCATTATTTTCAAGTTTTTGTTTAAATTGTTTATGAGTTATAAATGTATAATTAACATTGTTAACCTCACCTGTCCTTGGAGGACGGGTTGTATAAGAAACAGATTCCTTTAAATCAGGAATATTTTCAATAAGTTTCTTGCAAAGAGTAGTCTTACCCGTGCCTGAAGGGGCAGAGACTATAAATAACGTGCCTTTAATTTTCTTTAATACCATCAACTTGGATCATTTATCCTTTGGACAAGAGTTTCTGTACTGAGACCAGAAAGTATAATATGCCCGCTGTCTGTAACGATAATTGAGCGTGTACGTCTGCCCTCAGTTGCGTCAACTAACAAGTGCATATCCCTTGCCTCTTCTCTTAACCGCTTCATAGGAGCCGATGCAGGGGATAAAATACTTATTACCCTTCCCGCAGCAACGACATTGCCAAACCCTATATTAACCATAATTGCATTTTTATTTCCACTCTGCATTCATTATAATATATTTTCTTACTCATTTTTTGCAATTTTATTAAACATTTTTATAATGGCTTACAAACATGATTGTAAAAATGACCAATCTTTTGATAGTATATCCAAATCTCTAAAGGAGAAAACTCATGAAACAGAGACTTTATAAATTTATCCCTTTATCTGTATTCATATTTCTATTAGCGGTATCAAATGTCCTTGCAGATGACCCAATACTCACCCTTGATACTGGCGGGCATATGGCTGCGATTAAAAAGATCATCACAATGAAGGATGGTAAGCACATAATATCAGCATCCGATGATAAGACCATCCGCATCTGGGATATTGAAACAGGCATTGAAACTCAAAAGATACTCGGACAAATCAGCGGAGGCGGAGAAGGAAAGATTTTCGCCATTGCCCTTACCCCTGATGAAAGATGGCTTGCAGTTGGTGGATATTTAGCAGGTGAATCAAATGAAGATAAATCAGCTATCCGTATCTATGACCTCACAACTGGAAAACTTTCTAAGGTTCTTAAATCTCATAACAATAAAATTGAAGACCTATCAATAAGCAATGACGGAAGATACTTAGTATCAGGCTCAAGCGACTCTACTGTAAAGGTATGGGATATAAATAATAATTTCTCATTAGTCTCTACCTTAAGCGGCCATACAACCGCGGTATTTGCAGTAGCTATATTTAAAGAAGACAATGATTATAAAATTGTCTCTGCTGGAGATGATAATAAGCTGAAACTCTGGTCTTTAAATGAGAATAAAGAATTAATCTCATATACCCACAGCGATAAATTAAGATTCCTAGCAGTAAATGAAAAATACATTGCAACATGTGGATTTGGCAAAGAGATACTAATATTTAACCATAAACTAATCAATATACAAAATATAGGTTCTATTACAGTTCCAAAAGGTCTGTCATTCTCGCCTGACGGAAAACTGCTTGCTGCTGGAGCATCTTCACCTCCTCGAACATGTTATGTATATGACAGCACTGACAATTTTAAGAAAATTTCTTCTTTTGATAAACACGATAACGTTACAATGGCAGTAACATTTGTAGATAATCATACAGTAGCTACTGGAGGCGGAGATAATAAAGAAATCTATATCTGGGATGCTTACACAGGAATTGAGAAAAAGCTGATAAAAGGTCATGGGAATACTATCTGGTTAGTGGGAATAAAAGGGAAGGAGATAGCCTTTAGGACTACATTTCTACCATTTAATGAAATACGTAAACATCTCGGCGACTTTGAAAAAAAGATAAATCTTGAGACATTCACTGTTAGCAAGGTAACCGATGATCAAGAATATAAAAGGATAGAGAAAAATTATCAAGGTTTTTCACTAAAACACAGACCAAACGGTCAATATGGTTATCAAGACAGCATGCTTCAAATTACTGAAAACGGCAAGGACAGAGGACTCATTATAAGGGATGCGACAAATGGATATAGACACTGCATCTACGGTTTTACAGGGTTTGGAGCAATAATATCAGGCGGATTAAACGGTTTTCTTACAGCATATGACAGTCAAGGCCAAAAGACTGCATCATTCATCGGTCATACGGGTCAGATTTGGGCTGCTGCAATAGAGGGAGACACCCTTGTCACAGGCTCTGATGACCAGACAATAAGGATATGGGATTTAAAGGAATTAAAGGCAGGCAAAATCAAGATTTACCCCATGTTAAGCATTTTCATATCAGATGATAACGAATGGGTTACATGGACGAACGAAGGGTTTTTTAACGCGTCAAAAAACGGCGCAAGATACATTACCTATCACATTAACAAAGGCTCAGACAATGCAGCAGGCAATGTCACTGTTGATAAACTTTATAACTCATTTTATCGTCCTGACCTTATTGAGGCAAGACTCAATATCAAGGATATTTCACAATACGCTAAAGATATAAATATAAATCAACTCCTAAAAGGAGGACTCCCTCCAAGGGTTGAGATGATAACTGCATCAGGCACTGCACAAACCAAAGATATAAAACTAAAGGCAAGACTCTGTGACACTGGAGAGGGCATTGGCGATGTAACGATGTATATAAACGATGTCCCAGTATCAATAGAACAATCAGGCAGGGGCATAACTATTAAAGGCAGCAAACAGTCTAAAGAGCTTAACTGCGCAGACTTTGAGAAACTAATATCCTTGCAGCAAGGGACAAATAAGATTGGTATAATGGCGATGAATAAGGGAAATACCATTGAATCCAATAAGCCTGAGATAGAATTAATCTACAAATCCAAGACCATAGAAAAGCCAGACCTTCATATCATGACAATAGCTATAAATAAATATAATGATATAGACCTGAGGCTGAAATATTCAGTAAATGACGCAAATGGGATAATAGAAACAATTAAAAAGCGTTCAGCCCCGCTCTTTAATAAAATTCATGTATATTCAATCCACGATAAAGAGGCTACAAAAAATAATATCCAAAAGATGTTTGAGCAGATTAAAACAAGTTCAGATGATGTATTTATACTCTTTATAGCTGGACACGGCATAACATATCAAAAAGACGGCAGTTATTATTATATCCCTGTAGATTTTAGATATACATCCAATGAAGCAATCCCAATAACAGGCGTATCTATTGATGATTTCAAGAGATATTTAACCAATATAAAGGCGCTAAAATCTCTATTATTAGTAGATACCTGTAACAGCGGATCATTTTCAGAGGCTATAGCAAGCAGAGGTATGCTTGAAAAAACTGCGGTTAATAAATTAACCCGCGCAATAGGCAGGTCAACAATAGTTGCAAGCAGCAAAGACCAAGTAGCACTTGAAGGAATTGAGGGTCACGGAGTATTCACATTCTCAGTATTAAAGGCATTTAATGGGCTGGGTAATTATAAGAATAATCAATTAACCATAAATGCTCTAGCAACAATTGTTGAAGAGACACTGCCAGAAATAACGATGAAAAAATGGGGCTATGAACAGATTCCACAAAAGAATCTGCAAGGGATGGATTTTCCGATTGGAGTAACCTTTTAAGGGTTTTTATAACGGGTCTACGACCCTGCCCTTAAAAATCCCGCAAGGGGACTTGTCCCCTTGACCCATTTACTTTTGTTTATTATTTCATAAGAAACAGGTCATAATAAGTAACCTAAAATTATGGGTTCAAAGGATATTAGACCCTTTGCGGGAGTTTGAGGGCAGAGCCCTCATGAAAATATCTCTCAACCTCTTTTGGAATTGAAGTAAAATGAATCTTAATCATAGGGTATTCCAAAGTAGATATTACCTTACAGTATATTTCTTCAAATAAGCTCTCTCCATTTTCGCCGATAATTGTAATCTTCAGATTAGTAAAATCCCTGACCTTTGAACTTGCTAAGATCATCGCCTGATGCCTTGAAAGCTCTAAAATAACTGCCTTATTTTGAACTTCATCCATACGTTTCCCGTCTATAACGCTGTAATAAATCTGCAACTCTGTTTTAAGTTTACGCAGTGGATCGCTGATTATATTTAGATTAAGATTATATTCCCCGCTAATACCTATAATATCAGATATTTTAATAGGTTGATTAACGCCTTTAATTCTTACCTCTTGTGTGTATTTTATCTTTAAAATACTGCCGCAGTCTTTGACTGTCTCCTCAGATACAAGAACCTGTCCTCCTATTGTGCATGATTCAATCCTTGAGGTAAGATTGACATGACTACCAACAATCCCATATTTTGAACGCTTTTCTGAACCAATATTGCCAACGACTACCTCACCAGTATTAATCCCAATCCCCATCTCTATTTCTGGAAACCCCTTATCTCTATTCCATTTATTTACATCTTGCATTGCTATCTGCATAGAAAGCGCACATGCAGCAGCCTTTACTGCGTGACCAACAGTCCAAACAGGCGCTCCAAATATTACAAGTATCGCATCTCCTATGAATTCATCAATTGTCCCTTGATATTTAATGATTATCTCTGTCATAACTCCAAGATAATTATTTAAAATTGCAACTACTGCCTCAGGCGATAACCGTTCAGACATTCCAGTAAATCCGCGCAGGTCTGTCATCATTATAGTCAGCCTTTGTTTTTTTCCCCCAAGTTCAAGCCCCTTTGGGGTTGAAATAATGCTTGTAACGATCTCATCAGAGAGATAACGTCCGAAGACCTCTTTGATAAAATTATTTCGTTTTTCAAGTTCTGCGTTTAAATATTGAATATGCTTCATTGACTTGAGAGAGTCTCTCATATAGATTAGAGCATTAGTAAGTTTTCCCACCTCATCGTTTAGTATTGCATGAGGAATATCTATATTAAGGTTGCCGTCTGCTATACCCATTGTTGCCAAAGTAAGCCCTTTGAGGGGTTTAATGATTGATGCAGTTATAAGTGCAATTATAGTTGATAATATAATAATTCCTATTAGTCCTATCATAAAAATTATTCTTTGCAAATGATCTATATATGCGAGCAATTCGTTATTTGGAAATACCACGCATAATGACCAGCCCTCTGAGGATAATGGGGCATAATATAACCAGCAATCCTTTTTACCAATAAAATCATCTAAAAAAACGATTCCAGACTTTCCTGAAACCATATCATTACCAATATTATGAAGCTTTATATTATTCGTAGTATCAGCAATAGTAAAAATAGTGCCGTGCATAATTAATCTTTTATCTGGATGGGTAATAATTGCGCCTTTTTTTGAAATCAAAAATCCAAAACCAGTTTCAAAAATCTTTATAGATGAGACAATCTTCTCTAACCACTCCAGTGAGACATCAGATGTCATCACGCCAAGAAAATACTTCTTAGATAGTGTTTCTTTATAAAATGGCACAGAAAATGTAGCCATTAAGATATTGCCTCCACCTTCATCGTAATAAGGCTCGCTCCATATCGCTTTATTTAAATCCCTTGGCAGCTTAAACCAATCCATATCAAAATAATGATAATCCTCTCCGCCAAGATATTTAAATTTTAACTTACCGCCTTTTTATAATAATAAGGTGAAAAATACCTCTTATTTTTATCATAGGCATACGGCTGATAGGCAATAGTTGAACCGTAGATTTCATCATTTCTTTCAACTAACAATCTGATTAATTTAAGCATATCAGATTTATTAAAAGAAAAAGAATTTATGAGAAACACAGAATTAGTAGGGACTCGTTCAATTGATTTCAGAACGGTTTCTATTTTATTAACCTCGCGATATGCCTTATTTTTAGCAATATCTTGGGCATTTTGTAAGAGAATTTTCTTTGTATAATCATAATTAAATGATAATATTATGACAAATATTATGGAACACCCGCTTACAATTAGAAAGATTAATCTTGAAGTTATCCCAATATTTTTATGGGTTTTAAGCATTTACATAAATCAACTTCTTTAATTCATCCTTAGCAGCATTTATTCTTTCCATTAACTCATCAACATGACTTTGATAGATTAAGTTAAACTGAGTAAGTATCTCAGGGTGTTTTTGAAGCATGTCCATAAGTATTGGTCTTTTCAATTCATAAACTGTTAGATCGCCGCTTGCCTTGATAGTTGCGGTTCTTGGATTTCCAGTAACAAATGCAAATTCTCCAAATATAGAACCTTTTGGAAACTCTGCGATAACCTTATTTCTATTTATAAATGCCTTAGCGCTGCCTTCCTTTACGACATAAACCTCATCTGATTGATCCCCCTCTTTGAAGACAACATCCTTATCGCTAAAATGTCTAAGGCTTTCTGGGTCAATATTTTGTACAACATGTTTATTAAATAACGACAGAAAATCTTCATCTTCTATCTTAGAATCTATTGCCTCTTTTTGGTTAATCGGAAGCCTTTCTATAAATTTATTCAAGACAGGAACAGCGGCCTTAAATTCATTCAAAAGAGAAACACCTTTTATATTATTTGGAAGAAATTCCTTAATAAACTTTGACGCAAAAACTGTCCCTAATTTAATATACGAAGACATTGCATCAAGGGGACTGCCTTTTTTATACTGCTCTTCAATATCCTTTAGATAATCTTCAATACCTTCATTTTCAACTGGTTTAACATTTATATCACAAGTATTACTGCTTGTCCCTTTAATTTTATCAACAACTAAATTACAAACACAGGAATTTACAGACTTACCGGCATTTTTTAATCCATCAGCAGTGCGTTCAAGGCGCGATATATATAAATCTGTAAACATAACCTTAATCTGTGGTTTTTGTTTGATTACACTATCAAATATCTCTTTAGAAATACTTATTAATTCTGTGCCTTTAACAGTTGTAACAGTTGAAGACCGCGGCTTATTTGAGATCAGAGCAATCTCCCCTAATATTGTGCCTGCTCCAAGTTTTGCTAATGAGAGTTTTTTACCTGCAATAAGATTAGTCACAAAATAATTTAAAAGAACTGGAGGCATTGGCAGAAGTGGAGCCTTAGCCTTAGGAGGCGCAGTTGAGACCTCAACTTGTCCATTTATAACAATATACATGAAATCGCCAAATTCGCCCTCTTTCATAATTACAGTGTTTGATTTGTATTTAACTAATTCAATATCTTTAAAGAGCCTTAAAACGCCTGGATTTAATAATTCCTCAAATAATGGATGCGCCCCAACACTGCCAACATAAGTTTCTATCAATGTCCTGCCTGTCTCAACAGCCTTATCCCAATCTTCTGCCTTGATTGCATCATAAAGAATTACCCATGGATTTTCCATTTTTTACCTCTCCTTGACATTTTTATCTATACTTATAATATGCCATAAACATCTTAGAGGTCAAGATGTACTTTTCAACCGCTTGACACACATTATTTGAAAGGTATATGATAATTATAATTATCAATTATTAAGGAGGGTCAAATGGCAAAGGATTTAAATAATAATTTTAATGAGATTATTACTATGGCTTCAAAATTTGTTGAAAGTCAAAAAGGTTCTTGGGATCACTATGCGTGGCTCGGATTTTTATATGAATTACAAAAAAAAGGTTTTGATACCAATAATGACCTTCAAGACCTGCTTGGTTCAGTTGTTGAATCTATGAATAAATGTTATCTCTCTGTCATAAATACTAAAGATGTCAACAATATTATGCGGGACATGTCCCAAAGCACAATTGAATTTATGAAAAAAACCAAAGGCGTTTGGGATAAGACAGGATGGGAAAATTATCTAAATAATCTTCAAAACAAAGGTATTTCACTTAACGAGCAGACTCAGATATATGCTGGAAATGTCTTAGAATCCGTTAAGAATCTCCTAAATGTCTGGTACTCTTATAGCAATAAAGGCTCTAATTAATTTAACCCTTTAAGGGGCTCTGCCCCTTAAAAATACCTGCAAAGGGACTCGTCCCTTTGAACCCATTATTAAAAAAATCTGGCCTATGCACACTAAAGTAGGGGCAGCCCTTGTGGCTGCCCTTTTTTTTATGAACAAGTTATTAATTCCTTTATAATAATTTCTATATCTTGATCTTCAAATGAAATTACTTTTTTACCGCTAAGGTCATATAAAACAATAGCTGAATCAAAGGAATCAACAGAAGGACACACTACAACCCCTGCCTTTGATAAAGGAACTTTCGCGCTCTCTTTAAAACGGTTAATATCCTTTCCAAACACAAAGATTCCATAATCAAAATCAAATACATTTACAGGACTGTTACCTTCTACTATTATACCGTCAAGATCAGATAAAGTGTCAATTGCAATATTGATTACCTCTGATAGGGAATCAGGAGTAGATTGAACCCAAAGTACACGGCTTGCACCAGCATTAATAAGCCTGCATGTATCTTTGTCGTGCTGAGAAATTAAATCTGGATATTCAACTATACTTGTATAAAGTCCGGTCTTGGTATATTTAATAGCTCCCCACTTATCAGCAAGCCTGCCTAACATCTTTTCAGCAATAGTGGTCTTTCCACAACCGCTGTGAGCGCCTGAAATGGAGATTGTTCTTAGAGACAAAATCTTTTCCTTAACTATCTGGGAGCCGTCTCACGACCTTAAATTTGCACTCCTTGTTATAACAAAATACTGTTATATCTCCTTTTTTATTTTTCTTTTCTAATAAAAAGGGTGCATTACAATCAGGACATTTCTCGTTGATTGGTTTATAATTAATTATAAATTTACAGCTTGGATAATTTTTGCAGCCGTAAAAAATGCCTCTCTTTGATTTCTTTTCAATAATATCGCCGCCGTCTTCAGGGCATTTCACGCCAGTTGTTTTGGATTTTATATTCTTACAGCTTGGATAATTAGAACATGCCATGAATTTACCATAACGACCTGCCTTAATTACCATCGGAGAGCCGCATTTATCACAAATTTCATCTGTTTCAACGACTTCAACTTGAGCTTTTGATGAACTAGCAGCATCTATAGGTTTTGCATTTTTACATTGCGGATAACCAGAACAAGCCAGAAACTTCCCGTTCCTACCCCATTTCAAGGTCATTGGTTTACCGCATTTCTCACAATTTATCTCTTCAACAACATCCGCAGGTTTAAGTTTTTCAACATTTAAAGAGGCAGCGGATAGATCCTTTGTAAACTGTGTATGAAAATCTTTTATAACGCTGTTCCAAACAATATTCCCTTCTTCAATTATATCTAAATCATCTTCCATCTTTGCAGTAAACTCGGTATTAATAATATCTGGAAATTTATCAACAAGAAGATCGCTTACTACAACGCCAAGTTCAGTAGGCGTGTAAATTCTCGCCTCTTTTTCAACATATTTACGCTCTTCAATCTTTGTGAGAATGGCGGCATAAGTACTTGGCCTTCCAATGCCTTTTTCTTCAAGAGCCTTAACAAGCGATGCCTCGCTAAATTTCGGAGGAGGCTGGGTAAAATGCTGATCAGAGGTTATTTCTATTAATTTTAAGTCTTCCCCTTCTTTGACATTAGGAAGTATCGCTTGATCCTTATCAGTCTCTGTATCATCTGTATAAAGCGCAAGAAAACCCTTAAATTTGATAATTGTACCGCTTGCCCTAAACACTGCCTGCTCTTTACTATCTATAATATCCATACTTGTCTGTTCAAGCTGCGCCTGTTCCATTTGACTTGCAAGAAATCTATTCCAGATCAAATTATAGAGTTTATATTGATCTGGCTTCAAAAACTCCTTGATAACATTCGGTTCATATTGTGGATAAGTTGGTCTGATTGCCTCATGAGCCTCTTGTGCGCTTTTTTTGACTGCATAAATATGAGGTTTTTCAGGGAGATATTCTTTACCAAACTTTTTAGAGATTAACTCTCTTGACCATGCAATCGCCTCAGGAGCTAAACGGGTTGAATCTGTACGCATATATGTGATTAAACCAACATGTCCCATTTTGCCCAGTTCAAGACCCTGATATAATTGTTGTGCAACTGCCATAGTCTGTTTTGCGCTAAAGCGTAATTTTGCAGAGGCATCCTGTTGAATGGTGCTTGTGATATATGGAGGATAAGGCCTGCGCTTTTTAAGTTTTTTCTCAATACTGCTAATGTGATATCTTTCATTTTTTATAGCAGATAAAATATCATGGGCAGTTGATTCATCCTTGATTAAAAAATTATTTTTTGTTTTTGTCTTTTCAATGACTGTAGTACCTTTATATTTATGAAGAGAAGCCATTATATTGGGCAGTACACTGCCCACAAATTCTGCAGAAATGCTCCAATATTCCTCTGAATTAAAGGCATTAATCTCTTTTTGACGCTCAACAATTAATTTCAAGGCAACAGATTGAACTCTTCCTGCGCTAAGACCAAACGCTATTTTTTTCCATAAAAAAGGACTAAGCCCATAGCCCACAAGTTTATCAAGTATCATCCTTGCCTGCTGAGCATTGACCTTATTCATATCTATAGATGATGGATTTTCTATTGCCTCTTTAACAGCGCGGGCAGTGATTTCGTTAAATATCACTCTATAAATATCAGGAGAAATAGTTTTTTTTGATTGACTAACAGCTTCTTTTATGATTTCAGCAATATGCCAAGCAATAGCCTCGCCTTCACGGTCAGGGTCAGATGCTAGGTAAATAGTGGAGGCTTTTTTTGCAGATTCCTGCAGATCCTTAATTATCTTTTCTTTTCCATCTATAGTTACATATTCTGGAATAAAGCCATTTTCAGCATCAAAACCAAGTTTATTTTTCGGAAGATCTTTGATATGACCAACCGTAGCCTTAACAACAAAATTAGAGCCAAGTATTTTATTAATAGTCTTAGCCTTTGCAGGCGACTCAACAATCACAAGATTCTTTTTTGATGAAGACGCATCTTCTTTAATAGCAATAGTTTTTTTTGTTACAGAAGTCTTCTTTTTTTGAGTTACGATAGTCTTTTTGGGGGAAGCCACACGACTCTTTTTTTCTAATGCCATGAAATCTGCCTGCCATTTGCATAAACCATTGAATAAATATAATCCATTTCTACAAATTCATTTTCACTCATTGTATGAACCAATAGGGTTAGAAGCATATCCAAATCATTTCTATTTAAGGCATTTAACATATCCGTTTTATTAAATAATCCCCTTGCGGCCGCAACCTCTACAGGAAGCATAGCATTAGTATTTCCCCTTGATTCAACGTCATATCTGACAAGTTCATTTGCAATCAACTTTAAAATCCTAAAATATCTCCTATACATCTTAAAATAACCTCCTTGAAAGATATAGGTAAATGTGAGTATATAATACCAGATGACAAAAATAAATGCTATAGACAAATTATTGATTAAATATATCTTTTAAAATATTTGCGTACAAAAGATAGCTCCCATTTAATAAATTGATTTTAACAATATTTATGATTTATAATATTCTAATAATATGATAATCTCTAATAGGAGCGTTAGGGGAAAAATATATGGCAGCAACATTACCAATTGAAATATTATACCTGCTTGAAGATAAGATTGGTAAAGAAGATTGACAAACTTGAAGCAAAATTATCATTCCAGATGAAGCTGCAATTAGCAGTCATTCTATGCGCAATAGTAGTAATGAATCATGAAACCATTAATCTTGTCACTATATTATTTGGTATTATAAAATAAACTTACCTCATAATACGAATTGTATGGTTTAAGACTAATAAGTCTTAAAGAATGTCTGACCCAAATTATCCAATTATCCAACTATGTTTCACAGAAGAAAAGATGGATTTGATAATGAAAGATAAAGAATATTTAAAAAAACTAAAAAGACGCTATAATTCTATAGGATTTGTAATCCTTATAATTGGATTTATATTCCTGTCTATGTCCTTAGGTCTCTTTGTAAAAGAGAATATGTATAAGAAAAACGGCATCACTATTACTGCAACAGTGCTTACAAAGAAGGTTTTATATGGAAAAAGCACCCAATACGTTATCTATTATAGATTTATTACTAAAGAAGGCATCACGCTTGAGGGCAGCGATGACTCAAACATCAATATATGGAGATCTCTAAACGCAGGAAGTAAATTACCCGTACAATATATTAGCAGTTATCCCTCGTTTAACCGTATTGCTTACCACAGGAACAACGAGTTTGGAGTTATTTTTTTATTCCTGTTTGGTTTGATTGTGATTGCTGCTGGAGTGTATGTGTTTATTACTGGACAAAGTATCGCTAGAGATGGCATTTTGACTGAGGCGATGGTGACGTCATCCAAAACTGATAATTTTTTGATATTTTTAAAGATTGGTTGTATCAAATATACATATAATGACAGCAATGGTAAATCTTATATGGGCAAAAAACGAATGAATTATAAATTTACCGCAAACTGGAGGATAGGCGACAGATGTAAGGTGTGCTACGACCGTAAAAACCCTAATAATCATCTATTGGTTAGACATTATCTAACATAAATAAACTTAATTAACAGTCGTAAAGAGTGTCTGACCCCAATTATAGACCCCCAATATTTTAATAATATGCAGCATCTTTGACGCCGTGCTACTTAAAAAACCTCAAAAAGGATGCATATATATTGACAAATTCTAATGGGAAGTTCTATCCACAATTAATATAAGAAATCTCCGTTTCCCCTTGACTTTACTTATCATAAATGTCCCTAATTTCCAATTACTTTTGAAATGTCATCTGATATTCAATTGTACCCCCTACATTGTCAAATCCTTTCACTGACATAGTTTTGCCATCTGGAGAAAGAATATTGATATGTTTTCCATCTCCACTTTTATTTTGGTTAAATGGATTTTTGCTAAAATTTATAGAATACTCCAATCTGTTACCCCTAATCCTTCCTTCACCATGCCACACCATTGGTGTTCCATTCTCAAGAAAATATCCTACAACATATAACCTATCCCCGTCTTGCGAAATCGCCTCTTGATAATCAGCCCTTACAGTAGATACCCAAATTCCACTAATATTATTAGCTGCCATAACTATGGACACAGAACACAAAATAAATAAAAACATTCCAATAATAACAATCTTTTTCATATGTATCCTCCTACAATAAGTTATAGTGCCGACTTTATTTCGGCTATATTCACAAACGGCAAAAATTAAAAATTTTCACCAAATTTTTTATTCCTCTATTAATAGTCTATTACAATTCTTGGGAATCACTAATTGAAGACAGACTCTATTTCTACTCAATCCCATTTTTACCTATCCAGTAGCTGCCAACATAATACCTTCTGACAAATATATCATAGCTTATCCCGCATGAAAAACTGATGACTCTTTAAGCCTTTCTTTTTTCTACTAAAAAACAACAAATTATCTTTTTTCATCCAATAATCTTTTTCAAAAACCCTCAAATCCCTAGTGACAATCTATTAATCAGCATCTCAGGCAGTCCCACAGCCGCCATTTCTGCCTGCGTTAGCCCAATATCATATTCTACCCTGACAATTTCTATTGTATCATCATATATCAACCCATATGAAGAACGATTGTCATTATCTCTTGGCTGCCCAACACTTCCTGTGTTTACTATATATCTGCTTTTTTTATTTCTTAAAATTGGTTCTTTATGTATATAGGTCTGCCCTGTTTCATCCATTTCAAATACTACCGCTAAATGACTATGACCAATAAAACATATGGACTGCTTAAACGCTGAAAAATTCTGCACCACCTGTTCTACAGAAAATAGATAACTCCAAAGCTCTGGATCCATCGGCGTTGAATGAGCAAAAAACGCATCGTTTTCTTCTGATGATTTAACCAGATTAAAGGTCTTTAAATCTTCAATATGTTCTTCACTTAGCTCTTTAGCTGTCCACTCAATTGCATGTTTTGCATATTGATTAAAATAAGTTATATCTGTATAACCAATAGCTGCCCAATCATGATTGCCAGCAAGTATTATCTTACAATTTTGCTTAATAAGCTCTATACATTCATTCGGCTTTGGACCATATCCAACGACATCCCCTGTAAAAAAAATATCCGTTATGCCTCTTTCATTTATATCTCTTAAGACAGCTTCTAAGGCATGTATATTTGAATGTACATCTGATATTACTGCATATGACATTTAACGCCTCTTATTTTTAGTGCAGTTTATTGCAATATTATCTAAAATCCCATTTATCAATGAATATGATTCACTTGTTGAATATTTTTTTGCAATATCTACTGCCTCATTTATTGTTACTGCAACAGGTATATCACTTCTATATAATAACTCATAAGTTGATGCCCTGAGTATATTTCTATCTACTGCTGCTAATCTATCTATATCCCAGTTTAATGCCTTTGGATTTATAATAGAATCTATATGTTCAATATTATTAACTGTACCAAAAAATAAATCCATTATAAAATTAAGGGTATCTTCATTTAATCCCTTATCCTTCATCTCGTATTTTATCTCTATCTTATCTATGAGTTTACCTGTAAACTCATATTGAAAAAGCATCTGTAACACATATTCTCTTGCCTGCCTTCGTGTCATAGTTTATTAAATCTTTTTCATAAGATTCGCCATCTCAATTGCGGTTATAGCTGCATCCCAGCCCTTATTACCAGCCTTTGTGCCTGCACGCTCTATTGCCTGCTCTATATTCTCTGTTGTCAATATTCCAAATGACACCGGTATCCCTGTCTCAAGCCCTGCAATCGCCACACCTTTGGCTGCCTCAGATGCTATAAAATCAAAATGCGGAGTTGCACCCCTTATTATCGCAGCAAGTGTAATTACTGCATCATAACCCTTGCTCTCAGCAGCCTTTTTTGCTATCATCGGAACTTCAAATGAACCCGGCACTTTGATATGCGTAATATTCTCATCATCTGCGCCATGTCTTTTTAATGCGTCTAATGCGCCCTCTACTAAGCGGTTAACTATAAAATCATTAAATCTTGACGATACAAGACAAAATTTCAACCCCTTAGCATCTAAATTTCCTTCCAATATCTTCATGTCTCTCCTTATAACCTTATGAGGGTTTCACCCTCAAACTCCCAAAAGGGGACTCGTCCCCTTTACCCCATAATAGAAGATATAATGGGTTCAAAGGGACGAATCCCTTTGCGAGGATTTTTAAGGGGCAGAGCCCCTTAAAGGGTTATTTAAACTTTATTAAGCATATGTCCCAGTTTTTCTTTTTTTGTCTGCAGATAATGAATATTACTTTCTTGGGGTTTTATCTCAAGCGGCACTCTTTCAACAACCGTAATGCCGTAACCTTCAAGCCCTACAATCTTCTTTGGATTATTGGTTAAAAGCCGTAAATTCTTTACCCCAAGCGAAACAAGTATCTGCGCTCCAATTCCATAATCTCTTAGGTCTGCCTTAAAACCAAGTTTCAGATTTGCCTCAACCGTATCAAGACCGTTGTCTTGCAGTTCATAGGATTTGAATTTATTCGCAAGACCTATGCCTCTGCCTTCCTGTCTCATATATAATAAAATACCTCTGCCTTCTTTTTCAATCACTTCCATTGCCTTATCAAGCTGAGCGCCGCAATCACACCGCGCTGAACCAAGCACATCGCCTGTCAGGCACTCTGAATGCACCCTTACAAGTACAGGCTCATCTGTAGTGATATCGCCTTTAACAAGGGCTATATGAATATTATCATCTACCTTATTCTCAAAGGCATAGGCAGTGAATTCACCATTTTTTACAGTCGGCAGCTTTACCGCAGCCACACTATGCACTAATAATTCATGTTTAAGGCGATGCTGTATCAAGTCCTTTACTGTGACTATCTTAAGCCCATGTTTTTTTGAAAATTCCATTAATTCAGGAACTCTTGACATTGTGCCGTCATCATTCATTATCTCACATATTACGCCGGCTGGATTTAATCCAGCAAGTTTTGACAGATCTACAGAACCTTCAGTCTGACCTGCGCGCTGAAGCACTCCGCCGGGCTTAGCCCTTAATGGAAATATATGACCTGGACGCGCTATATGCGACGGCCCCTTTTGAGGGTCTATAGCAGTTAAAATAGTTACTGCCCTGTCTTTAGCTGAAATCCCTGTTGTTACGCCTTCAATTGCCTCTATGGAAACAGTAAAATTTGTGCCGAATTTAGATGTATTTGAATCTGTCATCATCTGCAAATGAAGCTGATTAACTCGTTCTGGCGTAAGACTGAGACATATAAGCCCCCTGCCGTATTTAGCCATAAAATTAATCGCCTCAGGAGTTACCTTTTCTGCTGCAATACATAGATCGCCTTCATTTTCCCTGTCCTCATCGTCTACTAATATTATCATCTTGCCGTCTTTTATGTCTTTTACTGCTTCTTGAATGGTATTAAATTTATACTTTGTATTCATCTAATAAAACCTCTTTCGGTCAATTTATTTAATAACGTAGTATCATCAGATTTGCTCTGATTACTTACAAATTTCTCAACATATTTACCTAATATATCTGCCTCAAGATTTACCGTATCGCCAACCTTTTTATGGCTAAGGGTTGTAATCATAGATGTATGAGGTATTATTACTATAGAAAACCCATCCCTTAAGACATCCACAACCGTTAGCCCTACTCCATCAACTGTAACTGAACCCTTTTTTATTATATATCTTAGTATATCACTAGGGGCGTTTATTTTCATTAAAATACTCTTACCCATATTATTAATTGAAGAAACAACGCCAATTCCATCTACATGACCAGAAACTATGTGACCGCCAAACCTGCCGTTTGCACTCATTGCAGGTTCAAGATTTACATCTGTTCCAATATTCAGAGCGCCAATATTTGTGCTATTTAATGTCTCAAATGAAACATCAAAAAATAGATTTGGACTTTGTATCTTAACTACTGTAAGACATATCCCATTTATAGAAATGCTGTCGCCAAGAGCAACCGCCACATCTTTAGAATATAATCCGCTGCAATTAACGCAGACTTGCGTCATTCCATTTTGAGTTTTTATGGAGACTATTACGCCAGTTGCTAATATTATACCAGTAAACATAGATTACTTTATTAGATTTATATTACGTGTGATTTTATACACAGGATGTCCAAATATATCTATTATATCGTCCCACTTCATTTCTACAGTTACTCTGGGATTATCTGGTTCTTTTGTTACAATTAGGTTTTTTATATCGAGCGGAATTTTATCATCTATTGCTGTTTGATATATCTTTTGCTGCATTTCTTCTTGTGATAATTCACGGGACATAATACTGCCTGTGTCTATTTTCATAGAATATGCCCTGTAATAAGGCGCTGCCAGCTTAAACCCTGCATAAAATATAATTACAATAATTAATATTGTTATAAATGATCCAACAGACCCTCTTTGATCCATAATTTTTCTCATTTTATCAACCTTCCTATTCTGTTAAACCGTACCCAACTAGTGTCACTGTCCCATGACCAATACATTATAACAGCCTCGCCTCTAACCTGATTAAGGTCAACAAATCCCCAAAAACGGCTGTCAAGACTGTGGTCTCTATTGTCTCCCATGACAAAAAGTTTACCTTTTGGAACTGTTACAGGCCCAAACTCATCCCTTGGACCAAGGGCTTTATCCATTAATTCCTTTTCAGTATATTGAGCATATTTTTCATCATGTGTCTTGCCGTTTACATAAAGTACCTTATCTTTTACCTCAATAATATCGCCTTCTTTGCCAATTACTCGTTTTATAAAATCCCTTGATTCGTCTTCTGGATATTTGAAGACTATTACGTCTCCCCTTTCAGGATTTCTGAAGGCGAGATATTTCTTATCTGTAAAAGGAATACTTAAACCAAATAT
The DNA here is from genome assembly GCA_015233465.1 of Candidatus Magnetominusculus dajiuhuensis. GTDB lineage: Bacteria > Nitrospirota > Thermodesulfovibrionia > Thermodesulfovibrionales > Magnetobacteriaceae > JADFXP01. Next base: position 88,193 of record JADFXP010000008.1, read on the forward strand.
AAACTTATTTACCAATATATGATCTCCCACTAATAGGGTAGGAATCATTGAACCAGAAGGTATTTTATATGCCTGAATGACAAATGACCTTAGAATCATAGCAAGTATTAGGGCATAGACAATCGCCTCAATATACTCTCTCAGCTTGCTTTTATGTTTAGTAGTACCCATTGGTTTAATCATATTATTCAGTCCTCACAACAGCCATAAAGGCCTCTTGAGGGATCTCAACTTTGCCAATTTGCTTCATTTTTTTCTTGCCCTCCTTTTGTTTTTGTAAGAGTTTATTTTTTCTTGTTACATCGCCGCCATAGAGCTTTGCAGTAACGTCTTTTCTATAAGGCTTAACGGATTCTCTTGCTATAATCTTGCTGCCAATTGCTGCCTGTATTGCTACCTCAAACATCTGACGATGTATTGCCTTTCTAAGATTTTCAGTTATCTGACGCCCCTTATGATACGATTTATCCTTATGCACAATTGCTGAAAGGGCATCAATAGGCTCTCCATTGATTAATATATCAAGTTTTACAAGGCTTGAGACCTGATACCCTGCAAACTCATAATCCAAAGAGGCATATCCTTTAGAACTGGATTTTAACTTATCATAAAAATCCCATAATATCTCATTCATAGGAAGTTGATATACAACCATTACCCTATCCTTACCGAAATAAGAGAATTCCTTTTGAGTGCCGCGTTTCTCTTGACACAATTGAAGGATATTCCCAATAAATTGCTCTGGGACAAAGATAGTTGCCTTAATAAACGGCTCTTCAATCTGCTCATAATGGGCTGGCAGTAAGGTTGGATTGTCAATACTGATAACATCGCCATTAGTACATGTCACTCTGTATACAACTGTAGGGGCTGTGCTGATAAGGGATAGATCAAACTCCCGCTCAAGGCGTTCCTTGATTATCTCCATATGGAGAAGTCCTAAAAATCCGCATCTAAATCCAAGTGCAAGTGCAGTAGAGGTTTCTGGTTCATATTTAAATGATGAATCGTTTAGACTTAGTTTTTCCAGGGCCTCTCTAAGTTCATTATAACGATGTCCTTCTGTAGGATAAAGCCCGCAAAACACCATTGGCTTCATATGTTTATAGCCTGCAAGCGCTTCAACAGTCCTGTTATTTTTATCTATTATTGTATCGCCAACCTTTGTATCAGTGACAGTGCGAATATTGGCAACAACCATTCCAACGTCTCCGCTTCTTAATTCATCCACAGTGAGGATTTTAGGGGTCAAGACACAAACCTCACCAACATCAAATTCCTTTTGATTAGACACTATAACAATCTGCATACCCGGCTTTATCACTCCGTCAAATACCCTTACCATAACGACAACGCCTTTATAATTATCAAACCAAGAATCAAATATCAGGGCTCTTAGAGGTTTATGATCATTATTTTGTGGAGGAGGAATCTTTTTGACAATTGCATCAAGGGTCTCTTTGATACCAATCCCTGTCTTTGCTGAAACCAATAATACATCCGAGCAGTCAATGCCTAAGATATCTTCAATCTGCTGTTTAACAACTTCAACCTGCGCCTGAGGTAGATCAATCTTGTTGATAACAGGAATGAGTTCGAGGTTATTTTCAATGGCAAGATAGGTATTAGCAACGGTCTGAGCCTCAACGCCCTGAGTAGCGTCAACGACTAAAAGCGCGCCCTCACAGGATGCAAGCGACCGTGATACCTCGTATGAAAAATCCACGTGTCCTGGGGTATCAATGAGATTGAGCATGTATTTTTTGCCGTCATCAGTTTGGTGAATGATTCTAACAGCATGAGCCTTAATGGTAATGCCGCGTTCTTGTTCTAAATCCATAGAATCAAGAACTTGTTTTGTAATCTCTTTTTTTTCCAGTGCGCCTGTAGTTTCCAAAAACCTGTCTGCGAGTGTTGATTTACCGTGGTCAATATGAGCAATAATTGAAAAATTTCTTTTTTCCATATATATAATATTCTTTCCTTTGATGCCTTACTGGGTTTGAGATGTAATCCCAATGTTTTTCCTTAACCTTTATTTCACTAATATCATTAACCTATATAATAAACGAAAATGGGTTTAAAATACAAATTTAAGAAAAAATCTTTTAAATAACAATTTTTAACTTTTAACTTTTAACTTTTAACTTTTAACTGTTATATTAACAGATGGGGCTGTAGCTCAATTGGGAGAGCGCTTGAATGGCATTCAAGAGGTAGTCGGTTCGATCCCGATCAGCTCCACTTAAATTTTCTTTAACTATTAAACCCTTGATAATAGAGGAATAAAATGCAGCCTAATAAAATCTTTACTATAGGTTATGAAGGTTCAACTATTGATGAATTTATCAAAAGGTTAAATGGACAAGGAATAGATACTCTTATTGATATAAGAGAAATTGCTTCAAGTCGTAATAGAAATTTTTCAAAAACAAAATTCCATGAACACCTTCAAGCAGCAGGCATAAATTACATCCACATTCGTAAACTTGGAAGTCCAAAAAAGATGCGAGATAAACTTCATAAAGATAACAATTATGATTCTTTCTTTGATGAATACCTTCAATACCTTAATACAATTGAAGATGACTTAAATAAACTATACGAAGATGTAATAACCAAAAATATCAGTTGTTTAATGTGTATGGAACGTGATCATTTTAAATGTCATAGACAAGTCGTTGCAAAAAAAATTCAAGAAATTGATGGTAATGGATTAATTATTAAGAATATATAAATAATTTGAAATTGAAGGGGGGAACAAAAAAAGTATTAATAACTGTTAAGACTTATCCAAACCCAAGTACAAAATACGAAGAAACTGTATGCGTTGCAGGCATTGACCTCAGTACTGGAAAATGGATACGACTTTATCCAATCACATATAGAGATTTAGACGATAATCAAAAATTTAAAAAATATTGCATTATTGAGGTTAATGTAAAGAAGGCTAACAATGATCACAGGCCAGAAAGTTATAAAGTTGATACTGATAGCATTAAGATAATAAAATGCTATGATACTAAAAAGGGATGGAAAGATCGAAAACAGTTTATACTACCAGCTAAATCTCCTTCATTTTGCGATATTTTAGAACAGAGTATTCAGCATGATGTCTCTTTAGGCATGTTTAAACCTCACAACATTAATTTTGAATATAAAAAAGCAAAACCTAAAGATCAAATAAAAAGAGAAGCAGCTTATGCTAAGGGTAGATTATTTAATAAACCTAAGGAGCCCATTGAAACTATCCCTTATGATTTCCGCTATGATTTCTACTGCCTTGAAAAAAATGATTGTCCTGGACATAACCTTATGATCATTGACTGGGAGATAGGTCAAGCATACAGAAAATGGCGATCCCTTTATCCTAATGAATCCATATTGATGAACAAATTCAAAGAAAAATGGATCAATGAATTTTGTTCTATAGATAGAGATACATATTTTATAGTAGGAAATACTCAAAGATTTAGGCATAAATCTTTTATGGTACTTGGTGTCTTTTATCCACCTTTAGAAAAAACTTCAAAAAATCTACGGCTCTTCTAATAACCAACAATCTATAGGGGCAGACCAACTTGTCTGCCCCGGTCAAATACAAATCAATTAATTCGTTTCTACAGTAATCGCTTTTCACCTGCATTAGCCATTCATATTGAGATCATCCAAGATAAATAAAATCAAGATGAAAACGAAGATTTCCCATGACTAAAACCCAACAAACATTTATTCCTTATTTATAAATATAAAAATAGAGGATTATTCATTAGTAAAGTGTGATAAAATTATCTTCCACTTCGGACAGGCCTAACCCCAAGATTAAAACATCTGTCCTTAGGAGTATCAAGGGCAAGCCCTGTATGAAAGCCTACAGGACGAGCGCAGCATGCACCAGATTCCTCTGATGACCAATACCCATGCGCCCCTCCGCTTGCAAATATCAGATCTATATATATTGCATCACCGCTAAAATCCTTATTAGTCTTAGATTGTTCATATAACTCTCTTAATTCCTTAACAGTAGGCAGCCTCCAGTCACTATATCCTCCTGTTTTTAATCCCTTTACATAACTCTTTGACATATTCCAGTCAAGACATTTTCCCAAGTCTGCAAAACTATCTAACCTTCCCCACATTAAACCAGATCTCGTATCAGTTATCGTTCCATCTTCATTATCTATATAACGACCATCTGTTGATGGCCTTCCCTGCTTTTTAGGTGGAGGTGGCACAGTTATTGTTTCTGCAGGTTTAGAAGATGTTATTTGTGGTGGATTATTCGTTTGTTGACTGGACGGCTGAGGTTTTTCAAGCTGTCTCATCTTTAAACGCGCAGATACAGCAAGAGAACTGTTAGGAAATGCAGTTATAAACTCCTTAAAATCTTGCGGGTCTTTTGAGTCCTTTATCGCAGCCCACGCCTCAGTTTCAGCATCATAACCCTTTTGAGGCGTTAACGAGGCTGATTCAGAAACAGTTGATGGTTTAACATTAGTGTCTATCTTGAAATAAAACTCCCCTGTTATCGAAGTTGATTCCCATGGAGTCTGTTGATCATGTGATATACTTTTTACAGATTCCCGCACTCCTTTAAACATCTGCTCTATCTGAAGCCCAGGTTTTTCCATATTCTTAATCAATTCCTGCGTATAAAGTCCATTTTGCCCATCTCCATCGCTTGCTACTGACCCTGGAGATGTTGCATAGGCAATATACGTACCTTCTGGCGCCTTCATCTGAGCAAGCCCGCCTCCTCCAGCAGACCTAAAACCCTTAAAAGGATTATCTCGGCATGCGTCAAGGATTACTATATTTAAACGATTTTTTGCATAAGCCATATTCTCAAGCACAATGTTTGCATTAATTGCCTCTGGGTCTACGTCCTTTTCAGAATGAACGTCTGCATCAACAGGAATTAAATAATTTTCGCCTTTAATCTGAATCCCATGTCCTGCAAAATAAAATAACCCAACGCCCCCATTACTTATCTCATCGCCAAATTGTGATATAATTTTTCTCATATCCTTTTGAGTTAAATTAAACCCAGATATTACCTTAAAATTTAGACCCTTTAACACACTTGCCATTGCTTGAGCATCATTTACTGGATTTCTAAGTTTCTTAATATTTTTATAGTCCCCATTGCCTATTACAAGGGCTACTCGTTTTTCACTGACCATTGCCTTTAACTCAATAGAACGATTATCAGATGTTTGAGCGTTATCTATAGTATTTTTTAAAGGTTTTTTAGTCTTTGCGTAAACTAAAGGAGTTATATTAAAAATAAATAAGATTAGAACAATGATAAATATTTTGATTGATTTATACATAAGAAAACTTCTCCAATAAGCAAATATAAAACTTGTTGTAGATAAAATACAAAACCCTTTTCAAGAAGTTTTCAAAAAATCTTTAAAAAGGGTTTTTTATATATATTATATATTATCTTAAATTATACAGACTCTGTCTGCGCCATAAGATAAGCGCCTTTAGCTATTGATGTTAACGGTTCCTCTGCAACATTAATATAAGAAATCTCAAGAGGAAGTTTTACGCTCTTCATTGCCTTTTGGAATCTATCTCTAAAACCGTTAGGAAGCGAAGTGCCGCCGCTTAAAATAATCGGTATAGGACGCTCAAGTTTTGGAATGCGCTCACTGGAAGAAAATACATCCCTCATCGCCTTTAGAAGTGTAATTATCAAATCATCATAAAAAATCTGAAGCGCAATTATCGCCCTGTCAGAGACATCCTTAGATGTAAAATCAAGCCCTGCTTCTTTAATGCCCTTCATCTTTGTAGCTGACTCTCCTATTGAAGCCCCAGCCATCGCATCTATATAATCCCCGCCCTTTTGAATGCTGAAGGTAATGACAGGGACTGAATAATAAGCCAAACATACATTACACATTCCGCCGCCAAAACTAATGCCAATGCCTGTATAATTTTCATTTTTAAGCTCTGACATTACTACAGCCAGACCCTCATTTATAGATATTGGAACATAGCCAAGGGTAGATAAAAACCTTTTGATTACTGATTCATGATAAACTATTGATATATTTGAATCTACAGGCTGACCGGGTACGCTGAAACAGATGGTTTCGCCAAATTTTGTAGGCTTTGAAACAATGGAACTTACAACTGCCTTGATAACCTGAATGCCTTCGCTTTCCCTTGGGGATAAAATACCTTTATCAATAGACCTTCTTGTGTTTGTGTTAAACATATTGGCAAAGCCGTCAGCAGCATAACCGCTGATGTAAAATTTTTTATCAAATTCAAAAAACATTATATTGTTTTGTGCAAGAATATCTTTAGTAAAATTTGAGGCTGGTATTGTAAAAAAAGCATTAAGCTGTTTAAATGTCTTGAGAGATTCCCCTTTTTTAAAGGCAGACACTACATGACTTGTACCTATATCAAGCCCTACTGGACCGGTTGTAACATTAGGTATTTTTTTGCCTTCTGCTTGTTCAGCATTAGAGCCTTCTGATTGTTTTGACTGAGATGTATCTGTTGCATGAGTAGAGACAGACGCTTTGGATGGTGTAGGTGGTTCCTGTGATTTTTTAGGCTCAGGCGAAAATGAAGTTACTGATGAAGTACCTTCACCTGATATGAGACTTTTTAATCTCTCTATCTCGCTTTCATAGTTATCTAAGTCTGCCATGTTTAATTCCTCCATAAATGGGATATTATTTTATTTTCTATAATTATTCTAATTTTTATAAATTACAAGTAATATAACATAATAAATATTTTTTTAATACATATAAATCGTTGATAACTTTGCATTATAACGTTTTTTTATCAAGTAAATCTATTAATTAATAAAAAATTATTAAATATTTTCTGTCATTGACATAATAAGAGCACCTTTAGCTGTAGAATTTAGGGGATCGTTTGCCAGTCTTACAGAGGAAATATCAATTTGAAGGCTAATTTTTTTTAGTATTTCTTCAAACATACCTCTCACTCCGTTTGGAAGTGCTGACCCTCCGCTTAATACTATAGGAACTGCCTGAGATATCATTGGCAGATTCTCAGATCTATCAATTACTTTTTTAAGGCTTTTTACGAGTTTTATTATTAGGTCTTCATAAAAAATAGCTAATGCAGTAGTCACTTTATCTTTAAAGGGATTTATTAGATCAAGACTTTCCTCTTTAAATAACTTTACCTTTGTTGCAGGAATTCCAAGTGATTGCCCTGCCATTAAATCAATATAATCTCCGCCAATTCTTATGCTGTAAGTTATAACTGGCACTGACAAAAATGAAAAACAAACATTGCACATCCCGCCGCCCATGCTGATGCCTATCCCTGTAAAATCATCTTCCGCTAGTTCAGACATTACAATTGCATGCCCTTCATTTATTGAAATAGGACTGTATCCGAGAGAGAGAAGATGTTGTTTTATCATAGATTCATGATATAAAGTGCTGACATAATCATCCAAAGGAGACCCTGGAACACTGAAACAAATAGTTTCACCGCTTACTTTAGGCCCGCTTGTGATTGAATTAATCAATGAGGCGATAACTGCAATACCTTGTCCATCTGCTGCTTCTTTAGCGTTAAGCATACCCTTTTCAATTGGTCTTCTGGTGCTTGTGTTAAACATATTTGCAAAATTATCTGCTGCATAACCTGTTATATAAAGCAATTGGTTTGACTCAAAAAAGAGGATATTTTTATTTGTAAGCGTCTTTTTAGTGATATTAGTTGCTGGAACTGTAAAAAAAGCGTTTAATTGTTTAGTAGTTTTTATATGATTGCCATTATCTACGGCTAAAACTATATGACTTGTGCCAATATCAAGACCAACAGGGCCAATAGTTGCCTCTATTGATTTAGTTATACCCATTTCATCAGAGATTAAAGGTTTGTCAGATGTAATGAGAGATGTTCTAACCTTGTTTTCAGATGTTTTAGTAGTAGAATTGGCTTTTACCTTTGGAAACTGCTTTTTATCTTTGGATTCTTTAGATTCTATGGGCAAACCTCGCAAGGCATTATGATGTGCAAAATTATCTGAAGAAGACATTTGTCTTTGCTTATTTTGTACAAATTCCCTATGTTTTTGTTCAAGATCGGCAAGCCGAGCCTTTAAATCTATTAAATTGTGCGTTTCTACATTATTTTTCATAAAGATTGCTTCTAACTTTAGTTTATTCTATTTTAAGATACTATAGATTAGCATATCTAATAATAAAATACAATCTTCCTATCTATGATTTTTGATTTTAAGAAGCCTTCATCTAATAAATCAGAAATATATAATCTTTTAATATCCTTTCCTAAAGTTATAAATTAATAAAAAAATATAACTAACTGAAAAATAATCTTTTTTTTTATAAATCATTTAAGTTATAATCCATTATGAGCGGATTAATTTTAGCGATAAACAGGATTTCCTATAAGATTCCTTCTTTATTTAGGATTAAAGAGAGGTTTTTATTTAATCCTGATGTTAGTTTCAAGGTTGATGCAGTTATCAACTCATTAAAGATTTGTCTGACTGGGATAGTATTTGCTGCAATATTTCAGAGGCTTCCTCTAATTGAATTTATAGGATTTGTCGTTACCTTATTTATCTTTATATATCTATGGATGATTTTGCGCGGTGAGAAGTTTTTTGGCAGCACAGATATGGAAAAGATTAAATCCGAGAGAATCAAGATAAGAAGGCTTCATAAGCAGGCAGAACTTGATAGAGAACGCGCAAATGCCGAACTTAAAATGGTTGAGGAAATGCGTCAAACATATGAAAATAAATATAAAAATGAGTTGGAAAATATCAAGATTGAATATCTTAAACTTGATCAATTACGCACTCAAACTGAGATGGAGCTACAAAAGGTAAAAAAAGAACGCGATATCGCGCTTGAGCGTGAAAGATATAATAAAAACACCGTTGACACAAAAGAGTACATTAAACTACAGACAGAAAACTATAGACTTCAAAATCTTTTAATAGAAGTGCAGCAGGAACTTCAAAAAACCGATGATGAGCTAAAATATCTAAAAGAACAAAAGACTGTAGATATATTTGCTAAAGAGGCTGCAAAGATTCAGAATGAATATCTAAAGGTTGAGCAAATGAAAATACAGGCGCAAGATGAACTTGCAAAGGCAAATGCCGAGCGCAAGCGCGCTATGGAATTATTCAAAAAGGCAGAAGAAGAACTATCTAAAACAAATTTAACCATTGGTCTCAACGAGCATCACTCTCACAATCCATATGAAATACTTGGAGTTCATCCGTCTGATTCAATGGAGACTATAAGAGAAATCTATAAAAAATTAATATGTATCTATCATCCAGACAAACACGGAAGCCTTAACCTCTTATCTAAAAAACAAAAAAATGACTTTATGGCTAAGATTAACGCAAGCTACGACCTTGTAACAAAGCAGCAAAAGATCAGATGTAATTAACTAATCATTCATAAAAAATGGCAGCAATATCTTTTAAATAATGGGTTCAAAGGGACAAGTCCCTTTGCGGGAGCTTGAGGGCAGAGCCCTCATTCTATAGTTACTTAAAATCAATGCGTGCTATGAGCGGCGCGCCCTCCCTGACTGCTGAAGTAAAGGAGCAATCTGCCTAAAGCCCCTATTGAAAAGGAAACATAAGGAGCGGCATAAAAAGGTTCTTTTTCCTTTGATGATTGAAATAAGCTTAGATCCTCATCAGTAAATTTCAAATTCAATTGTCTTGTATCATTAACACCATTATCAGTCTTTGGTTCATCATCTAATACTGGCTTCTGCACTATCTTTAGATTTGTATTTTCATCAGACCTCATATCAGTCTTCGTTGACTGCACTTGTTCTTCAGCAAAGATTAGATTATTTCCTATTAAAAATATACAAAAACTTATAATAATAGAAGAAACTATTAATATATTATATTTTATAATTTTCATTGATTACACTCATTTAACCTTTAAATAAAGACATAAATAACCCTTTTCGCAAAAATCAAAATTAATAGTCTCTCTTGCAAGTATTGAGACGCTCATAGCAACCTCTTCTAATTTATTCAATACCGCATCCATAGTATCATCAGGAAGGTCATATAGTTCAAGTATATCAATTATATCATCCATATCACCGGTATTATAAGACTCTAAGACCATTATCCCATTTTTAGCAGCAGCAGGATTAGAGGCTAGCCGTGCCTTTGCTAATTTAATCTGATGATCTAAACGCTCCATACACACGCCATATATTTTTACGCCTTCTATACTCATTATACCCTCCTCCACAATTCATGATTTATGATTATAACTGATTTTTATATTTTTTTTATATTTTCAAGATGAATTTTTACACCTTTTTTATGGTTAGAAAAACTACTATTAATTAAGAATCAACAAAAGGAGGTTATATGACACAATCTGACGTATTAACGCTGATAACTTTTTTTATAGTAATATCGGGTGGAACATATATCTTAGGCGAATATATGTATGCTGTTTTTTCAAAGAATAACTATACTTGGCTCAAGATACCATCAATAATTGAAATCAAGTTTTATAAAATTATGGGGATTAATCCAGATGAGGAAATGAATTATAAGGAGTATCTATCTGTCCTTCTGATATTTAATTTCATAGGGGCAATAGTCCTGTTATTTATTTTAATGGCACAAGGAATACTTCCATTTAACCCGCAACACCTTGCTGGAGTTCCTTTTTGGCTTGCCTTTAACACAACTATAAGTTTTGTAACAAACACGAATTGGCAGGCTTATTCAGGAGAAAATACTCTAAGTTATCTTTCACAATTTTCAGGGCTTACAGTCCATAACTTTCTAAGCGCTGCAACTGGAATTACCGTTCTTTTAGCCTTTGCAAGGGCTTTTAAAACAAAACCATCACACGAACTTGGTAATTTCTGGGTAGACCTTACAAAGACACTTATTTATCTGTTTTTACCGCTGTCTATAATTCTTTCCATTTTCCTGATCAGCCAAGGCGTAGTTCAAACCTTTAGTCCTTATATAACTGCAACAACCATAGAAGGCTCTAAACAGCTTATTCCTTTAGGTCCAGCAGCCTCTCAAATTGCAATAAAACAGCTCGGAACAAATGGAGGAGGCTTCTTTGGAGTCAATAGCGCCCATCCCTTTGAAAACGCAACACCATTTAGCAATTTCTTAGAAATGATTTCACTCCTTTTAATTCCAGCAGCCCTTCCCTATACATTTGGCCGTCTAATAGGGTCTCGCAGACAAGGGATGATCATATGGAGCGCTATGGCAATTTTATTAATAACTGGTCTTGGTATTGGTCTTTGGGCAGAATATCAAGGCAATTCAGCACTCTCAGGACTACCGTTTATGGAAGGTAAAGAGGTTCGTTTTGGAATTACAAACAGCGTTCTTTGGGGGGTATCAACTACTGCTACAGCTAATGGTTCTGTAAATGCCATGCATAGCAGCTTTGCCCCAATTACAGGGATGATTGCCACAATAAACTTAATGTTAGGAGAGATAATATATGGAGGAGTTGGAACAGGTCTGACAGGAATGCTGATGTATGTTATATTAACCGTCTTCATAACAGGCCTTATGGTAGGAAGAACTCCTGAGTATCTTGGCAAGAAAATTGAGGCAAGGGAGATTAAACTTGCGATTATTACAATATTAATTCCAAGCGCATTAATCCTTATTGGTTCTATGATTGCCTCTACAACTCAAATGGGACTATCATCTTTGGGCAACAAAGGACCGCATGGGCTGATGGAGATTCTTTATACCTATTCCTCTTGTTCACAAAACAATGGAAGCGCATTTGGCGGACTAAACGCTAATACGGCATTTTATAATAGTTCACTTGGAATATGTATGCTGATTGGAAGATTAGTTTCAATCATATTTCCTCTGGCTATAGCTGGAAATTTAGCTCAAAAGAAATATACCCCGCCATCATTAGGGACATTTCCAACTGATAATATGTTATTTGTAACCTTGCTCATAGGGGTTATACTTATTGTAGGCGGTTTAACCTTCTTCCCTGCATTAAGTCTTGGCTCTATTGTAGAACACATTCTGATGCAAAAAGGAATTTTATTTTAATTTTGTAGGGGCAGGCTGAGCTTGCCCTTTAGGGTAACCACAAGGGTTACCCCTACGATTTTAATTATTTATAAAGGAGACAAAATGGAAAAAAGGAAAAAAGACTATTCCGCATTTGATAAAAAAATATTTAAGCAGGCGTTAAAGGATTCATTTATAAAGATGGATCCAAATACTCAAATCAGAAACTTCGTGATGTTTGTGGTCTTGATTGGGGCATTTATTACAACCATCATCACAATCTTAAATGTCATTAACCATGAACCTTTTGGATTTAATCTTCAGTTGTCGCTATGGCTATGGATTACGCTTATCTTTGCTAATTTTGCAGAGGCCATTGCAGAAGGAAAGGGAAAGGCACAGGCTGAGAGTTTAAAAAAATCTAAAAAGGATATTATCGCCCATCTTCTAATAGATAACAATCAAATAAAGGACATCTCTGCCACAGAGTTAAAAAAAGGCAATATAGTTGTCTGTACTGCAGGGGACATGATCCCTTTAGACGGCGAGATAATTGAAGGGATTGCAAGCGTAAATGAATCCGCAATTACTGGAGAATCAGCCCCTGTTATCCGCGAAAGCGGCGGAGACCGCTCTGCTGTTACAGGAGGAACTCAGGTTCTAAGCGATAGAATTGTAATTAAGGTCACTGTAAATCAAGGAGAATCCTTTATTGACAGACTTATTGCCCTTGTTGAAGGGGCTTCAAGGAAAAAGACCCCAAATGAGATAGCATTATCAATTCTACTAGTAAGTCTTACAATTCTATTTATATTAGCGGTTGTTACGCTTAAAGGTTTTATAATCTATAGCGAAAAGGAATCCGTGACCATTGGACTATCAAATTCAACTATTCCAATCTTGATAGCCCTTATAGTCTGCTTAATCCCTACGACTATTGGAGGCCTTCTTTCAGCCATTGGCATAAGCGGAATGGACAGGCTGATTAGAAAAAATGTCATAGCAATGAGTGGTAAGGCAGTAGAGGCAGCTGGAGACGTTGATGTATTACTCATAGATAAAACCGGCACAATTACTTATGGAAATAGACAGGCTTCTGAATTTATTGCAAATAATGACACAAAGGCTTCTGAATTAGCAAGATTTGCTCAGAGCGCTTCTTTGGCAGATACAACGCCTGAAGGCGAATCAATCATGGACTTGGCGGAAGGGAAATACGGCTTACCTAAGATATCACAGACTCCAAATATGACCTTTATACCTTTTTCTGCGCAGACTGCTATGAGCGGAGTTGATATTATTGAAGACAATAAGACAATAATGGTTAGAAAGGGATCCGTTAATGCAATTGTTCAATTTGTAACCAAAAAAGGAGGAGTCTTTCCTCCAAAAGTACGAAGTACTGCAGATATTATTGCTAGAAGTGGGGCAACTCCGCTAGTTGTAGCTAAAGATGAACAAGTGCTTGGGATTATTGTTCTTAAAGATATCGTGAAAGAGGGTATAGCCAAACGATTTGCAGAACTAAGAAAGATGGGAATAAAGACAATAATGATTACTGGAGATAATCCTTTAACAGCAGCGACCATAGCAGCAGAGGCAGGAGTGGACGATTATATCTCAGAGGCAAAACCAGAAGATAAACTACAACGTATTATATTAGAACAAGAACAAGGGCATCTTATAGCAATGGTAGGAGATGGCACAAACGATGCCCCAGCCCTTGCGCAGGCTGACGTAGCGGTTGCAATGAACACAGGAACTCAAGCAGCAAGAGAGGCTGGAAATATGATTGACCTTGACAGCAGCCCTACAAAGTTGATAGAGATTGTTGAAGTGGGAAAGCAGCTTCTCATGACACGCGGGTCGCTTACTACATTTAGTATAGCAAATGATATTTCAAAGTATTTTGCCATACTGCCAGCGTTGTTTATTGGGCTCTATGCAGATAAATTAGGACATAGCCCTTTGGCGATTTTAAACATCATGCACCTTGCCTCTCCAATGAGCGCCATATTAAGCGCAGTAATATTTAATGCCTTAATCATAGTTGCGCTTATTCCGCTTGCTTTAAAAGGCGTTAAATATCGGCCTATAGGGGCAAAGGCATTAATGGTTAGAAATATGACGGTTTATGGGTTTGGAGGGATTATTGCTCCTTTTATTGGAATTAAATTAATTGATATTTTTATCAATGCAGTTCATCTTGTGTAGGAAGATTGGAGGTTACACCCCCAATTAAGGAGAAGCGATGGGGGCTGCACCCCCAAACCCCGCAAGGCATTTAGGAGAAGACAATTATGAAAAAAGATATTATAATAAGTATTAAATATATGATAGCTTCAACCATCATCTTAGGGTTTGCATACACAATTTTTATAACCTTTATTGCTCAGACATTTTTTTACTCAAGGGGGCATGGCAGTCCTATAGTAAGTAACGGGGTAGTTATCGGCTCGGAATTGCTTGCGCAGGAATTCAAAGACCCAAAATGGTTTTGGGAAAGACCGTCAGCTACAAAATATGTAACTCTTGACGATAAAACTAATGCTCCAGTACCAACTGGAGCATCAAATTATGGGGCTATTAATAAGGATTTGAAAAAAGAGGTTGATGAAAGGGTTTTAGCCATTTCAAAAGACAACCCTGCTGCCACAATTACAAACATTCCGCCAGACTTGCTATTTACATCAGCTAGCGGACTTGACCCCCATATAAGCCCTGAGGCAGCATATTTTCAGATTTCAAGGATAGCACAGGCAAGAAATATGGGCAGTGAAGAGAAAAACAAACTTGTTGAAATGGTTAGAACCCATGTTGAACCCCCTCAATACTATTTATTTGGTATGCCAAGGGTAAATGTGCTAAAATTAAATATGTATTTAAAACAATATTATGAACAACACCCTGACCCTATCAACAATAAATAAGACTTTTGACAAAAAATACATTTATAAAAGGAGTTTTATTATGAAACCTTTGAGGATATTAGTTTTGGTGGTTATACTTATTCTCAGTATCTCTACTATAAAAGTTTATGCTGAAGAAGCTGGCGTTACAGGAAGTATAGGGACGGCTGTATTTTACAACTATGTATGGAGAGGCATGCTGCAGCATTCAGGGACTGCGATACAGCCTGATGTTAATATTGGATATTCAGGGTTATTGCTTGATGTTTGGAGTGACTTTAGGACTGTTAGTAATGTTTGGCATGAAACTGATTTTACTTTAAGTTATTCTATTCAAACTCTGCCAGAGTTTCTTTATATTACATTAGGGGCAATTGCTTATACTGTGACTGGATTAAATGAGGTATATGATGGTTATGTCACTATTGGATTTAAGACATTTGCGGATATTTCTCTAACAGGATACGCTGGGAATAGTGAGGGCAATAACGGTTCAGTGTTTACAATTCTGCATGTCTTGCATTCATTTGAATTAGCTAAGGACTTCACCTTTGACCCATGCCTTGCGTTTGCTACAAATTATGTAAAAATTCCATACAGAAACTATTATGGAGAGATTGCAGTTCCATTAAATTATACATTCTCTAAACATTTAACTGTTGGTGCAACATATGTCTTAGATGTAGGAAATAAAATGGTCAACCGTACTGATGGTGTAATTTCATATGGAGGGGCTTATATTACTGCAAACCTCTAAGATTATTATATGCGTCCACTTTAGAAAGGTGTCTGATTACCCCCAGACCCCCCCAGTGAGGGAGTATAATCAGGTGTGGGGCTATTGCCCCATTCTGAACCCGCATTGACGCTTTTAGGAGATATTCACATATTATGAACGAAGATGATAAATCTTTTACATCACCACAAGAGCTTTTAACCCTTATTAAAAAACAAGAACAGGCTAAAACCCATGGCAAGCTAAAGATATTTCTTGGGATGGTGGCTGGAGTTGGAAAGACCTATGCGATGCTCAATGAGGCGCATAATCTTAAAAGAGCAGGAATTGATGTCGTAATTGGTCTTGTAGACCCTCATGAACGTTCTGAGACCAAAAAGCTGATTGAAGGCCTGCCGTCAATACCGCTTAAAGAAATGGAATATCGAAATTCTAAATTTTTAGAACTAGATATAGATGAAATACTAATACGCAGACCCAAAGTAGTTTTAGTTGATGAACTAGCCCACACCAACATCATTGGCAGCCGTCATACAAAGAGATACTTAGATATTCTTGAGATATTAGACCATGGGATTGATGTGCTTACATGTCTTAATATTCAACACCTTGAGAGTCTCAATGATACAATCAATGAAATTACTGGGATGAGGGTTGCTGAGACCGTTCCTGACTCATTTCTTGAAGCAGCAAATGAGATTATCATCATAGACCTTCCCCCAGATGAACTTTTAAAGAGATTAAAAGAAGGTAAAATCTACCCAAGCGGCAACATTGATTCAGCGCTTTCTAATTTTTTCAGAGAGGGGAATTTAGCTGCACTTAGAGAGATAGCCCTGAGATTTCTAGCAGAAAAGGTCAAACTTTGGCTCAATGATTATAAGATGTTAAATAAAATCCCAAAGGTCTGGAAGACTGGAAACACTCTATTAGTAGGCATATTTGCCAGCCCATATTCTGAAAATCTCATAAGGTCAACTAAACGCATAGCAAGCGCCCTTAATGCCAAATGGTATGGAGTCTATGTAGATAATGGCAGCCCTATGTCAGATGAAGAAAAAAAACTCCTTGAAAACAATCTAAACTCTGTATCAGCAATGGGCGGCGAGGTTATAACAGTCAAAGATGACGATGTAATAAACGGCATGATAAGAGTTGCCCGACAGCATCAAGTAAACCTTATAGTTGTAGGTAAGACCAAATATACAAGGGGGTTTGTCAGGTTTAAAGAATCTATAACAGAGAGACTCTTTAAAGAGAGCTTAGAGATTGATATACTTGCAGTATCTAATGACACAGTTAGAAATAAAATATCTAAAATCCCCAAAAAAACTATCGGAATAACTACAAAACAGGTAGCCGCAGGTTTTATAATATTAGCGATTACATCACTGCTTTCATATGGTGCAAGCCCTTATATAGGTTATCGTTCTATTGGATTTATCTTTTTTCTTATGACGGTCTTGTCTGCAATGTTTTTAAGGATTGAGATTGTTATAACAATGTCAATATTATCTGGTCTTATTTGGGATTATTTTTTCATTCCTCCTAAGTTTACCTTGTATATTTCAGCCTTAGAAGACTGGATGATGCTAATACTTAATCTGATTTCAGCGATTATCATTGGAACGCTTACTGCAAGAATTAAATCAAAACAAAAAATATTAGAAAGCTCTCAGGTAATCACAGCCGAATTATATCATTTTACTGCCATAATTGCAGAGGCTCAGGATGTGCAATCTATGGTAAGCGCTGCTATTCAAGAAATTAATACAATATTTAATACTAAGGCAGGGATATTTCTAAAGGCTGATGCCTTAAATTATAAAATTAAACTCCATTCTTTAAGCACAATAAACCCTGATATAAAGGATGAAGGCATAGTATTATGGGTCTTTGAAAACTCTAAACCAGCCGGAAGATTCACTGAAACTCTTCCGTCATCTCCTTATTACTTCGTTCCCATAAAAACTGCTACAGGGGTTTTAGGGATTATGGCTATTGATGTAAGAAATCTTATATTATTGCAGCATGAGGAAAAAATACTGATAAATAATCTTTGTAATCAATTAGCAATAGGACTATACAGAGAACAATTAACTGCATCCTTAAATGAGGCAAAACTCTCAGAAGAGACAGGAAGGATTTATAACACAATTATGGACTGCGTATCGCACGAATTAAAGACCCCGCTTGCAATAATACAAGGAGCGTCTTCAGCTCTAAAGGAAGTGGAGATTTTAAATAATGTTAAAGCTGTTACAACACTTGTCAATGTTATAGCAGATGGCTCAGATCGTATGCGTTATCTTGTCCAAAATTTACTTGATATGAGCAGAATTGAGGCAGGCAATATTCAACTTAGAAAAGAGCCTGTAAGCATCTCTGAATTATTATCTGTCTCATTAAGCAAACTTACACAACATGAAAAAACTATCAACATAAACATTGATGAAGAACAACTCATTATTGAAATAGATTATGTTTTAATGGAACAGGCGGTTAGGAATATAATTAATAATGCCATTACGCATACCCCAGATGGTACAATAATTAATATATATGCAAAACAGGAATATAACAAGATACTGATAACCATAGAAGATAATGGGGCTGGATTGCCAATAGAAAATCCTTCAAAGGTATTTGATAAATTCTATAGAGAGCATGGAAAGATAACTGGTGGAATCGGCATAGGACTGACTATCAGCAAGTCAATAATAGATCTTCACGGCGGGACGATTTCAGCTTCAAATAGATGTGATACACATGGTGCTAAATTTGAAATCATGCTGCCAATAGGATAAATATTACCATATGAATAAAATTGCAAAGGCATTAATCATTGATGATGAGGCACAGATAAGAAGGCTCCTTCGGGTATCCTTTGAATCCTCAAATTATCTTGTGGAAGAAGCGCCAAATGGAAAAGAGGGGTTAAAACTTCTCCCGCTTGTGCAGCCTGATTTTGTCATACTTGACCTAGGGCTTCCTGATATGGACGGCTTAGAGGTATTAAAAACCATTCGCAGCTACTCAGAAGTCCCTATAATAATACTTTCTGTTAGATTTGATGAGCAGACGATCATTACGGCTTTGGATAATGGAGCAGATGATTATATTATAAAACCATTTAATGTAGGCGTAATATTAGCCAGAATTAGAACAGTGTTGAGAAAAACAATTAATGTAAGTACTACTGAAGTTTTTATCAATGGCCAACTAAAGATAGATTTTAACGCCAGAATTGCTGCAGTAAATGGTGATGAAATAAAATTAACCTCTAAGGAATATGACCTGCTTTGCATATTTGCTAAATATATAGGCAAGATTATTACGCATAGACAGCTTCTAAAAGAAGTCTGGGGAAGCCAATCTGTAGAACATAATCAATATCTTAGAGTTTATGTCGGTCATTTAAGACAAAAAATTGAATCTGATCCTAAAAACCCAAAGATGCTTATTACAGAACCTGGGATTGGGTATAGATTTTGTATAATTTAAGTAACCCTTTAAGGATTTTTATAAAGGGGTCTTAGACCCCTGCCCTCAAAATCCCGCAAACGGACTTGTCCCGGGGGTCTAAGACCCCTTGAACCCATAATTTTAAAGATAGACGCGTGACTGAATAGCCTCTATAAATCCAATTGTCGTTGGATCAATCTCTGCAGCATTTGCCTCATCTGTATCCAAGTGCATATCAAGACGATAATCTGGATGAACCCTGACTAACACATCACCAAATATTACCTCTCTTACTGTCTTGACCCTAACCATTACAATATCCTTATCTCTAAGTCCAAATCCTAAGGCATCCTCTGGCGCCATATGAATATGACGTCTAGCGCAGATAACGCCTTCTTTAATCGTAATCTTCCCTACAGCCCCTTCAAGATCAAGTCCTGGGGTTCCCTTTATATCACCTGAACTTCTTACAGGGGCATCTATTCCAAGTTTGAATTCCTCTGTACGAGATATTTCCACCTGCGATTTATCTCTGAATGGTCCAAGTATCCGAACTCTTTCAACCCTGCCTTTTGGTCCTATAAGATTAACTGTCTGCTGACTTGCAAATTGACCGGGCTGGCTTAACTGCGTACGTGGAGTCAAGATTACATCTTTACCAAAAAGTATCTCGAAATCTTCTTTTGAAAGATGAACATGATGAGCTGATACGCTGATAGGAATTGGTTTGGTATTTAACTGTCCAATTGTCTTAGTAGACTTTTCTCTTTCAATTGCATGAAGGGTTTCCCTTGCTATCATGCGTTCTTCTTCGGCTGGGATTATCAGTATCTTTATCTTTGAACCGGGCTCTGATACATCTAAGACCTCGCCTCTTAATGGCTTAAGGTCTTTATTTTTAGTGTTATAAAGCATTATTCCAAGATGTTCTAAACCCTGACACACCCTTGCCCTAATATCTGAGGCATTTTCACCTATGCCGCCTGTAAATATTATGGCATCAATAACACCAAGCACAGCAATATATGAACCTATATATTTTTTAATTCTATAACAAAACATTGTTATAGCATCATTTGCCCTTGTATTATAATTCTCTGCCTCAGCATAAAGTTCACGCATATCGCTGGTTTTTCCGCTTATACCTAAAAGCCCGCTCTGTTTATTTAATAAATCATCAACACCTTCTGCACTCATCTGAAGATTCTTTAACATATAAAGGATAATACCAGGGTCAATATCTCCGCTCCTTGTACCCATTATAAGTCCTTCTAAAGGTGTCATACCCATTGAAGTGTCAACACTTCTGCCATGATTTATTGCGCACATGGAAGCGCCATTTCCAAGATGACAGGAGATCATATTTAATTCGCCTAATGGTTTATTAAAATACATAGCTGCCTTTAAGGCGACAAACTCATGATTTGTACCGTGAAATCCATATCTCCTTATCTTATGTTCTGTACACAAATCATGAGGCAGGGCATATCTATAAACATTAGAAGGGATAGTTTGATGAAATGCAGTGTCAAAGACCGCTACATGAGTTGCTGATTTAAGCAGTTTTTGCATATGTTCTATCCCTGCAAGATTAAATGGATTGTGTAAAGGGGCAATTGCAGAATATTCCTTTATGGTATCCTTTATCTCATCCGTTATTACTACTGAAGCATATAATTTTTCTCCTCCATGAACTACCCTGTGACCAACTGCGCTAATCTCATTTAAATCCATTAATAGCCCTAAAGCAGGGTCTACAAGAGATTTTGTCATTTCTTCAAGAGCCCCGGCAATACCATGAGAAGATAAAGTTTTCTTGATCTCCTTACCCCTGCATTTGATTGTCAAAAAAGACTGAGGTTTATTAATCTTTTCAATTAATCCCTCTAATTGATACTGCCTTTTTGATGTGTCAAAGAGAGAATATTTGATTGAAGAACTCCCGCAATTTATAACCAGTATCTTTATCGAAATATCAGAAGATGTAAACAATAAATTATATGGATCATCCATCTCAGATTGAGAAATCGCCAATTTCTGAGCAACTCCAGCCTGCTCGTCAAGGTCTTTTCTGATCAGACGTTTTGTTATAATGGATGCTACCTTTGCAAGGGCAGAGGAATTTTTTACGATTATAGAGGAAAAAATCTCACGGGGAATCTTTATTAGGCTGCAATCTTTTTTTGCAACAATATCAGCAGAACCCGGCTCGCCAGTCATAATAGACATCTCGCCGATTATCTCACCCTTTTTAATAGTTGCCCTGACCCTGCGGCTGCCGTCAGATTTGACCTCTGTAACATCAGCAGTCCCCTCATATATTACCCAAATAAATCTGCCTATAATCCCGCGCGATTTAATAACATCAGAGTCTTTGAATTCAACCACAATTGAATTTAAAGCTATTACATCTACCTCATCCTTTGTAAGATCCGAAAAAGGGGAGATTGTAGAAAGAAATCCTGCTATATCCATATAGAACTCTCCATAATTAATTGTGATTGGAGTTTTTTTGAAAAGGGTAAAGTACCCTGCCCCATTTTATCTATTTATTTATTTAATGAAGCGCGCTTTGTTTCAGCCATATATTCAGCATATTCTGCGCATCCTATTTCTTTAATCTTTTTGAGACAAGCAACCCTGTTTGAACCAAGGATGAAACCAATTATTTTAGAGATAGGATTAACCAATTTTGAACAATCTGAAATAGATTCAACCTTAGTACAATCAGCACATGTCGTATACTTGTTTTCTATGCAGCATGACCTTACCTTGCACCAAGCGGCCTTTACATTTTTCATACACCCCTGACATTTGCCCCAACGGTATAACTTGCAAGCCCCGCAATATAATCCGCAACATGCAACCAGTTTTTCTACTGCAGATATGTCTTTCATCAGTCTTGTCCTCCTGAAAAAAATTATGCTATTATAGCATTTTTTTCATAATAATATATAACAACCCAAGCCCTGCTAAAACCTTAAGATGGATACTCATATATATTGCAATAAATCCTCTATCAACTAACATAAATCAATCTATTTTCGTAAAAATACACGCCTTGTTTCAGACATATTTTTTGCATAAGCAGCACAGCCAATTTTTTTAATCCTTATTAAACAGGCAATCCTATTTGTATCAAGTAAAAAGCCAATTATTTTAGTGACAGGATTGGTAAGTTTTGAGCAATTTGAAAAATAATCAATTATTTCGCAGTCAGCACATGTGGTATAATTGTGTTCTATACAGCAGCTCCTTACCTTACACCATGAAGCCCTTTCATTTTTCATGCAGCCTGGACATTTCCCCCAAATATATAACTGACATGCCCCGCAATATAACCCGCAACAGGCAACCAGTTTTTCATCGGCAACTATTTCCTTCATTAATCCTGTCCTCCTTAATTAATTATAAACAATTAACGTATATTAACATTATTTACATTATTATATTAATCTAAACTATACTTTAATAATAATATTTAAAGTCCTTATGTTATAATATTTGAATTTAAATATTGACATAGGGTCTCTTATAATAATTAGCTTATTTATAGTAAAAAAAGGTGAATAAATGAAAAAATATCTGATAATTTTAATTATTCTATTAACTTCCAATCTGATTTATGCAGCGCCTCCAGCGCCTTGGGAGGCAGACGATATCGTTGGAAAAAATGCTCCTGATTTTACCCTCAATTCCATTGAAGGAAAGAAGATTAAACTCTCAGTTTATAAAGGAAAGACAATATTATTAAATTTTTGGGCAACATGGTGCGGGCCATGTCAAGAAGAGATTCCAGCTATGAATCAACTGCTTGAAAGATTCAAGAAAAAGGGATTCATCATACTTGCAGTATCTATTGACGATGACGACGAGACAGTTTCTAATTTTCTAAAAAATACAGCAATGAATTTTACGATCCTGCGAGACCCAGAACAAAAAATTGCAAGGTCATCTTATAAGGTTTTTGGTTATCCTTTTAGTTTTCTAATAAATAAAAAAGGGATTATTGTGAAAAGATATATCGGAGCCGTGGATTGGATAGATAGTGATATATTAAATGAAATTTCAGGTTATTTAAAATAATTGTTAAATTAAAGATATTTTATATTCTTCCGATAAACATGTAACGCGATAAATTTTGCGCGTTAATAAAAAGAAGAATGGAGAACATAATGAAGAAATATTTTTATAGCGCAGGGCTGATATGTTTAACAATTATTTTACTTTCCACAGCTTTCGCATTTGCTGAAGACGTACCGCTTATACAAGAGCTTCCAGATGAGAAAGCGCCTACTATCACCTCTAATGCCACAAGCAGTGAAACAAGCGTTCCTGACAAAAAAAACGGAATAGGCATTGGATTTGGTGTAGGATTTAATTACATACTAAATTTTGACAGTCGTTTTAGTGGATTTGGCAATCAGTTCGTATTTTCATTCCCACTTGATAAAGGGATGTCGCTATCAATCTTTTATGAGTCTGACAAGATAAGTGGTAAAGATAAAAGCGGGCTTGCATCTACTACATCAAACAATATAGTTGCATGTTCACTGGACAGCAGTTTGACCATGCTGCGCGTCAGCAAAGAGATTGTAAAATACGCAACAGTATTTTTAGGCGTAGGCACTGCATCAATCTCTGGAACTTTTAATGATAGTACTATGGTTACAGATTTTGGCGTAAAAGTCACACCGCTTTCAGCCCTTAATCCAGTTGGGAAATTTATGTCTACAATTATTGCAATAGACCTTTCCTATAGATATTTGGGGACAAGTTCTAATTATCAATTTAATAATCCTGCAGACGCAGTAGTAACAAGTTTAAGCGGTTTAGGTTTAGGAATTAATTTTCTATTACTATTTTAAAGCATCAATAATAATTAATAAAAGGAGTAACGCAGCATGACTGACAAAATCAGGGTAAGATTTGCACCAAGTCCAACTGGATTTCTACATATTGGAGGCGCAAGGACTGCCCTTTATAATTATTTATTTACACGCCGTCATAATGGGAAATTTATATTCAGAATAGAAGACACTGATCAGACCAGATCTACAGATGAATATATAGAAGCAATAATTGACGGTATGAAGTGGCTAGGACTTTCTTGGGACGAAGGGCCATTTCGTCAAACTCAAAGACAAGATGTTTATCTTTCTCATGTTCAAAAATTATTAGAACAAGGTAAGGCATATTACTGTTATTGCTCTGCTGATGTCCTTGAAAAAAAACGTGAGCTTGCAATGACTCAAAAAAGACCCCCAGGTTATGACGGTACTTGCAGAGAATTAAAAAATCCACCTACTGATGCTGTAAATCCAGTTGTCAGATTTAAAATGCCTACTGTTGGCGAAACAACAGTTTCTGACTTAAT
The DNA here is from genome assembly GCA_015233465.1 of Candidatus Magnetominusculus dajiuhuensis. GTDB lineage: Bacteria > Nitrospirota > Thermodesulfovibrionia > Thermodesulfovibrionales > Magnetobacteriaceae > JADFXP01. The sequence goes on from JADFXP010000008.1 coordinate 112,735, forward strand.
CCGCGGGAATGTTACATTTAACAATAATACTCTTGACGACTTTATAATTCTGCGTTCAGACGGGATGCCAACATACAATTTTGTTGTAGTTATAGATGATATAGATATGGGTATAACACATGTAATCCGCGGAGATGATCATTTAAATAATACCCCTAAACAGATACAAATATATCAAGCGCTTGGTTGTCCTGTCCCATTATTTGCCCATCTGCCGATGATCTTAGGGGCAGATAAAAAGAGATTAAGCAAACGGCATGGGGCAGTATCCGTTTCAGCATATCGTGACATGGGTTATCTGCCTGAGGCATTACTTAATTATCTTGTAAGACTTGGCTGGTCGCATGGTGATCAAGAGGTCTTTACTATGCAGGAGATGATTGATGCTTTTGCTTTAGATAAGGTTGGGAGTTCATCAACTGTATTTAATCCAGAAAAACTTCTTTGGATAAACGCCGAACATATTAAAAAACATTCGCCAGAGGAATTGATACCATTAGTAATGCCTTTTCTTATAGAACAGTGTATAGTTGGAAGCGAGTATAGTCCTGATATTGATTGGCTTTCTAAGGCAATTGCAACACTGATTGAACGTTCAAGGACACTGGTTGAACTTGCGCATTCTCTGCGCTATTATATATCTGATGATATTAAGATAGATGAAACAGCAGGCAAAAAATTTCTTAATAATGATACGCTGCCTCTATTAAATTCCGTAATAACTTCTCTAAAAGAACTGAAAGATTTTTCAGCTGCTTCAATTGAAAAACTCTTTATTGACCTTATGGCAAAACATGATGTTAAACTTGGCAAACTTGCCCAGCCGATAAGAGTGGCTCTAACAGGAAACACAGTCAGCCCAGGCATTTATGAGGTCTTAGAATTATTGGGCAAAGAAATATCTATTAATAGAATCCAGAAGGCAATTAATTCTATCTCAAATTCAGAGTAACTATGAAAAAACATATATTATTAAAACTAAGTTTAATAATATTGCTTTGTATATTGACTATAAAACCTTGCCTATCTGATGAAGAATTTGTAGAGCCTGACAATGCTGGAACAGAACCAAAACAAGGAACGCAAAAAGTCGAAGAAAAAAAACCTATCAAGGAAATCAAGAAACTTGGTAATGTTGACAATGGCTATTTATTGATAGTCAATGTTTATAAAGAAGATAATAATATCAAGGTAGTGTTTAAGACAACTCGAAAACTAAGCAGAGCAACCAGAGATAAGGCAAAGATATGTATAGATTTCTTTGATATTAAAAATCTACCAATAGGCGGAGAGTCAAAGATTGTAGAAGAGTATAAAATACTTGCGCCAGAGGAAACAGGGGCTGTATATTTTAATCTCCCGCATGATGCAGAAAATTATCAGGTCTGGCTTCCTGATTTTAAGTAACCCTTTAAGGGTTTTTATAACGAGGTCTTAGACCCCTGCCCTTAAAAATCCCGCAAAGGGACTCGTCCCTTTGAACCCATTTATTTTTTAGGTTTAAGCAATTCAGCAACTTCAGTATAACCTTTTTCTGAGGCATAGATATAAGCAGTCCAGCCGTTATTGCTTTTAAGAGTAGGGTTTGCGCCTTTTGAGAGCAGAAATTTTACAGTCCCTAAATTTCCAGCGAATGCAGCGCACATAAGCGGGGTATCGCCGTCATTGTCTGTTACATTAACATCTGCGCCTTTATCTACAAGTATCTTAACAGTTTCAAGACGCCCATTTTTTGAAGCAACGGTTAATGCAGAAGATCCATGTTTATCAAGTCCATTAATGATTATCTCTTTATGCGAAAACCAGTCTGCAATTTTATTTTCCCCGTCACTAGCTGCAGAAACAAATGTCTCTTGATTATAAACTGTCACTTTCTGTTCAATTTTTTTTGGTTTATTTTTACAGGCATTTAGAGAAAAAATCATTAGAACTATTAACAGCAAATATACTGGTTTGAAACCCTTTAACATATGTAATCTCCTTAGATTTAATTCAAATAATAACAACTGCTATTATAACATATTATCAAAAAATAAATTTTGGGGTATTTTTTTACCTTTGATAGGAATTTAATTGTATCACTAACTCGTGGACTGTAGTTGATGGATTGTCTTTTTCAGGGTCTGAATTTGGGTATGAAGCTATAAGTGTTTCGGCATTTTTTATTGCAGCGCTTTGATAAGGCAGGAGTTTATCAAACATAACTTTACTGTTTTTTTCATATTTAAATCCTAATTGTTCGTATTTTCATTCCCACTTGATAAAGGGATGTCGCTATCAATCTTTTATGAGTCTGACAAGATAAGTGGTAAAGATAAAAGCGGGCTTGCATCTACTACATCAAACAATATAGTTGCATGTTCA
>JADFXP010000009.1 GCA_015233465.1 Candidatus Magnetominusculus dajiuhuensis
CAGGGGTGTGGATTAAAACTTGAACACTACCTGTAGCCTACATTGGATCAAATGTCCCCCCTTGTACAGGGGTGTGGATTGAAACCAAAATGGCTCGTAGAAACACCTGCACAGGAAAGTCACCCCTTGTACAGGGGTGTGGATTGAAACACTTTAAAATTGAACCTGTACCATGCTGATGACGTCACCCCTTGTACAGGGGTGTGGATTGAAACACAAATGAGATGCCCCATTTGCATTATGGGGACGTCACCCCTTGTACAGGGGTGTGGATTGAAACTTTTGCGGGCAGGTCTTCAGATTGATCGTCTTTGGTCACCCCTTGTACAGGGGTGTGGATTGAAACTGTAAATCGTAGTTTGGCATCTATCGCAAGCTATGGGTCACCCCTTGTACAGGGGTGTGGATTGAAACAAAAGGTGAGGGGGTAAATACTCATGAACTCCAAGTCACCCCTTGTACAGGGGTGTGGATTGAAACAACCATCCCAACTATATAATTTTATCTCTACTCCGTCACCCCTTGTACAGGGGTGTGGATTGAAACAAAATGAATGACCATAACGGAATAAAAATATTAACGTCACCCCTTGTACAGGGGTGTGGATTGAAACTATGATGCTATATTGCTTAATCCCTGAATTATCGTCACCCCTTGTACAGGGGTGTGGATTGAAACCACAGATTGGAGATTGCTAAGCAGCGGTCTAGTAATGTCACCCCTTGTACAGGGGTGTGGATTGAAACTTGATTGCTATTAGATTGTTACCATGAAATGGAACGTCACCCCTTGTACAGGGGTGTGGATTGAAACAAATCTTCAGTGGTTATCATTGCCGAAGGGTATCTTCACTTTTACATAAAATCTTATTCTTAAGACCTTTAATACCTCATTATAATCGTATTTATGGCTTTTGCTTCATTTACTCCTTTTCAAAAGGAGTATTTATATTTCGTTCATTGATAATGGCGTTTTTGTTGGTTTAACTTGACAAATATATTTTTTATAGCATAACATATATAGATATTATAGGTTTCTATCAAAGAATGTTCAGTATAATTATGGAAAAATCAAAAAAAATATTAATAGTTGATGATGAGCCTCATATCAGGCTATTGCTTGAGCAAACCTTGGAAGAGCTTGAGGATGAAGGTGTTGAACTTATTTCTGTTGAAAACGGAGAGGAAGGACTTGAAACTATTAAATCTCAAAAACCAGATCTCGTTTTCCTCGATGTTATGATGCCTAAGATGAATGGATTTGAGGTCTGTAACGCCGTTAAAAATGAACTAAAATTGAAAAATATTTATATTATCATGCTTACTGCTAAAGGTCAGGAATTCGATAGAGCCAGGGGTGAAGAGGTTGGGGCTGATATTTATATGACTAAACCTTTTAATCCAGATGACGTTGTTGAAAAGGCTATTGAAATACTTGGCCTCAATAGAACATAATAGAGTATAGATAGATCTTAATTATTTTGAAAGGTTATTAGATTAAGTATTGACTTTATTAATAAATATGTGTATACTAAGTTTAAGTTAGCAATCAATTAGGGAGTAAACCCCCCATTCTACTTTTATATTACATTTATAAATAACTGTATTATTAAAGACAGGGTATGCAATATGTTTAACTATTAATGCAGATACTGTTAGGAAGAGTATAAACTTTCCACGTCTAAAAATATTATGAATTCAAAAAAGATTAACTGTATAATTAGTCATCCATGGTTAGATTCCAATAATCCCTTTATATTAAGATTAGAGGAAAGCATGATTAAGCAGGGATTTGACATCCAAGTAGACAATGAACGCGCCTTATCAGAAGATAATCTATCAATGATTATCAAAAATATCTTAAAATCTGAAGGGGATATATTTTTACTTGTACTTACAAATAAGGCATTTCAATCTGAATTTTGCGCTAAGGAACTTGACTTTGTATTAAAGGCAGATAAGCCCATCGTTCCAATCTTTACAGATTCCTGTAATATTCCTGACTCAATGATTTCATTATTCTATGCAGATTTTAGGGATTTGTCACCGCTTGAGACCCCTGAATTTGATATAAATAAATTTGAATTAGAGATTGAAAGGCTGTCTCATGGTATTAAAAGAACCCTTAGGATGCACCAATTAATAAAGATTCTCAATAATCATAAACCTGAAAAACGTATTGAAGCTGCTAAAATGCTCGCTGAAAAGCGTTATCCAAAGGCTGTAAAGGCAATATATGCCCGTCTTGGCAAGGAACTTGACAGTAATGTTATTTATTGGTTTGCTATGGCTCTTGGCAAACTTGCAGAACTAAAGTCTCAAGAAGGAGATCGGGCAAAAAAGATTCTCAAAGATCTTCAATCAAATAAATCCCTTAAGGTTAAACAGGGTGTCCTTAACGCCTTAATGAATCTTAAGAGAATATCATAGTTTTTTATTGATTTGATATAATTTAAATGAAATCCCCGTAATATTCTGCGGAGATTCCATTTTTTTTTGCTTGAGATTATACCTTGAAGGTATTTAAGATTGTATCACTGGCAAATGATGATGCCCCTAAGTATGCTGCAACAAATATATCTTTATCCTCCCAGCCTAAAGAATGAAGTTTATTAATATCCGTTTTATCTATAGAAAGAGGTTCTTTGACACTTTTAAGGATAAATAACAGTATTGCCTTTTCTCTTTCATCAAGAGGGACTTTATTTGGGTCAGATTTTGCCGCGTCAATTGCCTCTTTGCTTATGCCCGCCTGCATAAGCATCCCGGCGTTCATGTCTATACAGAATGAACATTTTTGTATAACAGAGACTAACATTCTAATAAACGCCTTTAGATTAGGACTGAATTTCGTGTATCCCATTCCAAATTGAATAGATCCAGCTAATAATTCTAAAATTTCTGGGCATACGCCGTAAAGCTGCATCGGCTCTGGAACCATTCCCATTTTTTCATTAAACATAGAATAAATCTCTTTTACCTTGCCTTCTGCATCTTCTGGTTTTACTGTCTTGATAATAGCCATTTTAATATCCTCCATAAAGCTAATGATATAAGGCTATGCCCTATTATTTGTAGTCAATATATATGTAAAAAGTATATTGATAAATCTCTTTAGAGGCTCTGTGCTCTTTCCTGACTTCATTACTAATAACGCACCTTCCCAACTGCTCATGATAAAATCTGCAATGTCTAATGTATTTATTTCCATGGGGATTTCTCCCATAGACTTAGCATCTTTGATGATTGTTTCTATGCTGTCTCTTATTAGAAGAAGGACAGAGTTTATTTTTTTGCGAATAGGCTCGCTTAGATCGCTCATCTCAAGTGCAAAATTACCAATAGGACACCCAAGTCTGCATCCTGAACCTTCATAAAAAACAATGAATGATTCAAGAAAGTTACGTAATCTTGTAAGAGGCGATTTATTTGTATCCTCAGCATATTGATCAAACCATCCTTTAAGAAATTGAGAATAATGGTCTATCACTGTAAGGGCAAAATCCTCCTTGCTTTTGAAATGAAAATAAAATGACCCTTTTGGAATGCCAGAAGCGCTTAATATTTCGGCAATACCTGTGTTGTTATAACCATTTTGATGGAATAACCGTGCGCCAGTTTCTATAAGAAGTTGTTTTGTTTCAATTGATGTCATGATTAATAATAGACCAGTCGGTTTATTATTGTCAAGATTAATCTTCGGCAGGATAATTTTTTTATAAATTAAAATATTATGAGTATACTATTCATTAAATAACGCCAAGTTTTTTACCAATTTTCTTGAAGGCATCTAAGATAATATCAAGGTGTTCATCAGTATGAGTTGCCATATAACTTGTCCTGACTAATGCCTTACCTGTAGGCACAGCAGGGCTTACAGCTACATTTACAAACACCCCTGCCTCTTGAAGCATAACTGCCATTCTGAATGCAAGTTCGTCTTCTTTGACTATTACAGGAATAATCGGTGTTTGCGTTGCGCCAATTACAAATCCAAGGTCTGTAAATCCCTTTAACATTTTATGGGTATTTCTCCATAGGGCCTCTCTTCTTTCAGGTTCTGCCTCTATTATATCTACTGCTGTGCTGACAGCTGCAATAGAAGCTGGAGGAGGGGAAGCGCTGAAGATCAGTGATCGCGCAGAGTGTTTTATAAAATGTATAATATCTTTATCGCCTGCGACAAAACCTCCGATTGATGCAAGTGATTTACTGTATGTACCCATTATAAGATCAACGTCATTTTCAAGCCCAAAGTGTTCAGCAGTGCCTCGTCCATGTGCGCCTAATACTCCAATCCCATGGGCATCATCTACCATTAATCTTGCTCCATGTTTTTTGGAAATCTTCACAACACCTGGGAGATCAACAATATCTCCTTCCATACTAAATACGCCGTCAACTATTGTTAATACTGGTTTATCACCAATATCTGTTAAGAGTCTGTCATAATCTGCCATATTGTTGTGACGATATTTACGAATAACTCCGTATGAAAGTTTGCACCCGTCAAATATGCTTGCATGATTTAATTTATCTATTACAGCGATATCGTTTTTGCCTACAAGGGCTGATATTACGCCAAGATTGACCTGATAACCTGTTGAAAATACGAGTGCTGCGTCTTTGCCCATAAAACGGGCTAATTTCACTTCAAGTTCTGTATGAATATCTAATGTGCCGTTTAAAAATCTTGAGCCAGCACATCCAGTGCCATATTTTTTTATAGCTTCAATTGCGCTTTCTTTGACCTTTGGGTGGTTTGTAAGTCCTAGATAATTATTTGAACCTGCCATTATCATTTTCTTGCCATTAATTATAACAACAGGGTCTTGCGCGCTCTCTATTACCCTAAAATAGGGATACAATCCTGATGACTGCAATTCCTTAGCGCGAGTAAATTTTACGCATTTATCAAAACAATCCTTTGTTTTTTTCTTAATTATCGTTGATTCCTTTACTGTTTTACGTTTCATTATATTAGTTTACCTCAACGTCTTTAATGGCTGCCAGCCTCAATAGATTTACAGCCCCAAAGCACTAAAAGTCATATCAATTTTCACAATAGAATCAAAATCCTCAAGGGTTTTTGCCAGTCTGGTTTGTTCAACTCCTTTGATATTAATATTTATCCGTAGATCTTTGCATAATGTATAAGTAAAATCCAACTCTATATATACATATCGGTATTATTAATATACTTCTTTACAAATTTAAGAGTTATAATATAACAGATATAGTTATTATTTTTCTATGCTATTTATATAAAAGTATAATTGCATTATATTTTTTATTAATTATGCTCAAAAGGTCAACTTAATTTTTAGATAAAGTGGATTTTTAATAATTATATATAAATAATATGTATTAGCATGTATCTTGCTACTACATTTATATGAAGGATGTAAGTATGAAAAAAACGTTGTTGATATTATTGGTTATGATAGTGTCATTTTGCCCGTCAATTCTGGCTTCTGACACATTGGACAAGTATTTAGTATCTCCTGATTTAAAGCGCGTGTGGACTCTGCTTCAGGCGGAAAAATATTCTGCTGCCTCGCAAATGCGGATAAAATTTCAAGATGATAAGACTTCTTTATCCATTTATCACTTTCTGTTTGCAAAGGTGCTTGCAAGTAAACATAAATATTTAGAGGCAATAGATAATTATGGAATGGCATCAAGCGCATTTGCCTCCGTAAAGCCTGAGAGTATATCTGATTTGAGCAGACAGATTGTAGAGGTCTCTATGCTTGAGCGCGCACAGACGTATTATAAGATTGAGTATTATGTTGAGTCTTATGGGCTTTATTTGATGTTTATTAAAAATAATCCATCATCAAAATATATAGATACTGCATATGCAGGCATTGCTCAATGTCTTATAGAGATGGGGAGGCCTCATGAGGCAATGGGATATGCTAATAAGATCACACCAAGCGCTGCTGCGCAATATATTAAGGCAAATATCTATCAATCATTTGGAGATACTCAAAATGCAGATTTGATCTATAAAAATGTGGTTCAGGCAGATAAGGCTTTTTTAGATAACTCTGATTCTACAAAATATTATTATGGAGAAACCCTGCGTCAAACTGGAAATCTTACCCTTGCAAAGAGATACCTAGTTCAACTTTATGATAAGCCTTTTGTGTATAGGGCTGCGTTAAGCATGGGGTTGATTAATCTTGAAGAAGGAAATTCATATTCAGCGTTAAAATATTTTAATCAAGCCCTTGAGGCAATAGATTATAAGATCAGAAAAGATGCCTCAATCAATATTGCAAAGGCATATTTGAAAGATAAAAAACCTTATCTGGCAAAGCCTTATATAGTTACTGCCATTAGTTTAAATCCAACTCAGGCTGAAAAAGATAACATGAATCTATTATTGATCAAGACCTTAAGATTAAGCGGAGAATATGATAAGGCCTCTGAAATGTTAAAGGATTTTATTGCAAAGCATGGTTCTGCTTATAATGGAGTCCTTGATGAGGTAGAGGCATTGCTGGTTGATGTTAAGGATAATGAGAAGGATAAATTTCCTAAGATTTGGAAGATGTTTAGCTCTATATTTTATGCAAATAAAAATATGAAGGTTTTATATATGGCAAAAGACGCACTAAAAAATTCTATTGAGGAATCTAATAATATGCTCACATGGCTTTCAAATAATGGTCCTGATGATGTAAAGGCAGATAGTCTTAAGGAATTAGCGGAGTTAAAGGCATTATCAGGGGATCATCAAGGTCTTCTATCACTGACAGGCAGGCTCAAAAAGATAAGCGGCGCAAACGATTGGCTTACAAGGATGGAGGCAATCTCTTATTATCTATCAAAACAAAATTCAATGGCTTATTCTATGTTAAAAAATATAAAGATATTAGATGCTAAGGATATTGAGATGCTCAGAGAGACCTTTACCTCTGATAAAGATGTTCGTAAATCAATTGGTTTTTATGAAGATATCGTCCAAAAAAGGGGAGGGGCAATTGAGGATTATTTAAAACTCGCGGATGTGTATTATTTCAATCTAAAAAATAATGAAAAGGCTTTAAAATATTATCAATTGGCATTAAAGACAGAACCTGATAATGGATGGGCATTATATATGACTGCAATATTATCCAATAATATTGAAGAGGCAAAAAAGATGTATGAAAAAATCAGCTCTCAAAAATCAGTATACGGCAAGATGGCAGCTACAATACTTGAACAGAATGTTACAAGAAAAAGCGTTTCAGAGGTGCAATAATGGAAGACATAAGCCGCTTAAGCGATGCCTTTAAGAGTTTTACAGAGGCGTCAAAATCCCTTGAACATTATTATAAAAAACTTGAAGAAAGGGTCAAATATTTGACCTTAGAACTCGAAAAGAAAAATGAAGAACTCAAAACTGCACTTGGTCAGACTCAAGAGGCAAAAGACTATCTAAACGGCGTGGTATATAGCCTAAGAGAGTCTGTTATCGTAATGGATAATGATTCAAAGATTACAATGATAAACGGCGCTGCTGAAAAAATGTTAAGAGTTAATGCCAAAAATATAATTGGCACAGAATTTGCTTCTATTGATGTAATGCTTCAGAAAGAAGATAACGACATGATATTGATGGCTGGCGACAGTAAGTATAATGTGCTGCTATCAACGTCAGAGGTACTTGACAAAGAAGGATCAATACGGGGGCAAGTTATGTTAATACAGGATATTACGCAGATAAAGGAGCTTGAATCGCAGCAGGAGAGAAACAAGAGGCTGATAGCAATGGGCGAGATGGCTGCAAAGATTGTTCATGAGATCAGAAGCCCTCTGTGCAGCATTGAGTTAAATGCAACCATGCTTGCAAAGGATCTTGAAGGTACGGAGCAGAATGAGCTTGCAAGGGAGATATCTACTGGAATAAAGAGTTTGAATAATATTTTAACTAATATGTTATATTTTGCAAAACCAAATAAACTTTCTCGCAGTGATGTTGACATAAATGTTATAATAGATGAGACTGTTAATCTGATGAGACCGTTGATTGAGACAAACGGGATTGCTATAAAGAACAGTTTTAACGGTGTAATAAGGACAAATGGAGATATTCAATTATTAAAGCAGGCATTTATGAATATTTTATTAAATGCGATTCAGGTAACGCCAGAAGGCGGGAGCATCAATATATCCGCTAAGGTAAGCGATGGATATACAATTGTTGAGGTAAGGGATCAAGGCATGGGAATAGAGCTTGATAATATAGAGAAGATATTTGATCCATTTTTCAGCACAAAGGACAGAGGCACAGGGCTTGGGCTTTCAATAGCGTCAAAGATTATGCAGTCCCATGGCGGAGTTATAAAGGTATCAAGCGTTCCGGGTGCTGGGAGCAGTTTTTATTTATATTATCCGCTGACAGTAAGTTGTGAGAGTCATTGTTTGAATTAATTATTAGTACAGGAGACACGATACATGAAACCGATTTTGGTTGTAGACGATGACCCTAATATGAGAAATGCCCTTAAAGGGGCGGTTAGCAGATTAGGATATAAGGTTTTGGTAGCAGACAATGGGAGGGATGCCCTTTCAACTGTCAACAGTACTCCTGTGTCAATGGTAGTAACGGATATGATGATGCCTAAGATGGACGGGCTGACATTTTTAAAGGAGATTCGTCAGAAGATTGGCAGTCTTCCTGTGCTTGTAATTACTGGTTACCCTACGATAGAAAATGCGGTTGAGACTATGAAGGAAGGGGCAACGGATTATCTAATTAAGCCGTTTGACTTTGATACACTGACAAAGAAGATTGATTCCATGATGATGCGTTTTCATTCTAAGCGTGAGATGATAACGGATAGTCCAAAGTTAAAGCATCTTTTAGGGATAGCTGAAAATGTGGCAGCAAGCGATACTACGGTATTGATATATGGTGAGAGCGGTACAGGCAAGGAGCTTCTTGCGCGTCATATTCACCAGATAAGCGGGAGGCGTGATAAACCATTTGTAGCGGTTAATTGCGCAGCCATTCCTGATAATCTGATGGAGTCAGAGTTATTTGGATTTGAAAAGGGAGCGTTTACAGGGGCGAGTGAGAAGAAATTAGGGAAATTTGAGCTTGCTGATTCTGGAACTATACTGCTTGATGAGATTGGTGAGATGACTATGCCGCTTCAGGCAAAACTTTTAAGGGTGTTACAGGAGAAAGAGGTTGATAGGATTGGCGGTAAAGAGCCTGTTTCTATAAATGTACGGATAGTTGCAACTACAAATAGAGACCTTTATAAGGAGGCACAAGAGGGGCGTTTTAGAGAGGATTTATACTATCGTTTAAGCGTATTTCCGCTTCAGCTTCCGCCTCTTAGGGATAGGGCAGAGGATATTGTTATGCTTGCCGAGCATTTTATGAAGAAATATGCAGCTGAATTATTAAAAAATGTTAATTCCTTTTCTGTTGAGGCTTTGGAGTTTCTAAAGACTAGACAGTGGAGAGGAAATATTAGAGAACTTGAAAATACAATCAATAGGGCAGTCTTACTTTCACGCAGCCAGTGTATAGAGGTTAATGATTTTATGGTTGACAGCACATCTCAATCAGCAGCAGGGGCTCAAAGCAGCGTGGTGCAGCATTCAGCAAATCCAACAGGTCTGCGTAATATGGAAAGAGACATGATATTAAAGACCCTTGAAGATGTTGGCGGTAATAAGACAAAGGCAGCAAAGATTTTGGGAGTAAGCGTTAGAACAATTAGAAATAAATTGCATGAATATGGAGTGAAGTCTGAGGCAGCCAGTGATGATTAACTGTCATATATTTGACGGGTTTTATTAGATGTATCAAAAAAATGGATGGTAGAGAGATGGAAAACGGATTTCAGACATTAGAGAGATTGATAGCGTCTTCAGCGGTAAAGCACAAGGTGCTTGCCTCAAATATAGCGAATTCTGACACTCCGGGCTATAAGGCTCAGGATGTTGAGTTTAAGGCTGTGTTAGATGACGAAAAATTGGCGCTTAAGACAACAAATAATCGTCATATAGAGCTTTCAAATGAAACAACAGATATAAATAAGATGCTTACATTTAAAAAGAGACCGTCATGGGGCGATGGGAATAATGTAGAGCCAGATATGGAGATAGCAGAGATGACAGAGAATGCGCTTTTTTATGATGCCTCAGCAAAGCTGCTCTCTTCTAATATAAGAATGTTTAAAGAAGCGATAAGGAGTAAGTAAAATGGAGATATTTGCGCCGTTTCAGGTAAGTGCATCAGCAATTGACGCTCAGAGAAAGAGGATGAATGTCATAGCCTCTAATCTTGCCAATGCCCAGACAACAAGGACTCAGGAAGGCGGTCCTTATAGAAGAAAGGATGTCATATTCAATACAATGGATATAGGAGGGGGCAATGGTGATTTTAGTAAAGAGGTGAATCTTGCCAAGGGCGTAAAGGTATCTGAAATTACAGAAGATCAAAGACCGCCTGTAATGGTCTATAATCCTGATCATCCAGATGCTGACAGTCATGGATATGTGGCAATGCCTAATGTCAATACAATGGAAGAGATGGTCAATATGATGACAGCCTTAAGGGCATATGAGGCAAACGTTACGGTATTTAATCTATCAAAGGGCATGTATGCAAAGACCCTTGAGATTGGGAGGTAATAAATGGTTGATATGAAGATAAATGGCGGAAGCAGCTTATCTCAGAGTAATTTACTCTCTAAGACTGAAAAGCCAGAAGCCAAAGGTTCATTTGACGCTGACTTGAGCGAGGCAATCAATAAGGTCTCAGAAGTAGCCAAAGAGGCGGATAATGCAGTTACCGAACTCTCAACAAACGGCGATGTATCTAAGGCTGTGATCTCTATGGAAAAGGCCGATATGTCATTTCAACTTATGGTTGAGGTCAGAAATAAACTCCTTAATGCCTACGAAGAAGTAATGAGAATGCAGGTATAATAATTAAATTAATTTATGACAGCGGATTTATAATTTTTTAGATATTACTTGGCATGGTAATTGCATAATCTCATAGTAGATGTAATATTTATAAAAAATGAGATTATAGAGGAGTATGCCGATGGAAAAAGTATTAGCAACAATTAAAAAGTGGCCTAAGAAAAAACAAATAGCAGTGCTTTGGGTATTTGTAATGTCTTTAGCTGGTTTAGTGTTATTATTTTCATGGACTAGTAAGACAGAGTATCGGTTATTGTTTACAAATCTTTCGGAGTCAGATGCAGGGGCAATAGTAGAAAAATTAAAGGCTGCAAAGGTGCCTTATGTAGTTGGATCGGATGGTATAAGCGTTCCTGCAGAGAAGGTATACGGGCTTAGAATACAGCTTGCCTCAGAGGGGCTTCCGCTTGGGGGAGCAATAGGATTTGAGTTATTTGATAAGTCAAATTTCAGCACAACGGATTTCGTTCAGAAGGTTAATTATAGAAGGGCGTTACAGGGTGAGTTGGTAAGGACTATACGTTCTTTAAATGAGATAGAAGACGCAAGGGTACATTTATCTATTCCAGAGAAATCATTATTTGCAACTAAATCAGAAAATCCTTCGGCATCTGTAGTAGTTAAACTCAAGCCTCAGACTACATTATCTAAGAGGCAATTGGACGGAATCGTTCATTTAGTGGCAAGCAGTATAGAGAGATTAGATCCTAAGAATGTAGATATTATAGATAGTTCAGGAAATATGCTGACAAAGAAAGAGGATGATGATTCTGGTTTAAGCGGCGATCAGATGGCATATTTACATAAGTTTGAGAAAGATACAGAGGATAGTATTGTAGACCTTCTTACCTCAAGGGTAGGCAAGGGCAAGGTAAAGGCAATGGTCACTGCGTCAATTGATTTTACGCGCAAAGACACTAGTGAAGAGACTTATGATCCAGACAGCAAGGTTGAAAGAAGCGAGCAGTCTTTAAATGAGAATACGACTTCAACTGGAACAGGCGGAGTGCCTGGGGTTATGTCAAATCTACCGGGTATTCAGCCGCCTCCTGTAACATCATCTCAGGCTCAGTCGCAAAAACAGAATTCCACAAAGAACTTTGAGATTAGTAAGACGCTTCGTCATGAGACGGGTTCATTTAGGAGTATAAAAAGGGTTACAGCAGCGGTATTGGTGGATGGACTTTATGAAGAGTCTGCTGATAAAAAGGCTGCAAGAAAATATATCCCGCGTACAGCTGAGGAATTATCACAACTCACAGAATTGGTAAAGAGAACCATTGGATTTGATAAAGACAGAGGAGATGAGGTCACGGTAGTTAGTATGCAGTTTGAACCAGAAAAAGAGGAATTTACAGCAGAGAAGGTTGATTATGTAACAGTAGCAATGGCTGGATTAAAATCAATAATACCGTTATTAGCAATAATTGCATTCTTCATATTGGTATTAAGACCTGTAATAAAGATATTAACGCCTCAGCCTGCAGTGACAGATGCAACATTAAGGGCAGCGGCGCTTGAAATGGCAGCAGAAGCCAGAGGGGCAGAAAAACCAGAGCCTGAAGAGGTAGTCGTAGCAGTAGCTGAACCAGAGGTTTCAAGAGAGTTAGATCCTAAGCAGGCAATGATAGACTGGGCAAAGAGTGATCCTGCGGCAGCAGCGAATTTGATAAAAAATTGGATGATGGGAGCGCGGAAAAGTGGCAGTTGACGGGTTAGATAAGGCAGCAATATTTCTCAGGTTAGTCGGCGAAGATGTCGCAGCAGAGATATTGAAGAATCTCGAAAAAAGAGAGATTGGTAAACTTACTGTACACATGGGCACTATGGATACAGTAGATGTGGTAAAGGCAGAATCAGTCACAGAAGAGGTAATAGGGAAGATTCAGAGCGGTGATTTTGGAGCAGGCGCGAAGGAATATGTAAAGAATATTCTTTCCAAGGTCTTTGAAGGTGAGGCAGATGCAATGTTTGATTTAAACACAAAGGGCGCAATGTTAGACTCTTTGCGTTGGATAGATGCTAAAACACTTGCCTCATTTTTATCATCAGAGCATCCGCAGACTATAGCTCTGATACTTGCAGTGCTTGAGCCAACGCAGGCAGCAGCGGTTTTATCTGGGCTGCCAAAGAGTCTTAAAGAGGATGTCTCTATGAGGATAGCAAATATTGATTCTATACCAGAAGAGATACTTGAAGACCTTGAAGATGTTTTAAAGGAGATGGATGTAACCAGAGGCAAGGGTAAAAAGGTTGGAGGGGCAAAGACAATTGCAGAGATATTAAATGCCTCTGACCGCTCTACTGAGCATCTGGTACTTGAGAAGATAGAGGAGTATGATCAGATTTTAGCAGATAGTATAAGACAGATAATGTTTGTATTTGAGGATATTGATAAGGTAGATGATAGAGGCATACAGCAGATATTAAAAGAGGTTGACACTGCTGATCTATCGCTAGCATTAAAGACTGCCTCTGAGTCTCTCAAGACTAAGGTACTAAGGAATATGTCAAAGAGGTCAGCAAAGATATTGGAAGAAGAGATGGAATCAAAAGGGCCTGTAAAGGTATCAGATGTTGAAAAGGCTCAGGCAAATATAGTTGCGATTGCAAGAAAACTTGAAGAAGAGGGTAAGATTGTAATTGCAGGAAGAGGAGAAGAAGAACTTGTTGTCTGATGAAAAGTTAATTAAGGAATATAAGGCATTTACAATGCCGAGCTTTGACGGGGATGAGTCTTTAATCTCTCAGCCTAAGGAAAAAATTGAAAGCCTCTCAGAATTTGATACTGGATTTAAGAATTTAGAGATGTTGCTTAAAAGCGGTTTTAGGCCTGCAGAAAGCTATAAGGATAGCGTAGAAGAGGTTCAAGAAGAAATTGGCGCATCTATTCGACCTTTTATGATGAGGAATTTTAGCGCAAGTGAACTTAATGTAAATGTAGATAAGCCTTTGGAAGAGGAAAAGGTTATAGAAATCACCCAAGCAGATATAGATGCAAAGATGCAGGAGGCATTTGACCTTGGTCATAAAGAAGGTTTTGAAAAAGGAAAGACTGAGGGATTTGAGGCTGGACGGCTTGAGGGTCTGCCAATTGGTAAAAAAGAGGGTTTTGAAAGCTCAATGAAAGAGGGTTTTCAGACTGGAGCAAAAGACGCAGATACTTTACTTGAGAGGTTTGCAGCCTTAATCAGGGAGTTTGATGGATTTAGCGATAGAATGGTTTTAGCGCTAGAGCCTCAGGTCTTAGAGTTGACATTTGCTATAGCCAAGAAGATATTATTAGATGAGATAAATATACATTCTGATACAATTGTAAGGCTTGCTAGAGAATCTCTGAAAAAGATCACAAAAACTGGCAAGATTACAATCAAAATCAATCCAAAACTCCATGATCTATTTATGGAAAAAAAGGCAGAACTTCTAACCATACACCCTGATATAGTGTTTGATGTTGACCCATCTTTAACCAAGACTGGATTTTTGGTCACAGGGGCAGAGGATGAGATTTCAGTAGATATAGAAAAGATGATAAATGATATAAAGGAAGAGATTAAAGTTTGATTTGAAAGAGATTAATTTAACACCATACATTGATGCAGTATTAGAGGTTGATCCATATAAGGTATATGGAAGGATACTGGAGGTAACAGGAGTACTTATAAAGGCAGCAGGCCTTGATGTAAGCATAGGCGAGTCATGTAAGATATTCACAGGAGTAGAGCAGTCAATAAATGCAGAGGTAGTTGGATTTAAAGACGGCAGGGTATTATTAATGGCTCTAGGCGAGTTGTCAGGGATAAAGCCGGGCAGTAAGGTGCTGCCGCTTGGAAGACAGGCTACTTTAAAGATTAGTTCTTCCATTGTTGGGCGTATCTTAGATGATCAAGGAAATCCTATTGATGATTTAGGGCCGCTTGCTGGCAAGGATTATTCAGTAATGTCCATTGCCCCAAAACCACTAAAGAAAAAAAGGATAAAGGATCCTATAGATCTTGGGGTTAGGGCTATAAATGGGCTTCTTACCTGCGGAAAGGGACAGAGGATAGGGATATTATCTGGCACAGGCGTTGGTAAGAGCGTTTTATTTGGGATGATGGCAAAGTATACAATGGCTGATATAAATGTTATAGGATTAATTGGCGAGCGTGGACGTGAGGTCAGGGAGTTTATAGAAAGGGACTTAGGTCCAGAGGGTTTAAAGCGGTCAGTGGTAGTTGTGTCAACATCTGAACAGCCGTCGGTTTCAAAGATAAGAAGCGCCTTTACTGCTACAACAATAGCCGAATACTTTAGGGCAAAGGGTAAGGATGTTTTATTATTTATTGATTCACTTACGCGTGTGGCTATGGCGCAGCGTGAGATTGGGCTTGCAATTGGCGAGCCTCCAACTGCAAAGGGTTATACACCATCAGTATTTGCCTTACTGCCAAAACTCCTTGAGAGGGCAGGCACCTCTGAAACGGAAGGGAGCATCACAGGTATCTATACAATCTTAGTTGAAGGTGATGACCTATCAGACCCTGTTGCTGATTCAGCTATGTCTATACTTGATGGTCATATAGTGCTTTCAAGGGATCTTGCAATTGAGAATCATTATCCTGCAATAGATGTCCTGCGCTCTGTAAGCAGGGTAAGACCAGATATTATTAAGACTGATCATATGAAGTTTTCCAATCATTTTATAGAGACCTTTGCAATATATAAAAGATTTGAGGATATGGTAAATCTTGGAGCATATAAGGCAGGCACTAATCCTAAACTTGATTATTCTCTGAATATGGTGGATAAGTTAAATGCCTACCTTATGCAGGGGATGAATGAGAAGAGTTCATTTGCCGATAGCGTCAAGGAATTGATTGGTATATTTAATGTACATCCTGAGGCTGCTAAATGAGCAAATTAAAGACAATCTCAAGGGTTTTATTAATAAAGGAATGGAATGTAAGGGAATTGGAATCAGCGCAAAAAATGGCGCGCATAGAATTTGACACTGAAAGGCTGACCCTTGATACCTTTATAAATACATTAAGGCATACAGAGGATTCTTTAGATGAAAAAATAAAAGGGCGTATTGCAAATCTCTATGTGTTACAGATGTATTATGATTATATTGAGACAGTTAATAATAAAATAATACTCCAGCAGGCAGTTGTCAATCAGAAAGAAGCAGAGTTAAGTCAAAAAACTGACGCGTTAATTGAGGGATATAAAGACAAGAGGCTGATAGAGATTATGAAGGAAAAGGCTATTAAGCAAGAAAATCTTGAGGCTAATCGTAAAGAACAAAAGGAGATAGATTATCTTTGGTTATCAAGGATGCGATGAAGGGTGTAGATTATGCGGTATAATAAAATAATTATCTTCATATTAACTTTATTTTTGGTAAGTAATGTTTTAGTAATCTCTTGTCTTGGAGAAGATAAAAAGTCTGAGGCTGAAAATTCAAAGGCTGTGACTAAAAAACCTACTGTTACAAAGGAGGCAGTCCCTGTGTCTTCTGAACATAACGCTCAAGAACCATTTCAAAAACAGAAGATTTTAGATCTGCAGAAGTGGGAAAATAATTTAAACAGCGAGGCAAAGCGTCTTGATGTCCTTAAATCAGATATTGATAAAAGGATAGAGGAAAATAATAAGATTTTAGCGCAGATAAATGCTGGTATCAAGTTTATTAATGATGCAAATACAGTTCGGTTTCAAAACTTAGTTTCAGTATATGAGGCAATGAAGCCTGTAGATGCTGCAAAGAGTCTTTCAGAGCTTGATATAAACATATTGGTCAGTTTATTTAGCGCAATGAAGGTGCCTAAGGCTGCAAAGATATTATCTGTAATGGAACCAGCAAAGGCAGGCAAGATTGTTACAAACATGACTGGAATAATGAAAAATATTCCTAAACAGTGAAGAATTTTCCCCATTTATAACCCTGACATCCACTAATAATCCGCTTTTTCATCTGGTATGATTTTTGATTATAAGATAATCATGAATGAACTACTAACATTAAATTTAAAGCCTGGTGCAGCAGAGGCAGCTCCCAATCAAAGCCTCAAGCAGCCAAAGAATCCTTTAAAGGGAGAAAACTTTAGTTCGCAGTTAAAGTCACAGATGGCTAAAAGAGATGCTGCAAAAAATGATGAGCACATGGAAGAAACGTCATCAGTGAAAAAAGAAGAGAAACCCAACGTGAAAAAATCTGAGCAGCGCAGTAAGACTAAGGAAAGGAGGGATAAAGACGTATCTGAGAAAAAGAAGTCAGATAATGACGACAAAAACACAGATCAGGTACTTGCTGCCGGGGTTAAAAATGAAAGGCCTCAAGATGATACACAAGGTGCTTCTTATTATGATTCATCTAAGACATCAACAGACGATCAGGATTCTACAGAATCACTAGATAAATTTTTACAGGATTATTTAAATATTACTGATCAGCAGGATGCCTTTAATCCGACCTTTACGATGGACGATAAAACTCAAGGTTTTAGTTCAACAGACTCTAATCCAGCAATGGATATGATGATGGATTTATCAGCTCTTGATATGCACGAGGATCTGCCTGATAATTTGTTTGAGGATTTAACGAATAATTTCTCTGAAAATCCATTAGATAAATCAGGCGATGACTTAGATGCAAATCAACTTGACAAGCTCTTTGATAAGTTAAATCAAAAGGCTTCAGTTGAAAAGACCGATTTAGCCAAGCCTGAGATTGAGCAGTCAAGCAGAGATGAAAAGACATCTGATACCCCGTTTATAGAGGTGGTTAAGACAGTTTCTATTGAGCAAAATTTCGCAGTTAAGAGTGTCCAGAAAGACGAGCAGCAGATTAATGGCGTAAATTCTACAGATACGAATAATATGGCTGGAAATCTCTCAATGAAGGTTGACTCAGGACGTGAACTGTCTAACATTAAGACTGTCCCATCAACTCCAGAACCTCCAAGGGTGTTTTTTGTAAATGAGAATAAGTTTATAATTACTAAGCATGGAGACAATAAGGTTGAAGTAACCCTTGAACCAAACGGCATAGGGAAGTTAAGGATTGAGGTTAATCATGAAAAGGGAATAATACATACAACTATAAGCGCCTCTGAGGCATCTGGTAAAGAGATAATTGAGAAAAATATTAATCGTATAATGGAAGAACTTTCTAAGGAAGGGATTAATATTGGAGAGTTTTCAGTGAATTTAAAAGAACGACATGATCAGACAAGTGATGATTCAAAGAGAAGCGCACATAATGATATAAATGATATTGATAAGTCTTCGCAAGATATAACTGCGCCCGTTGGGCAGCGTCATATTAATAATAATGGAAGACTAAGTATCTTTATATAAATGCAGGAGGATTAAAATGGATGCAGCAGCAGTGGCAACGCCGAGAAACGCAGGCGCACAATCAATGGATAAACAGCAGTTTTTAAAACTGTTTACGACTCAGTTACAGCATCAGGATCCGCTGAATCCTATGGATACATCACAATTTTCCTCTCAGCTTGCTCAGCTTACACAGGTAGAGCAGATGATGAATATGAATAAAGGAGTTGAAAAATTGATTGCAGTAGAGGAAAATATGAATAGAGCTGCATCTACTGGAATGATAGGAAATCTTGTAAAACTTAATGACGGAACTGAAGGAAGGGTTATGGGCGTGCGTTTTGAGGAAGGCGGTCCTTTTATGCTCCTTGATAATAAAATTAAGGTAACAATGGGAGATATTAAAGAAACATATAAGCCAGGGTTTAATCCAGCACCTGCAAATAATGAAATGACTGCTGATGCTAAAGGTACGCAGCCTGATGTAAAAGATGTGCAGGGTGAAGTAAATAAAGGGCAAGATGTAAAAGACTTGCAGCCAGAACTTCAAAATAGCCCTCAAGTAATAAACAATATGCAGCCTGATGTAAAGAATTTACAGCCGTCAATAAACAATATGCAGCCTTCGCAGAATAATGCCCAGCCAGTAATAAAGGGAGCAGAGCAGGAACCAAAGATAGATTGGCATAGTATGAATGAAGTAGCCCCAGCTCAAGTTGTAGGCAGGGGAAGTTCAAGTGGAGAATTAAAGCCAGATGATAAAGATAATCAAAAATTTGTTAGTATAGATAATGTTGCTAAAGTCAAATAATAATACCCTAAAGTGGACATAAAGGAGACAGGGAATGTTTAATACATTGTTTACAGGAATAAGCGGTATGAATGCTATGGGCAAGGGACTGTCTGTAGTTGGCGATAATATTGCAAATATGAATACAGTTGGATTTAAATCAAGCAAGGTCTCGTTTACAGATATTCTGGGTTCTACTATTCAAGGCGGAGAAGGACAGATTGGGCGAGGAGTTCAAGTAGCGGATATCTATAAGAATTATGCGCAGGGTACATTTGAGAGTTCCTCTAATTATCTTGATTTGGCAGTTGACGGCGAAGGATTTTTTGTTGTTGGAGATAAAGGTAAAAAACTCTTCTCAAGGGCAGGTCAATTCAAACTTGATAGAGAGGGCAGGATTGTTAATGCAAAGGGTTATGTGTTACAGGGTTATAAGAGTGACGATAATGGCGTTGTTACACAAGAAGTAACAGATCTATTGATTGCCCCAAAACAAAAAGAGGCAAGGGCAACAACTAAGGTAACCTTTGGACTAAACCTTGATTCAAGGCAGAAACCTCCTGTTAATCCTGTATTTGACAATAAGGATGCAGCTACATATAATTATTCATCTCAATTTGTAGCATATGATTCACAAGGTGATGCTCATCAAGTGACAGCGTATTATGTAAAAAATGCCGGAGTTGAAAATACTTGGAGTGTAAATTATGTTTATAAAGCAACACCGCCAACTCCACTTCCGGGGCAGCCGCAGCCTCAAGTACAGCCTGCTCCAACTGGGCCTCAAGCCTTAACACTTGGCATTCCAAACGCAGATGGTTTTGTATTAGCTGGTACTCAGCAGATAAGATTTGGTCAAAATGGCGAGTTATTAAATGATAATTCAAATATCCCGATTGCATTTAATTTTGGGCCAAATGTAAAGCCTGCATCTATTAATTTTGACTATGGACAGGGTGTTGAAGAAGGAAGTCAGACAGGATTCCTTGGAACAGTACAACTTGCCGCTGATTATGCGGTTCATGAATTATATCAGGACGGCTTTACAACTGGATCGCTTTCAAGTTTAAATATTAATAAGGAAGGCAAGATTTCAGCTTTGTTTGGCAATGGTCAGACAAGGGTGCTTGGACAGGTAGTATTGGCTAAATTTACTGCGCCTACAGAGTTAGCTAGGGTTGGCGAAAATCTGCTTGCAGAGACTTATGAGTCAGGAGATCCTATAATAAGCGGGGCAGCTTCAAACAGCCTTGGCAGGGTATTAAGCAATACCCTTGAGTTAAGTAATGTAGATCTTTCTGAGGAGTTTATTAGAATGATCTCTTATCAAAGGGCGTTTCAGGCAAATACCAGAACCATAACAACAACGGATGAGATGCTGCAAGAGTTATTGACTCTAAAGAGATAAAATGTAAGTAAGGTGTTTATTGAATAAATTTCGTAAGGCAGTAACGCTTTTTGATGATTATTATGAGATGATGTCTGACAGCGTTCGTATGGAGGCATACAGTAAAGCCTTGTCCAAAGCCGTAAAACCGGGAGATATAGTTGTTGACCTTGGGGCAGGGCTTGGAATATTAACGTTTATGGCACTTAAGGCTGGCGCAAAAAGGGTCTATGCCATTGAGAAGACTGACTCCATTAGGCTTGCCATGCAGGTTGCTGAGGTAAATGGATTAGCGGATAGAATTATCTTTATAAATAATAATTCTATGGAGGTTAAGATCCCTGAGAAGGCAGATATAATAATCTCTGAAACCTTGGGGTGTTTTGCTGTTGATGAAAATACACTTCAATTTATAATAGATGCCCGCGATAGATTTTTAAAACCAGATGGATTACTCTTACCTCATCGTCTTAGTTTATATATAGCGCCTGTTGAAATCGCTGTGATTAATAATAGAATGAATTTTTGGAAGGATCTTTACGGCATTAATTTTTCGCCTGCATTAGATGAGCTTTCAGGCAAACTCCAATATCAACAGATTAAGACATCTGAAATAGCAGCAGATCCCCAATTATATTATGAAATTGACCTTTATAAGATAGTCTTACCAACTATTACTAATCAATTGACCTTCACAATTGTCCGCAAGGCGCAAATTCAAGGACTTGGCGGGTGGTTCAGCGCTGAATTAGATAAGGATATTTCAATAAAGACTGCCCCATGGGAGAAAAAGACCCACTGGAAACAGGCGTTTTTTCCATTAAAAACCCCTGTCAATGTCATAAAAGGCGACCAGATGAAGATGTCTTTAACTATATCTGGTGCAGTTTCTGATATTGACGGTGCAAAGATTGATTATAGCTGCTGGTTTTCACAATTGGAGCAGGGACGAATTGCCCAAAGTGGTTCAGAAAAGATTGGCAGAAACGACTCATGTCCATGCGGAAGCGGGAAGAAGTTTAAAAAATGCTGCATGTAATATGTTAAAATATTTTTAAGGTATATTAATTGGTAAAAGATAATTCAATATTTCAACAATACGTGATAACGCTTGACACAGATTGGGCGCCAGAATACTGTATTGAGTTTACCGCTGACCTGCTAATCAAAAGGAATTGCAAGGCAACATGGTTTATCACTCATGCCTCAGATATGATTAAAAGGATTTCAGAGAATAAAAAACTCTTTGAAACTGGACTCCATCCAAATTTTCTGCCTAATTCATCACACGGCAAAACAGCAGAAGAGGTCATGGATTATATTACGCGATTATGTCCTGATTCAAAGATTATGCGCACCCATGCGCTAATTCAATCCTCTCCGCTTCTTAGTTTAATAAATTCTAAATATAATGTAGATATTGACATGTCTCTGCTGCTTTATGAAACGCCAAATATTACGCCCCATTTAATTCGTTTAAGTAAGGAGAGCAAGGGGCTTTTGAGGATTCCATATTTCTTTGAAGATGATGTAGAGATGTATAATCCAAAAAAAATCTGGGATATCAATAATCCTAAATATCATATAAACGGTTTAAAGGTCTTTAATTTTCATCCAATATTTATATATCTAAACAGCGATATAATTGAGCCATATGAAGAACTCAAGAAAATAGGCGCGTTATCTACACTTGATAAAAAAACGGTTGATCCATTTGTAAATACTAAGGTTTATGGTGCAAGAGATTTATTTATTGATCTTATTGATTATATCTCAAACCATCAATCCGCATCTTACACAGCAACAGATATCGCCTCTATTTGGTATAAACTTCATGGATAAGAGGGATCTGATAATAGAAGGTAAAAATCTTTATCTCAAAGGAATAGATCATCAATATTCTGATTTAATCATCTCATGGAGAAATGACGAAAATATCGGCAGATTCATTCAAACTGAGAGATTAGAACTTCCTACTCATCAAAGATTCATTGATAATTATCTTGCTGCAGAGAATGATTTTTATTTTCTATCATATACCAAAGATACACATACGCCAGTTGGAACTGTAGCAATATATAATATAGATTATAACGCTGAAGAGGCAGAATATGGAAGATTGGTACTGCCTTCAGAGTACAGATTTTACTCTGTAGAGATAGCTTGGCTTGCCATATCATTTGCATTTAATACGCTGAAACTCAAAAAAGTAAAGGGTATCGTACAAGGCAAAAATACTAATGCTATAAAACTCCTTAAAGGTATTAGATTTAAGAAAGAGCAGACACTGCAAAGGGCTTGGCATAATGGGGATGATGTGTTTATCTATGTAATGTATGAAGGAGAATTTAGGGAATTTGCCAAGGTTTATGAAAGATTGGTTAATTATTAGATTTTTTAATAAACCCGTCAATGTCTTTTAAGAGTTCAGTCTTATCTAAGTTTTCAAAGTCTTTAAAGAACATTTCAGCTTTTTTGTAAAATAGACCACAATTTAAATAGGAGCGGCTTATCACGGTTCTTAGTGAAGCCTCATCGTTATATGAATCATATAGCCTTTTCGCTAATTTTAAAAAATCTTTAGCATCCATAAGAGTTTAAATTACTTGATATTAAATGTAAAATATTGAAGTTTATTAAGTTCAATTTCTTTAATTCTTTTGTGCATAAGCTCTTTTTCAAGCCTTAAAATATTGTCTATCTCATCGTCTATGTCAATAATAAAGCTGACATGTTCATAGTTCTCTATCTCATAGTCCGCACTTATATCAACTTCGATTGCTTTAATATCTTTAAATGTCTCAGTAATCAACTCATAGAACCGAATACATTCTTTGGTAATATCATGCTTAATACAAAAATCATTAACTTCTTCTGAAAATATAGGTACTGTAGGTTTAGGAGAGGCAGCCGCT
This sequence comes from Candidatus Magnetominusculus dajiuhuensis, assembly GCA_015233465.1. Classification (GTDB taxonomy): domain Bacteria; phylum Nitrospirota; class Thermodesulfovibrionia; order Thermodesulfovibrionales; family Magnetobacteriaceae; genus JADFXP01. The sequence continues at coordinate 23,359 of JADFXP010000009.1, forward strand.
ATTTTTTCACTAAAAGGATTTTCTGCGACAGAGGTGTTTGTATCAGATAAAATATTATTCATGATTTCTTTTAACCTCCATCTATATTATTTACGTATTTTGATTTATTATAAAACAAATCTAAATCTTATGTAAACTCACTAACTCAGCATATACCCGCCGTCTACAACCATAATCGTCCCAGTAATCCAGACAGAGGCATCAGATAATAAAAACATGGCAGCACTTGCAATATCCTCTGGTCTCCCAAAACCAAGCAGATGTTTCCTTTCATATTCTTTAATACTTTCTGCTGTCATTCTGGCGATGATTTTATCGTGCATCTCGGTCTTTACAGCCCCTGCTGCTATTGCATTAACCCTGATTAAATGAGGGGCAAGTTCACAGGCTAATGATTTTACCGCTCCATCTATTGCACCCTTGCTTGCTGAATAAATAGTCATACCTGCCTGCCCTGTCATTGCTGCAACTGATGACATAAATACAATGCTGGTTGAAAAACCTTCCTCTCTTACCCCTTTTTGACAAAACCCGCGGGCAAGCATTAAGGCAGCCTTAATGGATACGCTAAATATCTGTTCTATGGATTTATTATTAACAAGTCCTATTGGTTTAAACATCTCTAAGCCTGCTGCATGAAATAACCCGCTAAGCCTGCCTTGCTTTACCGAAATATCCTTAATAAACGAAGGAATCTCATCCGTATTATTTAGGTCAAATACGTATTTACTGTGCCCATCGCCTTCAAGCATGTTCAGAGTTGAGTCAAGACGAGTTTCATCGCGTCCTATCAAGACAACCTTTGCCCCTGATTTAGCGAGTATCTGCGCCGCAGCCCTTCCTATCCCAGAAGACGCACCGCTTACAACGATCCTTTTGCCTAAGACACTCATTTAATATTTGCCTCAATTAGATTTATTAATTCTCCAATATTGCTGCATTTTATTAATGTATCTGCTGGAACTGTAATCCCAAAGTGTTCATTTATTGCAGCAATGGTTGCAACCACGGCAAAGGAATGCCAGTTATCGTTATTTAATTCAAGTGCATCACTGAGTTCCGCGTTTGTTACCTCAAGGATCTCTGCCATATCTGCTAAAAATGCCTTTTTATCCATAGTCCTCCTTAATTTAAATTGTAACGATTGTAGCAGCCCATGAATATCCAACTCCAAATCCTACTAACATAACCCTGCTGCCCTCAAATATTGTACCCTGATTAAGCGCTATTTCCATAGCCATAGGTATTGAGGATGAGACAGTATTGCCATAGCCTTCCATATTTATACAAAATTTTTCTGTGGGAATCTTTAGATTCTTCCTCAATGCCTCTAACATAAATTTATTTGCCTGATGAAATATAAAATAATCTATATCATTAATATCAAGATTAGACCTTGTAAGAAGCTGGTTAACTGCGCTTGGAATAGTATTTAGAGTGAAATTAAATATCTCTCCGCCGTCCATGTAGAGATTTTCCTTTGACCTTATATTGCCTGATGAATCTGTGGATTCACTTTTAGTTTCCTTACTTTTAGGCAGACGCATACCTCCAGCAGGGACTATTAGATTCTTTGCACCTTTTCCGTCAGTTCCAAATATAAAATCTCCTATTGGGTCAGTAATTGAATCATCATTTATTGAAGTGATCAACGTGGCAGCTGCTCCATCGCTAAATATGGTTTTAACGCTTTTGTCTTGTGGATGAATATATTTCGAATATGTCTCAGCAGTAATCAATAAGACATTTGACGCAGCATTTATTTCAATCAGTCCTTTAGCTAATGAAAGCCCATATATGAATCCAGAACATCCCAAATTAAAATCCAATGCCCCGCAGCTTGTCGGAAGTTGCAGCCTCTCTTGAATCAAACAAGCAGTTGTTGGCAGGAAATAATCAGGACTCTGTGTGCAAAAAAGAAGGAAATCAATATCTGTAGGACTGCAGATATTCTCTGTAAGGAGTTTTTCAGCAGCTTTAACTCCAAGGTCTGAGGAACACTCTACATCAGAGGAAATAGAGCGCAGAGAGATTCCAGTTTTATTTACAATCTTATTAATATCTGCATCAGGAAATTGTTCAGTTAATTCCGAGTTTGTTAATTTTTTTTCTGGCAGAAATGTTCTAATTGCCTTTATTCTAGAATAGATACGTTCCAATTTTTCTCCATTTAAGCAGTCAATTACGATTTATTATAACTTATTGAGGTAAATAAGTAGATATAAATTAATTTACTTGTTTTTGTATTTTTTTGGTGTTATACTTTAAAGAGTAAGTTATAATCTATGAAGACTATAATACTTTTAATATGTTCAAATATATTTATGACGCTTGCGTGGTATGGGCATTTGAATTATAAGAGTACGCCTATTTATAAGGTGATATTCATAAGTTGGTGTATAGCGTTTATAGAATATTGTTTTCAGGTGCCTGCTAATCGTATAGGGAGTTATCAGTATTCTGCCGTGCAGTTAAAGACGATACAAGAGGTAATTACGCTTGTAGTCTTTTCTATTTTTTCAGTAGTTTATTTAAAAGAAACCTTGAGGTGGAATCATATTGCAGGGTTTGCGATGATAATTGGAGCCGTATTTTTTATATTTCATGATTGGTAATTGGTCAAAAAGCCCAATAAGCACAATTTGACCAATAAGCACAATAAGACCAATAAGGACAAAGGATTAATGCAGAAGACAATAAGAGACGAATACCTTGAAAAACTCTGGTACATGAAAGAGAGCAATAAAGACACGGTTAGTGATTTAAAAAGCCTTATGAAGGATATGTTTGACCAGAAAAACGTTGAAGAGCTTAGGGCAGAGGGTTTTCTTGAGGCCAAAGGGACCAATGGCAATAAGGAAATATTGAAATTATCTCAAAAGGGATTAGATAAAGCAAGGGCTATAGTTCGCGCCCATAGGCTTGCTGAACGGCTGCTTTATGATGTAATGGGCAAAAATATAGAAGAAGGCGCATGTGAATTTGAACACATGGTTACCGCTGAACTCGTAGACAGTATATGTATCCTGCTTGGTCATCCAAAGGAATGTCCTCATGGACTGCCAATCCCAGAGGGAGAGTGCTGTAAGTCTGCTAAAAGTGTTGTAAACAGTCTTGTTACACATATGTCAGAGTTGGAAGTTGGACAGACTGCAAAGATTGCATATCTAAACTGCCGTGATGACCAGCAGCTTCATAAGATGAACAGCCTGCAGCTTAGACCCGGAATATATGTAAAGGTTCATCAAAGGTACCCATCGTTTGTTATAGAGTGTGAAGGGGCAAATATCGCCCTTGATAATGATGTAGCTTATAGTATTTGTGTATGGTCTGATACGATTAATTCTGCAGGGAGGCAGTAGTTCACGTATCTTTTTTTTAATATTTAAACCTTATAACCAGCCATTTGTATACATTATAAGGCAATTGTGCTAAGTTATTAATTTTTAAGGACTTTTTCATAAAAAAAATGGTTAAGTTGTTGACTAATTTAATAAATAGATAGTAAGCTAAAAATAATTAAAGAAATGCTTTAAAAACGGTTATTACTAATTGGGGATATTATAAAAATACCCAACTGAATGGAGTATATAATGTTAGGAAAGATTGGCAAGTACACGGCTGCGACCTTAGAGTACGGCATGTTAAAGACAGGAAGCATTATGCAAAAGGGCGTAAATATTGTAAGCGGTACAGTTACAGGTACTGCATTTAGAACAAATAAACGCTCAGACCTCGATGATAACGATCATGATCAGCAAGGCCGTCATAGATTAAAGGATACGTTAAATATTGTGCCAAGACTTACTGTAGAGGCTGGCAGGTATACATATGCGGTTATAGAATATGCAGGTCAGATGGTTTATGTATTATTGAAAAAGGGCGGGCAGGCAATAGCCGCGCCAGTGGTAGTTGCTATGCGTTCAAAAGGGAATCTGGTAACAAGTTTTGATAATAAGACATTTATTAATTTTGATAAAAATATCTTTGCAAATCTTGGTCAGTCAATAGGGAATTTTTTTAGAGGCATAACGACTTTTAGATCATCAACTGTAATTGATCCGCAGTTAAGTGAAAGGGTGTCTCATATTGAGACAATGCTGTCAAGTGCGAATTTAGAGGGCAGACTCGCAAGTATAGAGGCAACACTAAAAAATATAGAACAAAATGGAATTGCCATGCAGACAAAAGCAGGTTATAAAGATATTGATAAACCAAAAGTTAAAGAAGATGCTAAGCTGCTTTTAGCCTCAATATTACAGACAAATTTAGACCTTAGAGATTGATAAATAAATAACAGGAGAGATTTTTTATGGCAAATGAAACTGCAAAAGAGGCTGCAAAGATAGCTGCTGATAAAAAAGCTGCGGATAGAAGAAAGAAGGTTTTAAATATAGGGATAGATCTAGGTACGTCTCGATGCGTAATAGCCTGTGATAATGGGGTTAGGACATTCATTCCAAGTTATGTAGGATTTCCAAAGGATGCTGTATCAAGAAAGATGTTTGGGCGGGACGTTATATTTGGTGATGACGCAATAAAACATAGAATGGCGCTTAATCTTTATAGGCCGTTTGATAAGGGGCAGTTAAAGCACGGTGATGTCCCTGATGCAAATACTAAGGAATATAAGGATGCTGTATCTATTGCAAAGACCCTAGTAAAATATTTAAAAGAGCTTGCAACTGAAGGAAAGGATACTACAAATACAACGGTAAGGGCAGTGCTTGGGGCACCGGCGCTAGCGAGCAGGGTAAATAAAAAGACGCTTTTGGATATAGCAGACGGTGTGCTTGATGATGTTATGGTAGCTTCAGAGCCGTTTTGTGTTGCTTATGGACTGAAGTTATATACAGCGGCATTGATTATAGATATTGGCGCAGGCACAGTGGATTTATGCCGTATGCACGGTATTATCCCAACTGAAGAGGATCAGATAACTACATTAAATGCAGGAGATTATGTAGATAAGGTCTTTTTTGATCTCTTGAAAAAAGACTTTCCAGAGGCTAATTTTACGGTCAATATGGTAAAGAAATTCAAGGAAGAAAACGCATTTATTACAAACCAAAGTGAAGGCGTATTTATAGAGCTGCCAGTAAAGGGCAAGCCTACTAAACATGATGTTTCAAAAGAGCTTCGTCAGGCGTGCAGGGCTATTGTTCCGGAGATAGTTGAAGGGATAAGAAGATTGATAGCAACGTTTGATCCAGAGTTTCAGGATAGTTTAAAGGAAAATGTGATACTTGCCGGCGGCGGCAGTCAGATAATTGGTCTTAAAAAAGAGATAGAGGATTATATGAAGGAAGCCCTTGGGTATGGAAGGGTCACAAAGGTTGAAGAACCGCTCTATGCAGGGGCAAATGGTGCATTGATGTTGTGCAGGGATATGCCTGATGAGTATTGGGATCAGATAAGAAGCAAGGCAAGCGAAAGACGTAAGGATGGATAGATGAAGACAAAAGGCTTAGTGATTCTCATGTTTATAGGGATACTTGTAGTGTTTCTTGATGAGAATAATAATCCTGTTCCGCTTAAATTTGTGCTTGGCTCTCCTGCTCATGTGCCGCTTAGCTTGATTATAATTGTAAGTATAGTAGTAGGGATGATTATAACCGTAGCTGGAATATTTTTCTTGAGAAAGATTCAGGTAGATAGGGCTAAGGCAAAGGAGTTACATAATTTTTAGATTATGAACGATTTAAATATAATAATTGGTTACCCTGAGAGTAGGGGCACGATGCATCGTGCCCCTACTCTCAGGCTCTCAGGCTCTCAGGCTCTCAGGCTCTCAGGCTCTCAGGCTCTCAGGCTCTCAGGCTCTCAGGCTCTCAGGCTCTCAGGCTCTTATTAAATTATTTTTAAATATGGTGCCCTATGTCAACTATAAATTTCCTATATTTTCTCATAATCCAACTTATAATTACTAAGTGATATGATAATTCTAATTTGACTTGTTTATACTATTTAAAGGAGAATAAGATGATGGAAGAACAAAAGGATAATAATGAGGCTGCTCAAACAGATGCCTGTTGTACAGATAGCTGCTGTACTGACGAAAAGGGAGGGGGCGGTGGATTGCGGCATTCATTGGAACACATGGGTGATTCTGTTGTAGATGTTTTGGTTAAGGCTGGAGACATTACGGTTGATGCAACTGTTAATACTGGACTAATACTATGGAAGGGATTAAAGATTTCTAGCACATATATATTAAAGGGCGCATCCATTACTGGGACTTATCTTGGTAAGGCAGCAAAGGCTGTAGGAGGCGCAACTGGAGGTCTTGCTGGCGGATTAATTAGTAAGACAACTGATTCAAGCCTGACATTTTCAAGGGGTATAATCTTGACCTATGATATACATGAACTGAAGAGTAAAAAGGCTAAGATAACCCGTAAGATAGGTGAGCGTATAGTAGAAGCGCGGAAGGATCTTTCATCAAGATATACAGAAGATCAGCAGTTAAGGGATCTATTTGAGGAATTAGACAGCATTGAAACCCAGATTCAGGCATGTATTGCTGAAAGGGAAGAGAGGCTTAGCGCAGAAGTAAAACCAAAAGAATCTGTAGAAACAGCCAGTTTTGAACAAGGGTCATATGAAAGCCCGACAGTTGAGGAAGCTGCCTCGACATATGAGTCGCCGACTGCTTATGAGCCTCCTTCATATAGTTATACAGATTCAGAAGAGGCAGCAGCGCAAGAGGCATCCTCAGAAGAGACATCTGAAGAGCCAGCACAAGAAATAGCTGTAGAACCTGTTGATTCTATAGAAACTTTAGAACGAGTAGAATCTGAAGAATCATCAGAGTCTGCAGAAGAAACAAATGAAGATTCAGATTTAGCAACAGAATTAGAGTCATCAACAGATTCAGGACAAGAAACTACTGCAAAAAAACCTCGTAAGAAAAAAAAGAATAGGTCTCATTAGCCTCAAATTAAAATAGTGGAGGAAGTTGTTTGATAATTGGAATTTTTGAATAAATTTATTTTATAATATTTTTGTTCAAGGGCTGATACAGTTCTATGTTCAAACACTTTATTACAAGGAGTAAATTATGTCCAAAATATTAATTGGGGTTTTCCTGAGCGTTTTTATAGGATCGCTTGCTTATGAGATATTGGCAAGAAGTAATCCTGAACTGCTTGAGAAGTTAAAGGAAGTGACTAATGGGAAGATTGAACGTTTTAGTTGTCCAAGGAATCGTTTGAAAGAGGCATCTGAATAATCTTTTAAATAAATAAGTTTGTTGTTAAAATGTGTTGAATTTTGATGAGTGATAATCTTGCATTGAAGATAGCTAAAGGAAGGATGAAGGATTTAATAAGAAAATTTGAGCCTCTTGCTGTGATAGCAGTTATATTAATTGCGGTGTACATATTCTTTTTCTATCCTGTTAATTCAAAGATAGGATTTGGAAATGCAAGAAATAATGGTGAATTTGAACAAGAGGGGCAGACTAATGTTATGCAAAATAACAGGGCTTTGATTGCCTTGCAGCGTAATCAAGCAGACCCTAATCTTGATCCTAATCTTGATCCTAATAATATAGCTGGTAATCCTCCAATGGATCAGGTAGAAGCTCCTCAGCCGCCTTGGAAGGGTGATTCAGTTAAAAATCCAATTGATACATTTCAAAACCCTGTTACAATAGCAGCAATGGCTGATAAAAAAGCTGCCCTTGAGCGTGACCCTTTTGGTCTTAAACAGGCAGCAGTGACGCAGCCCCCTTTTCCGATAATGAAAGGACAGGGTACTCCTGCAAAGACATTGCCAGTAACAGTGCCTGAAAAACTGCTTCAAGAAGGACACTGGATAGGGTTAGAGGTAGTGCCTCTTACAAAGGCCTTGGCAAAGGCGAATAAGATTCCAACAAAGATAGACGGTGTGCTGGTTGATGAGGTAACGTTATTATCTGCTGAGGTAGGACTTTTGGCAGGAGATGTTATCGCATCTATTGATGGGGTTAAGGTCACGGATTTAAAGAGTTTTAGAGAGGCTACAAGGGCTGTTGCAAATATTCAGCAGGCATTGGTAAAGGTATATAGGAATGGAAGTTATTATGATATCTCTGTATTTGGCCCAGATGTTTTAGGAATAGCTCAAATGGAGGCAGCTCAGATGATTAATCCTACATCTCCTTCTCCGCATGGATATTATGGGCCTTGTACTAAGTGTCATACTCTGACAAATGGGCCGTTAAATACAGGACAGCTTTCAAAGGATATGGGAGATCAGTTGTTAAAAACTCCACCGCCGATAAGATGGGGCGCAGAAGCCCCGCATAGGAATAGAGGTATATGCACAGACTGCCACACGTTGATCTAAGTTATAAAGAATGCGGTAAATGTATAAATAGCGCAAGCTGGATAGCGGTATTTTCTAATCTTGTGTTATTTGTCTTTAAGGCTATTATTGGGTATATCAGCGGCAGCCGCGCTATACTTAGTGACTCGTTATATTCATTTAAGGATTTTATGATGTCTGCCGTAGTGCTGGTAGGGGTTAAAATATCTGGAAAACCCGCTGATGAGGATCATCCTTACGGGCATGGCAAGATAGAGTTTGTAGCGATATTTTTAATAAGTATTTTTATAATAATAGGCACATTATTTTTACTTGTGCATTCAATTAAAGATGTTTGGTATGTTTATAAGGGCACAGATATTGCTGCGCCGAAATTTATTGCATTTTGGGCTGCATTGATTTCAGTAGTTGCTAACTATAAATTATCAACATATCTTCACTGTGTTGGCTCAAAGATTAAAAGCCCAGCAATGCTTGCTAATTCAAAGCATAATCATTCAGATGCAGAGTCTTCCGCATTGGTCGCTGCTGCGATATTTGGAACAAGGCTTGGGTTTCATTTTCTTGATCCCCTTGCAGCGGTTATTGAGACCCTTGACCTTATAAGATTAAGCGTGCATATGATAAATGATTCTTTAAAGGGGATGCTGGATTCCTCAATAAGTAAGGTCTCGCTTAATCAAATACAAGAGATTGCAATGCTCGTCCCTGGCGTTAGAAAGATTTCAAAGCTGGTAGCAAGAAAGGTTGGAAGCGGGATTTGGGTGGATATTGTCATAAGGGTAGATCAGCATCAAACCCTTGAAGAAGGTCATATAATCAGTAATCAGGTCAGGGAAACCATTATGAAAAAGATAGCCAATATCACTGGTATAAATCTAACAATAGAGCCAAATAGAGTATAAGACAATGGATAATTTAAAGGTAAGCTGGTTTGAAAAGATCTTGATACTTTCTGGCACGCATCTTCCTTCAATAAGAAGAGAAGTGAAACATATGCTTAGAGAGTATGACCTATCAAACGGCGGTAAGGCTAAAAAATATACCGCATATGCTGTAAGCAGCGCCCTTATAAAGAAAAGCGCATATAGAACCGCAGGTTTTGGAGGACTGGCAGCAGCCCCTGGAACCATACCATGGATTGGGGTAATAGGTACAATTATTATCAGTACAACGGTAGATATAGCGTTATTATTAAGGGAGCAGATAGAGTTATGTTATGCAATAAGCGTTGCATATGATGTCAATATGGATGAGGATGAATTAAAGGCTACAACACTTGCTCTGCTAGGATTTTCAGGGAGCGCTGGAGCTGCAAAGGGAATAACCTCAGGAGTAATGAGGACTGTGGTTGATGAGGCTGCAACGATGTATTTAGAAAGAGGACTTAACAAGGCAAGTATTGACGTGGCTGAAAAAATCCTGCCAAGGTTTGCGCAAAGGATTTATAGATTCATACCCTTAATAGGTATTCCGCTTTCAGCATCTATTAACATGGCATCAACTATGATGGTTGGTAATCAGGCAAGGAAATATTTTAGCACTTGGTATGATGATGTTGAAGATAAGATATAATAAAAAGATTATTATTTTGATGTTATTATTAATAACAATAGTTATGTTGACTAATAGATTAGTATATAATAAATTTGTTGATGAGGAGCATTTTTTACTTATCTCTAAGAGCAGGGTAGAGATTGAGATACAAAGAAGACATGATGTCGTAACCAGATGTATAGATGCAATCAGGCAGTATAAACAGGTTGAAGGAGATATTCAGAGACATTTGATGGAATTAAATGCACTTATTGAAAGAAAAGCTAGTAAGGCAGAGCAGACAAGGGTTGAAAATGAGGTAATGAAATTGCTGACAGAGATGAAAATACTGCGTGAGAGTTATCCTGATTTGCGCGCCGATAATCCATATCTGGCAATCATGAGGCATATTCAACACGCAGGTGCAAGGATTATGGAAGAAAGACTGAATTTTAATGAGCGTGTATATGAATATAATACGATGTTAAGGGTATTTCCATATGATGTATTTGCGCTGATTTATGATTTTAAACAGGAGCCCTTTTTTGAGGCACCACTTAATGCTTTAAAGGTACCGTCTTTTAAGGAATTATATAAAAACACGGCAATGTAATATTGTTATAGGCGATTATGAAATATGATGGTTGTGAAAGCTGTGGCAAATGGTCTCCAAGACTCTCAGTAGTTGGAAATGCCTCTGCTGCGGTCTTTAAATTTATTATAGGGATGTTATCAGGAAGTATGGGATTAGTAGCGGATTCGCTTCATTCCTCTGCAGATGCCTTTTCTTCGCTTTTGATCTTGGCTGCTCTAAAGATAGCAAGCAAGCCAAAGGATGAAGGACATCCTTATGGTCATGGAAAGGTAGAGTATATAAGCACGATATTTGCTAGTATCTTTATATTTACAGGTGCAACCTTAATATTGATAGAGGTCTTGCACACTATTAAATCAGGCGGGATACATAAGGTTCCAGATACAATTGCGATATTTGCAACAATAATCTCGTTGTTTTTTAGTTATCTGATGTATCAGTCAAATCATTGCGCAGGGACTCAGCTTTGCAGTCCTGCTCTTTTAGCGGATGCTGGCGAGAGTAAGGCAGACGCACTTGCTTCTATAGCGGTTTTAGTGGGATTGATAGGGACAAAGGTGGGCTATGTTTATGCGGATACTATAGCTGCTGGAGCGGTAGCAGTGCTTGTTTTTCATATAAGCGTTGAGATGTTTTTAAAGGGAGTGGACGGGCTGATTGATGTGTCACTTGATAAGGACATACTTAAAAAGATACAGATTTTGGCTCAAAGGGTCAATGGAGTGGAAGGGGTAAGGGATATAAAGTCAAGGTGTATGGGGCAGAAATGTTGTGTGGATTTGAGTATAAATGTATTAAAGACAGAGACTATTTTAAATTCATATCAGATAGCAGAGGCAGTTAAGGCGATAATTAAGGAAAAAGTAGAAGGAATTGACGAGGTAACGGTTAGGACGCTTCCAATATCAAAGTGGAGGTTCGTTAAATAGATAATGGAATTTGAAGGAATGGAGCGTATAAGCAGTATTTTTGGGATACTAGCAGCAACGCTTTTTATAATAGCAAACGCATATTATCCAGCAAGGGCGATTACAAGAAGGCTTGGAATTCATTCAAAGGAGATGAATCTATTTTTTAAAAATTATCTGAAATTACATATATTTGCAAATGTGACGGCAGTGTTATTGGTTGCATTTCATGGTCATTATGCAGATGAACGCAATATATTGCTTAAACTGTGTATGGCAGTAACAATATGGCTTACAATAGCAGGAGCTATGATGCACTATAAATATCCTAAGGGAATGAAAAAACATCTTAGGCTGCTTCATACGCAGAGGATAATGATATTTGTGTGGCTTTGGCTGATTATTTTAGGACATATGGCGTAAATTAAGTGAAAAGTGAAAATGTGGTTTCAAGGCACGTAATTTGAACCTAATAGTTCATATAATGCTTAATATACTTAGTAAAATTATTTTAAATTTATTATTAGGAAAAATATAACGGAGGCATAATGGCAATAACAATAGACACAAGCGAATTAAAGTTTTTTGTCAAGGCAATGACCTTAAATACGAAGAAATTTTTTAATTCTATGATAGATTATTATAATCGTCTGCTTCAATTACACCCGCAAGACGCTACAAAGATCTATATGGGAATGGGTGAGGAGTATCTAAATAAGGGCGATTATGACAGCGCAATAAAGGCATTTAATAAGGTGCTTTCAAAGGAGCCTGAAAATACCGCTGCAATGATGAGACTTGGAAAGGCTTATCTTGATACTGGCATGAATTCTTTAGCAGTAGAGGTTTTAAGGAAATTCTTAGTGCTTGATACAACAAATGCAACCGCATATTTTATGCTTGGAGATGCCTCATATAAGATAGAAGAAAATAATGAGGCGCTTTCAGCCTTGCAGTCAGCGGTTAATATAAATCCTGCTTATGCAGAGGCATATTTTAAGATGGGTATTATATATGACCATAAGTCTGAATTTGACAGCGCAATTGAGGCGTATAAAAAGGCAGTTGATATAAATCCAAATTATGCAAAGGCATATCAGAGCATAGGGCTTGCATACGAGGGAAAAGGGCTTAGAGATGAGGCTGTAAAGTATTTTAAAAAGTCTATTGCTGTAGAGGAAAAGGGTAAGGTTTCGTAATATATAAAAATTCATGGAATTAGAAATAATTATGATATAATTATTAATTACAGGAGGCAATAAAATGTTAAGTATTGTATTTGGATTAATAGCAATATGTTTTGGTATCTGGGGATTATCAACTTACTGGTGGTATGTAATGGATATACTTGTAGGGATAATGCCGATTGTATTGATATTTGGAGGGCTTGTAGCATTATTTGCAGGGATTAAAAATACAGGGATAAGGGCAAAGATGAAAGGCGATGAATTTGGAAATGGCGATCCACAAAACGGCGGAACGTTTGAATCAGATAACTTTAATTCTGGTAAATAGGAGTCAAGGCAATGGGAAATATGGGAATTAATCCAGGTAACATAAATGAAAACGCAACCACGCCAAGTTGCCCTAGATCTTATAAGCCCTGGGTATGGACTCTTATAGTAATGGCAGTATTGACTCTTGGCTGGACGATTATAGAGAGTTATAAAGACGGCGGTATTGTCAGGTCTCTCTTTGACGTCAATGAGATGAAGGGTCATATAAGTGAAAGCGCAACTGATATACATAGTATGTCGCCAACCTCGCGTTCAGCGTTGGTAGCGCCTCAGGCCTCGCAGCTTCAGACTTCATATCATAGTATTATAGATCTCGTAAGACCTGCAGTTGTAAGCATTGATGCAGCAGTTACTGCGCCAGCTCCTCAGCAGGCAGTGACTGTTCCAGATATGGGCGGTGATCCAAGTTTGATTGCGGCAAATCCTGTAGTTAATTATACCCGAGTTGGTTCAGGCGTTATAATTGATCCAAAGGGTTATATACTTTCATCACTTCATGTAGTAATTCAAGCAGACAGCCTAAAGGCAACGGTTTATGATGCAAATGGGGCAAGGGAATATCCAGTAAAGATAGTTAATGCGGATAAGACAACTGATTTAGCATTATTATTAATACAAAGTGATGTCCCAGTTCAATTTCCTCATGCGGATTTGGGAGATTCTAATCTTGTTCAGACAGGCGATGTAGTGCTTGCAATGGGAAGCCCATTTGGATTTGATCAGACAGTTACAAATGGAATAATAAGTTCAAGGCACAGGACATTAAAGATAGGTAATGATATTTATAATGATATGTTACAAACCGATACCCCGATAAATAAAGGTAACAGCGGAGGTCCGCTGGTTAACGCCAAAGGCGAGGTTATTGGAATAAATACTGCAATATACTCACCGAATGGCGTGTTTACAGGAATTGGTTTTGCAGTACCGACAAGTAAGGCAGAGACATTGGTTGCAGGATTGGTAGATTTTGAAAACACGCCTACTCAGGTAGCAACTGGGCAGATAGTGGTATGGGCTAATCGTGGAAAACAGATGGGCAATACCTTTAAACTTCCAAATGGTCAGGTGTTGATGCCTCCTCACGCTTTTAGGGGAAAATGTATTGAATGCCATCCTCAGCTTTGTACTGCTCAAAACGGCAATATGTTGTTTGGTCCTGGATTTATACCTCAGGGCGGTAATCTTCAAGGAAATGTAAATAATCAAGGCGCAGCAGTCGCCTTTGGACAACTCGGACAAAACAATCCTCAGCCGTTTCTTGGGGCATTATTGGTAGATGTTGACCCTATAATAGCGGATAAATTTGGATTGCTGCATCCTCAAGGGGTGCTTGTAGACAGGGTATATCCTCAAACTCCAGCTCAAGTATCAGGGCTTACAAGGGGGGATATTATTATGAGGGTTGACGGCAAGAGGGTAGACAATGTAACTGAATTACAACAGTTTTTATGTACTAAAAAGATTGGCGCAAAGTTTGATTTTGTGATATTTAGAAAAGGTCAGAGGGTTTCAGCGGTTGTAGCTACAATAAATCAGCCTCCATTTATGCCTCAGCAGCCATCTCAGGCTCCTGGTGTTAAGACTGTCGCAGAATACGATTGGCTTGGAGCAGAATTTACACCATTAATTCCATCTGTCAAACCTTACGTAGACAGAGGAGTATATGTGGCAGATGTTGGCGGGATACTAGCGAAATCTGGACTAGCAGTAGGTGATGTAGTCGTTGAATTAGACGGTAAGAAGGTAAATGATCTGACATCGTTTATAGCATTGACTAAGGATGTAAGTCCAAGGGTTGGATTCCTGTTTGATGTCATAAGGGCTGGAGAACCACTGTATATTACAGTTAAGAGATAATGGATAAAGAGATAATAAAAAGGCTGTACGCAAAGGAATTAGGTCTGATAGAGGGTGGTTACCCTGTAGTGATAAAGAGGAAAAACCCCCTTCAGTCCTTAAAAGAGACGTATTGGGACAATCAGTCTTTTGCTATAAAACTTGCGGCATGGGCGCTGTTTTTTGCGATAATATCTGCAGGCGTTTATTATTATAATCTCTTTATAGTAAACGCATATAAGGTTCAGATGCAAAAGGCAGACATTGAGGCACATCTGCAAAGAAGAAATGATTTGATACCAAATATGATAGCTGCAGTAAATGAATATATGTTATATGAGCAGAAGATATTTATTCATGCAGCGGATGTTCGCTCTGCCCTTCATCAGATTGAAAAGGCGGTTAATGCCTCAGGTAAGGATTTTAAGAGCCTAGGCTCAATGGAGGTGCTTTCAAAGTTTCAGGCAGTGGCTGAGGCATATCCAATGTTAAAGGCATCGGAGGCGTATCAGACAATGATGAAGGAGCTTTCAGATACAGAGACAATGATTGCTGAAAAACGTCTGAGTTATAATAAAGAGGCTAATTATCATAATTCAAGATTGAAGATGATACCTGGTAATATATTTAATATATTTTATGGGTTTAAACCAGTGCCAACATTTCAATCTGACCCAGATGCTAAGACTGCACCAAGATTTACAAGCGAGTCACAGCATGAAGCAGTAGTTCATCAAGCAGAAGTTGAGAAAACAGCTCCTGTACCGCCTGAATCAGCTGGGACAGTGGTGACAGCGCCTCAAAATGCTGTAGCGCATTAATTATATAAATGGAGGATTAAATGACTGATCAAAGACAGAGGATAATGCTGGTTGAGAGCGATCAAAATATTGCGGCAGCCTTTGGCAGCATTTTTTCCAAGAAATTTGAAGTTATAAATGCCAAGACCTCAGGTGAGGCACTAAGGATTGTTGACAAAGAAGCTGTTGATCTGATAGTTACTGGGTGTATACTGCCAAGTGCTGCAGGTAAGACTGAGGTATCTAAGACTGCATCTATTGATGATATTGTCAAGATTGAGATGTCTGTGATTATTGATAAGACCAATAGCTTAGTTAAAAGATTAGACGCGTTATTAAAGACTGATTCTGCTTCAGAGCTGTTGAAACGTCTAACCGCTGTTCAAAATAAGATTGCCATAATGACTGATAAGGATGTTGCTAAACTCCAGAGTCAAAAACTTTCAGTTGAACAGGAATTAGTGGTTTTAAAGACAGAGACTGCAAATATTGATGGAGAGACAAAATCTTTAACGAAACTTATAAGAGAAGCAAGGTCTAAGCTGCAAGGCTTTGAAGTAGAGAGGGATGAAATAGACAAAGAGTTAAATATAGAACTTGCTGAACTGGATAATGTTATAAAGGATACAAATAATATTATAAATGAAAAGAATGCTTATCAAGAAAGTGCAAGTTCTGCAGTAAAGGCAGTATCTGAAATAGATTTAAGTATACAAGCAGCTATCAAAGCTAAAACAGAGGCAATTGAGCAGACAGAAAAAGCAGTCCAAGGAGAAGAAGAAGCCCAACGGCAGGCAAAGGCTGCTATAAAAGAAAGGCAGGAAGCCTTTGCATTGATTGAAGCGTCTGAAAAAGAAAGGAATAATGCTTTATCAAAGGCTGAAACAGCAATCAAAGAAAGGTCAGATATTGAAATGGCTTCAGTGGAAGCCCTTAGTCAGATTGCTGACCTTGAGGCAAAATTAGCAGAGGCTCAAAGGATTAAGGCAGAGGTTGAGGCAAAGATTGAGCAAGCTGCTAAATCAAAGATAACTGCTGAAGGAAAAGTAATTGAGGCAAATAATTTAAAGGCTGAGGTAGAGCACAGCCTTGATCAAGCCCTAGAGGATAAGAAAAAGGCAGATATTGAATTTGACAATGCAAATAAATTAAAGGCTGAGGCAGAGGATAAGGTAACAGAGCAGATAAATCTGGCTAAAGAATATAATACAATGTCTAAGACCATAGATTCTGATGTTGCGAGGATAAAGAATGAGTTAAAAGATGCCTTAAGTGTAGCAGAAGCAGCTATGACTGAAAGGGCAGTGGTCGAGGAAAAATTCTTGAAATTACAGGAAAATTGGGAGAGTTTTCTTGCTGGGATGTAGTTATAGTATAAATTCATTTGGTTTAATATATAAGGGGGTAATTGATGGCAAGGGCAGCAAATAAGATAACTGTTATTGAAAATAATCAGGAAGCAATTACCAGTTTAAAAGATATGTTGTCCAAACATTGTAAGGTCTCTACAGTTGAGAGTATAGACGACTTTTCTAAGGAAGATGCTGATATTATTGTCACAGATTATATACTGCCAAGCATTCCGTCAAAGGGATCTATGTCCAGGTTACGGAATATTGAGGTAGAGGTTTTAAAAGAAAAATCTAAGTTGACAAGCGCTTTAGTGAAGGTTATAGATGATTCAAAAAAGACATTAAATAATGGAAATGGCAGGAGTGTAAGAGAGAATATTAAGGCAGGTGTTGATGCAAGGATTCGTCAATTAAAGGCAGAGATAAAGGGTATTGATAAGGAATTAAAGGAGACTATTGACAGCACAAAGGCTGGGCTTGATAATATAAAGGCACTAAAGACAGAACTTGATGAGATTAATTTAAAGATAGAGATTACAAAAAAAGATATTATTATATTAGGAGAGAAACTAGAGACAGGCAATACTGACAAATTGAAGTCAATAGATACATTAGAATCTGTAAAAAAGGATAAAGTGCAGGCTGATTTATTGGCTCAAGAGGCATTAAAAGAGCAAAAGGCTGCTGAAGAAAGATTAAGTATAGTTGAAAGTGAAAAGGCACAGGCAGTAATTAAACTGGAAGTAGCGAGTGTTGAATTATTAAAGGCAAAAGACATTGAGGCAAAGGCGCTGAAGGAAAAGGCCTCAGCCTTAGAAAAAGCAGAGGATGCCCTAAAGGAAGAGTCTGAGGCGCTTCAAAAGGCAGATGATGCAATAAATGAAAAGGCTGCAATTATAGAAAAGATAGATCGAGCCAAAAGGGGCAGAGGCGAGATGGAAGAAAATATCAAGGCAGTTTATAATGAAAAAGATGCCCTTGATAAAACTGCTCAGGCTATATTAAAAGAAAGTGATGATATTGAACATATTGCCCAAGCCATTCTTAAAGAAAAGATAGAGATTGAAAAGAATATTGAAAAGGCAAAGATAGATAAAGAAGAAGCCTTAAAGAAAGTTGTTGAAGCTATGAAGGAAAAGGCCTTGGCTGAAGAAAGATTAGACGGAGAAACAAAGATAACTCAGGAAATTGGGATAAAGGTCAGACCTATAAAAGAAAGATTAGATATGATGAATGCAGAACTGCAAAGGGCTAAGGATACGTCACTATTAGCAATTGCAGCAAAGGAAGATGCGGAAAATAAACTTGTTGAACTTCAGTCAAATTGGGAAAAACAGTTGGGCATGTAAAGAAGTCTATTGAATATTGATATTTACAAATAAATAATGGAGTGTAAAAATGGCGATGTCAGAGTCTTTAGATATTCAAAAAGATATAGTGAATGAGATAAAGGGACTTGTCTCCTATTTGCACGATGTATATATAGAAGGAGATAAAGAGGAGATAGAGGTATCAGAACTCAAAAAAAAGCTTGATCTAACCAAAGATGATTTTCAGTCATTACAAAATACATTTGATAAGATAAATACTGAGCTAAATAATAATATTAAAACCCTTAAACATATAAATAACGATATTGCCATAAACAAGCAAAAGATTACTGAAATACGGAATGATATATTTTCATTTTCAAGATTAAGGGGTGAAGTTGATCAATTTGCTATCAAACTTGCATTAAAATATGACAATCTTCAAAAGTCATTAAACACTCTTTCACAGAATAAAGATCTGCTGACAAAATCAATAGAAGAGAACTCTATTTTAACTAAACAGGCTGTTATTGGAATGGCTGATGATGAAATAGTAATCAGTGATATGAGAGAGACTTTAGAGCAGTTGACGCATCAGAAAAAGATAATTTCAAATGATATTGGGCGTAGACTTTCAAAGACATCGCTTGACCGTGACGAGATTGAAAAGAAATTTTTTGCTTTAAATCAGAGGTTTGTTAGGCATATAGAAGAGCGTAAGGAAGTAAATCTTATACTTTTAGAGATAGATCAGCCAGTCAAGGTGATAAGGAATGAAGTTGACAGACTTAAAGGCGACCTTTCTATTTTAAATGATCTAAAGGATATTCCCGGCACAAAGCAGTCGGTGTTAGACCATATTGCAAAACTTGAAGGAGAAAGCAAGTCTATAGATTTAAAGATAGCAGATATTAAAACACAGATTCCTCAAAAACTCTCTGAAATTGAAACCCTTACAAAAAAGAATATGGAAAGACGCAGTACCCTTAATGCCTTAGAAAGAGAGATTGGGGCATTTGAAAAGGTTTATTCAATGCACAATAATACAAAGATATCTATTATAGAGCTTCAAAGATCAAGGGAAGATCTACTTAAAGAGATGGAGACTATGCTGGCTCACAGCATCGAGTTAGAAGAAAGGCTCTCAATGATGGAGACAATGGCAAGGGCAGTTGTTAAAGAGAAGGCAATAGTTTAGGTTCGGTAAATATGATAATGGGAGAAAAATAAATGGCAGCATTTGATGAAGTGACCGAAAGCGAATCATTAGAGTTGATGAGCCTTATAAACAGGGTGGATAATTACCTTGTCACTAGAAAGACAAGGACACTTTTAAGGACAGAGATTGCTGATGCCTTTAATGATATCGGATTTACTCAAGACAGATATAGTCTTTTAATCAAACAGTTAGAAGAGATAAATAACGAAATAGCCATAAAAAATCCCATACTTATGGATCTTAAAACTAAATTATCTGTATTAGAGCCTCAGTTAAAGACTGCAGAACATGATTATATTAATCTAAAAAAGATGCAGGATGAGATTGAAACCAAAAAGGGAGTAATAGAAGAGAAAAAGACTCAGGTCAATCTCATTAAAACTGAAAATGAAAATCTATCTTTAATCTTGGATAAGGTTAATAAAGAGTATAATGATGCGCTAAATAAGAAAAAAGAGATAGATGTAGAAAAAAACGCATTTATTCAGCGTAAAGAAGGGCTTATAGAAGATATTCAGGTCATGAAAAATACAGATGACCTTTTAAGGGGTTTAATCCCTGATGGGTTAAGTGCAGATGTTATGTCAGGGGTCGTTAATAATATAGAGGTAATAGTTAAAAAGTATATGGGGGAGATTGAATTTACAATTGAAACCATTGAACAAGAAATATCCAGAAAGAGATTTGAGATAGAAAATAAAGATTCAGAGAAGCAGCAGCTCCTTGAAGAGCAAGAAGAATTATTGAGCGAGATAGAGGCGCTTGAGCCTTACAGACTTTCTGACGATCAAAAGGAAGAGGTACTTAGTGAGATTAATCAATTAAGAGAAAAGGCTGAGGAAATATCAATCACAAATGAGAAAAAAGAGTTGGATTTTCAGCGTATTGAGTATGAACTCATGGGAGTTGAAGAGAATCTGAAGGCAGAGAAAGATTTTGAGACGCTCTACTTTGACCGCTACACATATATGAGCCAGCTTAAACAAGATATTAGCAAGATAAGAGACGTAAATGCAGAGATCAATAGATTAAAGGATGAGACAAGACTACTGAAGGTCAAAGAGGATTTAAATAAAAAGGCGTTTGATGAGACCGCTGCTATTAAAGAAGAAGCAGATAATGTCAGTAAATCTCTTAGTTTAAGGATTGAAGAGTATAAAGAGATATTTGATGGTCTTGATGGTATTTTAAAGGGATAGGTAATTGAAGATATATTTAAAAAATGGGTTTTATATATTAATGCTTACAGTATCAATGATGTTATTGACTGCAGTGCCAAAGGCATACGCAATTCCACTGATACCAGGAACTCATGTAGTGATGTCAAATGCCTTTGATTCCGTTGCATTAATTGTCATAGGTTTATTTGTAGGGATTATAGGTACGCTAATTGGAGCAGGAGGCGGTTTTTTAGTTGTGCCGATATTGATATTATTTTATGGATTTACGCCTCAACATGCAATTGGGACTTCTACTGCGGTTGTTTTTTTGAATGCCCTGTCAGGGACATTTTCGTATATGGTACAGAAAAAGGTTGATTATGAATTAGGCGTAAAGTTTTCTGTAATCGCTGCTCCATGTGTAATAGTTGGGGCATTGATTGCGCAAAAATTTACCCCTAATGTGTTTGCATTTTTGTTTTCTATAATATTGATATTATTATGTTATTTCTTGATATTTGTCAGGGATTTTCATCTGGTAACCTCCTCTTCAAATCCAACAAAGGACGTTAGGGTTTTAGTGGATAGCAGCGGCAGGACTTATACATATTATCCAGATCTATCAATAGGTTTTGCTGCTAGCTCAATTATAGGACTTATTTCAGGACTTTTTGGTATAGGTGGAGGGCTTGTACATGTGCCGTTAATGAATTTTATAGGGATACCTATTCATATAGCAACTGCAACATCACATTTTGTGATTTCAATAACCAGTGTATTTGGAATCTTGATATTTATAGCACTTGGGACTATAGATATAGATTATGCAATATTTATAGGTGTTGGTTCAATCTTAGGGGCATATATTGGGGCAAATATTGCAGCAATTACATCTCCAGAGATTATTAAAAAGATTATGGCAGTAGTATTGTTATTTGCAGCACTGAAATTAATATTAAGTGTAATTCTATAATTAAGAAGACTCTAAGGAGGAGATTTAATGGAACAACAAGGTCAACATAGATCATTAATACTTAGGGGTATTGCCAAGACCTTAAATATAACAGGTGCTGCAGTTGTTGCTTCATATGATCTAAGTATTGGAGCAACCAAGAAAATTGCTGGAGCTACAATAAATTCAAGCGTTGTGATAGGACAAGGTTTGGCTAAGGCTACAAGGATAACAGGTTCTGGGATAGTAAATGCCGCAAAGGCTGCTGGTTCAACTTTCTCAACAGTTGCTGCAACTACAAAGCCAAAGAAGACAGAGACGAAATGTAATTTTAAATTGAGTTCTTTTGTTTCATTGGGTGCTTATTTTAGAATGTTTGGCAGGGAAACCGATAAGATTCAGGCAAAGATAATGGATTATGAGACAAAGATGCACCATATATATTCAGAAGTTGGAAATCAAACAACATCAGGTGCACCAATCGGCCCTGTTACAGCAGAGGCTATAGATCAAAAGATTCATCAAGCAAGGGTTTATGAGGATGAAATCCAGAGATTAAAGGCGCAGCTTCTAGAATTAAAGGCCAAAGAGGAACAAGCAAAGGTGCAGCAGACAAAGAAAAAATCTCAAGCCTCTGTAAAATCTACAAAGACACCGCTTGATCAGGTAGAGCGAAATATCAAGATTGCAATTCAAAAGGCATTGAGTTACGGAGTATTTGAGAGTACCTCTGATCGCGCGATATTTGAGAAGGTTGCAAATGATCTGCTTGAAAGCGAGATGGAGATAAAGATACTTGCAGCCACAGAGCTTGGAAAGATGGGTAATGCTTCAAGTGCTCCAGTGTTGATGGAGGCAATAAAATTTGATAATACATATTTAACGACTGAGATTATTAATTCATTGATAAATATTGGAGACGGTCGGGCAGTGACCTTATTTAAGGCAAGGCTTAATGATAATAATTATAGGGTTAGGATGGGCTGTATAAGAGGCATTTATAAACTTGCGCCAGATAAAGAGGTGATATCGTCTTTAGTTGACGCACTAAGAGATGATCATCATGAGGTAAGAAAAACAGCAGTGACGTTTCTTGGATGGAAGGATGATCTATCAGTTGTTCCTTCACTTGTGCAGTGTTTAAAGGATGAGGATGACAGGGTCAGGGCTGCTACAGTGTCTGCGCTGCTAAATTTTAAGGATCAGTCATCCGTTATGGCATTGATAAAGGCACTCTCTGATAAGGTACTTGATATAAGAGAAAAAGCGCTTGATACGATAAAGGCTATTACAGGGGTAGATATTGTATTTGATGTCCAGTTATCTGGACAGTCTTTATATGATGAGATAAATAAATTAAGAGACTGGTGGTTAAAAGAGAGATTTGGAGATGCAGATATTAGATTTGATGATGACGAGGAACTCTCCAGTAAGGCTGGCGTAGAAGAGACAGAGACTCCTGCTGAAGGTGAAAATATCAATGAAGAACAAGCTGCTGAGTCTAAAGAAGAGAGTATTACAGTGAGCGCTCCAATTACTGACACAACTGAGAATAATATGGTAATTGAGGCAATAGGAAGCGCTGAAGAACCCTTAAAGGAATCGTCTGTTCAGTCAGTAAGTGACACTGTAGAAGAGGTAATTTAAAACATATTTACAGAAATATTATGATAGAGAGGCAGTTTTATGCAATCAGAGACAAATAATGGCAGTACTCCACATATGACTGAAGCAGAGTGGTCTGCTAAGAAGGCAGAATTTAAAAATAAGCTGTCTCGTTATAAAGATGTTGTGGGGTCTGAGGATGATGATAGTCTGATTGCCAAAAAAAGACAGCTGTTATTAGATATAGAAGGTCTTGAGCATGAAAATCATGAGTTAAACGGTCAGATAGCGCAGTTTCAGCAGGAGATAATCAATAAACGTACAGAGGCAAGGAATATATTCAAGCGTTCTGATGATCTAAAAAACGCATTAGTAAGATTTTTTACAGAAGAAAATAATCTAATAAATGAGATAAAATTTCTTGAGGCTGAGCAGAAAAAATATAATACAGAATTTATAGCGATAACAGAGACATTGAGGGGACATATTTCCTCTCTAGGCGGGGTGGTAAAGGAGATTAAATTTATTAAAGGCGAGATCCGCAGCCTGCGTGAGAAGATGTATTTGATGGAAATAGATGTAGCGACAAAGTATAATGATATAGATGGGTTGGATTCAAAGCTGATTTCTGCAAAAAAAGCGCTTATAGGGCTTCAAAGTAAGATGAAGGATGTTGAAAAAAAGGCAAAATTAATGTATTATACAAACAGATTGGAGGAGGCTTATGAGTGATATATACGAAAAAAATGACGATTGGATAAGAAATATTCACAAAGGCCTGATAGATGTAGATGAGCGGATGAAAAGGTCTTTGGCTGAGGATGCTGCAAATATTTCAAAAAACGGCACAATGCAAAAGACAACGCTTCCAGAAATTAAGGGTCTTGAACTTTTGATGGAGGGGATTTATACTGTAGATGTAGAAAGAACTATCTCAGATATGACTGAGATAATCAAAAATACTGAGTCGCAGTTAGACAAGGTTCTGACAATAAATTCTCATCTTGGCAAGGATTTAAAGGTTTCAAAAGAGATGATTGCTTATCTTAAAGGTGAAAATAAGAGATTAGCTGATAAGATAGAGCAGATGGAAGATGATATACCTCATAAACGTGAACTTCAAGCAGTGATTGATCAGTTGGTAGATGAAAGAAATAAGTCTCATAATATAATAAATGATTTTAGGCATAAGGCAGAACTGGCTCAGGTAAGGGAGGGAGAGGGTCAAAAACGTATTTATGATCTGATTGAGGAAACAAAAGACAATAAAGCCGAGATTGGGTATCTTGAGAATAAATTAAATGGTACGATTGAACAATTAGGCTCTGTTAAGAAAAAGGCAAGTATCTTATATAGTGAAAATATAGCTTATAAAGATAAGATTAATCGTCTTGAGGCACAGTTGAAAGAAAGTCTTGATGAGAGATATAAATTATTGAGAGAATTAAAGGATTCAAAGGCAACAATAGGCGAGATTAGATCGTCTCTGACTGCTGCAAAGCTCCAGTCAAAGAGGTATTTCTATGAAGCTTCTGATGAGAAAAAGGCTGAAGCCATTAGTTCAGGGAGTTGAGGGAGTTTTAATTTGAAATGAATGATTATTTAGAATTAAGCGCTATTGAAAATATGAAGCAATATCTAATAGATGAGCGGGAGGCTCTAAAGACTAGATATAATATGCTTAAGACTGAGATAAATAAATTAGATGACGACCTATCGGAAGCTAGGGCGTATATTGCGTCCTATGATAATAGAGAAAAGGATCATGCAGTTAATAGTGAAAAGCTCAAGACAAAAAAAGAACATTTGATTGAGCAGATTAATAATTCCCAGCAAAATATCAAGACTGTTAAGCAGGATATAGATAGAAGCACAGCCCTTAAAGATGCCTTACAGTCTGAATTAGCAGATGTTGTTGATCAAAAGGCGTTATCAATGGCAAGGTATGCAGATATTGAAGAAGGAATAAAGGCTGCTGCTATAGATAGAAAGGAAAAGATGCCAAATTTGAAAAATTATAATGATACGCTTAGAAAGGCTCATCGGTTATTTAAAGAGGCTGAAAGCAGAATGGATATTTCAATTAAATTAAGACCAAGGAAATTATATTAGAAATTATTGATGTTATGTTAATATAGATAATTATTATATAAAGATGGAGGGTGGATTATGGCAATAACTTCAAAAGTAACGGATGGTAACAGCGCAGTTTTGCAGATAAGCGGACGTTTTGATATTAATGATTTTGAGAATTTTAGCGAGACTTCAAAGACATTAATCAATAAAGGTGTAAAAAAATACATCGTTGACCTTTCTGAAACGGAGTATTTGGATTCTTCAGCTTTGGGAATGCTGCTATTGCTGCGTGAGCGTGTTGGCGGAGATGAGGCAGATATTACCATAGTTAATGCAAGTTCTGAGGTCAAAAAGATTCTTACAATTTCAAATTTTCAGAGATTATTTAAACTTGAATAGAATTATCAGTATTTAAATTTGTTTGAAAGACTATAAACATCTCTGACTTGTTTTGAATATGATATAGGGGGATTGATAAGAATATATCATATTGTAAGATATAAAAGTAACGCAATCGTTTTAATTATTTATTAACTATTAATAAATGATTTTAATATATAACTCTTTTCAAATAATTGATGCCTGATAAACTGAAAGAGGATAGACTTGTATCTTTGAATAAACAAATATTTGTATTTGTAATTAATAAAATCCTCTAATATTAAAAGTCTTTTCTTTATGCTATAATAATAATAAAATAGAGGGTCTGTTTATTCCGCTATATTTTATAACTTCGACATAATATTGTTGCAGTTTTACATGGAGATGTTTATATGAGAGAAAAAATACCTATTGAATCTTTGACTTTAGGTATGTATGTAGATGGTTTTGATAAGTCTTGGTTTACCACTCCTTTTTTAAAACATAAATTCCTTGTTAAGACAACTGAACAGATTGAAAGACTCAAAAACTCTGGGGTTAAGACACTTTTTATTGAAACTAGCAAGGGAATAAAGATAATTTCAGGGGATCAAGATGATGAAATAAATATTGTTGAACAGCCTCAAATTATTGATGATACACCAAAAGATGCTAAAGTTAAGACCGATTTTAAGCACTATAATGAATTAAAAGAGACACTTTTTGAGATTGATAGAAATGTTTTTACAAAGGGGAGCAAGATAGATTTTGAGTTGACAAGAAAGATGGGGCTTGAGATTGAAACAATCGCGCCTTATGAAGATACCGAAATAGAAATAGATGAAAATATCATGTCTGCTAAAAATGAGCTTCTTATTAGAAGAAAGGACATTGAGAAATATAGAAAATATCTTGAAAAAATATTCAATCAGCGTAAAAATGATGAGGAATCTATAAATTTTAATAGCACAATTGTTAGAGAGAATTCAAAGATAGCAATCAAAGAGATATTTGATGATCCAAGAAATTCACATACTATAGATAAAAGCAGCAAGATAGTTCTTCAAATATTAAATGGTATATTAGATAATTCCCTTGCAGTATCAAGTCTTTTATCAGTAAATAAATTTGACTATTACCTTTATACTCATTCTGTAAACGTATGTGTTTTATCAATTGGTATAGCCTTAAATCTGGGAATTAAAGACACTGCTGCTTTATTTCAACTTGCAATGGGGGCATTGCTGCATGATATTGGAAAGAGTACGATTTCTTCAGATATTTTAAATCGTCCTACCTCTCGGTTATCTGAACTTGAGTTATCAATATTTAAACAGCACGTTTCTGAGAGTGAAAATCTATTAAGATTGTTTGCTGATGTGCCAGAAGGCGTGTTTCCAGCAATAACTGAGCATCATGAAAAACTCTCTGGTAAGGGGTATCCTCGTGGATTAAAGGAAAATGAACTGCATATATCAGGCAAGATTGTAGCGTTAGTAAATTATTATGATGATCTGACAACAGAGCGTCCATACAAAAAAATTGTTAAGCCTTATGAGGCTCTTTCAATGATTCAAGAGCAATCTGATCATTATGACAAGCGGATATTCAGCGAGTTGATAAAACTGCTCGGCAGGACATAATGACTATTGTCAAAAAGATTATTCTTCTTTGTTTATCTTCCATATTAGCCGCAGTTTTAGGTATAGATATTTATATATATTGTTTAAACTGGCAGCCTTCTTTTATAAATTTATTGATTTTATCCTTGATTATATTATTGATAGAATCAATAATCGTATTTTACTTAGCAAGACAGATCATGATTGGGATAAAAAATCTAACATCTACTTTTGATGATATTTATCAAGGGAAATTAGAAATAGAAGTATTAAGCCGTAAAGATGATGAGACATTTGAGATCGCAATGTTAATAAACCATTTGCGGTGCAATTTAATAGAATGCAGGGCTCAAATGGCTCAAAATACAAGTAGTCTTCAAGTAACAAATCAGAGGATGTTAAATGAGATTGTGCAGCGCAAGCGAGTAGAAAATGAACTTGTACAGCATAAAAATCATCTTGAGGAATTAGTTAAGGATGCAACATTGGAACTTCAAGGTACACTTGAGATGCTAAAGCAAGAGATTGCTGAGCGAAAACTCTCACAAGAAAGACAGGCTCGGATGTTGATTGACCTTGAGGCAGTAAATCAGGAGTTAAATGATTTTGCTTATATAATATCGCATGATTTGAAGGCTCCTCTAAGATCTATTGGGTCGCTTGTAGATTGGATAATCAATGATTATTCAGATAAACTTGATCAAGAGGGCAAAAATTATATGTCGCTTTTGGTTAAAAGGGTTAGAAGGATGCACAGTTTGATAGAAAGTTTGCTTGGATATTCTGTTTTAGGCAGGTTTGTAGATAAGATGGTAGATACGGATATATCCCAAACGGTTATGGATGTAATAGAAGAACTAAATGTGCCTTCTCATATTCAAATCTCAATTATTGATAAACTGCCGATATTGACCTTTGAAAAGGATTTAATGAGACAGATTTTTTATCATTTAATTGGAAATGCTATAAAATTTATTGATAAAGAAAAGGGTGAGATAAAAATAACTTGTAAAGAAGACCAAAATACATGGATATTTAATGTAGAAGATAATGGTATAGGGATAGAAGAAAAATATTTTGATAAGATTTTTCAGATATTTCAGACCCTTACATCAAGAGATGAATTTGAAAGCAATGGAATTGGACTTACGATAGTAAAAAAGATTGTAGAGATGTACGGCGGAAGCCTGTGGGTAACATCTACGTTAAATATTGGAAGCAAATTTTCATTTACCCTCCCTAAAAACATAAATCAATAAAAAAGATCTCCACACAACCTAAAAATAACTAAATGTTTTTATAATGGGTTCAAAGGGACGAGTCCCTTTGCAGGGATTTTTAAGGGGCAGAGCCCCTTAAAGTAAAGTTTATGCAGAGCTCTTATAAATTTTTTCTCTGCGTCTAAGCGGTGAAAAATCTTTTCTTTTTTTTATTCAAAGAGTTATACTGAAATTGTATAGTAGTAAATTACATTTTATGGGGGGCTTTATGGATAATTCATTAATATTACAAGAGGCTAACAAGATAGTCGCTGCCGTCGGAATACCAACAATGCCTGCGATAGTTGCAAAGATCACAAATGAGGCAAGAAAACCAAATCCTAATTTTGCAGTAATTGCTGAGATGATTAAGGAAGACATTGGACTTTCAGCAAAGGTGTTAAAACTGGCAAATTCTGCAATGTTTGGCGCAGGAAAGGTTGATTCTGTTGCGCGCGCATTAATGATTATGGGATTTGGGGTTTTTTATAATGTAATTTTATCAACTGCAATCACAGAATCTTTAAAGAAATTCAAGCTGCCTCAGGCAACATTTAAGGAGTTTTGGGAGCACAGCATGTTTATGGCAATGACCTGTGCTCTGATTACAAAGAGATTATCAGCTTCAGATATAGGAATTGTTTCAGAGGATAAGGCATATACAGCAGGACTATTTCATGATTGCGGAATACCTTTAATAATAATGAGACATGGTGACACAGAGGATTTATATCGTTATGGTCAGACAGACTATTCAAATATCATGCTTGGTGAGGATGATTTAATAAGCACTAATCATTGCGCATTAGGCGGTCTGGTAGCAAAGTCATGGAAATTGGATACATTTGTGATTTCATGTATTCAGCTGCATCATAATCCTCCTAAGTCTATTAAAGATGATTCAGTTAGATTGATGAACGTGATTTTGACGCTTGCTGAGTGTTTTTATAGCGAGCATTTTACAACCTTTAAGGATATAAAAAATTACGACGAAGCGGGTCTTATTAAAAATATTACCACAGGGCTTGATATGGCAATTGAGGAGTATCAAGATCTAAGGGATGAGGTAGCAGATAAGATAGTAAAGGCTATTGCAGATAGTTCGTTATAGCGGCAAGGGTTTGTTACTTAATATAAATACAACCGTCACTTTTTTTAGTGAATTGTCCTCACTTTATTCAAGCGGGATTCCACTGACGCAATCTCTGACGATGCTGATAAAGACGATAAAGTCTAAAGAGATTAATACTGCGTTAGTAAATGCACATGCAAAGATAGAGAGTGGTCAAAAACTCGCAGAGTCTTTATATTCAGAGGGACTTTTAAACACCCTTCATTATAATCTAATAATCCTTGGCGAGCAAACTGGAACGCTTGATGTAATCCTAAAAAATATCGTTAAAGAGGCAGAGGAACGTCAGTCTTTATATAGAAGTATCATATCAAAACTTATCTATCCATCCATAATGATCTTGACATCAATTGCAATAATTCCCCTTCCAGAGGCGTTTAAAGAAAACGGCTCATATCTTCGGTCAGCCATAGTTCCAATGATAATACTTTTAATGATAGTTGGGGGAGCTTATTATATTTATAAAAATTACAGTGAAGATGATGGATTTAGAAGGGGCTGGGATAGATTTATAATAAGGATTCCGTATATAGGGGGTATAATAGAAACCCTTGCATGGATAAGATTTTGTACGGCATTTTCGATTTGTATAGGTTCAGGATTAGATATAATAAATACCGCAGAGTTGTCATGTAAATCACTTGGCAATAGAGCCTTGGAATCGCAGACGATATACATTAAAAGGGCGATGATTCTGGGGAAGGGATTAAGCGCGTTTTTGGCAGAGATAACATCTGTGCCGTCTATAATTATTGAAATGGCAGAGATTGGGGAGCATTCTGGAACTCTGCAAGAGTCTATGGGCAGGGCTGGGACTTACCTAAAAGACAAGGTAACGCATAAATTATCGGTTCTAAATGTGGTATTGCCAATAGTAATATCTCTAATTATTGCAGGTTTTATTGGATATTCTGTAATTAAATTTTATATGGGTTATTTTAAGATGCTTAATTCTTATTAGAGATTAGGGAGGGATTTTTTTGGGTAAAGTAATCAAGTGCTTTATATTTGTTATCCTCTTTATTATATTTAGTATAAATCCCAATGTTAATGCAACGATTGATGCAGTATGTGCAGAGCCGCAGACAGGTATAGAGATGGTCTTTGTCAAGGGTGGAAGCTATGTGATGGGAGATGGTTCAATAAAGAGTGTGGGAGATTTTTATATAGGGAAGTATGAGGTCACACAGGGGCAGTGGAGGAAGATAACAGGTAATAATCCTTCTAACTTTAGCAGATGCGGGGATAACTGCCCTGTAGAAAGGATAAGCTGGAATGATGTGCAGGGATTTATTAGAGAGTTGAATAGATTAACGGATGGGAAATACCGACTGCCGACAGAGGCGGAGTGGGAGTATGCCTGCCGAAGCGGAGGTAATGTTGAGGAATATTCAGGGAGTAATAATATTGATGATGTAGCGTGGTATGTAGATAATTCAAGGAAAAAGACGCATCAAGCAGGTACGAAGTCACCAAATGGGCTTGGGATATATGATATGAGCGGGAATGTTTGGGAGTGGACAGAGGATAGATGGGATAGCTCAAGTGATAGACGTGTATTTAAGGGGGGCGGATGGTATGGAGATGCTGAACTATCACGTTGTGCTTGGCGGGACGGTGTTACGGCTGATGATCGTGATTTTGGGTTGGGGTTTAGGGTTGTGAGGGGAGAGTGAGGGGATTTATGATTTATGATTTAAAATTGGAAATTAATGTCTGACTCTAATTATCGACCCAGGAAATATTGTCTTTGATGATAAAAAAATGATAATTTGTTGTTATATAGTGAAAATAAGAAAAAAATCCCTGATGTGTCATCAAATTGTCACTATGAATATGTTATAGTAAATTTTAACATTAAAGATGATAGGTTTAAATATTAGTTAGCAGTTTAGGAAAAATAATTGGCGATAAGTATCATTTAATTTATGGTGCTGGTAAGAGATTAGTTCCCTGAATATAGAAATTATAATATTGTTTTAAGTAAAAAAGGATACTGATAAAAATGTTAGATCAATCTTTTTCAGTTAATAATTTTAGAAAAATTTTTGATATAGAAAATAGAAAAGGCATATTTCCTAAATATGATTTTCTTAATGAAGTTAGAGAAATAACAAAAGAAATTAAACAGTGTAATGTTGAAATTAATGATAAAAAGAAATATATAAAAACAAGCGATATAGAAGAATTACGCAAAAAAAAAGATGAGCTATTAGTGAAAAAAGAAAATGTACTTACATCTGAACTACAAAATTTGAGTGAGAAAGTGACTACTTCAAGTTATAATATAGATCTTAAAATATTAAATATTCCTAATAGTAAACCAATTTATACAGTTGAGAAATTACCAGAACATTTTTTTGTAATGAAGCAGTTGCAGTATAATGTTTCTAAGGCTTTTGGTGTCAAACAATCAAATAGGAATAATATTGTGAGTCAAGTAAAAATTTTGTTAAGTGATGGATTTCCTAAATGTGTATTGAGAACTGATATTGAAGATTTTTATGAGAGTATTCCACACGACAAACTATTTGAAAGAATTTTTGGAGATAACCTTTTGACTCCGTTGTCAAAAAAATTGCTTAAACATATTATAGATCAATATAAATTATTGTCAGGAAATGTAAAGGGAATTCCAAGAGGTATTGGTGTAAGTGCGTATCTGTCTGAACTTTATATGAGAAATATTGATAATGCAATTATGTCGTTGAAAGGTGTTACATACTATGCAAGATATGTTGACGATATAATTATTATTTTTACTCCTTCTACAAGTGAAAAAGATTGTTTTTCTGAAGTATTGGAAGATCATTATATTGGTATGATCAAAGAAATCATTGAAACTAAATATAATTTATTATTAAATAAAAGTAAAACAGTATTTCAAGATATGACTAAAAAACAAGATAATAAGCAAATAAATTATTTAGGTTATATGTTTATGGTTCATAATTTCAAGTTAACAGTTTGGTTATCTTCTAAAAAGATGGATAAATATAAAAACAGAATAGTTTTAGCCTTTAAGGCTTTTTTATCCCGATATAATGTAACAGAAAAAAAGTCAAGAAGATTACTTTTAAAGCGAATTAGATTTCTAACAACCAACACTCGCCTTAAAAATAATAAAGATAATATTATGGTAGGTATTTATTTTTCTAATAGACATTTAGATGATCACTCACATATAAAAGAGTTGGATGATACATTAAAAGAACAAATTAAAAAATTAAGTACAACAATAAATAAAGATATATATGACAAAATTAAAGGTCAATTGATAAAGTATAGTTTCCAAAATGGATTTAAGGAAAAAAAGTTCTCTCCTTTTACAACGAAAGAATTAACTGAGATCGTGAAGGTATGGCAAAACGTATAATAAATCATAAGAAAAAACTAATAACTAATAAGAGGGAAAGGGTTATTCTTTCAGAGATACTGCCATATGAACTTCCTGTAACATTTTCTAACAGACATTTATATAATTTCTTAATTAAAAATAAAATCGAAATTAAAAAAGGTATAATTAAATTTGATCAAAATAATGGTGCCTTAAAACATATTATTAAGCTACTTTTTGGGTTACAAAAAGATTATTGTTTTCAATCAATTCCTAATAAAACTTATAAAACTGTTCCTTTTAATTATAAAATATTACATAAAGAAGCAGATTTTAGAGAATTATCCATAATTCATCCCTTAAATCAGTTAGTTTTAATAGATTTTTATGAAAAGTACAAAGAAATGATCATCTACTATTGCAATATAAGTCCGTTTTCTATTAGAAAACCAAGTAAGGTTGCTAAATTCATTTATTATAAAGATAAAACACATAGAGAGAGCTTAGACAATGAACACAAAATAGTTGAAAAATATGGTAATGAGTATGAGAGTTTAAGGAGTTTTTTTGTATATAAAGATTATAGTAACATTTATAAGTTTTATGAGTCCTATAGGTATCATAGATGTGAAAAAAAATATGATAAGCTCTTTAAATTTGATATTGCAAGATGTTTTGATAGCATATATACACATTCAATTTCATGGTCATTGCTTAACAAAGCGATCGTGAAAGATAATATTAATAAATCAATAAATACTTTTGGCGGTTATTTTGATAACTTTATGCAAAATCATAATTATGGTGAAACAAATGGAATCATAATTGGCCCTGAGTTCTCAAGATTATTTGCTGAGGTGATTCTTCAAAAAATTGATATAATTGTGTTTGGTCTTTTAAAAGCAAAAAAATATACGCATAAAAGAGACTACGAAATATTTAGATATATTGATGACTTCTTTATATTTTATAATGATGAAAATATCAAAGATGATATAGTAAAAATATATAAGATACAATTGACTGATTATAATTTTTATTTGAATGAGTCTAAAAATAAAATGTTTGACAGGCCTATAATTACTGAAATAACAATTGTTAAGCAACAAATATCTGATTTGCTTAATAATAACTTTAATTTTAAAACTACTGAAAAACTTAAAACAGATATTGACGCAGACCTTGAAGCAGAAGATAATATTGTATCGGAATACTCATTTTATATTAACTCTAATAATTTAATTTCGAGGTTTAAAGCAATTATCAAGACAGCAAATATTGATTCTAAGGAAATTTTAAATTATACATTTTCAATAATTGATCGAAAAGTATTAAAGCTCATAGAAAATTATATAAAAATTGAAGATATTAGGAAATATGAATCTAAAATTACAAAAGCAATTATAGAAATTCTTGATTATATTTTTTTCTTATATTCTGCATCTCCAAGAGTAAGTTTTACTATAAAGCTTTGTAGTATCTTAAATAACATAATTGTATTTTCGTTAAAAAGAGGTAAATTAAATTTTGATAATAAGCATTTAATAACCAAGAAAATATATGATGAGATTTCGTTGATATTAAGTAAGAGTGTATTCTCTGAGTATACTCAAGTTGAAACATTATATTTACTTATAACTCTAAGAGAGCTTGGTAAAGAATATAGAATTGATGAAATAGTTTTGTGTGAATATTTTAACATTGATTTTAATAAACCAAATTACAAGAATTTGAATTATTTATCTATTACTGTATTATTATTCTATATTGCTGAAAAGGTAAGGTATAATAAAACTAGAGAATTTTTAAAAGACTGTATTAAGCAGAAGTTTGAAGAAGTCAGCAAAGATAACAGACTTAAAACGACAGAATTAACGCTTTTGCTTTTTGATCTTTTGGTTTGTCCGTATTTAGATCAATCTTATAAAAAAGAACTTTTGTCTTTTTATGGAATTGAACAATTTCAACCAGAAATTATTAATAAGGAAAATTATTGGTTTACACAGTGGACTAATTTTAAATTTGGAAAAGAACTTGACGCAAAAAAGAGTAAAGAGGTATACTAAAAAATACGCTCAACTCGTCTTTTGTACCACACACTAGCGTTTGTTTGAAATTATATACATTGAAATCAAGCTGAAAAGCAGTTTCGACGGGGGCTGCTTTGTTTTTATCTTTCTATAAATTGTATAAATTGAAATTAAATCGGGAGCAGTACAAAAGGGACAACAGTTTGGGGACATTAACCGGGGACAGACACTCATTTAAATCCATAATCGGTTAATTGCGGACAAACACTGGATTACTTAATCTGTGACAGATACTCTTTATTCCTTAGTTAGGAAATTAGCATCTGATTCCGCTTGTAAACCTACACCAATTTAAGTCGAAGTTCACGACCGATAAGTGCTGCGGCGCGTTGCAGCGTTTCAATGGTCACATTACCCTTTGCCTTGAGAATACGGTCAACCTGCGTGCAGCATGTGTGCATGAGTTCTGCCATTTCCAGCTTGGTAGTTCCCTACTTGCGCATTTCCTCAGCAATCTGCCACGAAATTAAGCGCGTAACAGCCTCAGCCTTAGCTGACTCGTAAATGCTTTCCTCGTGCAGAAAGTCATTAAGCGTTGATCCTAAATGTTTATTTTTTTTACTCATTCGCAACCTTCAACATTTGTTTGCGCGCTAATTCAAGGCACGTCCTTTGGTGATCTATGTTTTTGTTTGATAAAGCCGTGTAAAACTATAAGCTGTCCCAAATTACTATAACAATTTTATTATATCATCCTTGCTCAATCCAGTTTGATGTAATATATCAAGCAGTGTTCCTTAAGCAAGTTCACTATGTATTGGGACGATAGTTTTAAAGGTCTTATCTTTTTTATGCTTAATTAGTGAAACGTGTCTGCCCTTTTGCCTTACCTCTATAGGGACGATTAACCGGGGACAGACACTCTTTAATTCAAATTAATGAATTAACTGGATGGTTCTCAACGACTGTGCTCGGCATTTGAAAATGAACGAATGTATTGAAAGACATTTATGATTTTGATATAGAGTAATTAGCGGCACTAAATTAGTGTCTGTTGTCAGTTACCTAATTATCCGTCCCCAATTACCCATATTCGTTTTTTAAAATGCAATAATTATTCTATTTCCTTATACAATATATATATTGTATAATAGTTTAATGTCAGGTAAACAATTAATTAAATTATTATATAAAGAAGGTTGGAAATTGGATAGGGTGATCGGAAGTCATTATATTATGGTGAAAGATGAAAAGACCTTGTCTGTACCAGTTCATAGTAATAAAGATTTAAGTAAAGGATTATTACATTCCCTAATGAAGCAAGGAGGTTTGAAATGAAAATAAAATATCCAGCTAAGATTAAATATAGCGCTTCTGATGATTCTTATTTAGTTGAATTTCCTGACCTTCCTGGTTGTCTTACTGAAGGCTCAAATTTGGAAGAAGCTAAGATAAACGCGGCAGAAGCGTTAACAGGTTATCTTGCATCTATATTTGAACGAAATCTGAAAATTCCTGAACCTTCTATTCTCAAGGGAAGAAACATCTTTCAGGTTGAGCCAGAACGAAAAGTTTCAATTCCTATATATTTAAAGATGCAAAGGGATACTAAAAAGCTCTCTCAAAGTGATGTTGCAAAAGTCTTAGGTATCTCTTATCAGGCGTATCAACGCCTTGAAAAACCTGGGAGGAGTAATCCTACCTTAAAAACTCTTGAGAGACTCGCTAAAGTATTTGGGCAGGAACTTTATCTTGATTTTGCGTAATGGTAATTGGGACTTTAACCGGGGATAAACATTCTTTACATTTTTTGTAAATAGTGTCTGTTCCAAATTACTATAACAATTTTATTATATCATCCTTGCTCAATCCAGTTTGATGTAATATATCAAGCAGTGTTCCTTAAGCAAGTTACTATGTATTGTGATGATAGTTCTAAAGGTCTTATCTTGTGTCTGCTTAATTAGTGAAACGTGGCTGCCCTTTTGCCTTACCTCTATAAACCCAGACTTTTTTAAAGCTGATAATAATTGTTTGCCTGAAATGATAGGGAGCTTAGGCATTGGCTATCTCAACTGTTGTCCAATAAGATTTTGAAGTTTCAGAGGGTAGATCATCAAGCCCAAAACTCTCTATATATAATTCAATAGCCTCCTTGATGTTTGATTGGGCAAGTTCAAGGGTCTCTCCTTGTGTTGTAACATCTAACTCAAGACATCTTGCCACAAAGAATTTGTCTTCTTTATGTATAGATACGATAAATGATTTCATTTAGCCTCCATATTTAATCGGTGTGACAGATACTCTTTACTTTTTTGTTAGGTAGGGGGGCAGGTCTTGTGCCTGCCCTTAGGGTAACCACAAGGGTTACCCCTAATATTTATTTAATAGCCTTCACCCCGTCCTTATACCCCTGCTCAATAGACTGTGTCAGTGATTTTTTCGTAAAATCAGTAGCCATTGAAAGCAGCTCAGGTTTTGCTGGTGTGATAGTTGTAATTTTATGAATCTTTTTATGTCCCATCAGTTCAGTGAATGCTGGGTTAGTGCGAATCTTGCTCTCTTTTGGGAGTTCTTTGTCCATTTTATGAACCATATCAATGGATGAATTGTAGAATTTAAATAATTTCTTATCATGAGATAATTTATTCTCAAAACGCATCTGCGTCATTCTATTAGAAACATCATTCATGTTTCTAGGCACATGACCTTTTTGCGGAAATAACTCTATTACGATAAGTTCACGCTGTACATCATTTGCTACGTCTTCTATTTTTTCCAGCAGATTAATGGCTTGACTTAGCGGAGTATTTGAAAATAACCCGCCGTCCCAATAATACTTATTATCTACCTTAGTAAATGGAAATGATGGAGGCAAAGACCCGCTTGCAATGATCTCATCAAAGGTGATCTTTTTATTATAATTATCAAATTCCTTTAATTCCCCAGTCTCAATATTTATTGCAGTTATTCCTACTAATGGAGTCCCGCTGTTGAGTTTATTTATATCTATTAGTGAATCTAAAGTTGAATAAAGCGGGAACATATCACTATAACTGGTTGCAAAAAATGGGAAGAAATAAAGCGCCATATTTGGATTATACATCCCTGGATTACTTAATTGAGGAATAAATTTTTGAATCTCATCTGGTATAAATGGTAAATCAATGGCAGTTAATTTATCCCATAATTTCCCTAGTGAGGTCACTGGATCATCAATGCCGCCAGCAACCACTGCTGCAGAAATTGCCCCTATTGAGACTCCAGTGACTACGTCTAATTCAAAATCCTTTTGCTCAAATAAAGCCTTTATAACTCCATATTCATACGCCCCTAATGCCCCGCCGCCTTGAAGTACTAACGCCGTAAGTTTATCTTTCATAGTGATTCTTCCTCTAAATTAAGTTAGATAATATTGTATAATAATATATAACAAGTGATTTTATCAATTGGAAATGAAGGAAATGTTGTATGACTAGCTTTGAGAGATTAGATGATAACCGTCTGCTGCTGCCTGTTGATTATAAAAAGGAGATGAATGTCTCTGGTATTATATATGCAAGCGTTGAACTTGAAGGCCTTGTTGAGACAAGGGCTATAGATCAGGTTGCTGCTGTAGCTTCACTTCCGGGAATTGTTGGTTATTCTCTGGCAATGCCTGATATACATGCTGGATATGGATTTCCTATAGGCGGAGTTGCTGCTTTTGATATTAATAACGGCATAATCTCCCCAGGCGGAGTTGGATATGATATAAATTGCGGAGTAAGGCTGATAAGGAGTTCTATAACCAAAGATGAGATTATGCCTGTTATGAAAGAGGCTGTCATTGGGCTTTATCATGCAGTTCCTTCTGGACTTGGAACTAAGGGGAATATTAGGCTGAATCAAAGAGAATTACTGCAAGTTTTTAGTCGAGGCGCAGGATGGGCAGTTGAAAGCGGCTATGGTAATGTGCAAGACCTTTTAAGGATAGAATCTAATGGCTGCTTGAGTGATGTTTATACTGAAACTATAAGCGAAAAAGCCATTGAGCGCGGGCTTAATCAACTTGGCACGCTTGGTTCTGGGAATCATTTTTTAGAGATACAATATGTGGATAAGGTTTATGATGAGGTAATTGCAGCGTCATTTGGATTATTTAAAAGACAGGTTACTCTGATGATACATAGCGGTTCAAGGGGGCTTGGGCATCAGGTATGCACGGATTATATCTCTATAATGGAGCATGCAAGCCGTAAATATGGGATAAATCTGGTTGATAAGGAACTCTCATGCGCGCCGTTTAACAGCCCAGAGGGCGGGGATTATTTTTCAGCTATGAAGGCATCTGCTAATTATGCGTGGGCTAACAGGCAATGTATCGGAAGTAATGCAAGCGAGGCGCTGATGAAGGCATTAGGAATGTCCCCAAAGTCAGCAGGATTTGAACTTCTGTATGATGTTGCCCATAATATTGCAAAGATAGAAAGACATATTTTTAATGGTAAAAAACTTGATCTAATAGTACATAGAAAAGGCGCAACAAGGGCATTTCCACCCGGTCACAACGAGTTAACAGCCGAATTTAAAGTCACGGGACAGCCAGTGTTAATACCTGGAGACATGGGCAGGGCATCGTATGTGATGTCAGGGTTGGAAGGGAGTATGAATAATACCTTTGGCTCTACATGTCATGGGGCAGGCAGGGTGATGTCAAGACATCAGGCACTAAAGGCTGCTAAGGGCAGGTCAATATTTAGAGAGATGGAGGATTTGGGAATAATGCTGATAGCAAGCGATAAACGCAGCATTGGCGAGGAGATGAGCGAGGCATATAAGGATGTGTCAAAGGTTATAGATGTGGTAGAGGCATCAGGACTTTGTAAAAAGGTGGCAAGATTAAGACCTATTGGGGTGGTTAAGGGGTAATTGCTTAATTGTTGAAAATGTTATATAATAACAATATAGGATTATCTTTAATTTAGGAGGTAAGATTATGTCTTTGATGGTGTTTGAGGGTGTATTAGGCAAGGATTTGTCTGGTTTGATAGCGAGTTTAAATACTGATCCAGAGAAGTCTTTTACAGTTACGATTGAAGAGATTGAGGATGAAGATATGCCGCCTGAAGAGATGATTAGTCAAAAGTTGATTGATGCGGTTAAGCGGAGCGAGGAAGATATTAAGGCTGGACGTTATACAGAATGTAAAACAAATGAAGATATCGATAGTTTTTTCAAAAAAATCTTAGATGAACAAGAATGAATAATTTTAAGGCTCATTTGGCTTATGGTTTTAAGATAGATTTAAAACGAGTCAGAAAAGATTTTGATCTGATAGTACGTTGTAATAATAAGATTAATGAAATTGAAAAAACAATTATTTTCCATACCTTTCAGCACCACGATGAGGCATATAATTTAGGTAATTAATGTTAAAGATCGGACAAATAGATTTTGCAAATCTCTATCCTATATTTTATGGATTAAACCGTCAGCTAAAGTCCCCTGATTATCAATTTATAAAGGGACCTCCTTCTCATATAAACCATCTCTTAGAGAATAATGAAATTGACGTTGGCCCTTGTTCATCTATTGAATACCTTCGCTCTGGCAATATTTATAATTTAATACCTGGACATTCTATCAGTGCCGTTGGAGAGATTAAGAGTATCTCTTTATTCAGCGCCCTGCCTATAAACGAATTATCATGCCAATCTATATTGACAACTTATAAATCAGAGACCTCTTCTGCGCTTTTAAGGGTTATCCTTGAAAGATTTCTTGGATTAAAGGCAAACATTACCATATCAAAAGAGACTTTAAAGCAAGGATTAAAGAATAATTCTGCTTATTTATTGATAGGAGATGACGCGCTTAATGAGGCTTGCATTAATGGTTTTATGGATAATGACGGTATATTGGGTAATAGAGCAAATGATCTTTATCTATATGACTTATCTCTGTTATGGTATCAATATACAGGGCTTCCATTTGTCTTTGCATTGTGGCTTAGCAGTAAAGATGCCGCTCAAAAAACACAATATAATAAGTTTATCGCTGAACTTGATAACGCTAAGATTAATGCGTTATCAGAGCTTAATGTTATAGCTCAAAGCTATCCATCTAAGGGTGTAATTACTGAAAGTCTTCTTTTAGCATATTGGAATACCATCTCTTATGATCTTACTGACTTACATTTAAAAGGGCTTGAGTTGTTTAGACAATATTTGATTGAGTTAAAGATTATTTAGTGCTATTATATTATAGTTGCTTTTTAATCTATTGGCAAACCCTGCAAGTCATTAAAGGGGAATTATGAGATGTGAGATATTAAAAAACATCAAGATCTTATATGTTGAAGACGAGCAAAAGATCAGGGAAACTCTAGTCAAATCTCTCAAACGTCAAACAGGCGAGGTTATAGTTGCAGAAAATGGGGCTATGGGTTTAGAGATGTTTAACCTGCATAACCCTGACATTGTTATAACTGATATAAGAATGCCTGTGATGAACGGCCTTGATATGGCAAGACAGATTAAGGCTATTAATTGTGATGTCCCGCTTATTATCACAACTGGACATAATGATGAGGAGTTTTTGCTTACTTCTATTGATATCGGAGTAGATAAATATATCAAAAAGCCGATTTATATGGAAGAACTCTTTAGTACCCTTGAAAAATTCTCTATTGATTTGGTTAAGGACAAGGCATTAGAGGCTCAAAAAGAGTTCATCCAATTAATCCTAGATATTAGCCCTGTATTTATAATGATATTGGAAGATAAAAAAATAACTTATTTAAACAAGGCATTTTTAAATTTCACAGACAATAAAACCATTGAGGACTTTACCTCTGGCAGAAGTACAATTGACAGATATTTTCTTCAAAGCGATGATTTTTTTTATAAAGACAGGATATTTAATGATTGGATAAATGATGTAATTAATGCCCCTGAAAAGGAATATAAGGTTTTAATGGCAAGTGAACGCAGACTCAAAGAAAAAGGTAAAATTTGCCTTCTGCGGGCAAGAAAAATACCTGATGTGTTTGTAAATGACAGATACCTATTGTCATTTACAGATATTACAACTATTGAGTCAGAGAGGCAGTTATATTTTGAACTTGCTATGAAAGACCCTTTGACAGATATTTATAATCGTTTAAAATTCTTTGATGCCTTAAATGAACAAGTGATGAGGTCACAAAGGTATGGGCATATGCTTTCTTTGATAATCTTTGATATTGATCTGTTTAAAAATGTAAATGACACTTATGGCCATCCAGCAGGAGATTATGTGCTTAGAACAATTGCAGATATTGTCAAAAATAGTATAAGAAAACCTGACGTTTTTGCCAGATATGGGGGCGAGGAATTTGTA
Organism: Candidatus Magnetominusculus dajiuhuensis; assembly: GCA_015233465.1. Classification (GTDB taxonomy): domain Bacteria; phylum Nitrospirota; class Thermodesulfovibrionia; order Thermodesulfovibrionales; family Magnetobacteriaceae; genus JADFXP01. The sequence goes on from JADFXP010000009.1 coordinate 65,640, forward strand.
ATCTTATTACCAGATACTAAATTAGACGGGGCTATGGATGTTGCTGAAAAGTTGAGACAGGAGATTGAGTGTTATAGATTTCATGACGTTGGCAGAGTGACGTGCAGCCTTGGGGTTTCAGAGTTACATAAGGATGAGGATGCTGATTTATTGTTAAAAAAGGCAGATCAGGCGCTTTATGTTGCTAAGCAGCAGGGGAGAAATCAGGTACAAACTGTTTGTGCTTGTAAAAAAATAGATTAATTTGCTCTTTTATCTTATAATCGCTTATAATTAAAATTAAATTATTGCTATGTTGGTATTATATTTATTGAATAATTAGGAGAAATATTGTGTTAATAGGATTGACTGGTAATTTTGGATGCGGCAAGAGTTTGATTTTGAATTTTATGTGGCATTATGGAGTTGTTACAATAAGTGCAGACGATATTGTAAGCGAATTATTAAAAGTAGATGCTGTAAAATCTGAACTTGTCTCAGTTCTTGGGGCTGTTTTAGACAATAAGGGCGATATAGATAAAAAGAAAATGGCTGAGATTATATTTAATGATACAATTTTACGGAAAAAGGTTGAGGCTATAATACATCCAAAGGTAATGGAAAGGATTCGGCAGACTTGTGCCGATAACCCTGGAGAGATGGTTGCAGCAGAGATTCCTCTTTTATTTGAAGCTGGTCTTGAAGGCGAGATGGATAAGACTATAACCGTTACATGCAAACCAGAGATTATAAAAATGAGACTGGAAAAAAAGGGATTTAAAGAAGCTGAAATAAAATTAAGACAAAAAGCACAGCTTCCTCAAGAAGCAAAGGCAAAGAGGTCAGATTTTGTAATAGATAATTCTCTAAGCTCAAAAGAGACTCAAATGCACTTGAAAAATATCATGAGCAAGATAAAGGAGTAAAAATATATGTCTGAGCAGATAATGGTTTTAGATAGGGGATTAATTAATCATCGTTTAATAAATGATAAGATGTGTCTTATAACTGAGGATACACAGGAGCTTATAGATATTATAATAGAAGATCATCGTTTTATCAATAGAGATGAAGCTGAAAATAATGAAAGTTTTAAACAAATAATTCCTTATGTAATCATTAGAAATTCCGAACAGTATTATATGCTGAAAAGGACGAAAAATCAAACTGAAAGCCGTTTGCATAATAAATATTCCCTGGGAATTGGCGGACATATTAATCCTGTAAAGGTTGAGTGGAAGGACGAGATTATAATAGAAGGGCTTAGAAAAGAATTAAGGGAAGAGATTTCCTTTAAAGGCAATTACAGATTAGAATTTGTTGGGCTTATAAATGATGAAGGTTCAAGCGTAAGCAGGGTTCATCTTGGACTTGTGTATATTATGACCGTTGAATCTCCAGAGAGCATCTCAGTGCTTGAGACTGATAAGATGACTGGGCAGTGGGTTAATAAATCTGATATTGTTAATTATTACAATGAATTTGAGACTTGGTCGCAGATTGCTTATGACTGCCTAATTAAGTGAAAAGAAAATACCCCGTCTGCTCCGCAGCCACCCCTTTTAAAAAAGGGGAATTTAAAACATTCAATAAAGACTTATATATTTAATTCCCCTTTTTTAAAAGGGGTGGCAGGCTTAAGCCTGACGGGGTATTATTTTTTTACTTTTAACTTAATTATGATCTATCCATCAAAAAATGATTTTTTGGAATTAGTAAAACAAGGTCAAATCCCGCCTATTTATAAAGAAATTTCTTATGCAGACCCGCAGGATATATATTCAATTCTAAAAGAAATTAACAGTATCCTATTTCAGAGTATAAAGGGACCATTTAATATATCAAGATATTCATTTATTTGTTTTCAGCCATATCTTATCTTGAAGGTAGAAAGATCACAGACAATTGTTGAATCTAAAAGTAGAAAGAGTATCTCAAATAAAAATCCCATTCTAAGACTTCGCGAGTTGGTTACTGCTTATCAGCAAAGACCAATAGATTCTTTACCGCCTTTTCAAGGTGGCGCAGCTGGTTTTTTAAGTTATGATTATGTAAGGTATCTTGAAGATATTCCGTGTTCTGGTATTAAGGATATAGATATTCCTGACGCTCATTTTTTGATGATTGATAGATTGATCTCATTTGATCATAAAGAAAAAAAGGCATGGATAATATGCTGTCCGGGTGCAAGGGATAATTACTTTGGGTTTAATGAGATTGATGTTGAATGGAATGATAAATATTTTAAAACAAGTGAATTAATTAATGATATTGAAAATAAAATCAAAAAAGGACTTAGCTTTAAAGACTCAAATCCTTCAATACCTAAAAAAGAAAATAATATAGAGATTAAACATTTAACGACACGATCTGATTATATATATATGGTCAAGGCTGCACTTGAGTACATAAAGGCTGGGGATATATTTCAGGCAAATCTTTCTCAAAGGGTGGGCGCGGATATATCTGATACAGACCCTTGGGAGATATATAAAACGCTTTCAGTGATTAATCCATCTCCATTTGCCTGTTATTTAGATTTTGGCGGTTATCAGATAGTAAGCTCTTCTCCAGAGCGTCTTGTGAAGGTGGAAAGAGGCAGCCCTTCTATCGTTGAAACCAGGCCTATTGCAGGGACAAGGCCAAGGGGCGGCACAGAGAATGAGGATATGGCTATGCGGAAGGAATTATTGTTAAATGAAAAAGAGCGGGCTGAGCATATTATGTTAATTGATCTGGAGCGAAATGATATAGGGCGGGTCTGTGAATATGGGAGTGTTAAGGTTGATGAGTTGATGATAACAGAGTTATATTCTCATGTAATACATATTGTTTCAAATGTTATTGGGCAGTTAAAGTCAGATAAGGATTGTTTTGATACATTAGAGGCGGTATTTCCGGGCGGCACGATAACAGGTGTTCCAAAGGTAAGGTGTATGGAGATAATTGATGAGCTTGAACCTGTATTAAGGGGCCCGTATACAGGGAGCGCAGGGTATATTGGTTTTTCAAAGGATATGGATTTTAATATAATCATCAGGACATTTCTAATAAAGGATAAGATGGCATATGTGCAGGCAGGGGCAGGGATTGTGGCAGATTCTAATCCAGAGGCTGAATATTATGAGTCATTAAAAAAAGCCGAAGCTCTAGTAAAAACCTTGAAATCAATATAATTATGGGGTAAAGGGGGCGAGCCCCCTTTTGGGTGCCATCCCTAAAGGGAGCCCTTGGGCAAAGCCCTCAAGGAGATGCCTTTTTAAATTATGTTAATTGTCATTTCAATTCTTTCATTGGGGTTATCTCTGGCATCTCTAGGTTGTGACACTATTTTATTTACCGCGTCCATGCCGTCAGTAACCTCGCCGAACACAGTATATTGCCCATCAAGGAATGGGGCATCAGCTACGCAGATGAAAAACTGAGATCCAGCGCTGTCTGGGTTAGCGGCTCTTGCCATTGAGAGGGTCCCTGCCTTATGGGGTTTTTTATTGAACTCTGCTTTAAGCGTAAAACCAGGTCCTCCAGTGCCATGAGTAGACTTGTCACTATCTTTTGAATTAGGGTCTCCACCTTGAATCATAAATCCGGGAATGACTCTGTGAAAGGTTGTGCCGTTATAGAATCCTTCTTGAGATAGTTTGATAAAACTCTCAACGTGTTTTGGTGCTGCATCTGGAAAGAATTGAAGGGTTATATCCCCAAATTTGGTTTTGATTATTGCATTTGACATTAATATTTTCTCCCTTATGGATTTTTTTAGATAATAGTATTATTATAACAAAATATTATATAATATTTTTTATTTTAATGCCTTGCGGAGTTTAAGGTGCAGTGCCCAACGGTAAACTTATTCAATGAAAAAAGATAAAAATTCTGATATAAAATCTTCAAAGTTCCCTAAAATAGCCTTGCTTGGTCTGCCAAATACAGGTAAGACATCAGTGTTTAATAATCTGACTGGCAAATATAATATTGTAGCAAATTATCCGCTTACAACAATTGAAAATAAAACAATCATCACAACCATTAAAGATATTCAATATAAAATCATTGATACTCCAGGTTTATATTGCCTGTATATTCATTCTGAAGATGAACTTGTTGTTAGAGATATGATCTTTGAGGAAAGACCAGATATTATAGTTCAATGTATTGATTCAGCAAAACTAAAGCAGTCTTTGATGTTGACTCTTGATCTGCTTGAACTTGAAATACCCTTAATTATATCCCTTAATGCAATGGATGAAATAGCAAGAAGAGGCATATGGATAGATTCAAAGGAATTATCCAGATTTCTTGGCGTAGAGGTAATTGAATCTATTACTACTTATGGCAAGGGCACAAATAAATTAAAGATAGCAATTTCAAAGGCCGCTAGATCTAGGGTGTCATTTAAATACGCCCATGATGTTGAGGGACAGATTGAGAGCGTAATTAATACCCTTCATGACGAGTCATTTTACCGCAGAAAGATTGCAATATTACTCCTGATGGATGATCCGTTTATCTTGAAGTATTTAAAGAAATCATACTCTCAAGATGAGATTAATGGGATTGCACAAGAAATCAAGAATGTAAAACTTCGATTTACAGGCAACCTTGGGCGGGCAATGATCGGGCATCAGAGCAGATTGGTTGATGATATTACTGAAAAGATCATACATAAACAAGACGTTTCTCCGCGTGAATATTCTCAATATTTTGCTACCTTGAGTCGTCATCCTATATATGGTATACCAATAGCGCTTTTTTTTATAGCGGTTCTTTTTTTTATGGTAGTAAATGTCGCAACCTTTATAGCTAATACATTTGAGCGGATTATTTGGCTTCCTATTTACGAATATTTAAAGGGAGCGCTTCCCTCTGGATTTATATATAATTTCTTGATTGGCGATTATGGGATATTATCGCTTGGGCTTGCAAATGCCCTTGTTACAATACTTCCAATTCTTTCGGTATTTTTCTTGATGTTTAACACCCTTGAAGATATAGGATATATCCCAAATCTATCTGTTTTGTCAAAGAGGGTATTTGATAAAATAGGGTTAAGCGGGGCTGCTATTTGTCCGCTAGTACTAGCGCTTGGATGTAAGACTATGGCTACCCTTACTACAAAGACTCTGCATTCACCTAAGGAGAGATTTATTGCTATTACATTAATAACCTTTGGTATTCCATGCGGGGCGCAGCTTGGGGTCAGCCTTAATGTGCTTGGACGGCAGGGGATTTCTGCCTTGTTGATTGTTGCAGGGATTATGTTTATACTTGATTTAATTGTCGGATTATTGTTAAATAAAATGATTATTGAAGATGAAAAAAGTATTTATCTTCAGATGCTGCCGCCTATAAGAATGCCTGATCCTTTGGCAGTGCTCAAAAAAACTTATTACAGATTATATTGGTTTTTGCTTGAGGCAGTTCCTATATTTATGTTTGTTGCAGTTATATTATTTGTACTTGATAATATTGGTGTGCTGGCAGGATTAAGAAAGTTGTTGAGCCCGTTGATTGTTGGTTATTTAGGGCTTCCAGAGCAGATGCTTGATGTAATAATTGTTTGTCTTGGAAGAAAAGAGGTAGCTGCGTCAATGCTTATTAAGTTGGTTGAGCAGAATCTGCTAAATTATGTGCAGGTTATTGTATCTGTATTATTTATAATGTTTATACCATGTATTGCAAATGTTGGTGCGGTATTTAAGGAACTTGAATTAAAAAAGGCGCTTTCAATGACGGCTGCTGTATATATTTTTGCCTTTGTATTAACAGGGGCATTGAATCATCTGCTGATTTTCTTAAAACTATAACTGGAGGTTTTTAACATGAATAACGAAGAGTACAATAATTTTAGAAAGATTATAGAACTATCGCGTGATTTTGTTGAAAAACATAATGGTTTTTGGGAGCATTCCGATTGGCAGGAGTTTCTATTAACAGTAGAAAAAAATGGTATTCCTATAACTACTAGTATGGAAACGTTTCTTGGCTCTGTTGTTGAGTCAATGAAGGATTTCTATACACATCTGGATAATTCTATCGGCATCACAAACGCTATGATGAATATGGCTGAACACACGATTAGACATGTAACAGATACAAAAGGCGTATGGGATCATCTTAAGTGGGAGGATTTTCTATATAATTATCAAAATAAGATGCTGCTTGATCTCAGAAATGAATCCATTTCTACACTAGGCAAGGTACTTGAGACATCAAGGTCATTTTATCAGGCGCTTTTTAATTTGAATAAATGAAATAACAATTATTTAAGTCCCTTTGGTATTGAAAAACTAAAGGTAGTCCCTTGACCTTCTATAGAGTCGAACCAGATTTGTCCATTATGACGTCTTATAAGTGTTTTGGCATATGAAAGTCCCATGCCTTCACCTGCGACATCCTGAATTCCTGCGCGTCTAAATACTGCAAATACCTTTTCGCTGTCACTTGGAGAAATCCCTCTGCCATTATCTTTTATATGAAAGATCGTCTCCTTTGAGGTTACAGCTGCGTTTATCTCTATGATTCCCTGTCTACCATTTACGAGATATTTTACCGCATTATCAACTATATTGCTGATTATCTGCTCCATAGAAGTCCTGTCTGCTATAATTAAAGGCAATTTTTGAACCCTTACAATCTTGACTTTCTTATAGCTTATTTGATGAGTTAATGTCTTAATAATAGAATCAACCAAAGACTCCATATCAATGGTAACAAATGTCAACTCAACAAATCCAAGTCTTGAAAGATTCAATATCGCCTTACTAAGATAATCAATCCTTGCGGTTGAAGATGATATAAAATCCAGAGCCTCAGGTACATCTTCTTTTAATATGGTTTTAAACTCTTGTTTCGTTTTTTCCTCTAGATGCAAAGAGCAATTTTGCGCTATCACCTCAAGTTCATGCAAGGATACCTTTAGTTCATCAACAAAACCTGTAAGATTGACCAAAGGGGCTCGAATATCATGGGAGAATATGTATGTTAAAGTCTTTAATTCTTCATTTGTCTCCTCAAGTTTTAGAGCTGATGCCCTGAGTTCCTCTTCTATTTTTTTCCGCTCAATGATTCCAGCAACTGTATTGGCTGCTGCCAGTAAAAAACCTTCTTCATCTGCATTTCTGATTTGATCGTTTTTTGTATAAAGATTAATAACTCCTAATAAATTATCATCTGAAATAATTGGAATACAATAGTGTCCGTGAGGTTTCATGCCGTCAAAATGAATACTATGCTCATCGTCTATATGATTTGAAAATACAATCTCTTTGGTTTTTGCCACACTGCCGCATATACACTTTCCAAATGGGACAAAGGCGCATAGTTTTAAGAGGGGTTCAGCAATCCCTTTATATGCAGCCATTGTTAACATATCCATTTGCTTATCGTCTACTAAAAAGATACATCCATGTGCCTCAAAGGCAAACCATGGCACAGTTAGAATCAGTTTAAGTATCTCATTAAGCTGCTCTTTTAAGGATGTTGGTTTTAACGAAACCTGTAGAATTGAACTCATTGTGCCCATAATTAATAGATTATGCTTTATCTGAGCTTCAACTACCTGTTTTTCTCTAATCTCTTTAAGAAGATGGATATTAACCAGTCTAAGTTCAGTCGTGCGTTCTTTAACTCTGTGTTCAAGTTCGTCGGCATTTTGTTGTAATTCTTTGCGTGAGAGTACAACCTCTTTTGCAAGGAGGTTAAACCTTTGATCTAACATAAACATCTCATCGCCATTGCCTGAGTTTACAAGATTTATTCCAAGGGCTTGCTGTGAGAAATCTTGAATTTGTGTAGAGATATTTTTTATACGTCTTGTCAGCAAAAACATAAGAATTGAAAATAATATTATATATAAAAGCGTAGATATGATGTTTCTCAGTCTTTCTGTTTTAATCAGATCATTAATCATTAGCCTTTCTTTTTCCGTAGATAAAAGCGAGGCAAATTGCAGATACATATCTGATGACCCATAATCAAAAAATGACTTGCCTGTAATCAGATATTTCTCTGATAATTCTTTTATACCAGTGCCGGGTTTAATCAGGTCATTATCACTGCTGACTAATACCAGTGGATTTGTGCCTCTTAATAAGGCGACAATAGAATCTTTAAACTTATGAACAATTGCAGACTGAAGAAATTCCTTATCTATAGGAGACACAAGCATAAGGGTTGCTATTACTTTTGATCTGTTGTCCATGAGAGATTGTGATGTCATAATATACGGTAAATCATCAATCATTGTCATATAGTTTTGATTTTGAGTCATTTCTAAAAGAAGTGTAGATGGGGTTAATAATGATTTTGGAATGATTAGAGAGTCTCCGTTAAAGACCTCTCTGACTATTCCGTCACGGTCAATTAAAAAGGCTATTCTTACTTTAATAAATGATCTAAGAAGTGCTGCCTTTGGAAGCCATAAAGGAGGGGTGCTATGAGCTTTTATATTAATATTAGAACTCTTATTCCAATTGGCTTTTCTGACAAATCGTTCAAAATCTCCAATTGAGACAAATATTTTTACAGCCTGATTATATGACCTGATATAATTATCAAAGTGTTGTCTGTCTTCCATTGATTGTGTCTTTAATCGTTCTGCGATATCTTTATGGAATACATTTTTTACTATCAATAGGTTAAAGAAGTCCATAACTCCGCCTATCAAAAGCCCGACAGTTATAGTAATCAATAATAGTTTCAAAGTCAGTGACTTATTATTGTAAAAAGAGAATATTTTAGATTTTATAGACATAATAATTGTTCATCTTTGATGTATTGCAGGGGTTGCCCCTTCATGTTGATTTGCAGTTCCCAAGTTTTTGTATAGAAATTCGTTGTCTTTAAATTCCCAGCCAGCATTCTTTAGATATTTAGCTGGTAATATCAAATAATGTTTATCAATATTTTCTGCATTTGCCAAGATATATTCAACTAATTTTTGTGCCTTAGCATTACGTTCAATCTTTCCTTCCCATGTTGTGAGATCATATACTTCATAAAACGGATAACCGCTGCTTAAAAGGTTTGAAGTACCATTTTCTGGATTATATCCATTGATTGCAAGTATCTTAATCTTTCCTCTGTCAGCATAATATTTTGCGGACCAGACAGTCTCAAAACCTACTGCGGATTTATCTTGAGAGACTTCGGTTACCATATCAGGAATAGCGCCTACTTCTTTTAGATTAAGACTAAAATCGTTATCAGTTGGAAGTATAAGCCTCCAATGTCCAGGTCTTGTCTTACAATGGAGTCTGCCAATAGGTTGAACTTCTGAATCAGCACCTTTGTTTAGTTCAGACCATTTTTTGATTTTACCGTTAAAAAGTCCTTTTGCCTGATCAGTGGTTACATTATTAACAGGATTTTGTTCATTAATTAATATTGCAAGCGCTGCAATTCCAAGTGTCTGATATCTTAAACCCGGCAGCCTGTCATAATTTGCAGGCGGGCAGCATAATCCTGCAATATCAATAGTTTTATTATTAATAGCTCCCATAGCAATACCGCATGTTCCTTCTCTTACCTCAATCTTTAGTTTATTGTCTTTTGCATATTTTTGTATCATTGGAAGAAGGGCTAAATAGAGATGCTGATCAAGCACTATGGCAATATCAGCTCCTTCAGCCCATTTTTCATATTTGATTGGTTTATTTATCCATTCCTTTTGCATAGACATAACATATGAATGATCTGAACATTCAAGGTTTGAGTTTGATGATGACTGCTTTGATGGAGGCTCTGCATAGGCTAATACTACTGTTAAAAATGTAATTGTAAGTAATATCAAACTAAGTTTTAATCTATTCATTTTTTTCATCTCCAATTAGTTATTTAAATAAGTTTATTATAACATAAACAAAAGCAATCTTTTTGAAAGCCTTGATTTTTTGTCTGAACCATAGCTATTATATAATGTGGTAGGGGCAGACCTGTGTGTCTGCCTAAGGGTAAACACAAACGTTTGCCCTGCAAAAAAGGGTAACCGCAATGATTACCCTCTACGAAAGGTAAAAGAAGGTAAAAAATGTTTGAATTTAATAGAATAAAACGACTGCCTCCTTATGTATTTGCTGAGGTTAATGCCCTTAAAATGGAATATAGAAAGCAAGGCGAGGATATAATAGACCTTGGGATGGGAAATCCAGATCTTTGCACCCCTCAGCATATTATAGACAAACTGCATGAGGCTTCAAATAATCCTAAGAATCATAGATATTCTGCATCTAAAGGTATTACCCAATTAAGGGTAGCGATGAGCGAATGGTATCAGAGACGCTTTGATGTCTCTGTTGATCCGGAGTCTCAGGTGGTAGTAACTATAGGAGTAAAGGAAGGGATGAGTCATCTGGTATTTGCTATGATTGGTCCTGGAGATGTTGCATTGACACCAACACCAGCCTATCCAATACATCCATACAGCGTAATAATAGCTGGCGGAGAGGTGCGTTCTATTCCAATAGGCCCTGGTATAGATTTTTTCCATGAAATGGAAAAGGCATATAAAACCACATGGCCAAGACCAAAGTTATTGATAATAAATTTTCCTCATAATCCAACAACAGAGGTAGTAGGCCTTGATTTTTTTCAAAAGGTTGTAGACTTTGCCAAAGAGAATAAACTAATGGTTATTCATGACTTGGCATATGCGGATTTGGTATATGATGATTATAAGGCTCCGAGTTTCCTTCAGGCAAAGGGCGCTATGGATGTAGGGGTTGAGTTTTTCTCAATGACCAAGAGTTATTCAATGGCAGGATGGCGTGTTGGATACTGTGTTGGGAATAAGGAGATAGTTGGCGCGCTGATAAAGATAAAGAGTTATTTAGATTATGGGATGTTTCAGCCGATTCAGATAGCCTCTATAGTTGCGCTAAGGGGGGATCAACAGTGCGTTAAGAATATGGCAATGATACATCAAAAGAGAAGGGATGTATTAATAGAAGGTCTAAACAGGGCAGGCTGGGCAGTCCCATCGCCAAAGGCTACAATGTTTGTATGGGCGGAGATTCCTGATCAATATAAAAATCTGGGGTCATTGGGATTTTCAAAATTAATAATGAAGGAAGCGAGTGTTGCAGTTTCTCCTGGGATTGGATTTGGTGAGGGCGGGGATCATTATGTAAGATTTGCCCTTGTCGAGAATGAACATAGAATCAGGCAGGCAACGAAAGGTATAAAAAAGTTATTTAAATGATAAACGTAGGAATAATAGGTTTCGGCACAGTTGGATGCGGTACTATCAGGATATTATTAAATAATAATGACCTAATAAAGTCACGAACTGGGGCAGATGTAACTCTTAAAAAGATTGCTGATTTAGACATTCAAAAAGACAGAGGAATTGTTATCCCTAATGGCGTATTGACTACAAATGTAAATGAGATATTGGATGATCCAGATATAGATATAGTGGTAGAGTTGATTGGCGGTATTCATCCAGCGAAGGAATTTATACTTAAAGCCCTGCAAAATGGAAAACATGTTGTAACTGCAAATAAGGCGCTCCTTGCCACAGAAGGACAGGAACTTTTTCAAGCAGCAGGCAAGGCAGGAAGGGCTCTTGGTTTTGAGGCAGCAGTAGCAGGCGGGATTCCAATTATCAAGACATTAAGAGAAGGGCTAGCCTCAAATCATTATCAATCTATTTACGGAATAATAAACGGTACATCTAATTATATCCTCACTAAGATGACAGATGAAGGCAAGGATTTTAAAGATGCACTTTCTGACGCTCAAAGTCTCGGTTACGCTGAAGCAAATCCAGCATTTGATATAGAAGGCATAGATACTGCCCATAAATTAACCTTAATCGCGTCTTTATGTTACGGCATTCCACTTTCATTTAATAAAATCTATGTAGAAGGTATAACAAAGATAACCGCACAAGATGTTCAATTTGCAACTGAACTTGGATATAAAATAAAACTCCTTGCTATTGCACGACAAGTAGGCAAAGAGATTGAACTAAGGGTACATCCAACAATGGTGCCAGTTGATCATTTAATATCTAATGTAAATGGGGTATTTAATGCTATCCGTGTTATAGGAGACGCAGTTGGCGAGACACTATATTACGGAAGAGGCGCTGGAGACATGCCAACAGGAAGCGCTGTAGTCAGCGATATAATAGATATTGCCACAGGCAAGGCAAATACATCAAACAATCAGATAGGTGCATCCACAAATAATGGATATACAATAAGGGATATAAATGATATAGAGAGTTTATATTATTTTAGGTTTACTGCAATGGACAGCCCTGGAGTATTATCAAGGATTTCAGGAGTGCTTGGGGAGAATGGGATAAGCATATCAGCGGTAATTCAAAAAGGCAGGAAGGCAGGAGGGTCTGTGCCGCTTGTAGTATTAACCCATAATGCAAGAGAAAGGGATGTAATGAGAGCAGTAAATCAAATAGACTCACTCCCTGTAGTATCAAAACCAACTATGTTTATCCGTGTAGAAGGAGGAGATTAATGGATGATTTAATCCCCGATAAAAGTATAAATATTAAAGGACTGGTTTGTCCCTATACATTTGTAAAGGCTAAACTCGCCATAGAAACAATGGAAGTTGGACAGATCTTGGAGATATTACTAGACTATCAAGAGGCCTCAAACAGCATTCCAAAATCTATGGAAGCACACGGACATAAAGTCCTTGATGTGAAAAAAATAAATGATACTGATTGGGTGATTCTTGTAAGAAAAGATAGGGAATGATCTACATGAGGGCTCTGCCCTCAAGCTCCCGCAAGGGAACTCGTTCCCTTGACCCATTATATATTGTGATGAAGAAGTTGGATTATAAATAACCTAAGATTATGGGGTGAAGGGGACAAGTCCCCTTCTGGGAGTTTGAGGGTGAAACCCTCATGTAGATGCCTTTCAAGGAGATTAAAGTGGATTTTACAGATGATCAAATTAAGCGTTACAGCAGGCATATAATCTTGCCAGAGGTAGGAGGCAAGGGGCAGGCAAAGATAGCGAAGGCGAAGGTATTTATGATAGGGGCTGGCGGGCTTGGGTGTCCTGTCGGATATTATCTTGCTGCTGCAGGAGTTGGAACTATAGCGATTGTAGATGATGATGTGGTTGAATTAAGCAATCTGCAGCGTCAGATAGCCCATAGCACAAAGACGCTTGGTATGCCAAAGGTAGAATCTGCAAAGGCAACATTTGAGACATTAAACCCTGACGTAAATGTAATTCCACTTAAACTAAGAATATCAAAGGACAATATCCTTGATTTGATAAAGGATTATGATATAGTAGTTGATGGAAGCGATAATTTTCCAACGAGATATTTGGTAAATGATGCCTGCGTCCTAACAGGCAAGCCGCTTGTAAGCGGGGCGATATTAAGATTTGAAGGGCAGGTAACAACGATTATACCGGGCAAGGGACATTGTTATAGATGTTTGTTTGAAGAGATGCCGCCGCCGGGTCTTGTGCCGTCTTGTCAAGAGGCAGGGGTGTTAGGCGTGCTTCCGGGGATAATTGGAGGGCTTCAGGCTATGGAGGTTATAAAGCTGATAATTGGAAAGGGCGAGCCATTAAGCGGGAAATTATTGATATATGATGCCTTGAAGACGACGTTTAGAACTGTGAAGGTGCCTAAGAATCCTGATTGCCCTGTGTGCGGGATGAATCCGACGATTACAGAGCTTGCGGATTATGATGCGCAGTATTGTAGTATTTAGAGTGGTTGATGGATTATTTATAGATATAGAATGCGGGTTTATAATCGGGTTTGGTGCTATTGTACCATTCTAACCCGCATGTGTTTTTAAATAAGAGTTATTGTATATTAAAGGTTATATATGAATACTTATGAAGTAGTATTATCTAAATCATATAGTGTAAGGATTAAAGCAATAAATGAAGATGACGCTAAAAGGTATTCTGAATTTTTTACAGGGGATATTTTAGAGATGCAAGGTAAATGAAACCAATGGGTTTGAAGAGATTTATGAATGAGTTAAAACACTTTGGAAATAATGACCATAAAATTATCATGGGTGATGCTATGCTTGCGTTAGATTCAATAGAGGATTGTTCTATAGATTTAATTTTTGCTGACCCTCCGTATAACATAGGAAAGAATTTTAACGGTTATATAGATAAGTGGACTAAAGATGAGGACTATCTTTATTTAGTCAATAACTATGGTATATGAATTTACAACTAAAATTAATGAAATCCTAAAAAGGCATTTTGATAACACAAGTGTTGATATTTTTGATAAAAGTCATCTATTACAATACATAAATATTAAAACTAAATCAGTAAATATAGGTGCTAAAGCTCGTGGGAGTTTTGCAAATTTGTATGCTGTATATGTAGTTGTTGAAGATTATTTAGCAAAGTAGAGTTTAATTATCAAGCAAATGGCGAGGATAATGACGAGGAGATTTCAATTTGATAGATTGAAATCTATGCTTCAATGAAAATAATTGTATAAAATAAATCTCAAACAGAAAAGGCAGGATAACATGAAAAACAGATGGACACAAAACGTAGTAGACAGCCTCTTAGAAATATTTGAAGGTCAATTTAACCACGACCTCGCTCTTCGCACATACTCAACCCAGCTTCTTGGTCTGGAAAAAACACTTGTTATGCACGGAGGAGGCAATACCTCTGTCAAGACTACCTATACTAATATCCTTGGCGAAACCATTCCTGCCTTATATATTAAGGCATCAGGTAAGGATATGGCAAAATTTGATCCCTCTGGACTTACAGGGCTTGACCTAAATCATCTGATAAAATTGCGCTCATTAGAGGATCTTACAGATTTAGAGATGATTAATGAATTTAAAACCCATATGTTTGATCACCTTTCTGATAATCCTTCCCTTGAAACCTTAGTTCATGCAAATATTAATGCTAAATTTATAGATCATACCCATCCTGACTCCATTTTAGTCCTTGCCTCTGCTTCTAATGCTAAGGAATTGATCAAGGAAGCCCTTGGCGATGATGTTATTATTTTAGATTATTTTACTCCGGGCTTTAAACTTGCTAAGGCTTGTGCAGATGCCTTTGATGCTTCCCCTAAAAGCAAGGCTATGATACTTATGCACCATGGACTAATTACTTGGGGCGAGACAGCAAAAGAATCATATGATTTAACCATCAATCTTGTCACTAAGGCAGAGAAATTTATTAATAAAAAAATATCAGCTAAACCAAAAACTAATTCAACTTCTTTAGGTATTGAAAGATATAAAATGATTGCCCCAATCCTTCGAGGAATCTTGACTGGACGGTCTAAAGATGTACATTCTTTTAAGCGATTTATCTTAATGCCGATGTTAGATGATAATACCCTTGAATTTGTTGATTCAAAGTCAGGTAAAGAATTAGCGCAGACCCCGCCTATTACTACAGATTATCTTATTAGAACTAAGGCATTTCCTCTATGGATAGTTAATCCTAATTATGATGATATGACTGAATTAAGAAAACAATTGCTTGATGCCATTAAAGGGTATAAGGCAGAGTATGAAAAATATTATAAACGTCATAAGAAAATGATTAGTGATAAGCTGATTAAATTTGATCCTATGCCTCGAGTTATAATGATGCCTGGGCTTGGGGTAATATGTGCAGGCAGAGATATTTATGATGCAGAGATTGCCCGCGATATTACTGAGCAGACCATTAATGTCAAAACCGTAATCTCAGAGATTTCTGCTTTTTCTGGGCTTAGTGAAGATGCCTTATTTAATATGGAATACCGCAGTTATCAGCATTCTAAACTTGGCTCTGAAATAGAATTACCGCTTTTGAGACAGGTTGCAATTGTTACTGGATGCGCTGGGGCTATTGGTTCTGGAATTAGTCGGGCGCTTTTAAATAATGGATGTCATGTTGCATTAACCGATCTTGCTGGAGATAATCTTAATAGTCTTTATAAGGAATTGAGCGTTGAGTTTGGCAAAAAGGTGATTGCAGTGCCTATGGATGTTACAGATATTGATTCTGTTTCTTCGGCATTTGGCAAGATCATTGAGAATTTTGGCGGGATTGATATATTGATTGTGAATGCTGGTATTGCAATGGTCAGTTCAATAGAAGAGATGTCTATAGATAAATTCAGGAAGTTGGAACGAGTCAATGTTGAAGGCACATTAATAGTCCTTGCAGAGGCTGCTCGTCATTTTAGAGTGCAGCAGACTGGAGGAGACATTGTCTTGATTTCTACAAAAAATGTCTTTGCTCCGGGTGCAGGCTTTGGGGCATACAGCGCGACAAAGAGCGCAAGTCATCAATTAGCTCGTATTGCAAGTCTTGAGTTTGCAGGAATGGATGTAAGGGTAAATATGGTTGCCCCAGATGCGGTATTTTCAGATAAAGGCCGAAAATCAGGTTTATGGGCTGAGGTAGGTCCTGATAGAATGAAGGCAAGGGGACTCAATGAAGCTCAATTGCAAGAGTATTATAGAGATCGTAATTTATTAAAGTTAAGCGTAACAGCAGATCATGTAGCAAATGCGGTATTATTTTTTCTAAAGAGATTGACTCCAACTACAGGGGCAACGATTCCTGTAGATGGAGGGCTGCCTGATGCTACTCCAAGGTAATAATATACCTTTTTATTTGAAATTTATTTATTTTTCCTATTATTATAAATTATGGGGTCAAGGGGATAAGTCCCCTTGCGGGTAAAGCGCAGAGCCCTTTGGAGATGTTTTTTATGATTTCAAATTTTTCAAAAATGCAAATCTTAAAGAAAGTAGATAAGACATTTGGCGGATTTATTACAAATATTTTGCCTGCAAACTTTAAGGCTCAAACCTATAAGGGGTACAAGAAGATTCTTATTGTACGTCCAGGAGGTATTGGGGATGCGATTTTATTGCTGCCGGCGATAAAAGCGCTTAGGGGCAAGTTCCATGATCATGAGATTGTAGTGCTTTGCGAGAAACGCAATTGTGGCGTATTTTCGTTATCTCCAGATGTTGATAGAGTTTATCTTTATGATAATCCAAAGGAGTTTATAAGTTGTATTTCTGGGCGTTATGATATTGTAATTGACACAGAGCAATGGCATAGATTATCCGCAGTTGCGGCATATTTTACAGGCGCTCATAGGAAGATAGGATTTTTTACAAATGAAAGAAAGCGGTTGTTTACTGAAACTGTTAAATATAGTCATAATGATTATGAAGCGATAAGTTTTCTTAATTTATTTTCAGCAGTATTTGATAATCAAAGTTTAGAGTTTGATGTAGATGAGCCGTTTATTCATCTGGATGAAACATTTGTAGAGGATACAAAAAAAATAATTCTTAGAGATCTTGATAATTTTGTAGTAGTTTTTCCTGGAGCCTCTGTAATTCAAAGGCGCTGGGGAGGCTGGCGGTTTGGAACGCTTGCAAAGAGATTGGTAGATCGCGGAGTTAATGTAGTGATACTTGGTTCGGATCAAGATACCAGAGATTCTCATACAATAAAGGAACTCTGTCCTGAGGCAGTTAATCTTACTACTAAGACAACACTTAAGCAGTCTGCTGCTATATTGAAAAATAGCAGACTATTGATTGGAGCGGATTCTGCATTAATGCACCTTGCCTACGGACTTGGAACAAAGACAGTCTCGCTTTTTGGTTCAGGGATTGAGAAAAAATGGGCGCCAAAGGGTAAAGACCATTATACAATAAATAAGCATCTAAAATGCAGCCCTTGCACAACATTCGGATATACGCCTGAGTGTCCGCATAAGGTCAAATGTCTTGATAGTATCACAATTGCAGAGGTTGAGTTTCTTGCCATGAAGGTAATGGAGTCGTAGGGACGACACCCAATAGTCGTAGGGACGACACCCAATAGTCGTAGGGACGACACCCAATAGTTGTAGGGACAAAACACCAATATGTCAAAGCTTGATGCTAATAAGTCTAAGGTTGATAACAATATTAATGAAGAGAAAAAATTCTATCCGGATTATCTCTTCGTTATATTAATTGTTGTATTTTTTTCCATCGAACTTCTGCTTATTTTAGCTATATCTTTTCCGCAAGAGATTGGAAGACAGATTAATTTTTCAGCGCCATTTCAACCGCGTCCTGAGTGGTATTTTTTGTGGCTCTTTGAGATTATGAGATATTTTCCGGGAGATACAGTTTTCATAGGTACTGTGCTTGTGCCGATAATGATAATAATTGGATTTTTATCTATTCCATTTGTAGATAAGCTAAAAAATGGAAGGCTTAAATCTATAATTATAATATCAGGAATCTATGTTATATTTATAGTTTTTACAATAATAGCTGCTAATAGACCATCTTGATAATAACCGCAACTGCGATATTAGCATAAATTCCAGCAGCAACATCATCCATCATAACTCCAAGACCGCGCTTAAATATATACTCAAACTGTCTTGCAGGTGGAGGTTTTAGAATATCAAAAAATCTAAATGCAAAGAATGCCAGTATTAAGTTATAAGGAGTTTGAGGGATAAAGGCAATTGTAATCAAAGACCCGACAAACTCATCAATAATGATATGAGAGCAGTCTTTTTTCTTAAATGTAATCTCTGCTGAGGTTGACGAAATCACGCCAATTATAAATGAAATTACAATAAGCAATAATAATAACAGAGTTGAAGGCTTAAGAAGATAGACAAAGAGCATTGTGACGGCTGTTCCAGCAGTGCCTGGGGCAATTGGGCTGTATCCTATAAAGGTCAGAGTAGCAATATTTTTTAGAACAATCTCTTTAACTCTCATCTTTTCCTAAATTACGCAGGGGCACGATACATCGTGCGTCTACTAAGGCGCTGAGCGACTTATCTTTGCTCAGAGCCTTAGGGTTACCCCTATACCTATATTGTTGGGACATCTTCAATGATTTTATAAGTAAAATCAATCTTAGCTGAGCCTTCTAAAGTAGCCTTGACAGAGCAGTATTTGGTCATTGAAAGTTCAACTGCTCTTTTTACTGCCTCTTCAGAGATTTTTCTTCCTTTGACGACATATTCAAGCGTAATATCTTGAAATTTTTTGGGATGATTTTCTGTTTTGTTGCCTTTTACATTGATATGAAACCCTGTAATATCCTGTTGTTTTTTTCGTAATATAGAGATAATATCCATACCAGAGCAGCCTCCGATACCGATTAATAATAATTCGCTAGGTCTTAAACCAGTGTCATTGCCACCAACTTCATGGTCTCCGTCCATTACTATAGCATGACCAGAAGATGCGACTCCGACAAACTGCATACCATCTACAAACGTTACCTTTGCGTCCATTTTAATACCTCCTATAAAGTTTTAATAATATACCATTTAACCTATAACACCTTCAATAGTAATATAAGTTCCCCTTAAGGGGCTCCGCCCCTTAAAATCCCCGCAAAGGGATTTTTAAAACGGGTCTGAGACCCTCCCTTTGAATCCATTAAAAAATGATAAGTTCCATTTGATTCCATAAACACTTCAAGCGGAATACTGAACAATTCTGAGACATTTTGGTTTGTCAGGACTACTTTCTTTGGTCCTTGCGTGAAGATTCGACCGTCGTTGATCATCACGATATTATTGATGAACGATAATACTTCTTCAATGTGATGAGTGATGATAATAATTGTGTGATCAACGCTTACTCGCTCCATCAACTCGAAAAACCGCAATTGCGCTGCGATATCAAGTCCTGTGGTAGGTTCGTCGAGCATTAACACAACTGGCTCTGATATTAAGGCGCGTGCAATCAGACATTTGCGTGTTTCTCCGCTTGACATGTCACGGAAGGCATGATCGCGCAGAGATTGGATGCCTAGTTTGTTCATCAGGCTTTCAGCTTTATCTATTAATTTCAGTGTAATCTTCTCTTGAGGAAGAAATCCAATTGTATCGAATATTCCTGTTAGGATAATTTCAATCCCTGACATATGGGATGCTTGGGATTTGTGTTTTTCATCAAGATCGTTGGTGATGATACCCATAAGTCTTTTTATATCCCAAATACTATATCTGGTTTGACCGAAAAGTTTGACAAATGAACCATCGTCTTTGTAGACGGCATGAGTGTCGCCGGTCAGTAATTTCATAAGTGTGGTTTTACCTGAGCCGTTAGGTCCTATAATAGCGGTGTGTTGTCCATGTGCGATTGTTAGTGATATTTCATGCAAGATTGGCTTGTCTGAAAGTATTATGGAGGCTTTGGATAATTCAAAAATATTATTAGTCAAATGTTTTTCCTCATATTGCATAAAGATGTTGTGCGGTATTTGCAAATAGATAATTTTTATAGGAAACTTTTTTCAAATTAATTATTAAATTATATGTAGTCGGCATATGATATTCTATCATATTCACTTGCATTTTTTAAGATGTAGATAATATTGGCATTTTTTGGGGTAAGAGTAAATGCTGTAAAACAGTAAATAGGGGTAGATTTTATGTTATAGCGCTAAATCAAAACATTAATTACCCTGACGATGTCACGTATATACTGCTCCCATTGAAAGGTAGACAGAATAATTGATCATGTAATGGAATTATAGTTATTGTCAAAGGTAAATTCCGTCTAATTTCCATTTTAGAAAAAGGGGTGGATGCGTAGCAGACGGGGTATTTGAAGGTTATTCAAAATAAGATTTCATATAAAGCGAAGATATTTTTGACAACCAGTAAAATTACTTCTTTTTATTTATAATAAAGTTCCTATAAATTTTATCCGATATATCTTTATATCATGGACTGTATAAAGAGGATTTAAGTTTGCTAAATATCTCAGAAAAAATCCCTTTTAAGACCTTAATCCAGCCGCCAAAGAGGAATAATGAAGAAAAGCTCTGTTATTTTAATGTTATTAGTATTTATAATGGCTGCTGACATTGCTTGGTCTAAAGATGATTTAACAATTGAAGCAGGAATTTCAATATGGAACCCTTCTGTTACTTTTAATCCAGTCGAAGGAGTGATTAATTCTTCATCTATATTAGTTGGTCCAAAATTGAATGTTATATATGACAATTTTTTTTCTGAAATATCATATTTAATACCTTTTAGCGGATTTAATACTACAGTAGATTTTTTCGGATATAGTGTGTCAGAAAATATTAAAATATCTTGGTTAAATTTAAAATTAGGTTATATGGTATCGCCTAATATAGGGATTTATGCTGGTTATATCAAAAATTCAGGCTCAGATACCGCAAGTTTAGGCACAACATCACTTAGCGGCACATTTTCAATTTCAGGGCCAGGCGCAGGGATTATAATAAGATTACCCTTGGGTAAGGTTATAAATCTTTATGCCAACGGTTCTTATAATTTTGGTTCATATTCTAACCAAGCATCAACAATTACTTATACCTGCAATGTTTTTGATGTTGAAGGCGGATTAGGGTATAAATTTTTAATGAGTAATATACAGGCGACTCTTGGTTGGAGGTACCAAACTGTTTCAATCCCTGATTTTTTTGGCGGAAGTAAAATGACATTTTCAGGACCATTTGGCAGTCTCGTATACAGCTTTAGATAATAATAAATAATAAGGTTAACGGTAAATGATTATAAAAAAATATTCTTGATTTATGTATTGATTTCCGTAAATAAAATTTGACTCAAACTTCAAAACATTGTATAATCATATCTTGCGCCCATGGCTCAATTGGATAGAGTGTCTGACTACGGATCAGAAGGTTGGGGGTTCAAATCCCTCTGGGCGCGTATTTTTATTATGGGTTTAAAGGGACGAGTCCCTTTGCGGGGATTTTTAAGGGGCAGAGCACCTTAAAGGGTTACTTAATACCAAGCGTCAACATACTATCTTTTATCTTTCTAATTGTATCTCTAATCTTAGCCGCCTGTTCAAAGTCTAATGCTTTAGCTGCAGTTTTCATTTCTGATTCAAGTTTATTAATATCTGCTTCATTGATGCTTCCTTCTATTGTTGGTACATTGACAATAGGGACGCTGAAGTAGTCTGCCTCATATATGGATGCAAGGATATTTTTGATGCTGTTTTTAATGGTAGTAGGGGTGATTCCGTGTTCTTTATTGAATTTTAGCTGAATCTTACGCCTGCGTTTTGTTTCGTCAATTGCGCGTTTCATTGAATCTGTTATTCTTTGGGCATACATGATGACCCGCCCATTGATATTTCGTGCAGCGCGTCCTGATGTCTGAATCAGAGAACGTGTTGACCTTAGAAATCCTTCTTTATCTGCGTCTAGTATTGCTACCAATGATACCTCTGGCAGGTCTAAGCCCTCTCTTAATAGATTAACTCCGATTAATACATCGAATAACCCTTTGCGTAAATCTTGGAGTATGATTACCCGTTCAAGTGTGTCTATATCTGAATGCAGGTATCTTGTGTTTATCCCAAGTTCTGTATAATATGATGCCAAATCCTCTGCCATTTTTTTTGTTAAGGTTGTGACCAGTACGCGTTCCTTTTGGGCAATGACTTCTCTTATTTCACTTAGGAGGTCATCTACCTGTCCTTCAACAGGTCTTATAATCATAATTGGGTCTATCAGTCCAGTAGGGCGGATTATCTGTTCTACTGGCGGTAATTCAGATTTGCCTAATTCATAATCTCCGGGGGTTGCTGAGATATAGATTGCCTGAGTGATTTTATTATTAAATTCCATGAATTTAAGCGGGCGGTTATCAAGGGCTGATGGAAGTCGGAATCCATAGTTAATCAAGTTTTGCTTTCTGCTTCGGTCTCCTTCATACATCCCTCGTATTTGTGGCAGGGTTACGTGGGATTCATCCATTACGATTAATACATCATCTGGAAAATAATCAATTAGACAATATGGAGGCTCACCTGGGAGCCTGCCGCTAAGATGACGTGAGTAATTCTCTATCCCGTGGCAGTATCCAAATTCTCTAAGCATCTCAAGGTCAAATCTTACCCTTTGTTCTATTCTTTGCGCCTCTATATGTTTATCGGAGCGTAAAAACTCGCCTACGCGCTCTCTCATTTCCTCTTCTATCGCAGGGATTGCAGATTCAAGTTTATGTCCAGGTGTTATCCAATGTGTATTTGGATATATGTCTACAACGCTGAAGGAATATGTTTTTTTGCCTGTAAGAATATCAAATTCAAAGATACCTTCAATGTAATCTCCGAAAAATTCAAACCTTAGAGCTTGATCAAGACAATATGACGGATATATCTCAATAATATCCCCGCGTACCCTAAATGAGCCGCGCTTTAACTCTATTTCAGTACGATGATATTGCAGAGTTATAAGGGATTTTATTAGTTCATCTCTTTTCATTGAGGTATTTGTTGATATGGAAAGGTGCATTCCCATGTAATCTTCTGGAGAGCCTATGCCGTAGATGCAGGAAACAGATGCTACAACAATTGTGTCTCTTCTGCGCAGTACAGACATGGTAGCGCGATGACGCATTCTGTCTATATCGTCATTTACCATTGCGTCTTTTTCTATATATGTGTCTGATTTTGGGATATACGCTTCTGGCTGGTAGTAGTCATAATAACTGACAAAATACTCTACTGCATTTTCTGGAAATAATTCTTTTAGCTCGCCGTATATTTGGGCTGCAAGGGTCTTATTATGGGCTATTACAAGGGCGGGTCTTTGTAGTTTTTCTATAACATTTGCTACAGTAAATGTCTTGCCTGAGCCTGTTACTCCAAGCAGTACATTATGTTTGTGATTGGCTTCTATACGTTCAATGAGAGCGGCTATTGCTGCAGGCTGATCGCCAGTTGGGTGAAACTCGCTTTGTACCCTGAATTCCATTTATAATAAGATCAGATATTTGATTGTTACTTGCCCAAAATCAATATTCTGCTGGTTTCTTCCTTAAACTCATTCCATACAAAATCCAAATCGAAATTATAATTCTTTTTGATGCAGTCTGTTGGATCAAGAAAATTCATGATTAAAAATCTGTCTATTAAAACTCTAAATTCTATTGGAAAACAAATAGAAAATATCAGAACTCCATTGCTTTCCAACGGATATAATGTATCAGGAACAAGTAATTGTTTACCTGTATGGTTTTCTAATTGAAGCTCTACTGGCTTTATCTGAAAATCCTTTTCGCAAACTATTTTAATAGAAAATCTGTTACCTTGTTTAGAGAATTCTATAGGTTTTCTTGAGGTAGCTTGGTTAGAGAGTTTATGATCTGCATCGTCTACCCTGCCGATTGTCATAGAATCTTTATAAAACCAATAGGCATCTTTGCCTTTATATTTTGTCTCAATCCGTGAATTTGTGATTAGTTTGGATTTAAGGTTATTTCTAAAAATATCAAGGGATTTATCAGAGGCATTGTCTTCGCAAAATAATAATAATTCAAGCAGCTCATTATTTTTTTCAAGAGTATCTGCCTGTTTAAACTGCTCATTCCCTTGTGCTTGAAATGAACTAAGATCAAGCGTGCCAGCCATACTGTTTGGAGTCTGTATTGGAGAAGGCTGTACAGGACTTTCGGCCTTTGTTGGGCCTGATTCCATATCAGAGGAGGACACAAGGGTAATTCTGAGTTCTCCAAGCAATATTTCATCGCCATTTTTTAGAGAGGTCTTTGTGACCCTTGTGCCGTTTACAATGACTCCCATTGTGCTTTTAAGGTCTTCAATGGTTGCAGAATTATTCCTAAATGTTATACGTGCATGTTCTCGTGATATGAAATTCTGTGGGAGTACAAGATTACAGGTACTTGAGCGCCCAATTAATATCTCGCCCTCTTTTAATGGAAACATATCTTTTGATTTTTCACCAGTTTCTATGATTAGACATGGGGCATAAGAGGCATATTCCTTCGCAATATCAGAAGTTGCCTTGTCATATCCCTCGCCAGTGGATGGGGCAATAGTGATTGTCTGTTCCTTTGGTACAGTGTCAGTAATATCGCTGTTAACGTTGTTTAATTTATCAATTTCATCTTGTTTCCAATATGCCTTAAAGACCTTGAATGGTTCTTTTTTACCTTTTAATACGCTGGTCTTTAGAAATCTACAGTAGAATTCTGGATTCTCTTTGACTGCTTCATAGGTATCCTCTGAAAAACATACCTCAGTAACAGAAGCGGTAGTTTCAAACCTTGCTGCAACATTTACTACATCGCCAAATATATCTGTTTCTTCAACAATTCCCTGTCCTGTGTGCATTCCAACGCGGACTAGAAGAGGAACCTTAGGTTTTTTTTTGTTATATTCCTCCATTGCCTTTTGAATCTCTATACCAGCCCTTATGGCATTTGCTGGATCGTCATAATATGAAAGCGTGCCGTCACCCATAGTTTTGACTAATACGCCGTATTTTTTGATTATTGGAAACATGATGTCATTATGTTTTTTGATCATCATACGGCTTGCCATGTCGCCTTCAGTCTCAGCAATAGCAGTAGAACCTTTAAGGTCAGTGAACATGACTGTTATGATTCTCTTAAACTTTTGTTCTAAAAGCCTTTCTAAACGTTCTCGTTCTTCAAGCAGTTTTTCAATATCATCAATTGGCGGGGAAGTATTTTCCATGAAAATTAACTCCTAAGCTATAAATATGTATCAGTATAAGATATAACTCTGGCAGTAGTATTGTCAAGTATCATTGATATTTTTGCAATAAGTTTTTAAAGAAGTTTTTATAGTAATATTTATGACAAAAAATGCTTGACAATGCAATTGGTTAAGTGATAAATTTAAAACTATACTAATCTTATATTATAAAGAGAATTTTCAATGAAACTTGCTACAGAAAAAATATGGATGGACGGTAAATTCATTAATTGGAATGATGCAACCGTTCATATCATGACACATACTCTTCACTATGGACTAGGACTGTTTGAGGGCATTAGATGTTATAAGGTTAAAAATGGTTCTGCTGTGTTTCGTTTAAAAGAACATATAAAAAGACTCTTTGATTCTGCCCACATCTTTCAATTAAAGATTCCTTTCACAGAGGAAGAGGTAATGAATGCTGTTATTGAAACCATAAAAATCAATAAACTAGCAGAATGTTATATTCGTCCTCTTGTATATGTTGGATATGGGGCTATGGGAATTGATCCAAAGGACAATCCTATAAGGCTGGCAATTGCAGTTTGGCCTTGGGGTTCATATCTTGGCGATGATGGCTTGAAAAATGGCATAAGGGTTAAGACCTCTTCTTTTATCAGGGGACATGTAAACTCTGTTATGCAAAGGGCTAAGGTTACAGGATATTATGCGACTACTCAGTTAGCAAAAAAAGAGGCTTTAAGTATGGGTTTTGATGAGGCGTTATTGCTTGATCCAGAGGGTTTTGTTGCTGAAGGAGCAGGCGAAAATATCTTTATCGTTAGAAATGGCGAACTTAAAACTACAACCCTCACCTCAATCTTAGAAGGTATAACAAGAGACAGCGTTATTACATTAGCTCATGATCTAGGAATTGCACTAAGAGAAGAAAGATTTACCAGAGATGAGGTATATATCTCAGATGAGGCATTTTTTACAGGCACTGCTGCAGAAGTTACTCCAATTAGAGAACTTGACGGCAGGCCGATTGGCAAATCCTGCCCTGGAGAAATCACTAAGAAGATTCAGTCTGTTTTCTTTGATGCGGTTTGGGGCAAGTTAGAAAAGTATCACCACTGGCTTACCTTTTTAAAATAGAGGTGTGGTATGGTGTCTTCCAAAGTATGTTCATTATATTTTACTATTGTACCCAATGGGCACATAGATATAACCATTGGTGCGATAGCGCTATCCAAAATTATTTTTTTATTTCCTTCAATTATTTGTTGACAACCCAATACTTACGTGATATAATCAAGAGTAATATGGTCTTATTTGTTTTGATGGATTAAGCAAATTCCTACAAAGTTATGAAAAGATGCGCTCTTGGGCAAAGTGGTAGAAGTCTTGAGCTTAACTAATGGATTATATTAGCGTACAGTCGGATTGAATGCAGTCTATTTAAAAATTGTAGGGTAGGTTTTGTGCCTGCCCTGTATTCTGGGCAGCGACAAGGGCTGCCCCTACACGAAGGAGGGGTAAATGAAATTTTTGAAGATGGAAAAGAGTTTTTGCAGCGGTTGGCGAGTCATGAGTATTGTTTTATTAGTATTTCTAAGCAATGCTTATATTCAGCCAGCCTATGGTGAAAATGATGTTGGTAAGAGTCTTTTTAATGTTAATTGTGCAGTTTGTCATGGTTTAAAGGGTGATAGTTCTGGCCAGATGATGTATAATGACAGGATTGAGCCAAGCGGGAAGATGATAAGGATTTATCCGCGAGATTTTACCTCTGCAGTATTTAAATTTAGAACAACCCCAAGCGGATGTCTGCCTCTGGATTCAGATATTTTAAGGGTTATATCTAATGGTATAACAAAGTCTTTTATGCCGTCTTTTAATTATCTTTCAAATGACAAGAAAATGGCTCTTTTGGCATATGTTAAGAGCTTTTCAACGAGATGGTCTGAGGAGCCTCCTTGTAAACCTGTTGCCATCAGCAAGCCGTCTTGGTTAGGAAGTCCTGAATCTATAGCTCGTGGTGAAAAAATATATAAAACTATGAAATGTTTTGAGTGCCACGGTGATACTGGAAAAGGTGATGGGTCTAAGTCTGATAAACTCAAGGATGATTTAGGGCATCAAATCTATCCATTTGATTTTACAAGCGGAATTTTAAAGCGCGGAGCTGCTCCTGAGGATATATATATTACGTTCTCTACTGGAGTTGACGGAACTCCTATGCCATCATATGCTGATTCTTTAAATGAAGAAGGCAGGTGGGATATAGTTTCTTTTACAATGACGCTAATGAAGAAAGACGTGCCGCAGCAAAGTCATCAAGTAGTTGATACAAAAACAAAGAGCGTTAAGAAATAGAAGACCAATATGATAAAATCATTGCAAGGAGATAATAAAATGAAAGACAAATTGGATAACTTTGTCTCAGGGAGTCGGCCTTCGGCTTTTGTGATATTTATCATTATGATTATGCTTTCAATAATGATAGTATCCTCTAAGTCTGCACAGGCAGAAGACAGGCATGCCGCTAATGGTAAATTAGTATATGATAAATACTGTGTCGGCTGCCATGGAGTAAAAGGTGATGGAAAAGGTGCTGCAGCAGTAAATCTTTTAATCAAGCCAAGAGATTTAACCCAAGGATTGTTCAAGTTTAAGAGCACTCTTGCTGGGTCGCTTCCAACTGATGATGATCTGAAGAATTCTATAACAAATGGGCTTTCTCCTTCATCCATGCCTTCATTTAAATTTGTTCCTGAGGATGAAAAGGATGATCTTGTTGCTTATATTAAGACACTTTCTCCAAAATGGAATATTAAGACTGCAACAAAAGAGTTTTTGAAACCAACTATACCGGATTTTGTCGGAACAAAGGCATCCATTGCAACAGGTAAGAAAATCTATGAAGAAAGATGTGTTTTTTGTCACGGGCAAGACGGTGTAAGGGATAATGTTAAGTTTCACCTAAGCTGGAATGACGAAAACTCAACAGATTATACAAGACCTGCTGATTTTAGGTATAAAACGATTAAAAGAGGGGCAAGGGTTGAGGATATCTATCTTTCAATCACTATTGGGGTAGATGGAACTCCAATGCCTTCATTTAATGAAACATTAAGTGAAAATGACAGGTGGAATCTTACATCATATGTCCTTAGCGTTATGGGCAAGGAAAGGAGGTAGCAAGGTATGAAGTCTGAACAGGACAGTATAATTAATTACGATTTAGTTTATGCGCATATTGTCGCCTCTATTGTGTTACTGGCGGTAGTATTTTTGGCTGGGATGTTATATTCTTTGCAGTTTTTGCATTTATATCCATTCCCGGGCATTGAATTTTTATCGCCTGGCAGGGTTAGGACAGTGCATACAAACGGCGCAGTTTACGGATTTATTGTTAATGGATTTACGGCTGCGCTCTATTGGGCATTGCCACGATTAACAGGGCAGCGTGTTATGAATGAAAAATATCTTGGCTGGTTTATGTTCATAGCCTTACAGGGAGCTGTTGCAGCAACTGCGATTGGTATTTTAGCTGGAGATTCACAGGCTATCCCTTGGGGTGAGACTCCGTGGTATGTTGATCCATTTATTGTAGTGTGGCTTCTTTTAGCTCTTGTACAGTTTACTACACCAATATATAAACTTGCAAATAAAGAGCCGTTATATGCTGCAAATTGGTATATGATAGCAGGACTAGTCTGGATTCCTATGGTATATATTATGGGAAATTATGTACCAGTATTTTTTGTTCCAGGTATTGCAGGCGCTGCAATTACTGGAACGTGGATACATGATGCGGTTGGTTTATATGTAACTCCGATTGGATGGGGATTGTGTTATTATTTCATTCCAGTAATACTCAAAAAACCTGTTTGGTCTCATGCCCTTTCTTTACTTGGATTTTGGGGATTAGCGTTCTTTTATCCGCTTCAAGGTGTTCATCATTATCTATGGAGTCCGATTCCTATGTATGCGCAGTATGCTGCTGTGCTTTCAACCATAGTGCTTGAACTTGCGGTAGTATCGGTTATAGTTAATTTCATGATGACATTAAAGGGTCGCGCAGAGGCATTAAAGGAGAGCATTCCACTTCGTTGGATATATGTTGGGATAATTAATTATGCAATAACATGTTTTCAGTGTGCAATTCAGGTATTGCTGACTACGCAAAAAGTTATTCATTATACGGACTGGGTTGTAGGACATGCTCATCTTATAATGTATGGAACCTTTGGATTTTGGATTATGGGCTTTATTAGTTATTTATGGCCAAAGGTTAATCACTCAGAGACATATTCAAAGGCGCTTGATGAGTGGGCATTTTGGCTGCTGCTCTTAGGAATGGAGTTAATGTGGGTTGATCTTCTTGCTGGAGGATTGATACAAGGATTTACATGGTGGTCTTTGAGCCCATGGATGGATTCTATAAGGTATTCATTCCCATTTTGGATAGGAAGGACAGCAAGTGGAACATTAATGAGTATAGGGCTATGTTTTTATATATATAACTTTTATAAAACTGGTAGAAAAAAGACCGTATCGTTAATTCATGCGCATGAGGTAGGCGCGGGCGGAGGGGTAAGATGAAATTTTCCCGTATTGTGCTTATTGTAGGTATATTGTTCTTTGCCTTTGGCACTTTTTGGCAGGCTGTGGCTCCATGGTTATCGTTAAAGAAGATACCTGTAAAGAGTCTTGAGGATATTGCAAAGGATGTTCCAAGGGAATTTTATATGCTTGCTGAGGATTATCCAGTTGAGTTTAACAAGTATTTTGGCAAAGCTGATGAGAAATCCTTTATGGTGGCTTTAAAAACTGGAAGGGATATTTATATTGCTGATATATGCTGGCAGTGCCATTCACAATGTGTAAGGCCAGTTTCAAGAGAAGAGATAAGGTTTGGCAGGATTTCATATCCTTCTGAATATAATAATGTTATGCAGCTCCCGCAGCTTCTTAGTACAAGAAGGGTAGGTCCTGATTTAATTAGAGAATCAGGAGTGCACAGCAATGACTGGCATGCAGCTCATTTCAAAGACACTAGATCAGTTGTACCGGGCACTGTAATGCCGTCGTATGCGTGGTTTTTTGATAAAGACGGACACCTTAATAAGAAGGGACTTTCTGTTATAACATATGTACAATGGCTGGGCAGTTGGACAAAGCCTGAAAAATATGTTTTGCAGGCAGTTAATACTGAGGCAGCTAAACCTGAGAGCAGCGAGTCAGTAAAAACTGAAGAAGTGAAACCAGCGGTTAGTGAATCTGCAAAACCAGAGGCAGCTAAACCAGAGACAGGTGCTGCGGTTAAACCAGAAGGAGGCAAACCATGAATAAAAGAGATAAGATAATATTCTATGTAGTTGTTTTCTTTATCTTAATACCTGGGGCGATTAGTTTTTTGATCAAGATAGGGAGTTACTTTATGGTAGAAGTCGAAGAGGGTATGTCAGGATTTGCGCTGCCATTTTTTAACTATCTATTTGTAGCCCTTGGATTTGTGGCATTGTTTGTATGGGCATATCTTGAAGGACATTTTAGGGATATAGAAAGGCCTGCTATAGAGATGCTTGAGCGTGAGCAGAGATATGAAGAAGAATTTTTAAAGGGAGGTGTCTAATGATATCACGCCCTAAAAATGACACACCATCTGTTCAAAGAGATGATTTAGGATATGATAATGGCAAAGGCACATGGCTTGTAATCGTGTTGATAGCTGCTATGGCTATATTGATAATAGGGTATATGACAGCTCATTTTTTCCCAGACTTTGCTAATTGGATGAAGGGCGGAGACCCTGACGTAATACAATGGATGCGAGAAGTTCCAAAGAAATAACATGCTATCAATGCGGTCTTCCTCTTAGGAGTAATCCTAGGACAACGAAGATTGGAGAGATAGAAGAGTCCTTTTGTTGTGCTGGTTGTTTTATAGTATATAAAATAACCGGCACAAAGGGGGATGAAGGTTTGACTCAAGCCCTGCTTGGAAAATTTGGAGTCGGAGTCCTGTTTTCCATGAATGTCATGATGATAAGCGCTCTTTTTTATGGAGCAGAATATGGTTCAATAAAAATATCACCTGTATTTTCTACCCCTATAAGATATATTCTGCTGTGTTTTTCAATGCCTGTAATAATCTTGCTTGGTTATCCGCTGCTAAAATCATCTATTGAATCACTTAAACAGAGGATTTTAGGTACTGAGGCATTAATATTAATCGGGGCAGTTTCCGCATTTGCTATCTCTGTAAAATCTACAATAACCGGCGTAGGTGAGGTTTATTTTGAGATATCTACGATGATTCTTACCCTCTATACCTGCGGGCGTTATTTAGACACAAGGGCGAGATTTCGTGCCTCTGAATCCATTAAAGGTCTTTCTGCGCTATTACCTAGTGACGTTATTGTACTTAGAGAAAATAATACAAAAGAAAAAATTGCTCTTTCTGAAGTAAAGATTGGAGATCAAGTAATCTTACCTCCTGGTGAGATAATTCCGCTTGATGGAATTGTGATAGATGGTTATGGTTCTATAAATGAATCATTTTTAACTGGTGAGAGTAAGCCTGTCTATAAGAGTGTCGGTAATGAGGTATTTAGCGGCACATTAAATATAAATGCAAATATAATCGTTGAAATCAGAAAATCAAGCGACGAATTTGTGATAAAGAGAATAGAGCGATTGATGGAGCGAATCAGGGGAAATCCATCAAGGATTAAAAGGATTGCAGATAAGATCACAGCGTTTTTTATACCATTAATAGTTTCGCTTTCTCTAGGCAGCGCTTTATATTGGCTTGTAATCATGAGGCAGCCCTCAACTGCAATTATGCGGATGCTTTCAATACTATTGATTTCATGTCCATGCGCGTTTGGGATTGCAGCGCCTCTTGCGATTTGGAAGGGGCTTGGAGAGGGCGCAAAACGCGGCGTAATCATCATGGGCGCAGATATTTTGGAGATACTCTCAAGGGTTAAGACAATATTTTTTGATAAAACTGGCACCTTGACCCTAAATACACTTTCACTATCTAAGATTTATCGCATGGAATATATGAAAGAAGATGACATCCTTCAAATTGCTGCGTTGTTAGAGTCACATTTTAAACATCCACTTTCATCTTCTATATTAGATGAGGCACTAAATAGAGGACTTTTACGAGAACATCTAACCGTAACAAATATAGAGTCAAGACAAGGTATGGGGATTGAAGGCGAGATTCAGGGTAAGAGATATTATATAGGTAGTAAGATGTGGTTTGAATCACTTGGAATTTCCACAGATATGCGGAAATTTGCAGATTTTAATCCAGCTCAAGATGCAGGGATATTGGTCTACATGGCAAAGGAAAAAGAACTGATAGGTTGTTTTAGTTTTACCCAGACTCTGCGACACGGTGTAAAAGAGGCCTTTGAGTGGTTTAGAGAACAGGGTATCAGGACAGTAATCTTGACTGGAGACGGCATAAGAGGCGGTCTTGAGATAGAAAAACTTATAAATCCAGATGAGATAAAATGGGGATTGCTTCCAGAAGATAAGGTCAGAGAGATTGAGGCATATAAGGCGGCTCACAGCAAAAGCCCGGTAGCAATGGTTGGAGACGGAATAAATGATGCCCCAGCCTTAGAATCCGCGCACATTGGAATAGCCATGGGATGCGGTACAGAGCTGACCAGAGAATCTGCAAAGATAAATCTGCTCGGAGATGATATAACACTTATAGCTTATTTGGTACACCTATCTAAGAAGGTAAGACGGAAGATACAAGTTAATTTTTTCTGGGCATTTATATATAATTTGATAGGTATAGGCTTTGCGGTAAATGGTACAATATCTCCATTAATGGCTGTATTAGCTATGATTTTAAGCAGTCTCTTTGTTATAGGAAATTCAATAAAAATTTGAAGTAATCTTTTAAGGGCTCTGCCCTTAAAAATCCCGCAAGGGAACTCGTTCCCTTGACCCATTAATTATAAATAACCTAAAGATTATGGGGTGAAGGGGACAAGTCCCCTTCTGGGAGTTTGAGGGTGAAACCCTCAAGACAAATAAAATATGAATGATTTAGTATTAGTTTTTATAGCAGGCATAGCGGGTTCAATCCATTGTTTAGGGATGTGCAGCCCGATAGCAGTGATGTTGTCTAATTTCAAAGGCTCAAAGACGAGACATTTGATATTATATAATTCAGGCAGGATATTTACGTATGGATTTTTAGGAGTTATTGCTGGGATGTTGGGGGAGAATTTCCATCATCAGTTTGAAAGTTATAATTTTCTTCACGTTGCAGCATCCTTTTTATTTGGGATTATATTAATTATAATAGGCGTTAAGATGTTTTTTAATTTTCAGATAAGAAATATAGCCTTTTTATCACCAATATCAGAACTATTTACACAGTTAATCAATCAATCCGCAAGATCAGCATCAATAATGGGGTCATTTTTGACAGGTATTTTTAATGGATTCATACCGTGTCCAATGATCTATGCCTTCTTGATCAAGGCATCATCAACGTTTAATCCAATAAGCGGGTTTGAGATAATGGTTGTTTTAGGGCTTGGAACGTTTCCGGGTATGTTTTTATTAGGAAGAGTGATATTGTTAAAGGATAGATTAGCGAGTAATAATTGGTTATTGAGGATAGCTGGGTTGATTGTGTGCTATTTTGGGGTGATGTCGATAATGCGTGGGATAAGCGCTGGGATTGTTGATAATTGCTGTAAGATGTGAATAAGCTGAAATTGACATTGAATTATATAAATACTTGCGATTCATTTCTTGACCAACTGGGTTGCTGCTATGCTTGTGGCTCAAGCTGGTGTTATTGCCGCAATGGTTAAATTGTTATAATTGTTTTTCCTTTCAAAACTAATAATGTAACTCTATAAATGCTCTCCAAAACTACTGAAAAAATTATTGTTCAGACTGTCTACGATTATTATTGCCTATTTGAATATATTAAAGGTTTACCATAATTTTTTAAAATCCTTCAAGTTGACATCCATATAATAAAATATTTATATTAAAGTTAGCTTTAAATTCCTATTTTTGAACATAGGCAGGATATAGGTATTGTGTTCAATTATTTCTATAGAAACACCATGGAGATATTAATCTTAACATGAAGACAAAAAAAGAGTTAAAAGACGAATATAAACAAATAAAGTTTAAAATGGGAGTATTCCAGATTAGAAATACTATCAATGGTAAGATCTTTGTTGGAAGCAGTACAAATCTTGATGCAATCTGGAATAGAAGTAGAACGCAATTGGATTTTGGAAGTCATGTCAATTCAAATCTACAAAAAGACTGGAAGGAATTTGGCGAGGTTAACTTTAAATTTGAGATCTTGTCAGAGATTAAACAAAAAGAAATGGAAATTGTAGACTATAACAGCGAGGTTAAAGTCCTTGAAGAAATGTATTTAGAACAATTAAAGCCTTATGATGATAAAGGTTATAATCGTTTTCAAAAAACTAAATAAGTTTTAATAAAGGTGGTAGCGATTGTGACAAATAGCGTTGAGTCAATCTTTACATTATTTTCCCGTGCGGCTATTGAGTTTAGTGATAAAAATGCCTTTGTTTACTTTAAAGACGATAAATGGCAAAACATCTCTTTTGCTGAGTTTTATAATAAGGTAATCCATATAGCTCATTATCTGCAGCAAAAAGGCGCTGTTGAGGGCTCAAAAGTTGCAATATGCGCTGAGAATATGCCTGAGTGGTGTGCCGCCTATCTTGCAATTATGGCAGTAAGGGCTATTGCAGTACCAATGGACCCGGAACTTGGCGTTGAAGAAATAAAAAGAATATTAATCAGCTCTGGGGCATCCATTGCGTTTGCTTCTTCTTATACAATGGATAGGGTGAAAGATGGCGCTTTGGGGCTTACTAATAATGTAGATGTAATCTCATTTGCGTCCATTGAGTTTAGAGATATATGGGAGGGATCTCAAAAATTATTAGTGCGTTGGAGAGATATTCCGCCTTTATCAACGGAAGAAACTGCATCTATAATTTTCACTTCAGGCACTACTGGTCAGCCAAAGGGAGTTATGCTCACTCATCTAAACATAATCTCTGATGGAAAGGCATTTTTAGACTCAGGCATCATTAACCGTTCTGATAGCATGATTTGTGTGCTGCCTCTTTATCATACTTATGCCTTTACTGTTAATTTTTTTATATCAATTACCTATGGACTTACCTTTAATTTCCCCATTGCATTAAAAGGACGGGAATTGCTTCGCTCTATTAAGGAAACACGTACTACTGTTCTGGTTGCTGTTCCAAGAATATTTGAGATGCTGCTTCATGAGATAGATAATAAGATTGACGCCTTGCCGTTCCCTCAAAGGATGATTGCCTTAGGATTAAAGATTGTCTCTGGTAATATCAGGAAGCGAATAGGTTTAAATATCGGCAAGAAGTTTTTTAGTTCAATTCACGATGAATTTGGAAGTCAGTTTAGGTTTTCTTTCTCTGGAGGAGCTAAGCTGATGCCTGAATACATTAAGCGGTTTGATGCTTATGGCTTTACCATTTCAGAGGGCTATGGACTTTCTGAGACCTCTCCTATTGTTAGTTTTAATCCGCTTGAAAAGAGAAAGATTGGTTCTGTAGGCAAGCCGATAATTGGAGCTTTGATACGTATTGCTGCACCAGTTAATGGTAGAGATGACGGAGAGGTACTTGTCAAAGGTCCTATGGTATTTAAGGGATATTATGGTGCAAATGAACAACCCGGTTTGCTTGTTGATGAAGAGGGATGGCTTCATACTGGCGATATTGGTTATATGGATGAGGATGGGTATCTTTACATAACAGGAAGGCTTAAGGATGTTATAGTTCTAAGTTCTGGTAAAAATGTATACCCAGAAGATGTGGAGCTAAAATACTCATCTATTCCTATAATTAAAGAAATTTGTGTATTATCAAAAAACTCTAAGACTCTTCATGCAATAATAGCAGCGGATTTGGAGAAGGCTGGTGTTTTACAGATAACAGATATTGAAGAGTATATGAAACAGCAGATTAATGTAGTTTCACATAAGCTGCCTCAATATATGAGGATAAGCGGGTTTACACTAATTTCAGAGCCTCTTCCTAAAACAAGGCTTGGCAAGCTAAAGCGTTATTCTATCAGTAAGCTGGGTATATAATGGGTTCAAGGGGTCTTAGACCCCCGGTACGAGTCCCTTTGCGGGGATTTTTAAGGGGCGGTGCCCCTTAAAGGGTTACCTTTACCAAACCTATAATGAAACAATTTCATCCCAACCCCAAGTTCTTTTTCGCAGGCAGTCATACATTCACCGCAGTTTATACATGAGGTAGACATTTTTATTAGTGTTCGTGGTTTTAGACCCATAAGACAAGCATTTTCGCATCCTCTGCAATTTGTGCAGTTTTTGCCGTTTTTTCTGTCAAATCTAACCCTCATTGATATTGGACTTACAATGGCTGCAAGCATCTGAACAAGACCAAATATACATACATAATTACACAGAAGTCTCTTTGCAAATAATACTGTTGCAACTACCAGCCCTGCCATTCCTAATGTCGTGAATATAAGATTTGATGTTAGGTTTAGTGTAATAATCTGCCTAAAAATATCTCTTGGAGCAATAAAGAATCCTGAAAAGATAATACTGATAAATATAAGCGTTATTAATGATATTAAACCAGAGAGCAGTCCGTAAAACAAGTCCTTAAAATCTCTGTCGCTGCTTGCGCTAAAGTATTTAAGGGTTCTTTTAATTTGTTTAATAAGGGCATCTCCCCATTCCATTATAGTGCTGACAGGGCAGAGCCATCCGCAGAAAAATCTGCCTAATATTGCCCCCCATATTGGAAATGAAAGCAGGAAAAGAAACCAAGGAAGAACTCCTTTGATTAGAAAATTAAGTGAACTGTTTCCATGATTTAGAGTTGAACTGCCAGATATATATCCTCCGCCGCTTGTGCTAAAAGACCATGCCTGTCCTAACAAGTAAAGTTCTGTTGTATTAATGTCAAACCGTAAGACGTTAAATATTGGAAGCATTAATACAATAGACAGCACAAGGAACTGGCTTAATATTCTTAATATTTTTCTATTCATAGTTAAGCCCGTTAAGCCCTATGTTATAGGATAAACTTAAAGAATCGTTTAATTGTGTATAAAATAATTATTCGCTTGCACCAGCATTATTTAGCAGCATCATTATTTCAACATAATTAACTCTTGTAGCGTATCTCAAGGCAGTTTCATTGCTTTTGTTTTTTACATTCAGGTCGGCTTTTCTTCTAATGAAAAGTTTTACAATGTCAGCATGATTATTATATGTAGCGTGCATCAAGGCAGTTGAACTGCTATTATCTACTGCATTAATATCAGCTCTTTTTTCTATCAGGAGTTTTACTACTTCGGTCTGACCATTTGCAGATGCGCGCATTAACGCAGTTGAATTTGTTTGATCTTTGAAATTAATATCTATGCCTGACTTTATAAATAGAGCTACATTATCAATATTCCCTCGAGCAGCCTGTCTTATAAAACTGTCTCCAGAATATTCTATGCCATTTGCTTCAAGGGCTTGTTTATAGCTGGCACATCCATAATTCATAATAGTTAAAGATAATAACGTGATAAATGCAAATAATATTAAATAAGAATTTTTGTTTGTTTCATTTTTTATAGATGGAATCATTTTATAGACACCCCTCTTTAATGGAGTTTGAAGACTGCGTCTTCAATAAGTTCTTATTTATATTATCATATGCCAGCAAAAATACACAATCAATTTTTATTGACTTTTAGTTGATTGTTTTGTAATTTTATAACAATGAATCAGATAGATATATATAAATTATTGAATAAGACTAATTGCGGTGACTGTAAGGTGCGTTCTTGTATGGGATTTGCAGTGTCAGTGATGAATGGTGAGCGTAAACTCTCAGATTGTCCGCATCTTGATGTTAAAACCTTGTCTAAGATAGAAGGAGCTATTAGGGTAAGGGATCAAAGGGAAGATATTGAAAAATTAATAGACCCTCTTAAAGAAAAGATTGCCTTAGTTGATTTTCAAAGTGTTGCAGCAGGTCTTGGGGCAGAGTTTAAATCTGATATGCTTGCGATAACATGTTTAGGCAAGGAATTTCTCTTGGATAGAAGGGGTGATATTCATACGCTCTGTCATGTTAATCCTTGGCTAAGGGCGCCTTTACTTCATTATACAATAAACTCTGGTAATGCCGAACTAACTGGAGAGTGGATTTCATATGGCGGATTAAAAAATGGAATTATCATGGATCAATATTTCACAAAAAGATGTGAAGAACCTCTAAGAGACCTTGCAGATAAACATGAGGGGTTTCTTGAGGATATAT
This sequence comes from Candidatus Magnetominusculus dajiuhuensis, assembly GCA_015233465.1. Lineage (GTDB taxonomy): Bacteria > Nitrospirota > Thermodesulfovibrionia > Thermodesulfovibrionales > Magnetobacteriaceae > JADFXP01. The sequence goes on from JADFXP010000009.1 coordinate 104,483, forward strand.
TTACAATATTTAAAGGAAAAGCCATACATATTGAAAATGCCGATATATCATGGATAATCTCTCCATTTCCAAAGGTGCCGTTTTTGGTGATGTACTGGAAGGCTGAGAAGCAGCTTAAAGGAGAGATTCCCTTTGAGTCAAAATTAAAGATACTCTTTGATAAATCAACGGATAATTATTTAAATAATGAAATTATCTATGTGCTTGGACGAGGGCTGGTAGAGATGTTTACCAAGATTTGCATAAAGCATTATGATATAATTTTATAATCTGAAAAATTGTATTCAAATTTACTTAGATTGACTTGCAATTTTATTTGTTGATAAATTATTATTAATACTGTATCATTTGTTACAAATATGTATAATTTAATTTGAAAGGCATACGTATTTAAATAGAGCTTAATACCATTTGGTATCAAATACAAATAATTATAAATTAGGAGGAAGTATGAGTAGAAAGACTGTGACAGTTGATGGTTGTACTGCATGTGCTCATGTAGTTCATGCCGTCAATGAGATAGTAACTATTTATCCGATAACCCCGTCTTCGCCAATTGCAGAGATATGTGACGCTAAGTCGGCTGCAGGTGAGAAAAATATCTGGGGATCAGTGCCTCGTGTAGGACAGATGCAGTCAGAGGCAGGAGTTGCTGGAGCAGTACACGGCTCTCTTACAACAGGGGCAATGGCAACAACGATTTCCGCTTCTCAGGGATTATTATTAATAATGCCTAATATGTTTAAGATTGCTGGAGAATTAACCTCAACTGTATTTCATATAACCGCTCGTGCAATAGCAGCACAGGGTCTATCCATATTTGGCGATCATTCTGATATTATGGCAGTCAGATCTACTGGATTTGCAATGCTTGGGGCAAAAAATGTTCAGGAATCAATGGATTTTGCTTTAATTTGTCAGGCTGCAACTTTGGAATCAAGGATTCCATTTCTGAATTTCAATGATGGATTTAGGACATCTCATGAGGTATCAAAGATTGAGGAGCTAACCTTTGATGACATGAGGGCAATGATTGACAATGATCTCGTACTCGCTCATCGTATGAGGGGTCTATCACCAGATCGTCCAATGATGAGAGGAACAGCTCAAAATCCTGACGTATATTTCCAAGGCAGGGAGACTGTAAATAAATATTATAATGCAACGCCTGCAATTGTTCAAAAGACAATGGACAAGTTTGCGAAATTGGTAGGAAGGCAGTATCATCTGTTTGATTATCATGGGGCTGAAAATGCTGATAGAGTTATTGTTGTTATGGGTTCAGGCGGTGAGGTTGTTGAGAGCACAGTTGACGCTCTTAATGCAAAGGGAGCAAAGCTTGGATTAGTACAGGTAAGGCTTTACAGGCCGTTTGATGTAGATGCATTTGCTAAGTCTCTGCCTGCAACTGTTAAGTCAATAGCAGTACTTGACCGCACAAAAGAGCCGGGTTCAACTGGCGAGCCTCTTTATCTTGACGTAAGGGCAGCCCTTGCTGAGGCAATTGATAATGGAACCGCAAACTTGAAGAAGATGCCAAAGATAGTTGGCGGACGTTATGGACTTGGTTCAAAGGACTTTACTCCTGCAATGGTAAAGGCGGTGTTTGATAATATCAAGACAGCTAAGCCAAAGAATCATTTCACAGTAGGTATTAATGATGACGTAGCAGGGACATCTCTTACAGTGGATGAGGCATTTGATATAGAAAAGGGCAAGTCATTTAGGGCATTATTCTATGGACTTGGCGCAGATGGAACTGTTGGCGCAAATAAAAACACCATTAAGATTATTGGAACAGAGACAGATAATTTTGCTCAAGGCTATTTTGTATATGACTCAAAGAAATCTGGCTCAATCACAACATCTCACGTTAGATTTGGTCAGGATAAGATTACGCACCCATATCTAATTTCAAAGGCTAATTTTATTGCCTGTCACAATACCACATTCCTTCAAAAGTATGATATGCTTGCTAACGCTTTAGACGGCGCAACATTCCTTTTGACAACAGAGGCAAATAAGGATGAGGTATGGGATACTCTTCCAAAACAGGTTCAAGAAAATCTGATCAAAAAGAAGATGAAGTTTTACATAATTGACGCTATAGCCCTTGCTAAGCAGATCGGTCTTGGAAGTATGATCAATATGATTATGCAGACAGCATTTTTTGTTATATCTGATATAATGCCTAAGGATCAGGCAATAAAATCAATAAAATATGCAATCAAAAAGACCTATCAGAAAAAAGGTGATGCTGTAGTTGAGCAGAACTATAAAGCAGTAGATGTTGCCTTAAATAATATTGTTGAGATAGCGATACCTAAAAAGGCTACAAGTAAGCTGACTATGCGTTTGGCAGTGCCAGATCATGCCCCTGACTTTGTAAAGAGTGTAACAGCAAAGATTATCGAAGGGTATGGAGATACGATTCCAGTATCAGGTATGCCTGATGATGGAACATGGCCGACTGGAACTACACAATACGAAAAGAGAGACATCGCAGTAACTATTCCAAAATGGGACAAGGACGCATGTATTCAATGCGGAACATGTTCATTTGTATGTCCTCATGCAGCTATAAGGATTAAGGTTTACGATGCAAAGGCATTAGCAAAGGCACCAAAGCATTATGACAGCGTAGATGCAAAGGGCGCAGATTTTAAGGATATGAAGTTTAATGTAGCAGTAGCATCAGAGGACTGCACAGGCTGCGGATCATGTGTATTTATGTGTCCAGTACGTCAGAAAGACACTTCAGGCGAGAAGACGGATAAACGCGCAATTAACATGAGCGATGATAAAGAATACAGGGCTCATCAGATTGAAAACTATAAATTCTTCCTAAACATCCCTGAAACAGACCCATCATTGGTAAAACTTACCACACTTAAAGGCACACAGCTTGTTAAGCCGCTCTTTGAGTATTCAGGGGCATGTGCAGGATGTGGAGAGACTCCTTATCTTAAACTTTTGACCCAGTTATTTGGCGACAGATTAATGATAGCCAATGCAACGGGCTGTTCATCCATATATGGTGGTAACCTGCCTACAACTCCTTATGCGAAGAGAGTAGACGGAAGAGGCCCATCATGGTCTAACTCTCTGTTTGAAGACGCTGCAGAGTTTGGTATTGGAATGAGATTTACCGTCAACAAATTTAATGGTTTGGCTCTTGAGTTGTTAGATACTTTAAAGGTAGACAAGACACTTGCAGATGCAATTAAAAATGCAGATCAGTCTACACAGGCAGGAATTGAAGAACAAAGGGCAAGGGTAGTAGAGCTTAAAAAGAAACTTGCAAAGGATAAATCTTATGAAGCAAAGAGCTTAATCTCACTTGCCGATTATTTAGTCAAGAAATCAGTATGGTCAATAGGTGGAGACGGCTGGGGTTATGATATAGGTTACGGAGGCGTTGATCAGGTATTAGCATCTGGCGAGAATATGAACATCATGATCTTGGACACAGAGGTGTATTCTAATACAGGCGGACAGATGTCAAAATCCACGCCAATAGGAGCTGTAGCACAGTTTGCAGCAGCAGGTAAGGCATCACCAAAGAAAAATATTGGAATGATAATTGCCACATATGGAAACGTATATGTAGCTCAGATAGCATTTGGGGCAAATCCAGCCCAAGCAATCAAGGCATTCCTTGAGGCAGAGGCATATAATGGACCGTCACTAATAATTGCGTATGCAAACTGTATAGCTCATGGTATTAACATGACAGAAGGCATACAGGAGCAGAAGAATGCAGTAGCCTGCGGACATTGGCCATTATATCGTTACAACCCAGCATTAGAGGCAAAGGGCGAAAATCCAATGGTTATAGACAGCAAAGAGCCGACTATGACATTTGAGGAATATGCTTATAATGAGAATCGTTATAAGATGTTAAGGAATTCAAATCCAGAGGCAGCGAAGAAGCTGATGGCACTGGCGGATGCGGATACAAAGAGAAGATGGAAGTACATGCAGCATCGTGCTACATGGAATATGAAGGGATAAGCAGCATATAGAAGTTAAAAAAGGGACATCTCAGTAAAGAGATGTCCCTTTTTTGTTTAAAGGCATCTACAAGGGCTCTGCCCTTGACCCGCAAAGGGACACGTCCCTTTGAACCCGTATTTAATTAATATAATATAAAAGGGTCAAGGGGGCGAGCCTCCTTGCTGGATTTTAAGGGCAGAGCCCTTAAGTATTTAGAATATTGATAATTCAAGACCTTACCTTTTCTTCCACTCCACTAAAGTGTTTTAACCTTGAGTTTTTTTAATTATTGAGTAAAATATGATTATGAATAAATATTCTAATACATATGACCATTGCAATTTAACATTTTTCTCTTATCCAACTAAAGAAGGTACATTTGTATTTGTTTGCGAGCAATTAAG